>CAYIZP010000025.1:0-45275 GCA_964367905.1 uncultured Lachnospiraceae bacterium
AGCAGGTGACTATATGAAATACATTATGGCATATGACTTAGGAACAGGTGGAATTAAAACCTCGCTATTTGATGAATCAGGAACGTCCATTGGAAGTGAGTTTATGGAGTGCGTTACCTATTATCCAAAAGATGATTTTCGGGAGCAGAAACCAGAAGAGTGGTGGAAGGTTCTAAGGGAAACGACAAAGCGACTACTTGCGAAGGTGGATATTGATAAAAAAGATATTGTGGGAATCGGATGTTCGGGACATTCTCTTGGAGTGGTTCCAATCGATAAGGATGGGGAATTGCTATGTGAATATGTCCCGATCTGGTCAGATGCTCGTGCGGCAACAGAAGAGGAAGAATTTTTCACAAATGAGAATTATCAAACGTGGTATGAGAAAACAGGAAATGGTTTTCCTGCAAAGTTATATGGAGCATTTAAGATTCAATGGTACAGAAATAATGAGCCAGATACTTATGAGAGAGCAGAACAGTTTATCGGTAGCAAAGATTACTTGAATTATTGCTTGACGGGTGTTTTGGCAACGGACCATTCCTATGCGTCGGGAAGTGGAGTATATGATTTGATTGCCTGTGAGTATGACGAGCAGTTGATACAAGCCTTTGGAATTGAGAAATCAAAACTTCCGATTATTTATGAATCGTCAGATATTATTGGAACTCTGAATGCGGAGGTTGCAGAAGAATTGGGTCTCTTGGCTGGTGTACAAGTTTCCGCAGGTGGTGTAGACAATGCATGTATGGCTGCTGGTGCAGGATGTGTAGAAGATGGAATGGCATATACAAGTCTAGGAACTTCTTCGTGGATTGCGGTGACAGATTCGAAACCAATTGTGAATATTACATCAAAGCCATATGTATTTGCACATCTTATAAAAGGAAAATATGCATCGGCGACCGCTATTTTCTCAGCGGGGAATACCTACCGTTGGGTGAGAAACACGATTTGTGCAGATTTTGTAGAACAGGAGAAACAGGGTGGGGTGGATGCTTATGTAGAAATGAATGCATTGGCAGAACAATCAGCAATTGGAGCAAATGGAGTGTTCATGGTACCGCATCTCGCAGGAGGGAGTGGGTTAGATAAGAGTAATGATGTTCGCGGAACTTTTGCAGGTCTAGATTTAAAGCACACACGGGGTGACTTGATTCGATCTACTTTAGAGGGAATTTGTTTTGCACTCAAAGCTGCTCTGGATGAGTTGGCAAAAGAAGTAGAGATAAAGGATGGTATGTTGATTGTAGGCGGTGGGGCAAAAAGTCCGTTCTGGATGCAATTATTTGCAGACATTTATCGACTTGATATTTGTAACTCAACAGCAGGAGAGAATGCAGGTTCGTTAGGAGCTATGGCAACGGCAGCGATTGGAACAGGAGTATGGAGTGATTACTCCAAATTAAAGGAGATTAATGCGCCGATAAAGAAATATAAGAAAGACATGGAGCAAGTAGAGACATACAAGAAGCTCTACGAAACATATAAGGTTATCAGCGATTTTCAAAGTGAAATCGCCGAAATATAACAAAAATAAGAGTAAATGGAGGAAAGAAAATGAAAAAAGTATTAGCGAGTTTATTGGTAGCAACGATGACAATGACATTGTTTGTGGGGTGTACACAGACCCCTGAAGAGCAGGCAGCAAGTTCAGGTGGCGATGTGGCGGAAGCAGAAACCGAAACTACAGAGACAACAGCAGAGCCAGCAGATAATGGTGGAGATCAAGAAGCAATGGATGCAATGGATGTTGCAATTCAAGAATTAGATGCAACAAGAGGAGATGGAAAATCAATCGGTGTTGTTGCTTTTAATCAAGCGAATGATTGGAATATCAATGCAGTTATTGCATTAGAAGAATATTTTGAACCGCTAGGATATACAGTAGATATGGTTGATACAAATGGTGATCCAGCTGCAGCAAGTGCGGCGATTGATACATTCATTGCAAATAATGTTGCAGGAATTGTAATTTCTGGAGGAGAGCAAAATTCATTAGTTGAAGCTTCAGCCAAAATCGTGGATGCAGGTATTCCATTCTCTTGCATTGACATGTTCCAAGAAGGTGCCGTAATCAGTACTATGGCAGATAACTGGGGTGGTGGAACTCAATTAGGACTCTGGACATTGAATAAGCTAGAAGGAGCAGGGAAAGTCTTGATTTTAGATACACCTAGCTGGGTGACACTTAAGGCTAGAGCAGATGCAGCAGATGTAGTATTTGATCCATTCAGAGGGACAGATCCTAAGACAAGTATTGTAACAGAGAGATTTGATATTGATGCGGGAAATGCGGTGACAGATGCACAGACAAAGGTGGCAGCAGCATTGGCAGCGGATACAGATGGAGACATTAAGGCAATTGTAACATCATGGAACCTACCAGCCATCGGAGCATACGCAGCGTTAAAGGATGCAGGTAGAACAGAAGATATTGTAATTGCATCTGGAGATACAGGAACAGATGTTATGATGGCGATGAGAGAAGAAGGGGCACCAGAGTGGGTATTCATGGGGCAAGGAGCGTACACATTAGCAGAGAGAGCAGCAAAAGGATTAGACCTTGAAATTAATGGAAAAGGAGATGTAGTGCCATTTGCAATGTTCGGACCTACATATTTTGTATCAAATGCAGCAGGTGCAAATGATCCTGTAACAGATGGATCTACAATCCTTCATCAATCACCAGAAGTTCACTGGGAAGATGTACTAGGAAGACCTTACGGACAATAAATTGATTTGGAGAATGGCAAATGAGTAATCAAATTGTTTTAAAAATGGAAGGTGTCACAAAATCCTTCGGAGCTACGAAAGCTCTGAAGGGTGTTGACTTGGATATCGGTTTAGGCGAAGTCCATGCAATCGTGGGCTCTAATGGAGCGGGAAAATCCACACTGATGAAAACTTTAATGGGAGAATACAAACCAGATACAGGAAATCTGTATTATGAAGGTAAGGATGTAACAGGTTTATCGCCGAAAGCAATGCAAAAACTAGGAATTCAGATTGTTCATCAAGTGATTAATATTGTGGGAAGCTTATCGATTCTAGAAAATATTTTAATTTACGAGACTCCAACCAATGGTGGTATGTTAAATTGGAAGGCAGGAGAGAAGAAAGTAAAGGATGTGCTAGAATTTATAGGGATTGAGCTTGATTTGAGACAGGCCGCCCGAACGCTTTCCGTTGCGGAACAGCAATTTGTTGTGATTGCAAGAGCCTTAATTAGCAATCCGAAAGTCCTAATCCTTGATGAACCAACATCGAGAATCAGTTTGGAGGAGACGGAAAAACTTTTTGCAGTTATCAATAAATTAAAAGAATCTGGAACTACTACAATCTATATTTCGCATAGGATGGAAGAGATATATAGGATATGTGATAAAATCAGCATCTTCCGTGATGGAACACGTATTGATACACGCGATGCTAGTGATATTTCGGAAGATGAGCTTGTTCAATTAATGCTTGGGAAAAAACTGGATGCTTTTTTTCCGAAAATCCAAGTGAAGGTTGGAAAACCAATTCTAAAAGTTGAAAATCTTACATATTCAGATAAGATAAATGATGTCAGTTTTGAAGTAAAACAGGGTGAGATAGTTTCTCTCGTTGGTGCGGTAGGGGCTGGAAAAACAGAGGTTCTTAGTTGTATCTATGGCATCATGGATAAGAAGAGTGGTACGGTGACCATAGCAGATCAAAAGATGCCAAATAAATACTCACCAATCAAGGGAATCAAGTATGGTGCAGCACTTGTTCCAGAGGATCGAGCATTGCATGGAATGATTGGTGACAGAAGTATTATGGAGAATACATCCTCTGTAAGTATGCATAAGGTGTCAAAGCTTGGATTTATCAATCGGAAAAAAGAAAAAGCAGTTGCACAAGAAAGTAATAATAAGTTATTGGTGCATCCAAACGATATTTCATACCAAATGAGACTCTTATCAGGGGGAAATCAACAGAAGATTGTAATCGGAAAATGGTTATTGGATGATTTTAATATCTACCTGTTAGATGAGGTTGCAGCAGGAGTCGATGTAGGGGCAAAAGCGGAAATCTACAAGATTCTAGGAGAACTTGTTTCTAGAGGAGCAGGAGTAGTATTATCTACGGGAGATATTGAAGAGGCAATGGGATTAAGTGATAGAATATTAATCTTATATAAAGGAAAAATCATCAAGGAATTCAATGCAAGTGAAGCGAGTAAGAGTGAAATATTGAAGTATATTATGGGAGGTGGACAAAATGAATAAGCAGAAGATGAACAACCCGTTTATTCAGAAATATGGGCTACCAATCGGCTTAGTAGCGATATTAATTTTGCTACAAGTATTCAATATGGATGTTCCCTTGTTTTCTTGGTTGAATATTAAAAATATATTTATGCAAAACACTGCAATTGCACTTACTGCACTCGGTGTTTCATTAATCATGATATGTGGAGAGGGAGACATGTCCTTTTCAGGGATGTTTAGTTTGTTAACGACGATATTTGCACTATGCGTGAACCGACAAGGGAACTTTACAGTTCCGTTTCTAATCATATTGGCGATTGCGCTTGGTGTGAATTTGTTGATTTCTGCACTTGTTACAAGATTAGGTTTTTCGTCTTTTATTATTTCTATTGCATTTATGTTTATGGCAAATGGTTTAGAACGTGCGATTCATCAACAAACTACATTGATTACAAATACAGATGTTACTTCATTTATTAAAATAGAATTTGGTTTCCCATTAATTGTATGGATTATGCTTTTGGTATATGTGATAGCATTTATCCTAGTGAACAAGACGAAATTTGGTTTTCAATTGAGGGTAACAGGAGAGAACAAAGAGGCTGGAATTGAGGCTGGAATTAACATTAAGGTCATGAAGATGTGTGCTTATATTGGAGCTGCAATATGTATTGCATTGGCTACTTCATTTGAAGCTTCACGATCAGGTGCTATCTATAATCAAGGAGCAACCATAATGCTACCAGTATTCGCAGCATGTTATCTAGGTTCGTCGATGTTTGTCCCTGGACGCGTGAATGTAGCAGGTACATTGTTTGGAGCAATCTTCGTAAGTATGATTGACGGATTTATGAAGATGATGGGTGTAGAGTCTTACATCGTACCGATTGTTCAAGGCGTAATATTAATCGCATCGGTTGCACTTTCTGTTTGGTCAAATAGAAAGAACATTGTGCAAGTGCAGGTATAGAAGGGGGATATGATGAATACAAGATTAAAGAATATGTTTACAAAACAAACTTTGATATTTATAGGGTTGCTTGTATTAGTGTTTGTTGTATTTTCGGTTACTACAGATAGTTTCGCAACAGTCACCAATGTCAATAATATGTTTGCGGATACTGTAATACCAGCAGTGTTTGCCCTAGGAATGGGTATGATATTTGCAGTTGGCGGATTCGACTTATCGGTTGGTCATATGGCTAGTTTGGCCGCATTGGTTACAACGTATATGATGACTTCCGCTTTTTATCTGACACCGTCTTCCGCGATTTTAGTTGGAATATTGGTTGCTTGTGCACTTGGTGGAGTGAGTGGTTTGATCATATCAAGATTAGGTGTGTCTTCCTTTATCACGACACTAGGAATGCAGTTCTTTATTACGGGGATTCGGCAACAAGTGACGGGCGGACGTGCAGTCTATGTAACGCATGAAGGTTTCAAGAATCTTGCAGGTAGAACAGCAGGTATCTCGCATTTGTTTTTTGTCTTAATCATTGTTGGAATTCTATGCTATATCTTTATGGAACGAACGACAATCGGTAGGAAGATTCAATTCACAGGCGCTAACATTAAGGCTAGTGAATATAAGGGAGTGAATGTCAGAAATATCACACTTCTTACATTTGTAATCGGTGCTGGACTTGCGGCAGTGGGAGGAATCTTATTCGCAGCTCGTGCAGGGTCAGTACAGATTAATAGTGTGGATAATTATTTGTTAGATGCCATAACAATCGCAGTATTATCCAAGGTGCTGTTTGGTGGAAAATATAGGACAATTGGAATTATTGCTGTTGCGTTCTTGATATCGATGATTGGAACTGGAATGGTTATGATTGGGCTCAAGGCGGAGTGGGTCGTATTTGCAAAAGGGTTTATCATTCTAGCGGCAATGCTAGTGTCTAAAATAAAATAAGAAAAAGGAGAATAGAAATGAAAAATTATTTTTCGGTAGAAAACAAAAAGGGTTTTGTAACAGGAGCAGCTCAAGGAATCGGCGAGCACTTAGCAAATGTACTTGCAGAGCAAGGAGCTGATGTCGCAATCGTAGACATCAACCTGGAATTAGCGGAGAAGACAGCAACTAAAATCTCAGAAGCAACAGGTAGACTAGTAAAGGCATATCAGTGTGATATAACCAATCAAGAAAGCGTAGATGCTATGATGGAAGATTACCTGAAAGATTATGGAACAATCGACTACTGTATCAATAATGCTGGGATTGCAATGTTTGATTCTGCATTGGATACATCTGCAGCAGATTTTAAGAAAGTAGTAGATATAGACTTGAACGGAACATTTCTCACTGCACGTGCAGCAGCGAAGGTAATGGTAGATCAGAAAAAGGGGGGATCTATTGTAAGTACGGCGTCGATGAGTGCTTCATTAATTAATGTTCCTCAGACAATTGCTAGCTATTGTGCAGCGAAAGCAGGCGTTGTACATCTGAGTCGTGGACTTGCAGTGGAATGGTGTAAGTATGGAATTAGAGTGAATTGTGTGAGTCCTGGATATATGTTGACAGACCTTGTAAAAGATTTGACAGACATGCATCCAATCTGGTTATCTAAATTACCAGAGGGAAGTCGTCTTGGATATCCAGAAGATATCGCAGCAGCTTATCTATACTTTATCTCCGATGCGAGTTCTTATGCAACAGGATCAGAATTGATTGTAGATGGTGGATATAATTGTCTATAAGAAATAGTGAGAAGTTGGCGGTCTCAATTTGTGACCGCCAAATGTTCTTATCAATCATGACCTTTTGTACCTTGATATCACTTTGCTGTAATTGCAGCCATAGTAATATAATTATATGGCTTGTTAAAATGCGGAAGGAAGAAGATATCTAAAAGCTTTAATTTATCAATTGTCACACCCTCTTGAATCGCTAATGAGAACATATGAATTCCCATGGATAAATCATATTCTGAGGCCATCTGTGCACCCAGAACTCGACGTGTTTTCTTGTCATAAACGATACGAATGGTAACCTCGGCATTTTTGCGTGAAAACTCTGGTTTCTGATTATCAGTAAAGTCGGTATACTCTACATCAAACCCTAATTTCTTTGCCTTACAAACAGTAATTCCAGTGGATACCATGTTATATCCGTAGATGCTGATTCCGTTTGAGCCTTGTACACCGATTGATGTGACATTTGCCCCACATACATTATGTGCGGCTACGATTCCAGAGCGAACAGCATTTGTCGCAAGTGCAATATAATTCGTGTCCTCGATAGAATTATCATAAACAGTTGCGCAATCGCCAATGGCATATACATCTTTTTCACTAGTCTGCTGATTTAAATCAACTTTATAAGAGTTGTTTTCAAAAAGTGCAATACGATCTCTTCCAAGTTCGGTATTCGGTGTAAAACCTACTGCAAGAATAACCATATCTGCTTCGATTTCTTTTTTATCAGTTATAATCTTTTCCACTTTGCCAGTGCCCTGTATTTCTAAAACTTTTTGTCCAAATTCTGTATTGATTCCATGGGACTCAAGAGTGGCACGCATCTTATCCGTGAATTGTTCATCATAGTATGCAGTTAAACAACTACCTGCAATGTCAATTAGTGTGGTCTTTTTTCCACAACGCTCAAAGGCCTCTGCTAATTCTACCCCGATATAACCAGCACCAACTACTGTTACATTTTGAATTTCAGGATTGGTATCCAGTTTCTTAATTACTTCTTCGGCATGTTGGTATAGTTTCACATATTGCACATTATTCAAATCGGCACCTGGGATGTTAGGTTCAATCGGCCAAGATCCAGTTGCAAGGATTAACTTGTCATAATGTTCTTCGTACTTTTTACCATCCTTACTGGTGGCATATACGATTTTTTTATCAAAGTCAATGTTTTCAACTGGAGTTTCCATATAAATTTTTGCGCCCTTAGACTCCAACAGTTCCTTATTGGAATAAAATAAACCTTCTGGACCATCAATTTGCTTGCCAATCCATAATGCCATCCCACAACCCAAGAAACTAATATTACTGTTAGAATCAAATACAGTGACTTCATTGCCAGAGTAGTTATCAAGGATTGTGTTTATACAGGAAGTTCCTGCATGGTTTGCTCCTACAAGTACAATTTTGCTCATAATTTCCTCCTTGTTTTCTTAAATTTAAATCATTCGTTCATTGCTTGATTTTGATTATATAATTATGATAAGACTTATAATTGCAACGATTAATATTAAATAACAGTAGCACTAAACTAAGTCTAACATACTTTATAGTGAATTTGTATGTTTTAAATCATTCTTTTTGAATTTTGTATATATTTACATAAAATATTCAACCAATTCTTGATATTGCTTAAAGCAAGGGTTATACTAGGACACAAGAGATGAATGTGAACTTGCTATAGAAATTAGGTAATGCTATTTGGAGCTCGGGTACGGGGAGATTATAAGGATATCGTAGTTCGCACAAAGGATAAATACGTAGCAATGTTTGAGGCGCTAGAAGCGTATATGGAACGTAACTAGTAAATGGAAAACAATACACGGGAGTGTCAACACATGAGAGGAGACAAGCTATGAAGAATTATTTTTCGGTTGAAGGAAAAAAAGGTTTTGTAACAGGAGCAGCACAGGGAATTGGGGAACATTTGGTAGGAGTTCTGGCAGAGCAAGGAGCGGATGTAGCGATTGTGGATGTCAATCTAGAATTGGCAGAGAAGACAGCGATAAAAATTGCAGAAGCGACAGGTAGGTTGGTGAAGGCGTATCAATGTGATATTACCAATCAAGAAAGTGTGAATGCTATGATGGCGGCTTATTTGGGGGATTATGAAACCATTGATTTTTGCATCAATAACGCGGGGATTGTGGCATTTGATTCTGCACTGGAAACTTCGGCAGCAGAATTCAAGAAAATCATTGATGTTGACCTCAATGGTTCGTTCCTGACAGCACGTGCGGCTGCAAAGGTGATGGTGGAACAGAAGAGACCAGGATCCATAGTTAGTACGGCATCTATGAGTGCATCGGTAATCAATGCACCTCAGACCATTGCCAGTTATTGTGCTGCCAAGGCAGGGCTTGTGCATCTGACAAAGGGGCTTGCTGTGGAGTGGTGTAAGTATGGAATTCGTGTCAACTGTGTAAGCCCAGGATATATACTGACGGATATCGTACAAGACTTTTCGGATATGCATGCACAGTGGATGAAGAATTATCCAGAGGGTAGTAGATTAGGACAACCAGAAGATATCGCAGGGGCATACCTGTATTTCATCTCAGATGCGGGTAAATATGCTACGGGCACAGAGCTGATTGTTGATGGAGGATATACTTGTTTATAAATAGGCTAAACCTGATTATACTACTATCATAATTATGATAGTAGTATAATGATGAAGGGGTTGATAGTTATGCCGCAAATTAGACCGGTTTCAGATTTAAGAAACAATTTTTCTGATATTTCAAGTTGAAAGAAGCACAAAACGGCATTTTTAGGTATTTTTTAAGATACAAAAAATAGGAAACTTATAATTAATTTTTAATAAGAAGATTGTTAAATCAATAGT
Organism: uncultured Lachnospiraceae bacterium; assembly: GCA_964367905.1. Classification (GTDB taxonomy): domain Bacteria; phylum Bacillota; class Clostridia; order Lachnospirales; family Lachnospiraceae; genus CAUPWF01. The sequence goes on from CAYIZP010000025.1 coordinate 9,787, forward strand.
TATATGTTATCATATAACTATTGATTTAAGCAAAGAAAATTAACGAAAGAGGTGAAAGGAATGGAAAAAATTATTAGAGATGTGTTGACAATAGGAGAAACAATGGCAGCATTTACATCGCACGAGAAAATGCCATTAAGATATGCGCATAATTTTGGAATGCGAATTGCAGGAGCGGAGAGTAACACAGCAATTGGATTGGCAAAATTGGGATTTCGTACATCATGGGTTAGTAAGATTGGCGAAGATGAGTTTGGTGCTTATATCCTAAATCAAATCAGGTCAGAAGGTGTTGATGTTTCAGAGGTAATCAAAGATAAGGAACATTCAACAGGTGTAATGTTTAAGCAAACTACAGGAGGTGAAACAAAAGTTTTTTATTACAGAGATAATTCAGCTGCTTCTTATATGATGAAAGATGACATTTCGTGTGAGTTGATTCAACAATATAAGATGGTTCATTTATCAGGTATTACGCCTATATTGTCTGAGTCTTGTTTGGAGTTAACAGAGAAGATATTTGAAATTGCAAGAAGAGAAAAGCTTAAGATTAGTTTTGATCCCAATATTAGAAAAAAGCTGTGGAAAGGAAATTCTTATGAAGAGATAATTAAGAAGTTTGTATTACAAGCTGATATTATTTTGTTAGGAATTGATGAAGCAAATGTCTTATTTCATACTCGGGATACTCAGACTATATTAGATGAATTGTTTGCAAATGGAAAAGCAGAGTATGTGGGATTAAAAGATGGTGCAAATGGTTCGTGGATAGCAAATCGTAATCAATGTGTACATGTGAAACCATATGAATGTTGTTGCATAGACCCAATTGGTGCGGGTGATGCGTATAATTCGGGTTTTTTGGCGGGTGTATTGAAGAAATATAATCTAGAGACCATTGGTACAATGGCTAGTATTTCGGGTGCTCTTGCAACAGAGACAGTTGGAGATATAGAAGGATATCCAACTGAAGAGCAAATGAATATTATATTATCTGGGACGAATGAAGTGGCAAGATAATATATAATGACTATAATATTGAATTAGTAGCTTAGTGTGATATAGTAATATTTGATTAAAACAATAAAATTTTATGCAATATGCACAAAAATAACAAAGAAAATATAGTAATTATATCTATTGATTACATTTGTGATATCAGTTATCATATATCTACAACACTCAACAAAAAGAATGACGAAAAAAATGATTGTACATATATGATATCAGAAATCATATAGGTTTTGAGAGGTATATTAATTAGCAAAGCTATTAATAATAATTTTAAGGAGGAAGAGAAATGAGAAAAGGTATCAAAAAAGTATTAGCAGCGGCATTAGCACTATCAATGTTGACAACAGTAGGGTGTACAGCAGAACCAGTAGAATCTGAAGCACCAGCAGAATCTAGCCAAGAAGAAACAGGAGAAAAGGCGGTGGTGGGGTTCATCAACCATAATTTAAATGATCCATTTCAACAGTTCATGTTATTAGGTGGAGAGGAGACTGCGGCTTCTTTAGGATATGAGTTTGTAAGTGGTTCAGCAGAGGATGATCCAATGCAAGAGCAAGAATTAATCAGAAACTTTGCAAGTCAAGGAGTAACATTGTTAGTTTTAGGAGCAACTACAAAGGAATCAGGTGAAGCTGCGATAGAATTAGCACATGAGTTGGGGATGAAAGTTGTTACTATGGATTCAATTCAGCCTGATTCAGAAGCAGATTGTCAAGTTGGTGGAGATGACGAGGCGGCTGGTTACATTGCTGGAATACAATTGGCAGAGGCTATTGGTGGAGAAGGTCAAGTTGCAATTGCTAAATATCCAAGTCCAATTCCACCATCAGAAGATCGCGTGGCTGGTTTCTATAGAGCATTTGAAGAATATCCTGGAATCGAAGTAATTGCAGAAGATGGACCAGATGCGGATCCTGTAGCAGCGCAAACGTGGACAACCGACATTATTCAAGCACATCCAGATGTAAAAGGATTTATTTCAATCATGGATATTCATGGATTAGGAATAACTAGAGGTGTAGAAAATGCTGGAAAAGAAAATGATATCTCAGTTGTTACAGTTGTTGAATCAGAGGATTCATATACGGAACTACAAAAAGAATCATCGCCTTTAAAAAGTGTAGTTGCGATGCATTCATACAACTACGGAGCAGTTTCAGTATTTATGTTGGATAGGATGGAGCAAGGAAGACCAGTACCAACTGTGGTAAAGACGACTGGTGTTGCTGTAACTGCTGAAAATGTAGATACATACATGGATTTGATTAAGGCACAGACAGTAGAATAATAGTACAAGAGATATAAGACTCGACTATTGTTCGGGTCTTATATCTTTGTGGGAAAAGTATGTGCGAGTTGAATAGAAGAATGAAAGATGAGGAAATGATTATGGGTGATCAGGCTTTAGAACTTAACCATATATATAAGTCTTTTGGTGGTGTACATGCACTTACAGATATGAGTCTAACATTTAAGAAAGGTGAAATAACCGGCTTATGTGGATCCAACGGAGCAGGAAAATCGACCTTGCTAAATATTATATTTGGTGTGTATTCTCAAGATAAAGGTGAGATTATAGTAGATGGAAAACATGTGACAAAAAATAGTCCTATTATAGCACAAGAGAGTGGAATGAGTATTATCTTCCAACATAGACGATTAATGGAGCAAATGACGGTGGCCGAAAATATATTTATTGATAGGATGCCGAAAAAGAATGGAAAAATTGATTACATAAAAATGCAAAATGATGCAAATGAATTATTAAAAGAGCTCGCTTTAGAGATCGACCCAAGACAGAATGTTTCTGAGTTATCAACAGAAGAGAAACAACTGGTTGAGATTGTAAAGGCTTATTCGAAGAATCCAAGTATATTTTTGATGGATGAGCCAACTTCAGCACTACGTCAAAATGGTGTTGAGATGATGTTTGAAATTATGCGAAAGCTTAAGAGCAAAGGTGCTGCTGTGGTGTTTATATCACATAGATTGAAAGAAGTGCTAGAGATTTGCGACAATATAGCAGTAATCAAGGATGGAACGTTTGTAATAGGTGGAAAGACTGAAGAATTCACAGCTAGTGCATTGGTGGATGCTATGTCTGGAAATCTTGGTAAGAAAGATGTTAATGTAAAGAAGAACGCAGAAGGCGCTACGATAAAGAATGAGATCGCCTTGGAAGATAGAATTATTAGAGATAGAAAATTGTTACAGGTCGAGAACTTGACAACAGCGAATGCGAAGGGTGTTAATTTTGATTTGCATCCAGGTGAAATTGTAGGATTTGTAGGGTTGGGTGGATCTGGAGTGCAGGATGTATTCGATCACCTTTTTGGAATGATTCCAAGAAATAGCGGTACAGTCAAATTGAATGACAAAGAAATTAATGTTAAAAATCCAATTCAAGCGATAAAAGAAGGAATTGGGTATGTTCCAGAAGATCGACAATTATGTGGCGAATTTCTTGGAATGAAGGTAAAAGACAATATATGTATTACAAAAGGACAAAAAAGACATTATTTCTCCAAGATAAGAGAAGCAGAAGAAAAAAAAGTCACGGAAGAGTATATTAAGAGCCTCGGAATAAAAACTCCTTCAGGTGAGGTGCCTATTTCATCTTTATCAGGAGGAAACCAGCAAAAGGCAATTATAGCAAAATGGTTGTATACAGATGTTGATGTATTTGTCTTGAATGAGCCAACTGCTGGTATTGATGTTGCGGCTAAAACCGAGATGATTGAGTTTATCAAAGAATTATCTGGTTTAGGCAAGGGGATTTTATACACCACATCGTATATTACCGAATTGATGGATGTTGCAGATAGAATTATCATAGTTTACAAAGGTCAAATCATTAAAGAATATGAAAAAAAAGAATTTGATCATAATAAAATATTCCTAGGTATCAATGGGATAGAAGAGTAGAGAGGTGAGTGAGATGGAAAAATTAAAGGGTAAGAAATTCATGGCAGGACCTGTCAATGCGACACAGAGTTATATAATGAAATTAGTAATAGCAGTAATCGTATTATATATTGGTATGGCGATCACGATTCCGTATTTTTTTGAATTCAACAATTTTATTAATATTTTAAATGCAATGGCTATTAATGGAATTATAGCATTTGGTATGACATTAGTTATTATAACAGGAGCAATTGACTTATCGGTGGGATCATTGGTGGCGCTCACAAGCGTAATTATCTGTGAACTTATCAATATGGGCATAAATCCTTGGTTGTCTGTACTAGCAGCAATGTTAGCATGTGTAGGTGTTGGATTAGTGAATGCTTTCTTTATTGCTAAATTAAAGATTACAGCATTTATTATCACAATGGGAACTATGAATGTAGCGCGTGGACTTGCTTATATTATAATAGGTGGAAAACCAAAACCATTTGAAGCTGAGAGCATTCGTTTTTTCGGTAGATTGAGGATATTTGGCGTTATCCCATTTGCAGTTGTGGTTGTTCTTGTTCTATTAGTTGTTACTTGGTATGTTCTTAAATATACACAATTTGGACGGAACGTCTATGCGATTGGTAATAATGCAGAGACAGCACGTTTATCAGGAATAAATGTCTTGAAAACTCAAACTTTGGTATTTGTAATAATGGGTATATTTAGTTCAGTAGCGGGATTTTTATTGACAGCACAGTCCTATTCAGGAATACCTCAAGCAGGAGAAGGATATGAGTTAGATGCAATCACAGCGGTAGTACTTGGGGGAACTGCAATGACAGGCGGGTCAGGAACAGTTCTTGGAACAATGTTAGGGGCTTTTGTAGTTGCAGTAGTTATAAATGGGATGAATCTTACAAGTGTACCATATTTTTATCAGCTTTTAGTAAAAGGAATTATTGTAATAATTGCAATGGTTATTGCACAAACGCGTACGAGAAGAAAGAAATAATGAACCTAAAATAATTTAGCAAAATGGAAGGAGGAAGAAAATGCAGATTAAAGATGTTATTGTACATAAAATTAGTGCACCAATAGATGAGCCTTTTCAGTTTTCACAGGGGTGGGTATACAAGAGAAGTTCAGTGATAGTAGAAGTAATTGGTGAGAATGGAATGAGTGGATTTGGTGAGTGCCTTTGTCATGGACAGCAGTCTCCAGAAATGGCAGCAGCAGTTATCGAGAGTTGCTATAAGGAAGAAGTGATAGGAAAAGAAAGTCTTGATGTGGAAGTTATATGGGAAACGCTATATAATAAAGCACGCCCATTTGGACAGATGGGGATTACTATGAATGCGTTGAGTGGGCTTGATATTGCATTATGGGATCTTAATGGTAAGCAATTGAATCAGCCAATTAGTAGACTGATAGGTGGGAGGTTTCGCGAGAAACTCACTGCATATGCAACGGGATTTTATCGTGTGAAAGGTGGAGTGTATCCAGACGACGCGGTTAAGGAAGCGTTAGCATTTAAAAAGGCGGGATTCAAGGGGATGAAGCTAAAAGTAGGATTTACTCCTGAGACAGATATCGAATATATTAAGGCCGTCCGAGAAGCCGTAGGACCAGATATCATGTTAATGGCTGATTTTAACGCATGTTATTCTCAAGCTGTAGCACGTAGAATCGTACTCGAATTAGAAGCAGAGAAAATATATTTTTTCGAGGAGTTGTTAGCGCCAGAAGACGTGGAGGGTTACAAGGCAATTAGAAACTTAACTAGTGCATATATTGCAGCAGGTGAAGAAATATTTGGGAAAATATCAATGAATCATTGGCTGAAAAATGGAGCACTAGATATATACCAACCTGACTTGTGTTCGGCAGGAGGTTTCACGGAATGCAAGAAAATGGCAGCAATAGCTCAGGCAAATAATACGGCAATTATGCCTCATGCTTGGGGGTCGGGAATTGGTTTGGCAGCAGCGTTGCAATTTTTAGCAACATTGCCCCCAACACCTTTATGCCAGATGCCAGATGAGCCGATGCTAGAATGTGATAGATCGAATCATCCATTCAGAACGGAGTTAATAAATGATGGCATCAAAATCCAAGATGGATGTATATATGTGCCGGATAAGCCTGGTATAGGTGTAGATGTCAATAAAGATATATTATACAAATTTAAAATTTAAATCCAAACAGGAGCAATCGTGAAACATGCTCCTGTTTTTTGTTTATTATGCATAAAAAGACAAATTATATATTGTATAATTTGTCTATTGATAAAAGATATGATATAAGTTATCATATAAGTCAACAGATAACATATCAGATATCTTAAGAATTAAAATTGATCAGATGAAAGGAAAGTTAGAATGACTGGGAAAACAAAAAGAAAGATAAGAGAAAATTTAGTCGGGTATTCATTTATATCGATATCATGCATTGGGTTTCTCGCATTTATGGCATTTCCACTATGCTACTCCTTGTTTATCAGCTTCATGGACTGGAGCATGTTTAAAGGGTTAGAGGGATCGACATTTATCGGAATACAGAATTACGTAGACGCATTATCGCATGATTATTTTACAACTGGTTTTGTGAACAATATGATCTTGATGGTATTGGTAGTTCCAATCCTAATGGTTTTATCACTAGTAATTGCGAACTTGCTCAATCAGAAGATATTTGCAAGAGGACTCTTGAGAGCGGTTTACTTCATGCCTTACATAGCAGTAACAACAGCTTCCGCATTGGTATTCTCAGGGGTGTTTCATCCAGAGTATGGTCCAATCAATAGCACCTTAATGGCATTGGGAATTGAGAATCCACCAGGGTGGGCAGTGAGTTCCGCATGGGCGGTACCTACCATTGCAATCTTCCTAATATGGAAGAACATCGGTTATTGTATCGTTATTTATCTAGCGAGCCTTCAAGGGATTTCAGCTTCTTATTATGAGGCGGCAGCAATCGATGGGGCCTCCAAGTTCCAGCAGTTTATGAGAATTACAGTTCCACTTATCTCGCCTACGACATTCTTCTTATTGATTACGAATGTCATCTACGCATTCCGGACCTTTGAGGAAGCGCAGATCTTGACGGAGGGTGGACCAGGGTATTCATCATTTACCATGATATTCTCAATCTACCGTTCAGGATTCGTAGATTTCGATATGGGATTCGCTTCGGCACAAGCTTGGTTGTACTTCTTGATGGTAATGATAGTTACCTTGGTACAATTCTGGGGACAGAAAAAATGGGTTAAATATTAAGGAGGCAGTCATGATAGAAAAAAATTCAAAGATAAAAAGGATCTTATTGACCCTTGTATTAGGAATATTTGGAATCGTCATGATATTCCCGATCGCTTGGATGTTGTCCGCATCGTTTAAGTTTGAAGCCGATGTATTCAAGATGCCGATTGAGTGGATTCCGCAGAATATTAACACAGGAAATTACGCAACAGCAACGACAGACTTTCCATTCTTTCAATGGTATTTTAATACAGCATTCGTAACATTTTTAGTTGTAGTATTCGTGTTACTATTTAGCTCTTTATCGGGATATGCGTTTGCGAAATTGAGATTTGCAGGAAAGAATCTAATCTTCGCATTGTTCATTGCAACATTGATGATACCGAACCAAGTTCGCTTGATACCACAGTTCTTAATCTTTAGCGAATTAGGATTGATAGACAATTTACTTTCGGTTGCACTACCATGGGCGTTTAATGGTTTCTCCATATTCCTGATGAGACAGTTCTTTGCATCGATACCAGATGAACTACTGGAAGCAGCAAGAATCGATGGTAGCAACGAGTATCGAACATTCTTCCAGATTGTGTTACCGCTTGCGAAGTCACAATTAGCGGCACTCTTCATACTCGCATTTACATGGGGGTGGAACGAATACATGGGACCATTGGTTTACATCAATGATATTGGAAAGCAAATGCTATCGGTTGGTATTGCAAGCTTTAGAGGAGAGTATTCATCAAACTTCTCGGTACAGATGGCGGGAGCAACATTGGCTTTGGTACCAATTATCGTAGTATATGTTATTTCACAGCGTCAGTTCATTCAAGGGATTGCACTGTCGGGAACAAAAGGTTAATAACAAATCAATATGTTAATTAAAATTCAAAACGAATTTAAATTATAAAAATGAAAGAGAAGGAGACAGATTATGAAAAAAAACGTAGTAAGTAAGTTATTGGCAGGTTTATTGGTAGTAGGTATGATGGCGAGCTCATTGGTAGCTTGTGCTCCAGCAGCAGACAGCAGTGCACCAGCGGCAAGTGAAGGCGATGATGCACCTGCGGAGGATGCAAGTGAAGAAAGTAGCGGAGAAAAGAAACAGTTTGTCATCCATCAAAACGGTATGGATGAGGAGCAGAAGATGATTGCAGCGGTAGAAGAGCTTCAGGCTATGGAGAAATACGCAGATGTAGAATTCGTATTTTACGGACGTGACGCAGACTTTGCAACAAAGATTCCTACTCAAATCGCAGGTGGAGAGCAATACGACCTTATGATTGCAGCAAACCCGATTGAACAACAGAAATATGCAGACGAAGGACTTGCACAACCTCTTGATGATGCAATTGCTGAATTAGGAATTGATTGGGAAGCGGAATTTGGACCATATGCGAAGAACTCTATGAACAATGGAGAGATATACACAATTCCTCATAACGTAACAAGATGGGTAATTACATATAATAAAGATGTATTTGATGCGGCAGGTGTTGAATATCCAGACCCATTGGTACCGATGACTTGGGATGAGTATGCAGACATTGCAAAACAATTGACACAAGGTGATGGCGCTGAGAAGACTTATGGTGCATTCTACCTACCTTGGACATCATTCTACTATGGATCAGCAATCATGGAATTAGGTGGTGGAGAAGGATTCTTCAATGCAGATGGAATGTCTAATATTGAAGACCCAGCATTCTCTACATCAGTAGAGCGTCTTTACAACATGATGCATGTAGATGAGTCAACACCTACACACGCAAATGCATTGACAGCAAAGACAGGACCTACAGACTTCATGAATGGTAAATACGGTATGACAATCGGTGGCGGTTGGAATCTATCATGGGCAATGGACTTCGAATCCTATCCACGTGAGTGGAAAGTTGGTGTAGCACCAATGCCAGTTGACGAAGGAGAAGAGCAAAAGACTTGGGGTATTGTAAATGGATATATCGTTCCAATTACAGCAGCAGACCCAACATTCTCAGTAGAAGTTGCTATGGACTTAGTGAAATTAGCAGCAAAATATTCAGATACAACCGAATCAGCAGTGAGAACAGTAGAGCAATCAAACCTATTTGTGGAAGCTTCTGAAATATTAGCAGATGACGATTTAACTCTAGACATCTTATTGGGAGTATTTGCTAATCCTGATACAATCTTCTTGAATGAAAAGATTACAGGAAAGAACCCAGTAGAATACGATACAATCTATGGAGAAGAAATGCAAAAATACTTAGTAGATGAAGCGACATTAGAAGAAGCAATTGCAAATGTTAAGACTCGTGTTGACGAGATGTTAGCAGAATAGATTTTGTCCAATGCGTAATGGGGGTGTGCAATTTGCGCACTCCCAATTATGTGAAATAGTTAATGTGGAAATGGAATGGAGATAATTCCTTGCAAAACAAGGGCTTATAAGTTATCATATAAAGAAAAGTACTTAGACAGAAGCCTTGAACGGATAGGATAGAGTAGGAAGGAATAAACAATGACAAGAGTAGACAGTGCGGTTCTTGAAATCAAAGAGATGATTATGAGTAATCAATACAATCAGGATGGATATCTCCCAAGTGAGGGAGAACTGAGTGAGCGACTAGAAGTGTCACGTGCTACCATTCGTGAAGCAGTTCGAACCTTAGAAGTACGTGGATTCGTGAAACGTGTTCACGGCAAAGGAATCCTCGTGATTAACAATGGTGTAAAAGTGCTTACACAATCCATGCACGATATGTTCGAGTTAGAAGAATTAGAAGATGAAGATGTGTTAGAAGTAAGGTGGATTCTGGAGACCAAGGCAGCAGAGAAGGCAGCGGATTTAATTACACAAGAAGAACTGGATGAATTACATGATTTGATCGAGAAGATGGAAGAGTTTGATGAAATTGGAGATGAATATTTGAATATTGATCATCAGTTTCATAGAAAGTTAGCACAATGTTCACGAAACAAGATGTTATCTGTCATTGTAAATGCATATTCAGGATTGCTAGATAAAGTGATTAAGACTTCTACAAACACGAAGAATAATCTAGAGCGAGAATATCATTATCATAGAAATATATATGATGCAGTTGCCGAAGGCAATGCAAAGAAAGCGAAATTAATGATGGAAAACCATCTAAAAGCAGCTCATAGAAACAGAGGTGGAGTTCAGTAAGAAAAGTGGATTTTAAAAATCCACTTTAATGGAGTAATAGTTATCGGATATCTGTTATATGAAGAGAGGAAGAATATGGATAATTGTGAAATTATAAAAGTGATAGAAGAGAAGAAAATTATAGCGATTGCACGCGGTGTGGATCCAGAAGATGCTGTGAAATTAGCAGAAGCCTTATACGAAGGAGGGATATGTCTTCTTGAGTTTACATTTAATATGAAGGACCCAGAAAGTAGAAACACGGATGCTTGTATCGAAGCGGTTTCTAAGGCGATGAAAGGAAAAATGTATGTGGGTTGTGGCACAGCGTCTTACCCGCATTTAGTAGATAGAGCATATGAAGCAGGAGCGAATTTTATCATTTCTGCAGATGTGAATGAAGCAGTGATAAAGAGAACCAAGGAATTGGGATTAATCTCTATGCCTGGAGCATTAACAGGGACTGAAGCGATGAAGGCAGTGGCTGCAGGAGCTGATTTTGTAAAAATATTCCCTGTAGGGAATCTAGGTTCTGACTATGTGAAGGCATTGTGTGGACCATTTGGTCATATCAAATACCTCGCTGTTGGAGGAATCAATGCAGGAAACGTGGCAGAGTATCTAAAAAAAGGCTGTGTAGGAGCAGGAGTAGGTGGTTCCCTAGTAAGCTTAGACTTAATCAAGAATGGCGAGTTTGACAAGATTACAGAAGCGGCGAGAGAATATATCAGAGCAATTGAAGCAGTTTAGTTTGGAGGAAGAGACGATGAGAAAAGTAGTGACTTTTGGAGAAATAATGTTGAGACTAAATCCAGAGGGATATCTGAGATTTGTACAGGCAGATAAGTTCTGCACATCCTATGCGGGTGGAGAAGCGAGTGTGGCATTATCCTTGGCAAATTACGGAATGGATGCACACTATGTGACGGTATTACCGAAACATGAGATTGGGCAGATGACAGTCAATTCACTTCGAAGATTTGGTGTTAATACTTCGGACATTATCCGTGATGGAGACCGTATCGGAGTTCTTTATCTAGAAAAAGGAGCATCTCAGAGACCAAGTAAGGTCATCTATGATAGAAAAGGAAGTGCCCTAGCAACTTATGCACCAGAGAAATATGATTGGGAGAAAATCTTCGATGGGGCAGAGTGGTTTCATTTTACAGGAATTACACCAGCACTATCCGAAGAGGCAGCACAGGCAACATTCGATGCTGCAAAAAAGGCACATGAGATGGGGATTAAGGTGTCTTGCGACTTGAACTACAGAAGCAATCTATGGAGCAAGGCCGAGGCACAAGAGACTATGACCAAGATTATGCCATATGTGGATGTTTGTATCTCAAACGAAGAAGATGCTGCGGATGTATTTGGAATCAAAGCAGACGATACAGATGTAACCACAGGAAAATTATCTCCAGAAGGTTACAGAAATGTGGTAAAACAGATGGTGGAGAGATTTGGATTCAAGAATGTAGCAATTACCTTACGCGGTTCCATATCTGCAAGTGATAACGAGTGGGCGGGAATGCTTTACGCAGATGGAGAATGCTATTTCTCTAAGAAATATCTGATTCATATCACAGACCGTGTGGGCGGTGGAGATAGTTTCGGAGGCGGACTGATTTACGCATTGATGGAAGAGAAGAAGCCACAAGATGCCATTGAATTCGCAGTAGCAGCTAGTTGTTTGAAGCAAACCATTGAGAATGATTATAACTTAGTAACAGTAGCAGAAGTTGAGAAATTGGCTGGAGGAGATGCCAGCGGACGTGTGCAGAGATAAATATCGTAAATAGAAAGGGGTACCACCATGTATTTAATGAGTATTAACGGGAAAGCCGTTGAAGGAGCAGGTAGAATTGAGAAAGTCATGAATCCAGCAACTGGAGAAGTAATGGCTGAATACAAGGCAGTAGATGCAGCACAATGTGAGGAAGCACTGGTAGCAGCAGACCAAGCATTTCGTATGTGGAGCAAGATGAGCATAGAAGAAAGAGGGTCTTGTATCTTAGCATTTCGTGAAGAATTGATTGAGAAACAAGAGGAATTGATAGCACTTTTGATGGAAGAGACAGGAAAGCCTCTAGCGAATGCGACTTATGACTATAAGATGCTGATTGATTGTTTACACTTCTTTAACGAAGATAATAAGAGATTGTGCGGAAAAATCATACCAAATAAAAATGGAAGTCATATCAACATGGTTGATCATGTGCCGCTTGGAGTTGTAGTTGGATATTTGGCATGGAACTTCCCGATTTTGAATCTGGGATATAAGCTGGGTCCTGTATTGGCATCTGGTTGTACTTGCGTATTGAAACCATCTTCAGTAACACCATTGACATCGCTGAAGATTGGAGAAATGGCACAGAAACACTTCCCAGAAGGGGTCATCAATATTATTTCGGGTCCTGCAAGCACCATTGCACCAATACTAAGTACTAGCCCAATTCCTAAGATGTTAACCATGATTGGGTCAAGTAGTGCAGGGAAGCAAGTCATCAAGGATAGTGCGGATTATTTAAGACACTATTCATTAGAACTAGGTGGAAATGCTCCATTTGTCGTAATGCCAGATGCGGATGTGAAGAAAGCAGCATTCTTCGCTTGCGATTTGAAATATGGAAATGCAGGTCAAGTGTGTGTATCGCCAAACCGTGTATTTATTCATGCAGATGTGTTGGATGAGTTTGTTGCAGAGGTGAAGGCCTTTGTGGATGGAATCACCTTGGCAGTCGGAGATGACTCCGAGCAGGTGTTGATGGGGCCAATTGCCACAGATGCAGCGGCGAATGATATGGTTACATTTACAGAGGATGCGGTAGCAAAGGGCGCAACATTGGTAGCAGGAGGAAAACGTACAGGTGTAGGATATTTCTTCCAACCGACCATCTTACTGAATGTGACAAGAGAGATGAAAGTGTACCAAGAAGAGGTGTTTGGACCAATTATGTCCATCATTCCATTTACAGATGCAGACGATATTGTGGAGATGGCAAATGACACAGAATATGGATTAGCAGCCTATGTATTTACCAATGATTTAAGCAAGGCATTGTATCTGAGTGAAAATATTATGGCAGGAAGTGTCAGTGTCAATGAGCCACTATATGATTTCAACCTACCTCACGGTGGATTGAAGGAAAGTGGAGTTGGAAAAGATTGTTCGACTTATAGCTTAGAAGAGTATTATTATATCAAGCGAGTATCAATCAAGAGATAGTTTTGAATAGAAATCGATAGAGGAGAACCAGAATGGATAAGTTTAGAACCTTTCATTTTGCCGAGATACAAAATAGCACCTTACATGGTGGGTTTTGGGGCAAGAGGACAGAGAATTACATGGAGATTATCGAAAGCCAATTAGGTGCATTGCTTTGTGAAACAAATTCAGCAAAGTTAAAGAATTTTGGCATTGCAGCGGGCATGGTAGAGGGCGAATTCTTCGGAGTAGAGTGGTCGGACGGAGACTGCTACAAGTTCTTAGAGGCTTGTTGTTATGTGTATCAAAACACAAAAGATCAAAAAGTATTAGACATCATCAATACTTATGTGCCTTGGATTGAGGGAGCGCAGGAGGAAGATGGTTATCTCAGTACGCAGATTACTTGTACCGACAGAGAACGTTGGGTGGATTATATGAACCATGAATTATACAATATGGGCCATTTTTTCACATTCTCTGTGGCTCATGTGAGAATCACAGGTGATCGCAGAATGATTGAGTGCGCGAAGAAGTTGGCAGACTACCTCTGGGATGTATTTAGTCCTTACCCAGTAGAATTGGCACATTTTGGATTTAATCCGAGTCAGATTATGGGACTCTGTGAATTAGGTCAGGAAACCAAGAATGACAAGTACATCAAGCTTGCAGAAGTATTTGTAAATATGAGGGGAAGCCAACCAGGTGGAACGGATCAGAACCAAGACAAGACTCCTCTGAGAGAAGAATTCATGGCAGTGGGTCACGCGGTCACATCTACCTACCTATATGCAGGGGCTACCGATGTGTATGCATTGACAGGAGAGACCGCACTCATGGATGCACTAGATAGAATCTGGAAGGATCTCGTAGCGAAGAGAGTCTATATCACAGGAGGGATGTGTCCAGACTTTATCGGACATTCAGAGCGTGGTAATGTGACATTTGAATCCCATGCGACAGAATATGTATTGCCAAATAAGATAGCATACAATGAATCTTGTGCGAACATAGGTGGAGCAATGTGGATGATGCGTATGTTAGCGGTAACGGGTGAGACAAAATACGGAGATTGGGCAGAACAGATTCTGTATAATGCAGGAATCTCTGGATCGAACCTAAGTCTAACACGCTACTTCTACTCTAACCCATTATCTTATAGAAAAGAGGTGCAGATTCCATATGTAGTGGATATTTCAGATGAGAATCACAAGCTCAATGAGCAATATGCACACAAGGCGACGAAAAGATGGCATACCTTCACTTGTTGGTGTTGTCCACCACAACTATTCCGTACCATGGCTGGAATCGGTAGATGGATTTATGGAGAGTCGGAATCAGAAGTATATGTGAATTTATTTGCAAATTGTGATTATGAAGGCGAGAACGCCAAGTTATCGATGGAGACAAACTATCCATGGGATGGTTCGATTAAGATTGCGGTAAAAGAGGCAGACAATGCTTCTATCAATATTAGAATTCCATCGTGGTGCAAGAAACCAACTGTGAATGGCAAGGAAGTGCAGGGCGGCACTTATGCAAAGGTTCAGGTCAATACAGGAGGTGTAATTCAAATAGAATTGCCGATGGACGTGACCTTTATGCAAGCCAATGCCAATGTGGAACAAGACAGAGGGATGATCTGCATCAAGCGAGGACCAATCGTATATTGTGCGGAAGGGTGTGACAATACAGTTAAGCTAGATGATATCTATCTGGATGTAAAGGCGACCTATGTAGTGGAGCAGGAAGAGATGCTGAATGGAGTAGTAACGATTACGACAGATGCTGTTGTCCGTGAACAAAAAGACGAGCTATACTATGAACTCATCACAGAAGAACATAGAGAGAAAGTGAAGTTTATTCCATATTACACATGGGCGAACAGAGAAGAATCGGACATGAGTGTTTGGTTTCCGAAAGCATAAGTAACCGAGAAGTAGGTATCTGTTGAGCAAACAGATACCTACTTCTTAGATAATTGAGAAACAGTCAAATTTTGTTATTGTAGATACACTGAAATCATTCCAGCAAGCCCGCTCCCGCTTCGTTGCCGTTAGCAGCGGTACTAAGATATCCAAATACGATATCAAAGTGCCGGCTACGCCAAAGAGCATTGCTTATAATGATTTCGTTGTATCTACAATTGAAGAATGTATAGAGTTTCCCAATTATCTAGGAATAGAAAATGTTATAGAAGGAGAGAGAAGAAGATGGATAATATTTTGTTTATATTTACGGATCAGTGGAGGGCGGATTGCCTGTCGGCTCATGGGCATCGGGTTGTGAAGACTCCTAATGTTGATAAGTTAGCAGAGAAATCTGTGGACTTTTTGAATAGTTTTACTGTTTGTCCGCTGTGTACACCTGCTAGGGGAAGTTTGTTTACGGGGTTGTATCCTCACCAAAGTGGTGTGATTGACAATTGTGATGTTGGGGGAAGTTTTCAAGAATATCTGCCGAATTCGGCTTTCACTTGGTTGGATGCCATGGTGGAGAGTGGACGAAAGACTGGTCATTTTGGAAAGTGGCATCTAGGTTATGATTGGCAGACTGAGGATAAGAAGGTAGAGTTTGATATCTGTAGGATGGAGGGGGATCCGTCTAAGCATCTATCACCTGAATCAATTCCTTTTGTAACAGAGAGAGGGCAATTAATTGCAGGTTTGGGGGAACGATTTGTACCAGAGAAAGATGGGAATAAGTTGCCTTTTTATGCAAAAATCGAGAGTGTATCGGAGCGGTTCGAATACAAAGTGACTCAGAAGGCTTTGAATTTCTTGGAGGAGAATCAGGGAGAACCATGGTGCCTTACGGCATCATTTGTAGGACCACATTTCCCAAGTACTTTACCGGAGCCGTATTTCAGTATGTATCCACCAGAGGAGATGGAGTTGCCAGAGAACTTCCATGATACGTTTATGAATAAGCCATGGCATCAGATTCGCAACTGGTGGCCGAGTGTGGCAACGGATGATTTTACAGAAGAAAACTGGAAGAAGACCATTTCAGCATACTATGGTTGTGTGACGATGATGGACGATTTGATTGGGGAGATATTGGAGAAGGCGAAAGCTTGTTCAGGAGATAGAAAGACTAGGGTCATCTTTACCTCAGACCACGGAGAGATGCTTGGGGCACATGCAAAGTTTGATAAGGATGCATATTTCTATGAAGAGGTGGTTCGGACACCATTGGTCTATTGTGAGGACTTGAATGGGAATCAGAGCGGGTTCAAGCGAGACGAGTACTGCACCACACTAGATATTGCACAGACTTTCTTTGACTTGTCAGGATTCAAGGCAAAAAATGGAAGGTCATTGACACCACTATTAGATGCGAGCTATGAGGTAGAAGAAGAGAAGGTTGCATTTGGTAATTACTACAAATACAATGGGCATAGCTTCGAGATACGTTATGTGAAGACACCACGATATAAATATAGTTTTATTCCACAAGATATTGATGAACTATACGATTTGGAACATGATCCATATGAATTACATAACCTATCAGACCGTGAAGAATATCAAGAGATTAAGGAAGAGTTGAAGGCGAGGGTATTAGAGAATATGAAGGCAACTGGGGATTATCTACTTGAACGATTAGAGACACCATTGCCACAGGCAGGTACACTGGGAACCATTCCTTATCCAGAGCTAAAGTTAGAGTATGAAAGAGTGAGGTAGTGAAGAATGAGATTAGAAAAATATTACGAAGATCCTCAGACGCTTCATGTAGGAAAGGAAGAGAATCGGGCATATTTTATTCCCTACAGAGAACGTATGGGAGATGCAACCATTGGTTTGAGTGGAACAGATTGGAAGTTCTATTGGTATAAAAATCCTCTAGAGGTACCAGAAGAATTTATAGATGGAATAGATACCGATTATGATGAAATTCCAGTACCTAGTTGTGTGAATGTGTTGGGGTACGAGAAGCATCAGTACGCCAATGTAAAAATGCCAATTCCCTTCGACCCACCCTATGTGCCATTGGAGAATCCTTGTGGAGCCTATGTTAAGAAGTTCCCCATAGAATCTTTGGAGGAGTTGTACTATCTGAACTTTGAGGGGGTAGATTCTTGTTATTATATCTGGATAAATGGGAAGTTCGTCGGATATAATCAGGTGTCCCATTCTACAGGAGAATTCCATGTTACAGAGTTTTTGAAAGTGGGTGAGAATACTTTGTGCGTCCTGGTTTTAAAATGGTGTGATGGAACGTATTTTGAGGATCAGGATAAATTCCGTATGACGGGAATCTTCCGCGATGTATATCTTCTTAGAAGACCGAAGGTGCATATTTGCGATTATACTATTAAGACAAAGGTAGGAGAGACATCCACGATTACGGTTCGAACCGAGTGGAGTGGTAATGCGCAAGAAGTCAATTACAGCTTAATTGCTCCCTGTGGTACAGTAATCGAGGAATCTAATTTAGAAAAATCTGTGGTAGAGTTTCAGGTAACAGATGCAAAACTATGGAATGCAGAAACGCCATATCTATATACTCTGATTATGCAAGCGGGAGGAGAAACGATTCAGCAGAAAGTTGGAATTCGACAGATTGAAATTCGCGATGCCATCATCTATCTCAATGGGCAGAATATCAAATTCAAGGGAACCAATCGCCATGATAGTAATGCATTGACGGGCTATACCATCAGTAGAGAGCAGTTGCTTCACGACTTGAAACTCATGAAAGAACACAATATGAACGCCATTCGTACCAGTCATTATCCCAATGCACCTTGGGCATATGAATTGTATTCTGAATTAGGATTCTACGTAATAGATGAGGCTGATATCGAGACGCACAATACGGAGCACATCTATGCAGGAGGCCGTTCCAATTACAATTATGAAGATGAAATTATTAGTAGCACGTCTTTTGGCTTGCTTTGCAGTGATCCGACATATGAGAAGACGATTCTGGATCGGGTCCAGCGCTGTGTCATACGAGACAAGAACCAAGCCTGTGTTGTGATGTGGTCTCTGGGAAATGAAGCTGGATATGGCATCAATATGGAGAAGGCGGCCGCATGGGTGAAACAGGAAGATCCTGCGTATTTCGTGCACTACGAGGGAAGTATCTATCAGATGCTAGACCATGAGAATGATTTATCTAATATTGATATCTACAGTAGGATGTATATGCCTCCGAAGGAATCTGCGATGTATTGCGAACAAGGCGCGAAGAAGCCATTAGTACTCTGTGAATATATCTCTTCCATGGGAAATGGACCTGGAGATATTGAAGATTATTTTGAAGTATTCTATGAATACGATAACTGTGCAGGGGGATTTGTTTGGGAATGGAATGACCACTGTGTTTATGATGGGAAAACAGTAGATGGAAAAGATAAATATCTGTATGGTGGAGATTTTGGAGAATTTCCAAATGACGGAAACTTCTGCGTAGATGGAATGATTGACCCAAGTAGAACACCAAGCACGGGATTGATTGAATATAAGAATGTGGCGCGCCCAATCCGTGCAACTATGGAGGAAGGGCAGTTCATATTATTCAATACAATGGATTTTCTCAACAGTAGGGAGTGTTTGGATATTCATTGGAGTTATGTGGTAGATGACAAGATTGTTCAAGAGGGGATTCTTGCGGATTTCAATGTAGCGCCCCACGAGAAAAAAATATGTCCGATTCCTTATAAAAAAGTAGAAGACAATCAAAAGGATGCATATCTTATGCTACAGTATTTTACAAATTGTGAGACTCCACTTCTTCCATCTGGTAGCCTGATGGGATTTGACCAAATTCTGCTTGTGCGGGAAGATGTTAGATTCGAACCAAAGATGCAAACGGGATTGCATCACCTTGAGACAGAGAGATATATTGAAGTTCGTGGTTCAAAATTCCGATGTAAATTCGATAAATTCACTGGGATGATGGATGAATTTATAGCAGACCAGAAAATCTATTTCCTGCGTCCGATGGAATATAATATCTGGCGTGCTCCGATGGATGATGATAATAAGATTTTGCAAGAATGGCTTAATGCAGGTTACGATAGAAAAACCGTGAGAGTATATGAGAGCAAAGTTCAGGAATCAGAAGAAGCCAGTGGATCAATAGAAGTCATTTTCCAAGTAGGAATTGGTGCGATTTTCCTACAAAATGTACTACATGTAACGAGCATATTCCGTATCTTTGGGGATGGTAGCATTCAGTTATTAATGGAGGGAAGGAAGGATCCAGTATTTCCATATCTTCCTAGATTCGGAGTTCGTATGTTCTTGCCAAAGGATTTTACCGAAGTAGAGTATCGCGGATATGGACCATTTGAAAGCTATATAGACAAGCGGCGTGCAAGTTATTATGGAAGATTTCAAACCACAGTAGACTCCATGCATGAGGATTATATCAAGCCTCAAGAGAATGGAAGCCATTATGGTTGTAAGTATATTAAGATTTCCAATGAAGATAGTGAACTTGCAGTATTCGGAGAATCATTTTCATTCAACGCCTCTCGCTATACGCAAGAAGAGCTTGGAAGCAAGAGGCATAATTATGAGTTGGAAAAGAGTAATTATGTGACGCTATGCATTGATAGTCATATGTCGGGGGTTGGCTCGGGAAGTTGTGGACCACATCTGATAGAAAAATATCGTGTGGATGGAGAAAAGCTTGTGTTTGATGTGATGTTAAGAATTCCTTTTTGAAAATTTTAGTGGTAATTTTAGCTGTAATGATTTAAAATTAAATACATATAGAAATTACAGTTTAAGGAGGAAGAATAGATGGGATTAATTCAAGCAATCACAGGGGCAGCAGGAGGTATACTTGGAGATCAGTGGAAAGAGTTTATCTACTGTGATGCAATCGAGCCAGATGTCTTGGTGCGAAAGGGGCAACCAAAGACTACGGGAAGAAGCTCCAATAAAAACGGGGAAGAGAATATCATCAGTAGTGGGTCGGTTGTTGCAGTAGCAGATGGACAATGTATGATTATTGTCGATAATGGCAAGGTAGTAGAGCTATGTGCAGAACCAGGAGAGTTTACATACGATAGTTCTACAGAACCATCGATTTTTGCAGGAGATTTAGGGAAGAATATTATTGATACATTTAAGAACATAGGGGCGCGTTTTACATTTGGCGGGCAACCAGGGAAAGATCAGAGAGTGTATTATTTCAACACAAAGGAAATTATCGGAAATAAATATGGAACACCAAGTCCTGTACCATTCCGTGTAGTTGACCAAAACATCGGATTGGATATTGATATCTCAATTCGTTGTCATGGAGAGTATTCTTATAAAATTGTTGACCCGATGTTATTCTACACCAATGTTTGTGGAAATATCAGCGACGATTATAATCGTAGTGAAATCGATGGTATGTTGAAGTCAGAGCTTATGACAGCACTGCAACCAGCCTTTGCTAAGATTTCAGCAATGGGAATTCGCTATAGTGCTTTGCCTGGACACACCATGGAGATGGCAGATGCATTGAATGAAGTATTGTCTCAGAAATGGGGCGAGCTACGTGGTTTGAAAATCAATTCATTTGGAGTATCTTCTGTGAAGGCTTCGGAAGAAGACGAGGCAATGATTAAAGAATTGCAACGTAATGCAACCTTTAGAAATCCAACTATGGCTGCGGCTCATCTCGTAGGCGCACAGGCAACTGCAATGCAAGACGCGGCGAAAAACGAAGGTGGCATGGGTGCTATGATGGGATTCATGGGAATGAATATGGCAGGAAATGCAGGCGGCATGAATAGCCAGAATCTATTCCAGATGGGGCAACAGCAGCAACAACAGCAACAACAATTTCAACAACAGCAGCAAGCCGCACCAGCGGCACCTGCAACAGAGGCACCAGCTACTGCATCTCCTGTACAGGCGACACCAGCGGCAGTTGCAGCGACATGGGTATGCTCGTGTGGTAAGAATGACAATGGAGGAAAGTTTTGTCTGGAGTGTGGTTCACCAAAACCAGTTCCACAAGAAGGATGGGATTGTTCATGTGGTGCAGTGAACAAAGGAAAATTCTGCCCAGAATGTGGAAGTAAGAAGCCAGCAGAAGCGCCTCTATATGCATGTGACAAGTGTGGATGGAATCCAGAAGATCCAAAGAATCCACCGAAATTCTGTCCAGAGTGCGGGGATGTTTTTGATGAATCAGATGTAAAATAAAAGATGATAGAATGTGATAGACAAAAAGAGGCGGAGCTTGATTCCACCTCTTTTTGTCTATGTATTAAACTTATAACTTGATATAATTCTTCGTAAACTCATCAATAGGCATAGGTTTTGCGTAATAGTAACCTTGGCCAAGATTACAACCCATTTCACAGAGAGTATCGTGTTGCAGTTTGCTTTCAACCCCCTCGGCCACGGAACTAAGACTATCCAGACCGTTACACAAGTAAATGGAAGTCTTTGTTAACAGTTTGGAATTTTTATCTTTGTGTACGCCATTAATGATCTTCATGTCGATTTTTATTTCGTCAAAATCAGATGCAATCAGCGAGTTTAAGTTGGAATAACCACTACCAAAATCGTCAAGTGACACCAAAAATCCTGCAGCTGAAAACTTCTTAATGATTTCTGCTAAATAATCTTCACCTAGCCCATTTATCGTCTCTGTTATTTCAATAACTAGCTTTGAGCGATCAATGCCATAATTATCACATATATTTGCAAAATTTTCGACAATACCTTCTTTTGAAATAGTCATGCGAGAACAGTTGACTGACATAGTCGGGAGAACTTGAACTCCACTGTCTTTCCAGGATTTCATTGCCTTGCAAACTGTTTCAAAAACAAATTCATCAATTCTTGAAATAATACCTTCTTTTTCATAAAATGGTAAGAAGTGAACAGGAGCTTGAAGTACACCACCGGCGCCTATACGCCTTACAAGTGCCTCAGCATTCTCAAAGGCTCCCGTTGAAAGAGTAACTTGTGGTTGTATATACACAATATATTTGCCAGATTTTATTTCATTCTCTAAATTTTCAAGCAAAATACGACCATAGGTTCCGCCCGCATTCATAGCACTTAAATCGTTACTTGTATACCCGAAGTTTCTATTCCATGTATAGCCGATGGATGCATTGAAGTCTTTTTCTAATGCTAACTTATCTTTTAGCAAAACAATTTGTTGCTCAAAGTCATGTTCGGATATGTTTTCGGAAAGTATTACAAACTCATCACCACCCACACGGAAAACACTATCATTAAAAATTTCATGTAGAATATTCGATAGTTTTATTAAAACACTGTCGCCAAAATTTATGCCTTTAGATTCATTGATTAAACGAAGTCTCATGATGTCAACATATAAAACGCCTAAACTGTCGATGTCCTTATCAATCTCTTTTAGTGCAAGATTATAGCTATGCCTGTTTTTAGCTCCTGTAAGTGTATCATAATAACTGAGTTTATTGAGTTTAGTTACATAATCTGTTTCATCAAGAAAAGTTGCCGTGAACTTTGCAACTGTGCTTATGATTGATGTTTTATCTTGGTTTTTCATGGAATTGTCAACGCCTACAAAACCTGTTACTTCATTGTCTTTTGTTTGAATTGCACCGATAATAATATCAGTGAGATTTTGCAGTGCCATAAGTTCATATTCAAGCGAATCTTTGCCAACTTCATTTATATTGAGATGGAATGACCCTTGGGTTTTACAATTGTTGAGAAAAAAACTAAGCTCATCTATTGGCAGGTTTTGAAGATTGTCTTTATAAGGAGTATGGCCTGATTTGCAATACTCGTAGGTGTTGCTGATAAAATTGCCACATTCCGATACTTCAAAGATATAACTTCTCTCTGCGTCATAGTAACTTGCAACCGCTTCAAGCAAAGAGTACAGGGAGTTATTTGGTTCGTTCCCAGAGTGTAGCATTTCAATGCAGTCCATGAGAAAATGCTCATCATTCAGTTTGGTAGTCAGTGTATTGGTAAGTTCGTTTAGCTCTGCTCTCAAACTTGTCCCCTGTAAAATGATCGATAACAACTTTCCGATATATTGTAGGCTGTTAATCTCTCTCTCTGACCATATTCTTGTTTTTGTACAGTCATCAAGTCCTACAAAAAAAGTCATTTCACCATCACGTTTGATTTGCGCATGTGCAAACGACAAAATGCCTTGGTTTGCCATTAATTCAAAAGCGTTTTCATTTTTAAAGGTTTCATTTAGATCGTTAGAGTAGAGAATGTTATCATGTGCTTTTTCAATGAATTCGCCAAATAGCTTTCGCTCTAATCCTTGTAAATTATTTATTTCACTGCTGATTCCTTCTTTGCAATATTCAAAGGTATTATCATAGGTTTCACCATTGTCGAAGGACTCAAAAATATAACTTCTATCTGCTCCGTATTTCTCACATAAGTAGCTAAGAGTTAGGTTGATAGCCTCAGGGCTTCCATCTTTCTCATAGAGAATATTAAATGCAGTTGAAATGAGGTCATAATCAAAGAAAGAACTTGCCATTCTGTTGGCATTTTCAATTTTTGTAGTGCTTCTTTCGGATGTGCCGATATTAAAGTCACTTGAATAGACCAAAAATCTGTTTTTGCCCTGAATTTTTGCCTGATTTAGTGCTTTGTCTGCATTTTGGTACAGTTCTTCATAATTACCACCATCACGAGGAAACACTGCAATCCCCACACTGCCTGAAACGGAATAATCTTTATACTCACCAGAATAAGTCTTTCTGTACACTTCAAGTATTTTTTTTGCTTTTTCTAAAATCAGCTTTTCATCAGATAAATTTTCCACAAAGACGATAAATTCATCTCCACCTATCCTTGAAATGATATCAACATCTCTAAAGGCATTTTTCAAACCCATCGCAATATCTTTTAGGACTTCATCACCGAAAAAATGACCCAAATTATCATTGATTGACTTGAAGTCATCTATATCCATGATAAATAACGTATGACTCGCTGAGTTGTTCGAAGCTAATTTCTCGGATATAATGTTTTCGGCACTTATCTTATTATAGCAATCGGTAAGCAAATCTTTTTGTGAGCGTTCCTCGATTATTCGTTGGTCGTGGATATCAATACCTTTGCCAACAACAAAAACAGGATTTCCACTGCTGTCAAATATAAGATCACTCGTAATTTTATTATATCTGTAATTGCCACTATCATTTAAAAATCTTATCTCATAGGAATTGGTGATGCCCAACTTGGCATTATCCATCATTTCATTAAAGATCTTGACATCATCCTCGTGAATGAAATTCAATTCAAACATTTTATTTTCAGTGATTTGGGTATTCATACCAAATGCACGAAACCATTGTTTGCCATAGTACTGTAAATTACCAGTTCTTAAGTCAAATGTACAGTACCATTCACTGGTTAGCTCGGACATTTTATCCACTAACACACTTTTCGGAAGTTTGTCGGTGAAATAAAAATCATAATTTATATTGTTTTGCTCGTAATCAAATTCTGCTCGTAAATCTTTTATGAAACCAACAACATAGACTTCATCGGATGGACCCTCCAGTTTAACCAGTGTGATTTCACAAGGGAAATTGTCCCCATTTGGAGTGATGTGCATCCAATTAAAAATATGTTTGCCATTTTTTAAGGCTAGCTCAAAATTTATCCGTGACATTTCCTTGGAGGATACCCCATTTGGCTGAAACTCTGGTGAAAATTCATAAAATCTATCTAAAAATTCCTCTTCATTTTCAATATCAAACGCGTTTAATATCTGTGCATTGCACATAATGCTTAGCATGTCCTTATTCCATAAATTAACCCCAAACGGAGCTGTTCCCAATATGGATTTCAGCATGTTGCAAGATTTCAACTCATGTTCCATTTCTTTTGAACGCTTGCAGTTAAGTGTTCCACCTTTATCTATACTCATAATGTACTCTCCTCTTATATAATTTTTTCCAAATATAAAATATTATCATCCGAATGTTCGATTTCCCTTGCATATCGATATGTAATCTCTATCTGCTCGTCTATTGTAATACTGCGATGATTCACTTGCTCATAGCCAAACCACAGCCATTCAATGACGATTGTACTGAAGATTGCTAACTTTGCTTTTGAATATACATATCCGTCATAAACACTTCCACAGAAATACCCATATAGAAAATACACCATGAGCTGTTCCTTCATAATATCTAAATCCTGGGTGGTCTGAAAGTTCTTCCACTTTTTTTGTAACTCGTCTTCGTCGATGACACCAATCGCATTCTTTATCCTATTTAAGAAGGGATGCCACTGATCATCTAATGCCTCTAATTCGTATAAACGTTCAAAACTTTTTCTTCC
The DNA here is from genome assembly GCA_964367905.1 of uncultured Lachnospiraceae bacterium. Taxonomy (GTDB): domain Bacteria; phylum Bacillota; class Clostridia; order Lachnospirales; family Lachnospiraceae; genus CAUPWF01. The sequence continues at coordinate 35,605 of CAYIZP010000025.1, forward strand.
ATCTGAAATCTGGTGCTCCATGCTGAATTCACAAGTTAATTCATCTGGTTTTTTATTGTAATTCTTATATTCATCTATTACATCATTGATGGAGAAAATACTCAACTCAACCTGCGAATCAACATCTCGTGCATATCGTTCGATTAACTGAATTCGCATATCAATCGGTATGGAACGATCTTGTATTATCGCAAACATCTCCTGGCGTACTTGATCTAGTAATTCATAGAACATCGGGTCGAGTTCTTCGATATCTATCTCTTCGTATTCAGAGTCAGAATCTTCTAACTCATAGAAGCTGATTTTATCTTTTGTTTTCAATAAAATTTCTGCTACTTCAGGACACGAAATTGCTAATGAAACCTCGTTCATATCTTCGAATTCCTCGATGTGCCTCGGATAGGTTTGGCATGTATAGCATAATGCCTCTTCCCCTAATTTGCTATAAATATCGCACAGATCGTCTCTGTTTAAAAAAGCACAGCGCTTCTGATCATCTTGGTGAAACACCTCTTCTTCTTGGTCGATTGATGCCCGCAGACGATTGCCAAATGCAGTTGTATTTTTCAAATACTCTTGCATACTATCATCGTCAATGACTATTTTCCAACCGGCACAACATGTTGCCTTACACTTGTGTGCAGTACATTCAAATTTCTCATAATAATCTAGGTATCTTATTTTCATTATAATTACTCACATCATTCTATCACTATACGGTGATACTCTCGTACATCTGCTTATTATAGGTTTCTTCGAACTCAGTAACAGGCATCGGTTTTGCGTGTACATATCCCTGAATTGCATCACATCTCAAATCTTTTAAAAGTTCAACTTGTTCCATCGCTTCGATTCCTTCAGCTACAACATACATCCCAAGGTTGTGCGCCATTTTAATGATACTGTCGATAAGCATGTCATCGCGCTTCGTACCTTTACCACCGATAAAAAAGCTGCGGTCCATTTTCAAGGTGTCAATATGGAGATTTTTGAGCATACCTAGCGAGGAATATCCTGCTCCGAAATCATCAATGGATATTTTGAATCCATTTTTATGCAAATCATCAAAAAGCTGTTCTATGGTTCCTTCGCTTGAAATTGTCGTGGACTCTGTGAGTTCTATTTCAATACAATTATGTGGAACACCGTATTTGTCAGCAATTGCAACGATGCCATCAACGAAGAATGGATTGCTCAGATTGAGTCTAGAGCAATTCACCGATACGGTTATGTTGCCTAGTTCCTCATCCGTCCAACGCCTAATCATGATACAAACCTGTTCCAATACATAGCGATCAATCTCGACGATAAATCCATTGCGCTCAAAGAGTGGAATAAAGTTATTTGGGTATATGATAGTTCCATCTGCTCCAATCCAGCGAACCAATGCCTCGGCTCCTACAAGTCTGTCATTTTTTGCACTAAATTTTGGTTGTAGGAATACCTTAAACTCATGGTTTGCGAGTGCAATATTCATCTTGTTATAAATATCGGCTTCTGTGATTACTTGCTGCTTGAACTCGTCATCATAATCACACAACATCTCTCCCTTAAGGGATCTTACTCGTGCATGCGCCAAATTCACTTTCGACATAATGTCTTCTACGTTGGTTTCTCCAAGTTCAATTTTGTATCTACCAATCTTGAAGGTACCGGCATAATCAGCTAGTTCAGGTATCTCCACATCAAAAACCGTTGAAACCTTGGCTACAAAATCACTCAAATCATCAAAAATTCCATTGCCTGCAAACAGCGCGAATTTATCGTCTCCAATTCTTGCAGTAATCAAACTAGGCTCTTTGAGGCTATCTGAAAATATTTTTGTTGTTTTTAGAACACGATCCCCCATGTCATATCCAAACATTTCATTTATTGCTTTAAAATTATCAATATCTATTACCAGTATGGAATATGGTTTTTGTCTATTATTTTCTAGTACCTCACTCATATCTAATTTAAGTTTTGCCAAATTCGGTAGCTCCGTGAGAGTGTCGTAATATGCGACCTTTAGTATTCGCTTATTGGTCCTTGCTTGCGTGAATGAAATATAGAGCACAAGTGCAATCGCTGTCCAGTAGATTACAATTCCTACCAGGTCAAAATAATTGAATGCCTCTGTAATCTCGCTACTCAATGCTTCCACTTGAACATTCATTGCTAACGCCACATTTGTATTTGCAATTGGGTAATAAACCATCACTTTTGGTGTTCCTAAGTAATCATAATAAAAACCACCATTTTGTTTATTGATAATATTGCGTTGTGCTTTTGAAACATTGTCCTCTCCCATTTCTTTCACATCTTGTTCCGGAATAGTAGCATCTCCAACGTGATTGTTGCTTGTTGAAAAAAACATATTTAAGTCTGTATCTACAAAAAATACATCGCCCTCATAGTCTTGATTTTCTGATATGGCATTTAGAAATAGCAGCACAGGAATCTCACAAAACAAGGCAGCAGTTGTTTCTTCATTTTTCTTAATGGGCATTGCTAATTCAAAAACAATTTCAGATGCCTGATGAGATTGTTTTGGATCAGACAAATGCAGTTCACTTTTCACTGCGTTCTGAAAAGATTCATTCTCCGAAAAGTCATACACCTCACCCTTAGCTGATACACCATTACCATCAAGACTTATATAGTATAAACTCTGAAATTTATCCACTTGTGATTGAGTGTTCAGATATTCCACAACACGCTCACTATCGATATTGTTTGCTGCAATAGATTCTGCTAGAAGTGAAAGATCAAGTTCAACCTCTTGGAGTTTGTTCTCCATGAGTGTTTGATTTTGAACTCCAATCCGCTCTAATTCATCCAAGGTAGATTCAATAATCGCATCCTCGGAAATTCCTCGTACCAAATTTACTGATATTCCAATAAATATAACTACAATAACCACAATGATTGATAGTATATGTTTTGAGATATAGCTTTTTCCCTTCATGTATATGTCCCAAGCCTTTCAAAGCAACTTAATTTTTGGTAATATTTCTTTTTATATTTTAAAATGTCTATCTTTTCATGTTACTATAATAATGAGTATAATTCAAGTAAACTTTCATGTTATTTTCAATGGTGAAGTGTATTTCAAGTTATGAAAACAACTACTGCTTTGAGTTCTACTTCGTTGATTTTTATTCGATTTTCATGTATATTATGAAATAGAGATGAACTGGAAAAGAAAGGATTGATTATTTTATGAAATACAGTTATTACCCAGGGTGTACCCTGAAGTCTAAGGCTAAGGATCTTGACCTCTATGCAAGGGCTTCGGCAAAGGTCTTGGGATTTGAATTAGAAGAAGTGAAGAAGTGGCAGTGTTGTGGTGGGGTCTATCCCCTTGGGACAGATGAGATTGCAACGAAGCTTGCTTCGGTGCGAGCATTGAATAAGGCTAGAAAGAAGGAGCAGGACTTGGTGACACTATGTTCTGCCTGTCATCATGTGATTAAGCGTGTGAATCATGATATGGCGAATGTGGCGGATATTCGTGTGAGGGTAAATAATTACGTGAATTTCTCTGAGTATTATGAGGGGCAGACGAAGGTCTTACATTTTCTTGAGGTGCTTCGAGACCATGTTGGGTTCGACCAGATTCGGGAGAAGGTGGTGAATCCGCTTACGGGAAGGAAGATTGGTGCCTATTATGGTTGTCTTTTGCTCCGTCCAAGTGAGATTATACAATTTGACGATCCAGAGAATCCAACCATTATGGAGGAGTTTATCACTGCTATTGGCGGAACTCCTGTGATCTATCCATATAGAAACGAGTGTTGTGGCGGTTACATATCTCTAAAGGAGAAGGAATTAGCGGGCAAGATGTGTGAGAATATATTAGAATCGGCAGTAGGATTTGGTGCTGAGACTTTGATTACAGCCTGTCCACTATGTCTATATAATCTGAATCATTCCAAGGGTGACAAGGAGATTGAGATTTGCTATATCACGGAGCTTCTAGCGGAGGCTCTTGGAGTGAAGGAGGTGGCAGTCCATGAGTCATAAGAAGAATGATGCAAGACGTGTACAGGAGATTAGTGGCACGAATCCGAGAAAATGCATGAAGTGTGGCAAGTGTTCGGCTACCTGTCCCGTGTTCGAGGAAATGGATATTAAACCTCACCAATTTGTCTCTTATCTAGTGAATGATGATGTCAAGACTTTGGCAAATTGTGAGTCCTTGTGGAAGTGTCTTTCTTGTTTTGCTTGCATTGAGCGATGTCCTAGGGATGTGAAACCAGGCAAGATTGTGGATGCAGCAAGGCAGATTGTGATAAGGGAGAGAGATGGCAATTATATCAAGCCAGAGGAGATACCAGCTCTCTTAGATGAAGAAGTGCCTCAACAATTGTTGGTGAGTGCATTTAGAAGGTACAGGAGGTAGGAAGTGTGCAGAGAATAGGAGTATTTGTCTGTCATTGTGGAAGTAATATTGCATCTACAGTGGATGTGGCAAGGGTTACAGAGAGTGTAAAGTCTGAGGCGAATGTGGTTTATGCCGAGGATTATCAATATATGTGCTCAGAAGCAGGTCAAGCAAAGATATTGGAGACTGCGAAAGAGAACAATCTAACGGGACTTGTGATATGTGCATGTTCACCAAGAATGCATGAGGCGACATTTCGCAAGGCTGCAGAGAAGGCTGGAATCAATCCTTACATGGTTGAGATTGCCAACATTCGTGAGCAGTGTTCTTGGATTCACAAGGATCGAGAAGAGGGAACAGAGAAGGCCTTGATTTTGGCTAGAGCAGCCATTGCAAAGGTGAGTTTGAATGCACCTCTTCAAGCGGGGGAGAGTGCGGTTACAAAGCGAGCTCTAGTAATCGGAGGAGGAATTGCGGGAATCCAGTCTGCGCTAGATATTGCAGAGGCAGGTTATCAAGTAGATATCGTGGAGAAGACACCGAGTATTGGTGGACGAATGGCTCAGGTAGATAAGACATTTCCTACCTTAGATTGTTCAGCATGTATCTTGACACCGAAGATGGTGGATGCATCTGCCCATGAGAATATTACCATACATACTTATAGTGAGATTGATTCGGTGTCTGGATTTGTAGGGGATTTTACGGTGAATATTCGCAAGAAGGCAAGATATGTGGACATGAAGACCTGCACAGGTTGTGGGGCTTGTTATGAAAAATGTCCTTCCAAGAAGACTCCAAGTGAGTTTAATCGGGGGCTGAATACGCGAACGGCAATCTATACACCATTTGCTCAAGCAATTCCGAATGTACCAGTGATAGACACTCATGCATGTATTAAGTTCAAGACAGGAAAATGTGGAGTCTGTCAGAAGGTCTGTCAGGCGGGGGCAGTGAATTTTGAACAAGAAGATGAAATCATAACAGAGAAATATGGCGCCATTGTGGTAGCTACTGGTTTTGATACCATAAAATTAGACCGATATGAGGAGTATGCATACCAGCAGAGCAAGGATGTGATTACCTCGTTAGAATTAGAGCGAATTATGAATGCAGCGGGGCCAACGAAGGGGCATCTAGAGCGTATTTCCGATGGAAAACATCCAAAGGACATCGTGTTCATTCAATGTGTGGGTTCTAGATGTTCAGATCGAAGAGGGAAGAGTTATTGTTCCAAGATCTGTTGTATGTACACGGCAAAACATGCCATGCTCATTCGGGACAAATATCCAGACGTGAACGTGCATGTATTCTATATCGATGTGAGAACGCCAGGAAAGAACTTTGATGAGTTCTATCGAAGAGCGGTGGAAGAATATGAAGTGAATTACATCAAGGGGCAAGTTGGGAAGGTGATACCACAGCCAGATGGTAAGTTGTTGGTGCAGGGAGTAGACTTGCTACAGAATGAGCAGAAACTTATCGAGGCAGACATGGTGGTGCTTGCTACTGCAATTGAGCCAGAGGCATCGGTGAGAAATATTGCGACGATGTTGACGGCAAGTATCGATACCAACAATTTCCTAACAGAAGCACATCCTAAGCTTCGCCCAGTGGAATCGCCGACGGCAGGGATTTTCTTGTCGGGAGTCTGTCAGGGTCCAAAAGACATTCCAGAAACGGTATCTCAAGCAGGGGCTGCCGCAGTAAAGGTTATCGGATTGCTTGCGAAGGATAAGCTGAAGACTAATCCTTGTACAGCGAAGCCAGACGAGTTGTTCTGTAATGGTTGTTCGGTCTGTGCCAATGTCTGTCCTTATGGAGCAATTACTTACGAAGAGAGAGAGATTAACGACCACGGACAACGGGAAATGAGAAGGGTTGCAGTTGTGAATAATGCCTTGTGTCAAGGCTGCGGGGCTTGTACGGTGACCTGTCCATCTGGTTGCATGGATCTGCAAGGATTCTCGAATAGACAGATTTTAGCGGAGGTGGATGCCATATGTCGATAGATATGAAGAAAGAATTTAAACCTAAAATCGTAGCCTTTTGTTGTAACTGGTGTAGTTATGCAGGGGCAGATTTGGCTGGGAGTAGTAGGCTTGCGTACCCTGCGGATGTGAAGATTATCCGTGTTCCTTGTTCCTGTCGTGTGAATCCGATGTTTATCTTGCGTGCATTTGAGAAGGGTGCCGATGGTGTGATTATCTGCGGATGTCATCCAGGGGATTGTCATTATTCTACAGGGAATTACTATGCGAGACGAAGGATGACATTGCTCTATTCTATGTTGGATTACTTAGGGATTGAGAAGGGACGGAATCGTGTGGAGTGGGTTTCTGCCGCTGAGGGCGTGAAATTTTCAACCACTATGAACGAATTCGTAGAGACCATATATGAATTAGGAGAAAATGTAAGATTGGGGGACATTAGATGCAAGAATTAATCACACGTGCGAAAGAATTATTAGCAGACGGCACGGTGGCGCGTGTCCTTGGGTGGAAGAGGGGCGATTTGCCCTATAATCCAGAACCAGCTTATTTTGAAACAGAGGCGGAATTGAAAGATTTTATCTATGATGGATTCTGTGGAGCGAACTTAAGCAAGTACCTGATAGAGGGCTCGAAGAAAGAGGGGAAGACCTTGGTCTTTTTAAAGCCTTGTGATACTTATAGTTTCAATCAATTATTAAAAGAACACAGAGTGAATCGTGAGAAGGTCTATCTCATTGGGGTTGCCTGCCAAGGCAAGTTAGACATTGAGAAAATGCGTGCAATGGGAATAAAGGGAATTGAGAAGATTGATGGCACAGATGGGTTGCATCGCAGTGAAACCTTAACCGTGGAAACCATTTATGGGGAGAAGGCATGCACCTATGAATCTGCAATGTTGGAGCGATGTTTAGTCTGCAAGGGAAAGGAGCATAAGATCTTCGACGAGATAGTGGGAGAATCGATAGAGACTTCAACACGAGAACGGTTTGAGCGAGTTGCGGAGATTGAAGCTATGTTGCCAGAGGAGAGGTTTGCGTATTTCCAATCCCAGCTTAGTAAGTGTATTCGCTGCAATGCCTGTCGAAATGTCTGTCCAGCATGTAGCTGTAGGAAATGTGTATTTGACAGCAACAAGTTCGATAGTGTACAGAAGGCGAATGTGGATTCCTTCGAAGAGAAGATGTTTCATATTATCCGTGCATATCATGTGGCAGGTCGCTGCACAGATTGTGGGGAGTGTAGCCGTGTCTGTCCAGAGGGGATTCCATTGGAATTATTTAATCGAAAATTTATCAAGGAAATCAATGGGCTCTATGGAGAATACCAGGCGGGTAACGACATTGAAGAGAAGGGTCCTTTGACGGATTTTGAATTAGATGATGCAGAACCGAGTGTTGTGGGAGAGAGGAGATAAGAGATGTACAAGATTGTATTAGAAGAATTAGATACGTTATACTCTTTGATTCGCGAAAGCGAGGAACTCTATCTTCTAGAGGAGACAAATAAATCCCCGAAGGAGTTGTTCTTTCCACAGAGTGAAACATTATATACATGTAAGAAAGATGGGAAAAACATCACGATTGAACCAGAAGAGCTCGCAAGCAAGGACTTTGTTGTGTTTGGAATCAAGGCGTGCGATATCAAGGCAATTGAAGTTCTGGACCGGGTGTACTTGGTAGAACCGGTGGATAGCTTCTATGCTTCTAGAAGAGAACGTGCAACCTTAGTTTCACTCACTTGTAACGAGCCTGATGAAACTTGTTTCTGCAAAGTATTTGGAATTGATGCAACAGAACCAGAGGGTGATGTGTCTACCTGGGCGATTGGTGAGATGCTTTATTGGAGGGCAAACACGAAGAAGGGGGAACAACTCACTGAAAAAGTTCAATCGCTTTTGAGCGAGGTGACTTCGGAAGATGAGAAAACTATCAAAGAACATAAGGAAAAAGTTGTTGAAATTATGGAAAGATTACCTTATAGGAATCTTTTGTTAGAAGGCTGGGACGGAGAGCATCTGACAGAAAAGTTCGAGAGCGAACATTGGGAGAAGCTACACAAGGCATGCCTTGCATGCGGGACATGCACCTATGTCTGTCCAACTTGTCAATGCTATGATATCAAGGACTATAATACTGGTAGAGAGGTAGAGCGATATCGTTGTTGGGATTCTTGCATGTATTCTGATTTCACTATGATGGCTCATGGAAATAATCGTACGACACAGATGCAGAGATTCCGTCAGAGATTCATGCATAAGTTGGTGTATTTTCCAGTAAATAACGATGGCGTTTATTCTTGCGTAGGATGCGGTCGCTGTGTAGCGAAGTGTCCATCGTCATTGAATATTGTGAAAGTGATTAAGGCTTTTGAAGATAAAGGAGGCAACCCAGAATGAGTGAAGGATGTTCCTGTCATACAAATTATAAATTAGATATATTAATTCCAAAAGTAGGGGTGATTACAGATATTCGACAAGAGACTCCAGATGTGAAGACATTTCGCATCAATGCACCAGAAGGAGGCAAGTTGTTCGACCACCTACCTGGGCAGTGCGCGATGATCTGCGCACCAGGAATCAGTGAGGGGATGTTCTCTATTACTTCATCGCCTACCAACAAGGAGTATCAAGAATACAGCATCAAAAAATGCGGAGAGTTAACCGACTATCTGCATGGCATAGAAGTAGGAGATCAAGTGACCGTAAGAGGTCCTTATGGAAATAATTTTCCAGTAGAGACTGAGTTGAAAGGAAAGAATCTCCTGTTTATTGCAGGCGGTATTGGATTAGCTCCACTTCGTTCGGTGATTAATTATGTACTAGATAACAGAGAGAATTATGGGAGTGTAGACATTCTATACGGTGCACGGTCAGCAGATGATTTAGTGCAACTGAAGGAAATCAAAGAAGTGTGGAAAAATACAGTAGGTGTGAATGTTCATTTAACTATTGATAGAGAAGAGGAAGGTTGGGATGGACATGTGGGATTTGTACCAACTTATCTGAAAGAATTGGAATTTACCACCGATAAAGTAGCTTTAGTATGTGGACCACCGATTATGATTAAATTTGTCTTAGCTGCATTAGAAGAACTGGGATTCCAGAAGTCACAAGTCTACACAACATTGGAACTTCGGATGAAGTGTGGAGTAGGAAAATGTGGAAGATGCAATATTGGATCCAAATACGTGTGTAAAGACGGACCAGTATTTCGTTGCGATGAGGTGGATGAGTTACCAGAGGAGTATTAGTGCAACTGTTCAGCATTGCAGTAGAATGAAAGTGAATCTGTGACATGCTTGCATGTAAGCAG
>CAYIZP010000026.1:0-6445 GCA_964367905.1 uncultured Lachnospiraceae bacterium
ATGTTTATAATCATAAATATATTCCCGATGATCCCAAGCATTGGAAGTACAGGACATAATGGTACTTTGAATGTTCTTGCTACCTTCGGTAGTTTTCTTCTTAATATGAGTACATTTAAGTTTGCTATTACATAGGCAACCATCCAAAATACACAACCGATTAAGATTTAGATAAATCGCCAGCCTTTCTTCTATAATATAGATAGTAGATATGAAGAAATTCCTCAATCTGCTCCTAAAATATCTCCTTCTCTTCTAGAGAACGAAACACCTTATTCTTAGATACACTAGAGTATCTTTTCCCAAGTTCAGCATGAATTTTTAAAAAACGCTTGACCAATCGTTCAAAATAATATATTCTATCTGCGTTGACCAATCGTTCAATCAAAAGGAGTAATTTATGGTTATTCAAAACAACAATATTGAAACACTTGAGAAAATAGTAGATAGCGCCATCCTTTTATTCAATCAGCATGGGTTTTCTGGAGCTTCTATCAGTGAAATTTCTAAACACGCTGGTTTATCAAAAGGAATCTTATATTATTATTTCAAAAACAAGGATGAACTATATCTGCATTGTGCAAAAAAGTGTATTGATGATTTCAGAAAATATTTAACTGAGAATATCAAAGAAAACGATAATGATGAGGATAATGTTCTTAAGCTTTTACAATTGAGATTAAGTTTTTTTGATGAATATCCTAAGTATCGTACTTTTTTCTTAAATATCCTTGCCAAAAATCCAGATCACCTATCTACCGAGTTGTCAGAATTAAGTAGAGATTTTAGGCAGGAAAACCTAAAGGTTTTTATGCGATATCTTAACAATATTCCATTTGGAAAAGGTGTCACAAAAGAGGATGTAATGACTTTCATCTCTGTCTTACAGAGCCATTCAACCCTCACAATGGAGGCTCACAATGATATCGCAAACAAATATGAGCAGGGAAATGCCATTCTAAAGATGGCCAGAATATATATAAATGGATTAAAAACAGACCTCGAATAAGGAGCACAAAATATATGGAATTACTTTTATTAATTTTAAGACTGATAGCTGCTGTAGTTATCGCAATCGTTGTAGGAAAACTCATTGGCAAATTAAAGCTACCTGCTATCTTAGGATTTCTAATAGCTGGTATGATTTTAGGACCATACGCATTGAATCTCATGTCTGAGGAACTTACAACTTCGCATTGGTATCACACCATGTCACAGCTTTTTGAATTATCTGTCGGTTTGCTTTTTGCAAAAGAATTGGTAATAAAAAGAATGAAAGCCTACGGAAAACAAGTTCTAACAATTACCCTCTTCGAATCATTGGGAACCTTCGTCCTCGTAACCTTGGTATTTGGAGTCGTATTCTATTTTATGAATATTCCTCTCTATGTAGCTATAATCTTTGGGGGAATCGCTCTTGCTACCGCACCTGCACCATCACTCTCGATTGTAAACGAATATAAGACCAAGGGCGAACTGACAAGGACACTGATACCAGTAGCAGTCATGGATGATGTCATTGCAATCGTCGTGTTCTTCACTATCAATGCTCTCATTGCTTCTATGGGCACAAGTGAAACTGCATCGCCTCTACTTATGATTGTCATTAGTATTGGCTTGCCTATCGTGCTTGGAATCATTCTCGGACAATTCGCTAGTTATGCCTATAAACTGACAAATAACAAAAAATTATACACACCTATTACGTTAGGGGTTATTGTGTGCTCTTACCTTGTAGCATTTTCAATCGACAACTTCATCCTACCTTCTCCATCCATGAATTACATGCTAATTGGAATGGCGCTGTTTACAGTGGTTACCAACAAAGTATCCGAGGAAAAAATGGAAGAAATCACTGCATCTGTCGCACCAATCGTATCCAGCGGACTTGTGGTTATGATCTTGAATCTATCTGCGCCACTCGACTATCGATTAATCTTTGGTGCTGGAATCCTAACTTTTGTTTACATTATCTCTCGAGGTCTAGGAAAATTCTTTTGCACTTACCTAGGTGCAAAGGTTTCAGGCGCCTCTAGTAATATTCGCAAATACTTAGGCTTAACATTTTTACCTCACTCGGATGTATCTCTTATCTTTACAGGGATGGCAGTTACCTCCCTAAGTACCTTCGATAGTGAATCTGCTGTCATTGTGCAAGGCACCATAGCTGCTGCTGCAGTAATCAACGAAATCTTTGCTGTTATCCTAGCCAAAAAGAGATTCGAATTAGCTGGCGAAATCAATAACACTGCTACGACTGCAGAAATAAAAAACAACCGAATCATCACAATCAATTGACAATTCGGAAAGTAAACTAACCCCAAAACATGTGGAAAAGTATGGGGAAACAACGATTTCCAGAAAATTTCCATATACATTTGCTAATAGCTTTGCTGAGTACTCACAGTCATTGGAGAGCAAGATTCAGATTGCACAACGAATCGTTCTAGATAAGCTTGCGAACACAGGAAATGCTGTCATCATCGGTAGGTGCGCAAACTATACCTTGCGCGAGAACAAGCCATTTACAGTATTCATCTACTCTTCAGATGTTAACGCTAAGATAAATCGGTGTTATGAAAAGGCTCCAGAGGATAGAACTAAAACAATAAGCGAAATGGAACGCGAGATACAGAAAATAGACAAAATACGTTCCGATTACTATCATTCTGTAACAGGCGAAACATGGAATGAATTAGATAATTATAACCTCTGTATCGATACTGCTGTCGTAGGCATCGAAAAAGCTGTAGACCTTATTATAGACGCTTATGAGGAATTTCTTCATTCTTGACATGTTACACCCCAAACTGATATTATAAATACATCATACATATAACTTAAGCCAAGGGGGTGAACCAATGGTCGACTTTACATGTCCTAAATGCAATAATACAAACTATGATAAAGGACAATTTCAAGCAACTGGAAGCACTTTATCTAAGATTTTTGATGTGCAAACAGAGAAGTTTGCAACTGTTACTTGCACAGAGTGTGGTTATACTGAAATCTACAAACGCACAACTAGTAAGGGTTCAAACATCGCTGACTTCTTGTTGGGGTAATTGATGCAATTATTAAAGTAAGAGAATGGTATCAATCATTCTCTTACTATTTTTTATTGGATTATTCCCCAACCTGACTAGCACACTTCTTGCTCTAGTTTACAAGTATTTTCCAACATATATTCTATCGTACTCCTATAAGAAGCCTTCGGTCTATCTTCTAATAACTTCCTCAACCGCTTTTTGTCATTCTCTGTTAATATTTTCCAAGAAGTTTTATGTTCCTCCAATGTATCTACATCCATTCTAAGTAATCCAAACGGTATCTTTGTTTTCCTCTTTAGGTGCTCGTAGATATAGAAGCCTCCTGCATCAATATCCCCAAAATGCAAGTATTCTTTCTCTGGATTTTCTTCATGGATTTTCTGGATAAACTGGGCTTTTACCTTGTTGTGAAATCCACCTAAGTAAATAACAAAATCGTCCTCTTCAGAGTATGTATGGAAACTCGTCAGATTCTCAATTGTAACAATGCGACTCCCCTCTACTTCGATAGCCTTTAATCTCGCTACTGTATTGGTGGATAATGCAATATCACTACCTAATTCTGAAAGGTCGATGATTTGAGTGTCAAAAATCAACCGCCCCTTTCCTTTTATCACCACATAGGTGGGAGTTTGAACAACACCACATTCCTCTAATACATATTGTTTTTCTTCATAGTCACCATATTGAAACAATAAGCCTTCCACCTTTGTTCGCAAGTACTCTAACCTCTTCGAATCACCCAGAACACGAATGGATACATCCCTAATATAAGATTCCTGCTGATTTTCTCTCAGATAATCGCATAATTTCAAGACATCTTGTAACTCCTCTATATCCCCTATGAAGTGTTCGACTTTTTTATTCTCGCTAATTCTTTCTAATTGTATTCTAGCATAATTCCCTATTTCATCATCTCTCTCACTGTATGGATCGAGCACCTCCCTAAGTAAGGCATGACTCTCGCTGCGGGGTTTCACCTTTGCATAGGCATAGATACCCTCTAGTTCGCCTGTCACCAATGAAATCTGAATAATCACTTGACTCCTTTGTTTTGTAACCTGAATAAATCCAAGGTTTACCAAGTGTTCAATTGCTTCATTTACACCTAAGAAGATATCATATTCCGCATCATTCATGTAGCTTGGAAATAATTTTTCTATCATAACTGTAAAGCTTTGATTTACTTTGTTTTGTCCAGAGAATGATTTGCTGGACTCGTATTTATCTATTAAAATCTTTAAAATCTTCTTTTCATACTTGTCCATCTTAATAACCAGCCCTTTCACACTAACCTTTTACAAGTCGTATTCTTCTACAATGCTGCTATCTCCTACTCGAATAGCTGTTAATATGGTGTTAACACGCTCCCCAATAATCTCAATTTTAGCAGGTGGTGTCGCCATAAGTACTTGCAATTCCAAGCTGTTGAAGAACTCCACCATAGAATTAATCCGCTCATCATCCATCTTATCAAACGCTTCGTCTAAAAGCATGACTCTAGTTGTATTCCCAAATCGATACAGCTGGTAGAATGAAGCAGCAATTGCAACATAATAAGGTACTTGAGTCTCACTACCACTCTTCTCTCCATAGATTGCCGAGAATTTCTGTACCTTGCCATTCTTCTTTCTAATCTCGATATCATAGTCAAGATAAGCTCGATAATCCGTATACTCCTTGATAACTTTATCGCCTTTATCGTCTTTCGTAGTTAGCTTCGCAAATAAATCCGCCATCTCTTCTTTGTATTCTGCTTCAAAGGCTTGTGTCCACAAGGAGTAACCTTCTTGATTGTTCTCAGAAGTAATCATGCGGTAGAGACTTTCTTTCTTCTTATCATATGTGATGATAAAATGATAGCTATCCTCTCCATAATAGATATCTTGTAATGCTTTATTCAAGTTTTTGAACTCATTTCTTGCATTCTCAATGTTATTCCTCATCTTTGCTAGGAAATCCTGCTTGAATATCTGCTCGCAGTCCTCCTTCGCCTTCTTCAATCGTTCTTCAAAACGAACCAGCTCTACTGCCTCAAGATTTTTCTTAGCATCGATATAATCTCTCATCCCTTCTGTACCACGTAAGAAATCCTGCTCGTGCTTGTTATTGAAGGTTTCTTGGAGACTGTATAGTCCTTCTTTTCCATGCAGTAACTGCTCCCTCTCATTGGAAAACTGGGACTTTTGTGGATTAAAGTTATCTACAATATTTTTTGGTGTCTTACTCTTTCGATTCTGCTTGTATTTGTCCTCTGCAAGCATCCTACACTCATTGTTTTCATCTGCCTTCTCATGAAATCTAGATTCCAACTCTTTTTGCTCCATGCGAAGAGAACCAATCAGTCTTTGTCTCTCCTCTTTTTGTAACAGAAGCTTGTTCAACTGATTACTTAGTTTATTCTTCTCGTCTTCTTTTTCTCTATGCAGTTCTTCGTTTCTCTCAATCTGCATATTTAATTCTATTAGAGTAGGATCATTACTCGCTTCTTTTAGTCGTATCTTCTCCTCTTCTAATTGTGCTCTTTGGTTTTGAACATGTAGTGGTGCATGCAAGTAGGTGTACATTAGTTTTGGATTAAATTCTCTAGAAACTTCAAGGATATTTGCTAACTTCTCCTTTTCCCTACGAAACTTCGCTCTTGTACTTACCTGCTTCTCAAATTCTTCCCTTGTATTGATTAATTGCACCTGGTAGGCATATTGACCGATGTATGGATTTCGATAGGTTTCTCTATCAAGATTGCGAACAACAAATCCCTGATAGAGCATACAATCTGCTGTCATTGCAATCTTATGTTTCTCCAATTCATCGACGTTATTGCAACGTATAACACGTCCTAACACGTAGTTCGCATATGCCTTCGCGTAACGATTTTCACTCTTCACCACATAGGCAAGTGTCTGGTTGTTGACTGGCATATCTAGCTTGATTTTTCGTGTATTGACTATCCCCGCCGTATGAATCTCATTTTGATTTCTGTGATATACGTGCAATGCAATCGGATAATACTCTGGCTCCACAATCAGATTGAATTTCTGTGTGTTAAAATACCCTTCTACTGCATTCTTCCACTCTTCGTCTATAATTTCAAGTAACTCTGCTACGATATAAACCTTACTCTTAATCCCGCGCTTGGAGAATTCTCTTTCAATAGCAGTCTTCAATTTTACTGTATTTTTCGGGAATTCTAGCTTACGCTTCTCCAACTCTTGGAGACGAACTTGGAGTTTTATAACAATCTCATCCAACTCTTTTAGCTGCAAGCCCATTTGCATGTCTTTGTTGCGAATTGTGTTTAATTCCTCTTCTAGACGATTCGATAGTTTCTTGAACTTCTCATTTTTCTCTTCCATCGCCAGCGGGGATTTTAACTTTTCTAGTGCATCTCTTGT
>CAYIZP010000026.1:6545-44703 GCA_964367905.1 uncultured Lachnospiraceae bacterium
CATTTTTCTCTTCCATCGCCAGCGGGGATTTTAACTTTTCTAGTGCATCTCTTGTGACTCAATTCCTCTATGTTACGCTTGATTCCCTCTACCAATCGATTGGATTCGTTGGAACTTGCTGCAACTCTTAATTCAATAATCTTCTCATTCAACTTGCGTAATTCTTGTACGAATTCAGATACCTGCTGTTGCCCGCCCTCGATATATTGCTCATGACTTCGAACTTTTTCTTGGTTAGTCGCAATCTCTTCCTTGAAGTACTCTATATTGGCAATATTAATCAGAAACTCGTTGACCAAGATGTCCTTATCTTTCTTCTGAATTTCCTCGTATTTCCCAACAATTTTCTGTAACATCTCTAGTTGATTGTTTGCACGCTCAATAACTTCTTCTAGATCACTGAGATTTTCAATATTAATACGAAGACTCTCCACATCAATCTGCTCATCTGTTAAGATGAATTTATTAATAAAATCCTTCACATTATCCATTGGTTTAAATGCCAATGACTTTGGAATAATATCAAAGAATCTGTCCTCAAGATTCCCAAGTCTTCTCTTAAAACGTTCCATTGCAGCATTCTTTTGCTCGATAAACTTTATTTTCTTCTCATTAGAGCGAAACTTCGAATGAGTACTCGGTTTTCTTCCATTCAAAAAAGACAATGCCTCTAATCGAACTTCTTCTACATACCACCTTGTCACCACCGCTGATTCTTCGTCGGTAGACGTCATATGTACACCGATTACGAAATACCGCTTCGTCTTCTCTTCATAGAATTCCAGTGCAACATTGGAGATTACTGCATTCTTCCTCAGATAGGTCTGTCCTTCATTTCCAGTTTTACAACGTACATAGCCTTTTAGACTTCGATTTCCTTTTTCATTGGCCGCAGTATTGAATTTCCTTGTATTAGTGGTCAGTACTAACTGGATGGCATCTAGAATGGTAGACTTTCCTGCTGTATTCTCTCCGCTTACTAGAGTGGAACCGTTAAAATTGATAGTCTCGTTCTCGAAGAAATGCCAATTAATCAGTCTTACTCTCGTCAATAATTTCTTGTCCATCTGACATGTCCTCCCCTCCTGCATACTCCGATAATCGCGTCTCAATACTCTCATAATATCGATTGATATCATCGATTGGAAGTGCCAGTATAATCGACGGATATATGATAATTCTCGTGTCTGCCTGTGTCACATCCGTCTCAATATTCTTCACAAGATTATAGCGTCGGAATAAACTGATGATACTTCGCTCCATCGCCTTATCTAAGTTGGGTTTCGCCTTCACCTTCAACATAGCGTATTTTTCTCGTACTTCTTCCATCAATACTGTAACTTCTTCCGAATAAGTACCAAGTTCTTTTCTCTTCTCTACGTACAGTAGTCGAAAAATCAAAAGCAAGATACTTTCATACTTGGTCAATTGTAGACGTCCTTGTCCAAATAGGTTCGTAAGTCCAATGACCCCTTGGTCTTCATTAATCTGAATCTGATATCCTAGCAAGTCAAAATACGGCTCAAACAATTCCCGATTCTGTAGGATGAAGACATAATCCGCCTTCGTATCTTCTCTCCTCTTGATTAGAAAGCATTGATTCAAAAGCTTGTTGGCTGCAGTTCTGAATTTGTCCTTCTGCACTGTTGATTCATTAAATATCTCAAACATTATTTTTCCTCTATTATCCTAGATTGATTTGATAATCTCGAAATCTGGTATCTCATATTCTTGTATTTTAATTCTCTCCCTACTCCTCTTCACATAGTAGCAGTTTGATTTATTATTTCCATAAATACTAATATAGATCAACCGAATAAGTTCCCTCTTTGATTCCACCTTAATGGTAGAAGCCTTCATGCTGTCTCGCCCCTCTAGTAACTCCCGAACATATCCATCGATATTTTTTCTGGTGAAACGATTTCGATTCTTGCTACGAAGTGCCTCTTTATATAGTACACGTTCTTCTGCACTCATCACATCATCATTACCTACATCATCAATGGCACCCATCTCCTTTTGTATCGGAATAGTCCGCAACGATTCCTGTTCCAAGTACCGCTGTGGAAATATCTGAATCATTCCCAATAAATCATCCTCGGTTTCCCCATAGATATTTACATTCTTGTCCTGATTAATCTGCTCCACACACTGATTCAAGATGGATAACAGCTTCCCTTCCATATTGTTGCCTGATGATAGCAAGAACTTCGCCCTCATAACCGCGGCTCGAATGCATTTTGCGTGCTTTTTATCGATTTCCTCAATGATATCATCCAACCGATAGAACGAAGACTTAATGTGAAGAATCAATTCTACCACCTCATCTAAGGCAATGTCCTCATCTACTACACCCTCAATCTCCATATAACCCTTCTTCACCAATTCCATTATTGTACTTGAGCCTAGAATTTCTTCTAATTTCTCTACAATTTCACTACGAAAATAATAGATGTTCTCACTCGTTTTCATTCGAAGATAGGCCTTTGACCCTATATTTTGATGATAAAGCAAGAGATGCTCTAACACCTCATCCGCAGCCATCTCATTGGTCTGCTTCTCCATATGTCGCTTAATACTTGCACTTAATTTTTTCAGTTCTGATAATAGACGATCCGTATTCTCCTTCACACCCTTCAGAATCAACTCATAGGGCTTCACATACAACTCTCGATTACAGAGAGCTGAATAAATCTGAGAAATAATCCCTTGGTACTCCGTCTCCTCATCACGAATCACCTTATCAAAACTCTCGATCAGGGGAATTGCATACTCATTCAGAATCAGATTAATCTGATGATTCTCTACCGTCTCATATTCAATCCAGCCACATTTTCTCAGATTGCGAACGATAACATTCGCCTTCTCCCTAGCACTTTTGGCAGTCTCTTCCTCTTCTTCAAAGAACATCTCACCACTGTCTTCGTCGAAATACTCCTCTAATACATTGATTACAATCTCTCGATTGATTCCATAAGATATCTCTGGTTTAAAGGTGTGAAACATCAGTTGGATACATTGAGCATATTCTTTTTTATACTTTCCTACCAATGGTTTAAAGAACTCTTCTGGTAGGTATTGAAATATATTTTTTACCATTTTCACGCTAATAACCATCCTCCACCAAATCTGCATATACCCCATCTATCAAACCAATCAAGTCCTCTGGATTCAATACTACCTGTGCACCTCTGACTCCTGCACTGATTGCAATCTTATCGTGCAGCATTGCCGTCTCGTCTATATAAGTCGGGAACTTCTTCTTCATTCCAATCGATGTACACCCACCTCTGATGTATCCTGTAATAGAAAGTAGATCCTTCATCGCAATCATCTCCACCTTCTTGTCCTTCGACACCTTTGCCACCTTCTTCAGATCTAGCCCTTCTGCTACAGGGATGCAACACACCAAGTACCCATTTTTATCACCCTTTAAGACAAGGGTTTTAAAGACGGTATCTGGATCTTGTCCTAGAGTTTCTGCCACATGAACTCCGGATAAATCTGCTTCATCCACCTCGTACTCTAGTACTTCATATGTAATATGTTCCGTATCCAATATTCTCATTGCATTTGTTTTCTTCATAATCGTCACACCTCATCAAACATTCTTCAACTATTTTCCCGTGAATTTACCTACAATCTTATTTGGCCACACAACTAGTAAGTCTAGATACTTAATCCCTAATATAAAAATCAATAAAATTGATGCTACTATGACCCCAAATACTCCTGTCACTTCATGGAGTGGTTGAAGTGTCTTCTCCACATAAAACGTTCTGCAGATGATAGAGTGCAATAGAAATATCTGTAATGTTCGCTCCCCCAAATAGGTAATACGAATCTGATGACGTGGCACTAAGTAGATGAAGGCAGCTGCTAGGATTGTGCTCCCTAGATACCAGATTCCCCGATATATCATTCCTTGTATTTCTCCAAACCCTTGCAGAGAATAACTGTCCTGTCCTTGATATAACTCATTCACCATGGTATTCGGTATAGAAACTGCTACCAATACTCCACAAAGTACAACTAGATACCCTACTAGCTTCTTCCAATGCCCCTCGAT
Source organism: uncultured Lachnospiraceae bacterium (assembly GCA_964367905.1). Taxonomy (GTDB): domain Bacteria; phylum Bacillota; class Clostridia; order Lachnospirales; family Lachnospiraceae; genus CAUPWF01. The sequence continues at coordinate 10,615 of CAYIZP010000026.1, forward strand.
TGGTTTTGCAATACCTAAGAATACATCCCTCGGACAATAAATTCCAAAGAGAAAAAATGGAAAGAATACAACTGCCCTCGCTAATGCATAATCCTTACCAATGTTGTCAAAGAGCCCGACTAATACACCTAATATAATCGCTGTGAGAATTACCATTTTTTTATTTCGATTTCTCAACACATAACAGAGAGGAATCCACATGATTAGCACCAAGAGATACCACAGACCAATTCTAGGTCTAAAAAAGGAAAATGGTGCCGATACGCTATGTGTTACATATCTTTGAAACAAGTCAAAGCATATCTGATAAACGGTGTATAGAAGAACAAATGTAGCTAATTTAGCCAGCATTTTCTTACCGTTTTTCATGCTGCTCGCACTCAAATATCCTGTAATAAATATAAAGGCTGGCATGTGAAAGCTATAGAAAAAAGAGTAGATATCAGCCGCAATTGGATCAATGCTCTTCACGCAACTCACCATATGTCCTATCACAACTGTAATAATCAAAAAGGCCTTGATATTATTGATATAGTATAAATTCCCCTTCTCATCACTAAACTTTCGATTCATTTTCATCACTTCCATCATATCTTCATTTCCTCAAACAATCCCCTGAACTCTAACGCTTCTTCCATGGTATTCTTCCAACCATATTGCTTGAGATTAACCCGATTTTCATCTATATCCACATGAACGCCTTCGTTTTCAAGGAACTTTCGTTGTAAACCCACCATCTCGAAGGAGGCTGCTCCGCTGAGCACGCCCTTATGATTCACAATACGAAAGGCAGGCACATCCCCTGCCTTCCCACTTCGTAGTGCATATCCTACTTGCCTTGAATTTTTAGGAAATCCACATAGCAATGCAATTTGTCCGTATGTCGCTACCTTGCCATATGGGATTTTCCCACAGACAAGCGCCACTCTTTTATAAAAATCCATCATTGTCCCTCTGAATTCAATTCTTCAAATTTCTGACTCATTGTAGGATTATTCTTAACAAGTTTCTTGATACTTAAATCTTGTGCTTTATTATTGGCTAATCTTAGGTTATTCTCAGAAGATAACAGTGCCTCTTTCGTCTTAATCAAGTGGTCAATTGTCTTGTCAATCTCACTGATTGCAGTCTGAAATTTTCTACTTGCCAGATCATAATTATAGCTAAACTTATTCTTGAATTCCATCATATCACTCTCAAAATTAGAGATATCAATGTTCTGATTCTTGTATTCTATCAGCTGTTCTCGATATGCAATTGAATTGGTTGCTGCATTCCTAAGTAATGTAATAATTGGGATGAAAAACTGTGGTCTTATTACATACATCTTCGGATATTTATGAGACATATCTACAATCCCATTATTATAGAGCTCATTATCCGATTCAAGCAGCGATACTAGAATTGCATATTCACACCCTTTCTCATTCCTGTCTTTATCTAATTCTTTGAGAAAATCTTCATTCTTTTTCTTTGTTGCCGTTGTATCCATCTCATTTTTCATTTCGAACATGATTGAGATAAATTCTACACCCTCTGGCGTAGATTCTCTAAATATATAATCCCCTTTACTCCCTGTCTTTATCTCATTATCTTTTTCAAAATATGCATGCTGAAACCCTGTTGCTCTCAATCTATTAAACTCAATCTCACAATGTTGTTCTAGTGTTTCCCCCAGCATCTTTGTCGACAGTTTTGCTTTTAAATCCTTGAAATAATCAATCGTGGCATCTTTTTCTTTTATCTTTCCTTCATAGTCTTCCTTGATAGTTTTCAACCTAAGCTCTGTATTTGTTTTTGAACTTTCTACTTCGGATTCCAATTTCGCAATCAGTCTATCTTTCTCAGACAAGGCTTCATTTCTCTTCGATTCTTCGTCTTTTAATGCTAATAAATTATCCACTTTGGTTGACTTTACTAACGCAGTTAATCTCTCAATCTCTTGTTTCGAATCTGATAACCTTTGCTCAAGCTCTAACTTTGCATTAGCCTCTGCCAATTTTAGTTCATTTTCCTTGTCTGTTGTCGCCGATTGAACCTGTGCTTTCAATTGCTCAATCTCTTGCTTGGATCCAGACAATGTCTTTTCTAGCTCTGCTTTTGCATTGGCCTGTGCTAGTTTCATTTCATTATCTTTTTCAGTTTTAATCAGTTTTTCACGCTGACTTAATTCCTTCTGAAATTCCGCATCGCGAATTTGCCCTACAATAGCGATATATCCAGACTCATCCACTGTGAACGCTTCCCCACATTTTGGGCATTTAATCTTATTCATCATTCCCTCCATTTCCCTCACTTACCTAGGCAGTAGATGAAGGACTCTCGAAGAACTGATTAAGTTCTGCCTTCAACTTCTTCCATAGTGCAAACGTAATGATTGCCGTTCCCAAATCCGCTACTGGTTGTGCGTAAAAGATTCCCTCTAATCCCATAAAATACCCAAGCAACAATAATGCTGGGATATAGAGATACCCTTGTCTTGCAAGTGCTATAATTCCACCGCTTCTCCCCTTTCCAGTTGCTTGAAATGTAAACATAATCAAGTATATAAACACAAGGAATACAAGAAATATATTTGTTGTTCTTAATAAAAATGCGCCCATTTCAACAATCTCAGGTGTACTGGTAAATGTCATAATTGCAGGAGTTGCAAATATCTGTATAATCACTGTGGCGGTCAATGAAATAATCGCCAACGCCTTCGCCGTATAATTAAAACTCTCATAGAATCTTTTTTTATTCTTAGCCCCATAAGCCACAGATGCGATTGGTTGAAATCCTTGAAGATATCCAAAAATCACATATAGAAACATCATAGATATCTTGAGCACAATCCCATAGGCAGACTGCATATTCTCTGCTGCTGTCTCTGTGGTGGCAAATGCAACCGCAGCAATATTCGTCACTGATACAGCTATGGTACTTAGAAACTGTGATACCCCTATTGGCAAACCAGAAGTTAAAACATCTGAATATATCTTCTTCGATATCTTCAAGTATCTAAACTTCACACTTACTCTCATCTTCCCTCTGAAGAAATGAGAAGCAATGAATGCAAAGCTAATTCCTTGGGCTAATGTGGTAGCCATAGAAGCTCCTTCTAATCCCATATTTAGTCCAAATCCATTTAGATCAAACATAAAAATCGGGTCAAGAATTACATTGGATATCGCACCAATCATTAAGGCCTTCATGGAAAGAATCGCTTTTGCTTCTGCTCTTGCAATATTGTTGAATGACTGGTTAGGAATCGAAAAAAATGCCCCAATATACATCCAGATACCATATTCGACTGCATAATCCATAACAGCATCTGTCGTTCCAAACAATCGGAAAATCGGCTCAATAAATACAATCCCCATTAACATAAATAACAGACCAGCAATAAAAGAAGTTGCAATAATTGTCGTTGCCGTTCGGTAGGCCTCTTCTTCTCTCTCCGCTCCAAAAGCACGACCAATTACTACGGCTGCTCCTGCTCCAAACACCTGCCCTACAGCCCCCATCAATGCCATAATCGGGAATGCTACCGCCACTGCCGCTAGTGCATAATCATCATTCAACATTCCGATGAATAATGTATCGACTAGATTATAAACTGCCATAACAAGCATTGCTGCTATAGCTGGTATTCCTATCTTCATGATTGCTTGCCTAACCGGCATTTCATTCAATAAATTCTCACTACTATTCTTCATATGTTATTCTCTCTTCCCTATCCTATTACTTCATTTCTCTACTATTCTACCACAACTGAAGTAATAAGCACATTGTAAAATCTCCATTTTCTATACTTATTACAAATTTAATTACGAATGGATTTACATCTCCTCATCAGATTGCTATAATCAGTTGTAATGATTTAAACTAATTATTTAGAGAAGGGATAATTAATAATATGGAACGATGCAATTGGCCAAACCTTGAAAGTGCACAAATTTATATAGACTACCACGACAACGAATGGGGTGTGCCCTCTTATAATGATGCACATCTTTTTGAGATGTTTATCCTAGAAAGCTTTCATTGTGGACTTTCTTGGCTTTTGATACTGAAAAAAAGAAAAAATTTTAGAAAGGCTTTTGATAATTTTGATGCACAAAAGATAGCAAGCTATGATGAAGAAAAGATATCTGAACTGATGACTAATGAAGGAATTGTTCGAAATAGAGCTAAAATCCTAGCAACGATTCAAAATGCCAAAGCATATCTGAATGTCATTCAGGAATTTGGAAGTTTTTCTAACTATCTCTGGAGCTTTACTGATAACAAGGTCGTATACTATCCATTCGATGGCGTAACCACACACAATGAATTATCCGATAGAGTGTCAAAAGATTTGAAAAACCGCGGATTTAAATTCATGGGAACTGTGACTTGCTTCTCCTATCTCGAAGCGGTAGGGATTATGAATGATCATGCTGAGAATTGCTTCAAATATGTCAAGGAGGAGGATCGGTAATATCCTCCCCCTGACATATGATATGTTCGCCCCTTACTTCACATGATCAAACAATTGCCCCAAGTAAGTAGCACAGAGCTCTACCCACTGCCCTACATAAGTGTCTTTATTTCCAACTTCCTCTGTGCAAACCGAAATCCCGTGAGGACCTGTTGGAAACAAATGGCACTCAAACGGAACTTTCGCCTCTTGTAACGCTCGGACAAAATAGATAGAATTTTCAACTGGCACCACAGTATCGTCCACAGTATGCCAGATGAATGTCGGCGGTGTAGCACTAGTCACTTGATTCTCTAGAGAAAATAATTTTCTCAAGTCTGCATCTCCCCCACTAACTCTTTCAATACTACCCTGATGCGCTAGATCTGATGCGGTAATCACAGGATAAGATAAGACCATAGCATTTGGCTTATTCTTGCCCTCCGCATTATCAAACACCTTTAAAAATCTGTCATGATTCCATAAAGTCCCTAAACTAGCTGCCAAGTGACCACCTGCCGAGAATCCCATCACTGCAATCTGATCCTCTATACACCCCAACTCCAACTTATGATTTCTGATATATATCAGCGTACTACTCAGTTCCTTTAATGGATTAAAGTCTTTTGCTTGTTCTCCTAGTGAGTATTGTAAGACAAATACATTATATCCTCTCGCGAAGAATTCAAAAGCAACTGGGTCTGCCTCCCTCTGAGAACATATTTCATACCCTCCGCCTGGACAGATTACAATACTGGGAAACTGCTTCCTGTGTCCTTGCATTTCTGTAATTGGAGTGTGCAGATACCCTATTACTGACGCTTCTGCTTCTCCATATGGATTAAAACCAACTATTTTCATACCAATAACCCTCCCTTCTCATAACTGACAATTTCATCCTTCATAAATTTCTTGACCTATTTGCCATACTTTCTTAATTGACACAGCTGTTCCTCATTCAATCGAAGAATTGGGGAATTGTCATCTGAAGTTGTTCGATTCTCCACGATCAACACTTCTCCTTCTTCATTCATGATGTGGTTATGCCATACCCCTTTTTTAATATTATAAAGCTTGTGTGGTTCCATATCCACGCCAACAATTTCCCCTGGTTCCTCTCCGTCACCACCTAAGAATAATGTGCACTCTCCATTCAACAGTACAAATACCTCATCTGTTTCATCATGCTTTTGCATCGTCTTGATATTCTCTAGAAGTAAATCTTCGCAAAACTTTAGTCCCGCAACTCGCCACTCCCCATAATCAATTAACGGCTTATACCCTATCGGTTCAAATGTTACAATCTCAATTCCTTTTTTGTTCTCCATCTCTTTTTCTCCTGTCTACTCTCATATTTTATAATCTACTCGTTGAATCTTTTATAGCCTATATTTAGAATAATGTCAATAAATATTCTAAGTATACTTTAAATAATATTTGAAATTATTGATTGTTCAAACGAATTTAGATTATACTTTTTATAATTATTTAATAATGTGCTAGACTACAGCAAACTAATAAGATACTATAATAAGTGATTGAAATAAAAACAAGTGATTCACAAAGGAGAATTATGATAGATCAACTTTTAAATAATATATTATCAGGAATCGATGTTCGACAAAACTTGAGCTCTTTGAGACAAGAGATAAAGAACCTACAGAATGAGGTCGCTTTGAGTAAGTTGTTCGCTGATTGTACAGCGGACATCATCGAGTTGCTTGATTCCCCTGATGCTAAAACCAGAAAAAACACTGCACTCTTGATGGGCGATATTCCACTGCCAGAATTTCTTCCTTCATTATTTGAACATTATAAGAATGAGAATCAGCGCTTTGTCCGAAGTGCCTATTTGACTGCACTTTGCTCTTATGACTGTATGATGTTAATGCCTGAATTGAAAGAACAACTAGTAGCCTTGAATCAGATACCTTTGACACCAGAAAACACCAAGCATATTCAAGAAGAAATTCGTGCACTTTCCAAATTAATCATACAAGAAGATGGCATTCAAACCCATACCTTCGTTGGTGCAAAATATCCGTTGGATTGTATTTTCACCACCAATCCGTTGCATAAGGAGATTTTAGAGTCTGAGATTGTAGAGACCCTATCTACTTCTAACGCAGATGATGACAATCGATTATTGCCTTTTTCCGCCGGCGTTCGAGTGATAACGGACAACTTGGATTCTTTGCTACCAATCCGAACTTACAGCGAATTGTTTCTTGTAATACCCGGTGTCACCACCGTTGAAAAAAATCCTGTGCAAGCAGCCCATTTGATTGCAAAATCCAATTTATCAATCCTACTTCAGAGTACACACCGTGAGAATACACCATTTCATTTTCGAATCGAATTAAAATCGAAAATGTCACTCAGTGAAAAAAGCAAGTTTTCGAAGAAATTTGCAAGTGAGTTGGAACGTTTGACCGACCGATTTTTATTGAATTCAACTTCTAATTACGAAATCGAACTCCGCCTAATTGAAAATAAATTAGGAACGTTTAATGTTTTATTAAAACTTTTCACGATACCTGATTCACGTTTTGATTATCGTAAGGAATCTGTTGCCAACAGTATCCGACCTTCTAGTGCAGCTCAACTTGTAGCATTGGCGAAAGATTATATGATTCCAGACTCCAGAACCTTAGATCCATTCTGTGGTGTGGGAACTATGTTGATTGAACGTCAAAAATTAGTGAAGGGAAATACCTCCTACGGTATTGATTTCTACGAACCTGCAGTTACAAAAGCAAAAACCAATACTGCAGAAGCCGGACAAATCATTCATTTTATTAATAAAAATTTCTTCGATTTCACTCATGAATATAAGTTTGATGAGATTTTCACCAATATGCCATTCGAAACTGGGCATAAATCTTATGATGAAATCGAAACCCTCTACCGTGATTTCTTCCCAAAAGCTAGAGAAGTCCTCACTGCAGAGGGAACAATTATCATGTATTCGCATAATCCTGAGCTAGTAAATAATTTCGCCCCACGATATGACTATCAGATCAAGGAGGCATATGAAATTATGCGAAGAAAAAATACTTGGTTATTTGTCTTACAGTAGAGATTCTTCTACGGTTATTTTAACTGCTTTAGATATATTGCCACCTACCTTTGCGCTAATTTGAATTTCCCCTAGCTCACAACCACCTATGATCATCATCGCTCTTCCTCTATGAGTCATGATCTTATTTGATTGATGGTTTCCAACGAAACTCACATCTCCATTGTCAACACCATAGATTCTTGCTGGACCATCTAAGATAAATTCCACTTCGGCATCTACATGCTTCACTAGATGCCCAACTTCATCAACAAGTTCCACTTCAATATGCGCCACTACATCACAATCAATTGATACCACTTCTCTATCAATCGATATTCGCGCACCATAAACATCACTGGAACTTACCAATTCCGTAACAATCACTTCATCACCGCTTTGTCCAACAGCTTTCAACCTACCCGCTTGATACGGAAGTGCCCACTTGTAGATTTGATCCTCAAAATCCTTTAAATAGAGGGTTGATACTTCATTATCATTACAGTAGAGTGTTACACTTGGACAATTAGAATATACTTCTATAACGATTGTCCCCTCCTCATAAGTCCAATGTTCATTCACATCATGCCAAACCCATAATCTTCTATTCCACTCCTCTCCACTCTTTGCTTTGAGCAGTCCATCTTCATCTAAATCATATATAGATTTTTCAAGAGTCTGTGTTGTCATATAAATACTTGGCACATCACTCCACAATGCTCTAAACATGTAATATGACGGTTTTTCGAACCCTGCAACATCTAACAAGCCTGATTTTGTCGCTTTTCTTGGCCAAACATCTGTATTTCCAGACTCGCCAATATAATCAATTCCTGTCCACAAATAAATTCCCGAAATATATTCTTTATCTAATACTTGCTTCCACTCATGCCATTGCCCTAGATTTTCCGTCCCCATAATTGGTTTGTCTGGATAATTTATATGACATCTGTCATATACAACTTGTCGGTAACTAAATCCAACCATATCCAAGGCATCTGTCATACCCGATTCATAGCTTGCACTTGGCAGTATACAATTAGCTATAACTGGTCTTGATGTATCTATTTCCTTGGTCCACTTAGCTAGGAAATGGGCAGTTTTTCCAACCTCATATTCTTCCTCTGGGAGCTTACTAATTTTTTCGCGTATTTCTGCTACGGTATAAGGTGGTTCATCCCAAAAATAATTTCCATTCGCATTCGCCCCAAAATATCCTGTAGCAATGGTATACTTCGGATAGGTCCACTCAATCTCATTTCCAATACTCCATTGTATGATGCATGGATGATTAAAGTCCCTATGTATGACAGCTTGCAAATCTGACCTTGCATAGTCTTTAAAAAATTCATGATGACCTTGTGTGATATAGTCTACTTTTCGCTCTTTCATATTGAATCGCTTATCCTTAGGATTATCCCACTCATCGTAAAATTCTTCCTGTACCAAAAAGCCCATTTCATCACATAATTCTATAAAATCTTCTGAAGCCGGATTATGCGCTGTACGTATTGCATTACAACCACATGCCTTCAGTCTATCTAATCTCCTTCTCCATACATCTAATGGTACTGCTGCCCCCACAAGTCCAGCATCGTGATGCAGGCACACACCTTTTATTAGTTCTTTCCTTCCATTAAAATAAAACCCCTTATCTACATCAAAATGAAAAAATCGTATACCGAATTGTGTCTTTTTTTCTTGTACACTTTGTCCATCTACTATAAGTGTTGTTATTGCTTCATATCTATCACCTTGATGAATATTCCACAAATGAGGGGATTCTATTACACTTTCGACAACTGCTGTACAAGTTTCTCCCACCTCTAAACGTTTCGTTGTTGACGTGACAAGATTACCACTCGGAGATATAATCTCCGTCTTTATTGCAGCCTCCTTGATCTTATCTTCATTCCTTATCTCGATTTCCATTTTTATATTCGCCTTTTTCGAAGACGCATCTGGTGTAGTAATCTTGATTCCCCACAATGGAATATAAGTTTTTGGTAGAATATGAAGTGAAACTTTACGATAAATTCCTGATCCTGTATACCATCTACTATCCGCATATCTAGTATGGTCTACTTGAACTGCAATCACATTATCCTTTTCATTCATATATTCAGTAACATCTATTATACAAGGAGAATATCCATATGGATGAAACTTCAAAAACTTTTCATTGAAATAAATATTCGAGCGATTATATATCCCATCAAAACATAGAAAAATCTTTTTATCCTTCATATCTTCTGTTGTCAAAAATTTCTTTCTGTACCACCCAAGTCCTCCAACCAAGTAGCCCGTGCAACCATCTCCCACCTCTTGATTATACGGTTGTTCTATACTATAATCATGTGGTATATGAACCGTCTGAAACTCTGATTCATCTAGATTCATAAGATGTCCATATATTTGTTCTGTTAATGTGAATTTCCAATTTTTATGAAAGTCTTTCATTATATAGTAGTCCTTTTCTCTTTTATTATTCTTGAATTATTCCTGGTCCATATGGTGCTAATCCCACCATAATATATGGATTTATACACACATCCTGATGCTGCTTTGCAAATTTCCACAATTCTCTACTTAACACCTTTAATACATCTGAGTCTCTATACTCATCTATCAGGTTCTTCATCTCATTTGGGTCACTTTTCAAATGATATAATTCATCATAATCAAATCCGTTATAGACAAATTTCCACTCTTTTGATTGAATAGATCGTTGAATTCCGTATAATTCATTCCCATTAGTCTGTGTAAATAAATATTTTTGCTCCTCTTCTATCGGAAGATCTCTGAGATAATTTAACAAGCTATGTCCACTCAATTCCCCTACTGTTTTCACCCCTGTAATCTCCAAAATCGTTGGTGCTATATCTAGAATTGATACAAAATCATTGATAATCCTTCCCTTGTTCACAATTCCATTTGGCCAATGCATAATCATAGGTATATGATATGCACCTCTAAAACAAGGTAGCCCTTTACACCATAATTGATGGTCTGTACAGTAGTCCCCATGGTCAGAAAGGTATATAACTAAAGTGTTCTCCAATTCGTTGGTGTCTTCTAATGCACTTATTACCCGACCAAATAATTCATCTTCATATGTGCAAAATGCTAGATAATGTCGTATAGCCTCCTTCTGTTCACGCTCACTCAACTTTGCAAATACATCTCTGGTTTTACGATAAAGTCCTGGCTTGTCCTTCATTTCATCTACAAAACTCTCTGATAGTTCTATATCATTTATTCTATACATATCTAGATATTTTTGTGGAACCAAATACGGATCATGCGGTCCTAATGGACCGATATATTGAAGCCATGGACTTGCCTCTTTTCCCTGATTTGACTTTGCACGTTCGACTATCGTATCAATCGCATCCTTAATTACGTCATTATCACCAAATGGATTATCCGATGTACCATAATGTATATATTGTGGATAACCCTCACGATGAATTTCTCCATCTATATGTGTCTTGTTATGGTTCATAGCTTCATATGCAGACCACTCATAATCAGATGGTTGTGTATGCTTATATTTTCCTGTTTTTTCTGGGACACATGTTGAAATGCCCAATTTGTCAAATCCTCTATCCAGTGGGGTTTCCAATGACGAAACATGCCACTTCCCAAAAAAAGAATTTTCATAGCCTACTTCCTTCAAATACTCAGAGAACAGTGTTGTATTATCATATAAACCTTTTGACAATGTATTTCCAACACTAACATTGTTCCATACTCCATGCTCTGTAGGATATAATCCAGTAAAAAAACTAGCTCTAGAAGGACAACAATGTGGAGATACTGTAAACGCATTAGAGAATGCAAGACCCTGACTTGCAATTTTATCTAGATTAGGTGTAATTGCACGAGATACAGGATACACTGTATCTGCACGCTGTTGATCCGTCATAAAAATCAATATATTTGGTCTGTTCTCCATATCATTTACTCCTTCACGGCCCCTGCTGCCAAACCATCAATAATTTTATTTTGGAAGAATATGTAGATCAAGAATGTTGGTATCATTACCAATACAACCGCAGCAGACAATTTCTGCCATGAACCACTTTCTGCATTGGCATATGCCATTAGGAAAGTTGTCAATGTCTTTAGTTGTGTATTTGGCATATATAAATACGGAATATACATATCATTTATGATTGCTACTGATTTAATGATAATTAATGTCGATGTCGCTGGTGCTAATAACGGAAATATAATTTTTCTATATAGAGTAAAATATCCGCACCCATCTAATAGCGCACTTTCATCTAATGATACTGGAATCTTGGAGATGAACTGTCTATAAATATACAATTGTGTCAGATCCGAAGCAATATAGATAAAGATTGGCGCTCCTAAAGTATTGTATAATCCTAAATTCTGAATTACTGTAAACCTTGCTATCTCTGTAATTGCAGTTGGAATCATCATCCCAGCAAAAAACAGCAGGAAAATCACCTTTCTAAACGGAAACTGGAATCTTTCTAAAATATACGCTGTTGTAGACCCTATCAAAACATTAAAGATAATACTAACAAATGCAATAATAAATGTATTTCTCACAGCATAAGGTAATACCTCATGGGTAGCTACTGTAATTATGTTTTCAAATGTAATATTTTCAAATGGTGGCAACCATAAAGGAGTGGTAGACACCATATCTGTGCTTGTTTTTAATGATGCAAACACTGTAATGAGAATCGGTCCCATAACAACACAGAAAATCATAAGACATATAATAATTTTTATTGTATTTACAATCCTTTTTTTTGTTCTATAAGATTTTGAGAATACCATATTTATACCGATCCCTTTCTAAATCTATTGATTATCTTCTGTTGTACTGTATAAATAACAACAACCAATACAATCATTGCAATAGCCATGGTAGCAGCCAAGCCAAAATTATTATAACTGAACGCTGTGTTGATTGTATACAATGTGAATGTAGATGAGGCTATGCCTGGACCTCCACTTGTCATAATGAATGGTACATCAAAGATTTGAAGTGATCCTGCTACATTTGTAAATAATAAGAAATCGATAACCATACGAATGGAAGGAAGTTGTATCAGTCTAAAAATCTGCCATGCATTAGCACCATCAACAATTGCAGCTTCAATCTGCTCTTTTGGTACCGAAGATAATGCTGCTGAAAATAAAATAACATGATATCCGCTAAATCTCCAAACTACAACGAATGCTAAAACATGGTTAACAATCCCTATATCAGATAACCAACTTTGGATTAATCCTTCTAGTCCCACTAATGTCAATAATGAATTTAATCCACCATTTAATGGTGATAGAAAGTAAGCAAAAGCATATGCAATTGCCACACCATTAATTATATAAGGTAAAAAAGTAACTGATTTAAAGAATTTTGCTCCTCTAAATTTTGTATTAAGCATAGCTGCAACCATTAATTCAATTGGAATAAATGCTAAGCTCGTAAAAAAGTATACAGCATTATTTCCTAGCGACTGCCACAAATCTGGTGATTTTGTAAACATCGTAATATAATTTTGAATCCCTATGAAATTTTGCTCTACTGATATTCCGTCCCAATCTGTCAAACTCATGCGAAACAAACTTACCATAGGATAAATCACAAATAGTAATAATAAGAATACAGGTACAATTAAACAAATAATAATAAATCGATTTTGACCTCGTGCCAATTTTTTCATTTTTCTTCCTTTCTTGCAACATAACATTTTTTCTTTGTCTTTTACCTAAAAACACACCAAGTATACTATCTACTTGATGTGTTTTTGTACATTAAACGTATTACTATTCAATGCCTGCTGCAGTTCTTGCATCCGTCCAAGCTGCATTCAACTCATCCATTTTTCCTTCATAATCATAATCTGTGATGAAGAATTCTGAGCCTAAAGTTTTACAGTTATATTTTGTTGCTGCTTCTAGTGTAGCATAATCTTCATTTCCACCAATCTGTGCTACAAATACTGCGTCTGGTGAATTTGTATTTGCTGCTTCTAATGCAGGATGTAACTCTTTATCTACAGTCTTCATTGCTGATTCTCCAGCTACTTCTGCAATAAATTCACTATATATTTCTTCACTAAAGAAAAACTCAACAAGTGCTTTCGCTTCCTCTACATGTTCTCCATCCTTTGGAATAGATAAGAAATTATCTGCCAAGGTAACAACATTATGTGGATCATCTGTTGTTTCTCTACTTGGTAAGTAGAATGATGATAATCCTGTCATATCTTCCCCAGCTGCCGACATTTGATCTACTAATCCAGAACTAATTGCTATCATACCCGCTTGCTTTGCTCTGAAAACAGATGCTATTTGATCATGTCCAACTCCTAGTGGATCTGGTCCAGTTACACCTAAGTTGAACAAATCATAAACTTTATCAAATGCTGCACGGACATCAGTTCCTTCCGCAAATGGCTCATCCATAGTTGCCATTGTAGAGAAGATGTCTCCATCACCATTTTCCATCATTGGCATATACTCGGCATATGGATATGTAGCCCATGTATCTTTTGCTCCAACACACAATGAAATATAATTTGGATTACTTTCTTCATAATAGGCTTGCAAATCAAGTGCTACTTGCTTGAACTCGTCCCAAGTTTGAGGAACTTCCACTCCTGCCTCTGCAAACATGTCTTCCCAATAAAATACATAACACATTCCTGTCACAGTAGCAATACCACAAACTTGTCCATCCATTGCATACTCTTCAGCAAATAAACTATTCGTTGCTGCTTCCATATCTCCCATATCGATTAAGAAATCTTTATAATTCGCAAACTCTGTTGCTTTCATATACATAACATCTGGTAGTTCTTGTGCTGATGCTCTAATGCTCATTGCATTATTATACTCAGTTGCATCCTTATACTCTTCAATTTCAATATTTACATTCGGATATAGTTCTTGGAATCTCTCCTCAAACTGAATTGCCTCCAAAGCTTGATTATCAATTGCTGAATATGATGCAAATGTAAGAGTTATGTCTTCTCCACTAGTAGACTCTTCTGCCTCACCAGTTTCCTCTGTTGTTCCTTCACTCTCACTTGTTGCTTCCTCCGCTGGAGCACTGCTACATCCTGTGAACATTGTTGCCGTCATTGCTGCACCTAACAATATTGCTAACACCTTTTTTTTCATTTCTTTCTCCTCCATATTTTTAATATATGTTAGTTATACATGTTCACAGAATTTTCATAAATGATATATATTGATATTTCTTGACCTATTTTCACATCTGTATAAATCTAAGTGCTAGACTTCTCTTTATATTCTCGTGGGGTCTTCCCTATCTTTTTTCTGAATATTCGCGTAAAGTGCTCTACATTCTTATATCCAACTGAATCACTGATTTCATATATCTTTAGATTGGTATTCATGATCAAGTCTTTTGATTTTTCCATCCTAACGTGAGTTAGATACTCCACGAAAGATTTGCCAAATTCCTTTCTAAACTTGGAGCAAAAGTATTGCTCATTTAATTCTACAAGCTCAGCAACTTCCCCAAGGGTCAGATTGTGATTCGAATAGTTATCCTCAATATATATTCTCACCTTTTCCATAGGATTATTGGTAATGTGCTCCTGATATCTCTGTTGCAAATAATTGAGTATCCAGCGATTAAAATTTGTACACCAAATGACAATATCTCCACTTGTAACCAAACGATTTAATTTGACCACATAGTCCTGCTTATCTACAAACGCATTCCAAATAGATTCTCCAATTTCTTCAAAATACATACTCTCAATCAGAATCATGTGTAATACCTTTAATTTCAGAGTATCGACATCTTCGTATGATTTGTCATGTAAAACCTCAAACTGCGCCTTGGATAACTTCATATCACTAAATTCTTTTAACGCTTGAATAATAGCGTTATATTCTTCAACACGTGTAAGAGCTTCCTGAAGAGAATATTGTTCTGCTAATTGCATTGTGTATATTTTTTGACTTGTAAGAATATACCTCAAGGCTAAATTTTGTTCTGCTTCCTGAACACATTGAAATAATTGTTCTGAATTCGCACCATACGAACTGATTCCTATATTTATATTCACATTCAAATAATCTTTCACCACTAATATAATTCTATTGCACAGGGAATAAATTTCATCTTCATTTTCTTGAAGTTGGCAATACACCAATATCTTTGTCTCACTGTAATTCGTCATTTTACAGTATTTCTCAATCTTAGGAATCTGTTTTGTAATTTGAAAAATAGACGAAAATAAATCTTGTCGGATATTTGGAAATCGTGTTCTAACTTCATCCATATCATCTACTTGCCATATCATTATATAGTAATTTGCATATTTCTCGCTATCTATTTGGTTTGCTCCAAGTACATCCTCTCGAAAAGTATCACCAATAGACACATTATTTTTATAATGAAAAATTATATTTTCTTGCTTCAGGTTACTGATAAAGGAATAAAAATATTCTGGTTTTAACTCTGATTTCAAATAATAATCATTGACTCCAAGTTTAAAAGCCTCCCTCACCATATCAAATTCATTATATGAACTAATCACAACAATCCTACATTGATATCCTTGTCCTTTTATCTCTCGTATTAACTCTAACCCATCCATGATAGGCATTTTCATATCAGTAATTACTAGATGTACCTCATTACTTTGTAAGTATTTTAAAGCCGCTGCTCCTTCTGCCGCCTCGCAAACAATCTTACAATCAAACTCTTCCCAATCAATCATTGTAGCTATTGCCGTCCTACTAATCGCCTCATCATCTACTACCATTATCTTCAACATATAGTTTCTCCTCTACAATGACTGGTATATAAAAATAAATTTCTGTATATTTGCCAATCTCACTCTTTATTTGAACACTATAATCATTTCCATAGTACATCTTTAATCGCTTATGTATATTAGCAATTGCAATTTTATTCCCATTTTGCGGCTTTCTGTTCAGTACTTCAATTATTGTTTCCTGTGACATACCTTTTCCATTGTCATATATTTGAAATAATAATTTATCTCCCTCTCTTTTCACAGAAACGATGACTTCTCCTTGATCGTCTTTATCCGAAAATCCGTGTATAATTGCATTTTCAATAAACGGTTGAAGCATCAGTTTTGGAACATTATACTTTTCACAACCATCTTCAATTTGAAATCTTACATCAAATCCATTTACATATCTTATTTTCATGATATAGATATATGCCTCTAAAATATTTAATTCGTTGTCCAACGTCTGCATATTGTTTTTATTGCGAAATGTGAGCGCTAAAATTCGATTCATCGACTCTGCCATTTTTTCTATATTAGTGAATTTTGCCATTTTCGCAACAAATTGAATTGCATTAACAGTATTAGATAAAAAATGTGGATTGATTTGAGCTTCCAATGCTTGTATTTCTTCCTTCTGCTTTTCACGTTCTTTCTCTATATTTTCATCCATCAGTTGCTGAATTTTTTCAATCATCTCATTATACGTATTCCCTATAGCCACAATTTCTTCTGGACCTTCACTCTTAACCTTCTCAAACACCTCTTGCCGTTCAACTTTTTTCATTGTCTTTGAAAGTTTATTAATTGGGTTAATAATATCTTCTAGCAACCGGGTGATAAACCAATAGAAAAGGCTAAACACAACGACTAGAATCAAAAAAGCTACAGTCAAAATAGTTCTGTATGTAGATGAAATTTGCGTATTAGGCGCTACAACAACCAATCTCCATCCTGTTCTGCTAATTTCTGATTCTTTTAGCAACAATCCGTTAATAGAATGGTCTCTATCCATAATATATGCTTGTACCTCATCTAGATGGATATCATCCGATGCTTGTAAGACCTCTCTTTGATTATCATAAAGATAAATACTAACATCTTCTGCCCACTGATTTGCCGACCGTATACTTTCTAGAGCTTGGGACGTAACATTCATCATAATCAAATCCACCTCGTCGGTAATATCTGATTTTGTAGGAGCCATTATCATGCTCATCATACAGGAATCTCCATTTGACATTATATCAGTATACATTGTTTCTCTATCTGTTATCACTATTTCTACTCGATCCTCATTATCATGTGCTTGCTCATAGAATTCCGTCTCTTTCAAGTCTTCATAGCTTATTTCCATGGCAGATTTATAATTATATGTTTCTCCCTCATCGCTATACATCTGTATTCCAATCAATGGTGACTTTGACAAGATTACTTGGTTATATTGTTCATCTAATTTTTCTCTATATTCGTACTTGATTGTCCCTTCATTGCGAAAATATTGACCTAAATCTTCTACAAACTGATTATCATTTGCTACCAAGAGCTGACTCATTTGAATTGCATTATCATATGTTTCTTTATTTAATGAATCTTCGATCTGCTTTTGAACTAAATCGACACGAGTCTCAATCTCTCTTTGTGAAAAATATAAGATTACAATAACAGTAGATCCAAATACAGCAAAAATAGGTATAATAATATACCTCATGTAATACGACCGATATCGTTCTTGTATAGATTTTCTTCTTTCCTTTTTTTCTGTCATAGCTACTTACTCCCTATCCAATTGATTAGAGTTTCTTATTACTCTTCTATAAATTATATCGTTTATTCTCTTGAAGTCAATTAACTTCTTAATAGCATCGTATTGCTCTATTAACTAATTTCTCGCTTTGATTATTGTAAAGGAGGCCATCACCACCATCATCAACGCACTTTTCCCTTTTTAATATCCCATAAAGGATGATACACTGATTTTGGATGGGATAAGCTATTTGTCTTATTTTCAATCAATGCGTACCCGCATAGCGGGTAGTTTATTACTTCACATAGTTCATTTCTCTTTCGAGAAACGAACTTTATGCTCAGCAGGCTAAAGCCCATAATAATATATCAGCACCAAGAACTTTTCGTTCTTGGTGCTGATATAGGCAATCTAATATATTAGTTTTTTCCAAACAATTTAGCTACGAATCCCTTTTTACCAAAAAAGGAATCTTCGCGCTTTGCAATCTCCCTAGCTCTTGTATTCATAGAAGTTGCATTCACTATACTCTTGGTATTTTCTATAATATAGGCTGGATCATCTGAGTCGATCAGCATATATCTAAATTTATTTTTCACTGTATGACGCAATATGTACATCTCATCTGGTACGTCATCACCGCCTCCAAAAAATCTCTGTACTGCTTCAGCAATTGGATTCCCCTCTACTGTAGACAGACTATGATAATACGAATATGTTGTAACTACATCCACATCAGCAGAGTCACTCTCTCTATGAGTTGAATCATATTTCACCTTACATGTTCCACATGTTCCATCTAAGATACTCTTAATCATTTTCTTACGATCACCTTTCCCGAAAGGCGGATATACATCTTGTTGCTCAAACTCCGAAATAATACTAGTACTTAGATTTACATATGGCAACTCTTCTAATTTTAGCATCGGCATCACTGTTCTTCCACATGTACACATGCTTTTAATACCTTGTGTTTTCGCTCCACAATATACACAATATTCCATTGTCTCCCTCCATAAGGCATTCACATTTTACGTTCTGTTACTTCTCCATTATACAATACCCATTGTTACTTATTCAATATCAACAGTTAAATTATTTATGAAGCAGAATTTATAAAACTATTCTTCACTCTTTTGACTTGGTCTAAATTTTCTTGCTAAATACACAAACGGGGTATCTAATAGACTTGTAATAATGAATATCACATAAGATGAAATTATGATGTTTATTATTGTTGCAACATCAAAGGTACCCCAAAAAGCACCAAAACTAAACAGTATCGCATTAATCAATTGAGAAATTAATGTGGAACCGTTATTTCTTATAAATAAATACCCCTTTCTATTCCCAAACAATTTTGTTGTTTTACTCCATATAAAATGATAAATCCACACATCAAAAACCTGACAAATAGCAAAAACCAAAACGCCTACTATCATAAATCTTGGTGTATTAGCAAATACTTCCTTGATAGCTGGCATAATATAATCATTATCTGCTGGAATGTATAAAAACCATAGTCTTGATATCAAAATAAATGATACATTTGCAAGAATTCCAATTTTAACCGCCTTGTTTGCCGCCTTTTTCCCGTAATTTTCAGATAAAATATCAGTCACTAAAAATGTAGAGGCAAATAATACATTCCCTAACGTCTGATTTGCCCCAAATGCATCAATCATAATTGAGACCTCAATGTTTGCTACAATCGTTGCAATTGCCGACCAAACAAACAAACCTGTCTTTCCTAATATTCTATAAAAAATTAAAACTGATCCATAGGTGAGAACTAAGGATAATACTAAAACTAATTCATTTTGCATTGGTTGTCACTCCTCCTACTCCAAACGCTGTATTTTCCATTAAGATATCTACTCTTATATCATCTATGTATTTCGGATAGATGTGCTCTGCAAACAATTTTATTACTTTAGGGTCTGGTTTAATTGGAGTCCCATTTTCTTGCATGATATTGATACAAACCCTATCAAAATATGTTAATCCTATTTCGATATCATTTGTCATAGTATCTACACTTTGTCCTGGAATACCAAATAACAAGCAACATTCATCAAAATATTTTGCAATTTCTTCTGGCTTATCAGTGTCAATCCCCTTCGCCAAATAACATTCTCTGAATAAATAATCGAAAGTTTCAACTCCTATTTTAACAATTACTTTTATTCCTAAATCACCAAACTTCTTTCGGAGAGGTTCTACTGCCTCGCGATTCGTCCAATGACATTCGAAATGAATTTCTTTGATATTT
Organism: uncultured Lachnospiraceae bacterium; assembly: GCA_964367905.1. GTDB lineage: Bacteria > Bacillota > Clostridia > Lachnospirales > Lachnospiraceae > CAUPWF01. Next base: position 30,922 of record CAYIZP010000026.1, read on the forward strand.
TTCTCTAAACATTTGTTCTCAATAAAATCCATTGTTTTTTCGGATAATTCCGTAAAACTCCCCGAATTAATTACCTCTAACTTTTGATATATCCCTGTAACTTTATCAATTTCTTCTTGATTCAACACATCATTTTCTTCCTGGTTCACAGAATAGTCCAGATGATAATCGCAGAATCTACACCTTCTCCAATTGCAACCTTTACCTCGGATTAGCACAATTTCTCGTTTATTCTTCTCATGAATCACAGAATACCTTACTTCAATTTCATTATCCATTATATTTTCCTTTCAAAAACCAACAAAGTGTCTTCGACACTTCAACACCCCTGCCCTCAATCTTGATGGAGAAGCACACTTTCTGCACCGAATTCGGTCACAGAGTGACATCTACATGTCGAATTCGTGTGCATCCCCGCGGAGCGTTCTGATGTTATAGGAAATGAGTAATTTCCTATAACATCAAAAAAAGTTCCTGTTTACAGGAACTTTAAAAAAGCAAATAGACGATAGCTTTGTATCGTAAGCAATTTGATAGTCCTAGTTTTTTTTATAGACAGGATGGTTACGAACTGTCTTATTTTATTTGCAGAGCAATTGTAACACAACTGCTCTGTGAAGTCAATTAATCTTCCAAACACTATTTTCTATTTTAACAACCTCTCTACTGGCATATGCTCGAATTTACGCCTTTGTTAGTTTACGTTTCATTCTGCGTGGCTTCGCTGCCTCAACACCTAAACGAGATACTCGATTCTTCTGATAAGACTCGAAGTTCCCCTCATGCCAATACCAATTTCCAGGCTCTTCATCTGTCCCTTCCCAAGCTATGATGTGAGTTGCGATACGATCAAGGAAGAATCTATCATGGCTGATTACAACAGAACAACCTGGAAAGTTAAGAAGCGCTTCTTCCAAGCTAGATAAAGTAGCAATATCCAAATCGTTTGTCGGCTCATCTAATAGGATAAGATTTCCTCCCTCTTTCAGGGTCAACGCAAGGTTTAATCGATTTCGCTCACCGCCTGAGAGCACTCCTGCCTTCTTCTGCTGATCGGATCCCTTGAATCCAAATCCTGAAAGATATGCTCTACTTGGTACTTGTACACTTCCTACCTGAAGGTAATCGTTCCCATCTGATACTACTTCCCATAGGGTTTTATCTGGATCTAACCCAGCCCTATTCTGGTCAACATAAGAAATATGCACGGTCTCTCCGATTTCCAGAGAGCCACTTGTTAGTTCTTCTAGTCCAACAATTGATTTAAATAAGGTTGTTTTACCAACTCCATTGGGTCCGATTACTCCAACAATTCCCCCTTGTGGAAGAGAGAAAGAAAAATCCTTAATCAAAACGCGATCCCCATACGATTTGTTGATGTTATCTGCGACAATAACCTTCGTTCCAAGACGAGAACCAACTTGAATCTTGATATCTGAAAAATCCACTTCTTTTACATTCGCTGCTTGCGCTTGCATCTCTGCAAATCGCTCAAGTCTAGCCTTACTCTTCGTTTGACGTGCTTTTGGTGAACTTCTCACCCATTCCAACTCGGCATGGATTCGCTTAACAAGTTTTGCCTGTTGATTCCCTTGTGCTTCCAATCTTGCTGCTTTCGTCTCAAGATAAGTCGAATAATTTCCTTCATATGGATATAGTTGTCCGCGATCCACCTCACAGATCCATCCTGCCACATTGTCTAAGAAGTATCTATCATGTGTTACCGCTAGTACAGCACCTGGATAAGTTTTTAGAAATTGCTCTAACCATAGAACTGATTCCGCATCCAAGTGGTTGGTAGGCTCATCCAACAAGAGCAGATCCGGTGCTTCCAATAGAAGCTTGCAAAGTGCAACACGACGTCTCTCTCCACCTGATAGAATATTGATTGGTGCATCCGCATCCGGGCATTGAAGAGCATCCATTGCTTGATATAATTTGCTATCCACATCCCAGCCATCTGCCGCATCGATTTCTGACTGCAGATTCCCCATCTCTGTCATCAGCTTGTCATAGTCTGCATCTGGTTCCATCATCTCCTCACCAATTTTGTTGAATCGTTCCACCTTCGCCAACAATCCACTAAATGCCTGTCTGATATTCTCAATTACTGTCTTATCTTCATCTAGTATTGGTTCCTGTTGAAGAATACCCACAGTGAACCCAGGAGTTAGTTTTGCTTCTCCCGCACTCACTTCTTCTAATCCTGCCATCACCTTAAGCATTGTGGATTTTCCCATACCATTAGGCCCCACGACACCGATTTTAGCTCCATAATAGAATGAGAGAGATACGTCATTAAGAATCACCTTATCCCCATGTGCCTTACGTGCCTTATACATTTGATATATAAATTCTGCCATTGTTTTCCCTACCTTTACTAAATAATTATAAATTTGCTGGATTCATTATAGCATAGAGCGGATTATTTATAAATATCTTTATCTGAATTTCCAAGTGTTTTGTCAACAATGATTGAATTTGTCATAGCTCCTGACACGTTCAGGCATGTTCTTCCCATATCAAGGATTGGATCGATAGCTAATATCGGACTAATCGATGGGAAAAATGCTGCGAATCCAATCCCAGAAAGCGATGTCGAGGCTGACATCATAGCTGCTCCAGGAATACCTGCTATCCCAAACGAACTGAAACTGACAACTACAATTGTCATTAATATAAATGTAAGGTCAACTGAAATATTATTTAAATTAGCTATATAAACTAGGAGTAAAGCTGGGAAAACACCTGCACAACCTTGCATACCAGCCGTTGTTCCAAACCCTGCTACAAAGCTTGCCGTACCACTATTCACAGCAAATTTGTCTGTTAACGTTTCCACAGTAAGTGGTAATGTGCCGACACTTGATCTGGAGGTGAACGCTAACACAAGTGGCGGAACCGCATTCTTAATATAATTAATTGGGTTCACACCAAATAGTGATAATGCTAATAATTGAATGAAAAAAACTATAACAAGCCCCAAATATAACACACCGATAAATACGACTACTTCCAAAATACTTGAAACACCTCTACTCGCTATTGTATTAGCCAAAAGTGCAATAACTGCATACGGCATAAACTTAATAATTGTCAATGCTATACTCATAATTATTTTATGAAGCGCGTGAATCAAATCATAAAACGGTTTGATCGCTTCTGGATATTTTCTATTCAAACGTTTCGCACCAACTCCAAAAAAAGCCGCTGCTATTACAAGCGCTATAATATTCGTTTCTACCATAGCTTCTACGATATTTGCTGGGAGTAAGCCTCTTATGGTATCTGCAAGGCTTGTCACTTCTTTTATTTCGTATATGGTTTCTGTTTGGGCAGCCTCTCCTCCAATGTTGAATACTATACCAAGTACAATCCCTACAACAGAAGCGATTGCAACCATTGACACCGATACAATCAGTGTATTTCTTGTGATTTTAGAAACACTTGAGTTCTCTTCCATATTGATAATCACGTGAATAATCGAAACCATCACAATTGGAACCACAAGCATCCTAATCAAGTCAATAAACCCATTACCAAATAGGCCAAACCATTTCGTTGTTTCCGCCACGAATGTAATTTCCAGCGGATTATCTGAAAACTCAGACGCAAATTGCAAGACAATCCCCAGCACTAGACCTAGCACTGTACTTGTAACCATTCTTGTCGAAAAAATCACTTTCTTCTTTTCTAAAAATCTCAGCAAGCTGAATAGTAGAAATAGTATTGCTAAAAAAATAACTGTTTCCACTGTACTAATTGATAAAAATTGCTCAAAAAATACCGAATTCATATAATTCCTCCATTGTTTTCTTAAATTCCTCATTCAGATGGAACATCCTCTCTAAGTACATTGTGTAATAGAAACGTGATTTTCATTACACAAAAAAAGAAGCAAATCATAATAATTTGCTTCTCAAAGTTGCTATATTAATTATTTGTTCTGATTTATTTTCAACACGACAAATAAGACAATACAACAACTTTGTTTTGTATCATCATACACTTATCGCTTCTGTTTTCATTTCTGTTATCTAATAATCTGAACATTGCTCCACTCCTTTTTTGAGGTAAACGTACCATAACATACTGGGTTTACATTTGTCAATATAAAATTATTAATTTGTTACCTTAACAAAACTCTAAATAGCTCGTCTTTTTTTTCTTTTTTTGATTATGGCACAAACAATCACGATAAGTACTAATCTCACTACTACAATAATCCCTATACCAATCAGCAGAATTCTTCCCCAATCAACCACCGTTATCTCTATTTCACTAGTTGTATCTAAGTTAGAAGCCGTGATAATTGCCGTGCCATATCCAACCGTAACTAAACTATCATCTTCAATCTTTACAACATCTTCATTGCTTGATACATACTTCAACTCTTTATAAGTTGTATTCTCTGGTACAATTCTAGTAGCTATAGAAACTTTTTCGCCTATCTCCATCGTCGTACCCTCAATACCCATCAGCTCCTTATCAAATATTATGTTCTGTGCTCTTACCCTTTTTACATCTAATTCAATACTAGAGATACACTCTTGGCAATTTGCTGTAAAAACAACACTCCCCTCTTGCTTAAATTGTACTTTCCCATTGCTATCTATCGTTGCAATTGACGGGTCACTACTTGTCCAAGTAATTGTCTGATTAGATGTGTCTTCTGGGAAAACCGTAGCTTTCAACTCGGCTGTATCCCCAACATAACCTAATGTATTCTCACTTACAATACCTATAGATTCAGGTTTAATACTTAAAACATTTAATTTAAAAGAATCCACGATTCCATTCCCTGTTTGTGCAGATATAACCGTCTGTCCTTCCTCCAATGCTGTGACCTCTCCCTGTGGACTCACACTAGCTACATCGCTTCTCTCTGACTGCCAGACCAGCTCTTGATTAGTAGTATTCTGTGGATTTATTTCGCATTGTAATTGTAGTTTTTTTCCTACTTCTAGCTCTCCTACTTTATCTATTATTTCTATGGAATCAGCTAAAATTTCTGATACTTCAACCGTAAATACTTTAGTCCCATTATGTAAAACAGCCGTTATATCTGCTGACCCTATGCTATGAGCTATTAACGTTTCACCTTCAATTTCGACAACTGAACTGTCACTGGTTTCAAAACTTACAGCCGAACTCCCCGAATAATATGTCACAGTGTATAACAAATCTATCCTATCCCCCACAATCATATCCGAGGGCTGATTTTCAATCGAAATTGTATCACTCGGTGAATATGGACAAATCCCATTGGTATGCAGGTGTGGTCCCATTCCATGGTGATAATGATAGCTTCCCAAACCAGAAACATTGCCATTATCTTTATGTCCTCCACTGCTATCCGTGCGCCCTGAATGTGCGAATGTGACTGTTCCGACAAATAAAACTAATGTACATATTATGATAATCATTAATATTTTTTTCATTTTTCTTCTCCTCACTGTATTCTAGAAACCACAACCCATTCAAATTTCACTAACAAAAAACAGACCTTCTCCATTTAGAAAAAGTCTGAATCTATTTGTGCAGCACCACTTACTACGCCTTTTATTATAAGTAGGTTCGACTTATTTGTCAATATTTCACCTATTGGGGTCTTCTTCGTGTCGCATATCACTTGAAGAATAGTCTGTCACATAGTACAATAAAGAAAACAGACAAGTGAAGGAGGATACGATTATGCCAAACAACCAAATAACCCCTGCACTTTCCCACCACCCCAAATGTCAGCACCTTCTAGAAAAGAGAGTACTTTTACTGCAGCAAAGAGATAATATTACCGCAACAGACAATAAAATCACGCGTAAAATAACGACTTTTGGCATTGCATTGTTGGCCTGCGCTATCCCTATCTGTATCGTCGCTGGGATTATCTCTTGGGTAATTACAAGCTTCATCATTCCTGCTTTACCCTATGAGGTCGTTTTTCTAATTGTGGCGATTATAGCGATATCTCCGCTGATAATTGGTATTGTCCTTGCTTCAAAACAAAGAACAGAATTAGCACCTAAAATGGCGGAAATCAAATCGGAATTCGAAAAATCAGGCCAAGAATACCTCGAGTTCTACTACGCGTCTTTAGGAAAAGATAGTAGCGTGCCCATATATTCCCTGGATGCCAATCTAGATGATGATGGCGGTTGGGACGATGGTGGAGACTGGGGCAAAAAGGGCGGAGAGCAATGGGTCAGTTCAGTTGGATAGGATTTGGTCAATTAAAATTTGTATTTGACTTTTGATTTCTTTGTGATATAATTTCTACATCAGACGATAACAGAGAGGTTATCTTTATTCCCACTCAGGGAGTAAAGAGACCTCTTTTTTTCGTTAATAAAACATGAAAGAGGTAATACAATGAGTAAAACAAAAATTGAAGATTATGAAGCAGTAATAGCAACAATGAACAAGTATATTGATGGCTGTGGTTCAGGAGATACCGCACTGCTAAAAGAAGCATTTCATGAAAAATGCCTGATGACAGGATTTATCAATGGAGATTTGTATATGGATAGTATAAATGGCTTTTATGATATGGTAGAAAAAATGGGACCTCCAAATTCTGAGTATAAAGCGAAAGCTGATGTAATTGCACTAGAGGGAACTGTTGCAGTAGCTCATGTTGCATTTGAAAGCTGGCATGGAATGAGTTTCACTGATTATCACCAACTTCTCAAAGAAAATGGTACATGGAAAATCATCTCAAAAAGCTATCATCAGCTTTAGAAATGTGAAAATAACCTTTACTCTCTAAATAAGGGGCATAATTTCCTTGAAACAAAAATTGCAGACAGTGTCTGCAATTTTTTATTTCTTTTTACTTTTCCTTTAACTCTCAATTATTCTATGCTAAACTATCATTGTAATTATCAAATATATTGATTATTTGAATGCCTTTAGAAGATAAAATCAGTACAATTCATATTCTAAGAAGCATATTATAACCTCAAAATACGAAAGAAGGTGGATTTATGGATTATTGGATTTATGAACACTCTGATGACAATACAGCTAGATATGCACTTGGCACAAAAGGCGAACGAACCCTTATCTGTTTTGGTGTGAACCCTAGTACTGCTCAACCAGCAAGCTTAGATCCAACACTGAAAACTGTAGAGCAAATTGCACTCCAGCACGGCTATGATAGCTTTCTCATGCTTAATCTATATCCTCAACGAGCAACTAATCCTAAAGATATGGACAAAACTCGAAATAGGAAAATAGGGAAGAAAAATCAAGAAGTCATCGCTAAATACTTATCTCAAGGTAATTGTGATATCTGGGCTGCGTGGGGAACACTAATTACAACAAGACCTTACTTGGCATCATACTTATATAATATTTATTACTCTTGCCATGGACACAGTAATAACTGGTATTCCAGAGGTAATATATCAAAAGCTGGACACCCACATCATCCACTTTATGTAAAGAAAACAGATGTACTTAAATCGTTTGATATGGATGAATATCTCACAAAATATATAACTCCGCTGTTATATGCTAATCGAAAAGACGATTTACAATTTTTTCCTGTACTTCAATCAGACTAGCATTGTAAAGATTGTATTTTTAGATACGACACAACAACAGTACTTGGAAATATTTCACGATGTGAAGTTTATCCAGATCAAGTTTTGCATTTAATCCCTCATCATAGAGCAATCGTCTTCTATTCTCATCACACTCAATCCACTCATCTAATGTTAACGGAGTATAATTAGAATACATACAAAAGCAATTAATCATATTACAAGGAATATTTTGTTCTTCTCCATTTATAGATTGTTTCGTCGTATTCCTCGTAATCTCTTGGAATTGTTCTAATAATCTCTGGTCCATGGTATCATGCACTTCCCCATATGGTTTTGTCCATTCAAATCTTTCATGGTTAAACTCTTCACTCGATAAATAACGATCATGATTTCCTTGAATTAAATACAGTCTCCCCTTTAGCCTTGCTAATATATCATTCGTCTCTGGCGCCTTTCCCCATGACAAATCCCCTAATATAAACACCTCATCATTCTTTCGTACCTTTTTATTCCATCTGTCAACAATATATGTATGCATTTCCTCTACGGAGTTGAATCCTCTACAATCCATATTTGCATTCATTTTCATGAAAGAAATGTAAGTCCGCTATATAGTATCTCATTGTCACTCTCCTTCTAACCCCACTTGAAGTTGAAATCTTTTCTTTTTATTTTACACTGTGGTTCTCCATCCTTCCAAAACACTAATCCTTCTATATCATTCCTTTCTAAAAAGGTGCGTATCCCGTCAAATGTCCTTTCTACTTCGACGACATCTATACCGTGTTTTATAAGTATATTTTTCTCTAATTTATATGGATTTTTTTGAAATTGTGGTCCAATCGCCTCATATGTAGCATCTGACCTATCCGCTGTATGATTCCACGCATCTATATACCACTTATCTGCCGGATTTTCTTTACTACATTCCACCCAGCACGGAAAATGCCCTGTTACAGGATCCGGTGCATCCATAGAAGGAATTGCACCACTTGGTATCTTCTTCCCATTCTTAGCATCATATCTTCTATAGAATTTCCCTTCAATTATGGCGCAACATGAACCATCCCATTTTACAGTAGCAATACCTTCACCTTTTAGAACCCAATCCATTCCTGTAGTAACTTCTGGTAAAATGCTTTTCACTCTATGATGTTCAAACTCCCTTAAAAATAATGTTGGTATTTTCTTCATAGTACACTCCTTACATGTTTTTTATACTTATAGTATATTATTATATATTATTACTATATTTAATTCAAGAAATATTTATTGTATACTTAATATATAATTACTAATTTAACCATGGCTAAATTATGGAACAATCAATGTGTATGCATTATCCATAACATATTTAAGACAGGAAATTATGACTCTAACTTGAAAATTGATTGAATGGGAGCAAACTATGACTCAACAAGATTATGAAAATTTGGGCGCTAAAATGAAAGATTTAAGAATCCATATGAATCTGACACAAGCAGATGTAGCGACTGCATTACAGGTAACACCTGGCTTTATCAGTAACGTAGAAAATAATAGGACTGCTATGTCCTTACGCCTACTCATTTATTATGCCAAATTAATGGATATCTCTCTAGACTCACTTATCGGATTAATAGATTCAGAATACAAAAAAACAGCCCTAGATCACGAGCTGCTTTCGTTAATTGGTAAAATGGATGTGGAGCAAAAAGAGAAATTGCTACAGACTATAAAGATATGGCAGTAGGTGGGGACTTAATCCATTCCCCCTCTGTTGATATACTGTCCTTTTACATTTTCTTCTGCTTGCAAGTCATGAGCAATATAAAAATAAATCTGCTTCATATCAAATAATGCGCTTTCTGTAATTTCCAAGAAATACTTCTTCATTAAAAATTAGCCTCCTTGAATTTACGAAAAGCAAAAACGAGCACCTGTTAGTTTTTATAATTCACTATACTTCTCACTCTTCCCTTTTGCTTTCTCCACTGGATATTTCTCTCCATTGCGGTTCACCTTGGCTTGTACAATTTCATCCATATCTAGCCCACATGTATCTGCCATAAGAACACAATAACATAACACATCTGCCAACTCTTCTCTGATTTTGTCTAGCTTGCCATCTGCACTAACATCTGCACCACTCCATTGGAATACTTCTAGCAACTCTGATGCTTCAAGGGAAATGGAAATGGCTAAATCTTTTGGATTGTGAAACTGCTTCCAGTCACGGTCATCTCTGAACTTTAGTATTTGATTTATGGTTTCTTGTGTCATATTATAAGCACTCCTTTAGATATTTTCTCAATTCCTCATCTACACAGTAGATGTAGCACCCTTTCATTCCTCTTGTCATGAGTGTTCTATAGGTATTCTTAATAATTTCATCCGCTCTTTGATAATGATCCATTGTTCGATTTTTTAAGCATTATACGATGGTATATTCTAAACTGCTCCATCGCTATATCTTCTTTCTATTTTATCAAAAGTTTCATCAAAATCAGACAGATCGTAATTTTCTACATCCCGCAAGCCTTCATTAATAAAGTTCCTAATTTCCATTTGCGTCAAATCATTAGCTGTGTATAGATCACTTGCTAATCCTTTCATTTTAGTTATATCTTGTCTTACTATAGTAAATGGCATAGGGTTCTCCTTCATATTCTTCTGTAATTATATCTTTTGCTTTCACTACCTACAGGTTTACGCAACATATCTTTTGGTTGCTCTGTACCACCCTCTAATTTTTTTCACCTCTAACAAAGATTTATTTTCATCTACTATTTTAATAAATAACTGTGATAATCCATCCCACTCCGTAATATCTCCTTGAGACTTCAAGGTCCATCCTAACTGCTCTAACGTAAAATTGCTTTTAGCTGAATTATTTACCATAGATGTTGTTGCCCAATTTGCAACCTTATCTTCTCCCCCATGTGCAATTGGTACGATATGATCTATCGTTGGTTGAAACTCCCAATAAGCCATATGGCATTCATCTGTTTTCCAGTGAGCCTGATACGGAAACTCTTTTGGCATTTTTTCTGATAGCACACGTAGCATCCCAGGATTAATCAATTTATCCCCTGAATATCTATCTATAAATCCATCTCTAAAAAATTGCTCCATCATTACTTTCATTGTATATGATCGCAGCACCTTTTTAATAGGTCTAAAAGGATACTTCTTATTGACTAATCCTTTTGCAGCACTGCACTCACCGATTTCAATTAGTTTTGCTACTTGTTTCAATATCTCTACTTTATTATCATTTAGCATTCCTATCAACTTCCTCTCTAATAAAATATTAACCTTCTATAAATTCTGGTTCTTAACCAGAATAAAATCCAAAATATTTCCAATCATTTCACGGGCGATAATATTGCGTAGATTCTTACGTTCCGTTCATTCTCAAAAAGTGTCGTCGACACTTTTTTATTCATTCATATAACGTCGCAACAAAATATCCATAGATCTTTTTGTCGATTCCATATTGTTCCCTCGCTATCAACTTCAACCATTTCACTCAAATGAATAATTTCGAGTACTGTTATTATTTACCCACATAGGAATTCATCTAAATCCATCAAAGCTTCCTTTAACTCTGGATTTTTCTCTCTTGAAATAATTTTTGAAAGCTCAATCATTTCCCAATCTTCAACCTCACATTCCATACTATACGATAGTTCAACCAAATCTCCTAAGATTTTGCTTTTCTTCGTTTTCGAATGTGTCCTACAATATTCTTCAATAACTATTCTTGAATATTCCTGCATTTCAATCACCTCGTATTTTCTAGATATTCATCCTCTGATATCTCCACCATCTTGGTTCTATCTGCGTACTCGCTCCAAATATCCGATTAATCTCAATTCCTTCATATACTTTAACTATATTATTTTTCGTTGGCTCATTATAGGCTTGATTCTGCTGATTTTTCTGCTGATTCTGCTGATTTTTCTATTGCATTCGTGGATTTCTAGACATCGAATTTCCACATTTGTAGCTATCACATGAACCATGACACGAACTACGACATGAACTACGACATAAACTACGACATAGTCTGTCGCAATATATTCCAAGTACTACTTTTATTGAATCTTACTAGCTCTATTACACTTTGTTCTTTCGTAGTTCATTCGTACTTTCTTTCGTACTTTCTTTCGTACTCAGAAATTACTTAAGTACCCAGCAAAAATGTTGACGATTTTCTGACTCTCTTACAACAATATTTTCTGCCTTTAAACTAGCTAGAAGATTTCCTATTATTTTTGGGTTTTATTCGGTTTCAGGTTCAGTTTCAGGTATACTTTGGTCTATCGAATACACGGTGATAGACCGAAGGTTTATAAAATTATTACCTTGGTTTTCTCCATCTGTTCCAAAATATGGGCGAAGCTCAAGTGTTATATTGCCCTTCGGCAGTTTCATTGGAAAAGGCGACAGCGAGGTATAAAGCGACCAATCGTCTATGCCGTCAGGCGAAGGCTCTGTCGTTGGGTCAAACCCCACCCACATGCTGTCTATATGGGTATTGTCTTGGTAAAAGTCAAACTGACCGTGCATCCATTCATAGTTTCCTGGGCGAGAATATTCGGCAGAAATGTAATATGTATCGTCGTTAGGGACAGAAAAATTCCAAGATACTATGTTGCCGTCAATCCAGCCACCTAAGTTTTCTACGTTGTCAGAAGCCTCAAAAATTATGTCAGGGGCATAGGATAAACTTGCGGTTTCGGCTAAAAGCACGGTTTCAAACGGCTGGTCTATAACTTCTTCTGGGGCGAAAAACTCGTCAGTGTCCACTTTATGGAAATATCCCTCGAAATGTGGCATTAGAATTCCAGTCTCATCTTCTCTTTCAGGATTATAAGATATGGCTGGCACAGCAGTTCCTTCATCAGAGAATAGCTTAAGCTCTTTTTCTTGTTCATCGTATTCATATGTGCCGTAGGTTATAGTGCTGTTTGAAGCATCGTCATCGTGAAGAAGGGCATAAGTTTCGTCGTCAAAAAATTCAAAGACAAATTTACCAGAGTCGCTGACATTAGCATATGAACCGTCGTCCTGCTCGACCATACGGTTCCTTTCACCTTCATAGCCCCATGTGCCGATAAGCTCCTCGGAAGAAAGTTCTGGTTTATCAACCTCTGCAATCGGTGGTGGAGGTGTTTCTTCAGAACAGGCTGTAAATAAAAGCATAGAAGATAGTAATGCAAAGACAAGTGCGATAAGTTTTGTAAATTTGTTTTTCATAATAAAATCTCCAATCTGTGCATAGCGTATTTTTAGCATTTCGCTCGTCCTTAGGCGAGGTTTTAAATTCAAAAGCTCTCTTTTAATAATTACATACTATCATGAATTTTCAGAAAAAACAGTAGGAATTTTGTTTTCATCAAAATTTTATTTAAAAAGCAGAAAGGCGCAAAAAACGAGTAAACATACTGCGTCTACTCGTCCCGTAAATGGAATATTTGGATTAGGGCACTGCCCATGCCTTCCCACGGCTCAACTATATTATATCATATTTATTTCTGTTTGCTATAATTTTCCGAAAATTCCATCTATAATCAATATTTTTGCTTGCTCTCTTTAGAATTTTCACATTGTATTTATCCAAAGTGCTTCCTCCGCAAAGATAAAAGAGCCTCCTTAGCATCATACGCAATTCCCGATTCTGCATATTCTTCTTCTGATAGCTCTATTTCTCTATCAATTGCATAATCATCTTGCATACATTCATAGGCTTCAATACTCATTACAACTAAATCACCATAACCATTTTTAGTAATAAAAATAGTTTCGTTCTTTGCATGCCAAAGCTCAGATATTTCATTCCTGCCCCTCAATCTTGAGGGGATATGGGCTTTCTTTTTGTTACGTTTTCCCTCATAATGTAATTATGAATCTATTACAATCCATTTTTAAAGACCATTATGAAGAAATGATTTATCTTTTACATCCACGTTCTTCTATCATTGAAAACGTAGATAAAATGATTAACTGTGGTGACCCTGCCTTTGGTGGCGCAATGTACATTTGCCCTGATTGTAACGAACACAAATATGTCCCGTTCCGATGTAAGAGTCGTTTCTGCCCTACCTGTGGAAATATGTATTCTATTGACCGAACTACTGCTATGTCCTTCAAAATCATTCATGTACAACATCGCCATTGCGTTTTTACCATTGCTGATTCTTTGCGCTCTTTTTTCCTCGAAAACCGCTCCTTACTGAATTGCTTGTTT
>CAYIZP010000027.1:0-43672 GCA_964367905.1 uncultured Lachnospiraceae bacterium
TTATTTTCTTTAGTGTTTATTGATAATTAGGGCTTATAATTATTATTTATATAACCTTTAATAGAGCTGCCTACAATTGTAGGCAGCTTTTAAAAAAGTTTTTTGTTTTTGTAACCTTTTGCCACCTTGATTTGTATTATTAGTGAAAGTCTTTCAAAACAAAGGAGGGAATTATGCAAGAATCAGTAGACGTACTGGTTGATAAGTATAAGAACAATTTATTTGGCATTGCATTTAATATTTGTAAAAATATGCAGGATGCAGAGGATATTGTTCAAGATACTTTCATTGCATATTTAACAATTAAAAAGGAGTTTGAATCACTAGAACATATCCGTGCGTGGTTAATACGAGTGACTATAAACAAAGCTAAGAATAAAAATATCAGTTTTTTCAGGCGAAATACAGTACCACTTGAAGATTATATGGAATCTTTGACTTTTGAGTCAGAAGAAGATTCGGAGTTATTTGTTACAGTAATGAATTTATCAGAAAAATACAGAGTAGTGATACATCTTTTTTATTATGAAGATTACTCCATAAAAGAAATTGCAGATATTTTAAAACTTTCGGAAAGCAATGTTAAGGTTAGACTATCACGGGGAAGAAGGATCCTTAAAAACGCATTACAGGAGGTATGGGACGATGACGAATAAAGAGAAATATAAACAGGCGTTTTCTGCTGTTCATATCTCCGATGATTTTTCTTTGGAGGTAAATGAAATGGCAAATACAAGTAAAAAAAGAAAACTAAATAAATGGGTAGCAAGTGCTGCTGCGTGCATAATCATTGTTAGCAGTGTGACTACTGTCTATGCCAATGATATTGGTGGAATTCAGAGCACTATTCAGCTTTGGCTCCAAGGTGAGCAGACTGATGTTACAATTGAATTTGATGGTAATGGTAATTATGAGATGAATTATGTGGACGCTGAAGGAAACGATAGGTATCAAGGCGGCGGAGGTGTTGCCTATGATGGGTTTGGCAATGAGCGTCCATTGACAGAGGAAGAGCTTATGGAAGAAATGAATTCACCTGAGGTCGAGTTTAAAGATGATGGATCAGTTTGGATTTATTGGTATGATCAAACAATTGACATAACCGATAAATTTGAAGATGATGTGTGTTATGTTAAGCTTGTAAATGAAGATGAAATTTTGTATGTGACAGTAACAGAAGACGGCTATTCCGCAAGTTCTGACAAATTCGTAGCCCCTTAATATCTTCAACTTTAGCGAAATAATCTGTATCCAAAATAGCAAGAAGTGGCAGAAATCAAGTCTGTCACTTCTTAATTTATGTACTTTGTTTATAATAGATATTTTTCAAAGGCTTTTTGAGGATTTCCATTATATTTTTTTCTGTAATCTTTTAATAGTATTAATAGCCAAACCGCGAATGTAGGAATAATTATATATCCTCCCATAAAATAACTTAACACGGCTCCCACAAAAAAACACGTAGCCCAAATCAAGAAAGAATTTCTATAACTCTCACTGATTTTAAGTTTATTGTATTTTTCTTGCTCATGTCGTGGCATAGTATTAAATGCTGTAATTAAAGTAGTAACTTTCTCTTTAAGTATAGCAAAAATTATAGCGAAAAATAAAAATATTCCTGCGACTAATAGGCAAATTACGGTCTCAGAGTTCATGTTTTTCTCCTTTCGTTATAAGACAAAGATCCTATGGTTTTATTATATCAAATAGAGGGGGAATTGGAAAGTAGAATCATGAAACAACCCTGAAGCAAAGAAGAGTGCATTGACATTGTATCGCTGTAGAGATATAATTGAATAAAGTGAGGTGCAAAGTCTATGAAAAGGATATTATATCATGGTTCGGAAACAATAATTAGAAACCCAATATTTGGCAAAGGATCAATGAATAATGATTATGGCAGAGGTTTTTACTGTACAGAAGAAATGGAACTTGCCAAGGAATGGGCATGTGCAAAAAACACGGATGGATATGCTAACATTTATGAACTTGAAATGTCAGGTCTTAATGTGTTATATCTAAATGATGATAAATACAATATTTTGCACTGGCTGTCCATACTTGCAAAGCACAGAACATATTGGGAGCGAGGGAGCATTTCAGAAACTGCGAAAAAATTCATTGAGGAAAATTATTATATAGACTTATCCCAGTATGATTGCATTATTGGATATAGAGCTGATGATTCATATTTTGCATTTGCACAAGATTTTGTATCTGGGGCAATATCTATCAGTAAATTATCAGAGGCAATGTATTTGGGTAAGCTTGGTGAGCAAATAGTTCTAAAAAGTGAAAAGGCTTTTGATAGACTTAAGTATTTAGGGGCCGAACTTGCTTTCAAAGAAGCGTACTTTGCGAAAAAAGATGCACGTGACAAAATAGCAAGGCGAGAATATAGAAAAAGCAAAAATACTGCACCAAGTACTAATGATAAATTTATCATTGATATTATGAGAAATGGTGGTGATTTTTAATGCGAGCATATAATGAGGACTATCTTTACAATACACAGAAAAACATTGGAAATATGCTAGATTTTGCTATAAATACTTGCGGTTTGGAATTAAAACAATTTTGGGATATGTTTTTAGTATCTGGTCTAGATGAGCAAATACAAAAAGGAAACCCTAAATATTTGGCTGGTGTTACAGGTTGTGAGCTTGCAAAACTTGTATGTGAAAAATCTGGTGTTAATATTACGCATGAAGATGAAATGTATCTTGATAAATCACCTGAATATTGGGCTGGTTGGGCTATTGCATATTATCAGTGGTATAGTAATAAGAAATTTTCAAAAGTAACAAGAGCTGTGCCTATTGATGAAATTGTTGCGATGTATCCAACGTTGCATGAGGCTGATGTAAGCAAGTTTATAGCTATTATGGAAGAGAAATTAGGTAATTTTTATGT
This sequence comes from uncultured Lachnospiraceae bacterium, assembly GCA_964367905.1. Lineage (GTDB taxonomy): Bacteria > Bacillota > Clostridia > Lachnospirales > Lachnospiraceae > CAUPWF01. The sequence continues at coordinate 2,914 of CAYIZP010000027.1, forward strand.
TGATACAAACCTTAAAATGATGAGAAATATATATGGCTATTCTCAAAGTGAACTGGCACAAGAAAGCGAAGTAAGTCTGAGGCAAATCCAACTTTTTGAGCAAAGGCAAAGAGATATAAATAAAGCTAAGGTATATACAGTTGCAAAACTTGCAAAAGCGTTAGCGTGTGAAATTGAAGATTTGATGGAATAGAAATATTAAACAAAAAGAAGTGGCAGAAATCGAAACTGTCGCTTCTTAATTTTTGCACTTATTGAAAAAACTTGGAAATAAAATATTTTGACTTTTTCCGCACATTTTACACTGGCTATTCGTTAAACAATATAGAAGGGGGGATTTTATGTCTTTAGATTTAAAAGTTCAGTATGATAAAATATATGCTTTTTGCTATTTTAAAGTGAAAAATCGTGAAGTTGCAGAAGATATAACACAAGAAACATTTCTCAAATACTTTAATACTACTGATTATCTTGAAAAAGGAAAAAAACTTGCCTTTCTGTATACCATAGCACGAAATCTATGTAACGATTACTTCAGAAAGACAAAGCATACAGTATACCTTGATGACTTGTCCGAGTTATCAGATGTAGAGATAGAGAATATAGAAACAACTCTTACTGTACGGACTGCTGTGTCAAAACTGACTGTCTCAGAACAGGAAATAGTGCTACTTAGGTTTACAAATGAACTTGGTATAAGTGAGATTGCAGAATATCTGGGAATTTCCAGATTTGCAGTTTATAGAAAACTAGGTTCAATCGAAAAGAAATTAAAAACAATGCTGAGAAAGGAGGATTTTTATGGATAAAAAAGTCAAAATTGCATTAAAGCAGAATTTTATACCGCCATCACCACAACGAAGAGATACATTTGTAAATAGTATTTCTATGCCAAAAGCTAAATTTAGCGAGGTATTTTTATCACAAATTGGATTTATTAGAAAAAGGGTGTGGTTTATGTTTGCCATTTGTACTTGCTTTGCTTTTTACAATGTGAATACCATAGAGATCGGCAGCAATATTATCTCGACGGTATCTGCAATTTTACCATTATTTGTTTTGTGTGCGACATCGGAAATATATAAAAGCACATCCCACAATATGGGTGAAATGGAGCTTGTATGCAAATACAATTTATCAAAAATAATACTGATGCGAACGGGCATCTTAGGAACCACTAGCTTTGTAATGCTAATCCTATTTATATGTATTACGACGAACACTGATTATGGAATGGTGCGTTCAATCATTTATCTTACGGTTCCATTTTTGCTATCGAGTTATTTAAGCCTATTAATTATCTCTAGATTGCACTTAAAGGAGACTGTTTATATTTGTGCTGGGGTATGTGGTAGTGTTAGCATCTTCATGCTTTTAGCTAGTGTTAATTATAACTTTATATATGATGCAAGCATTACTTATATATGGGTTATGGCATTTTTTATCCTTAGTCTATTACTGGTACACTGCTTTATCAGATTTATAAAATTACAGGAGGAATTACAATGGAACTTAGCATAGACAGACTGAGTAAACAGTATAAGAATAAAATTGCGGTCGATAGACTATCGCTGACCCTTACAAATGGGGTTTATGGGCTTCTGGGGGCAAACGGAGCAGGTAAAACCACTCTAATGCGTATGGTTTGTGGGATCTTAAAGCCAACAAGTGGAGAGGTGAAATTTAATGGTTTAGATGCATCACAAGAGAACTATCGTGATGCTTTGGGATATTTGCCACAGGATTTTGGTTATTATCCTGAATTTTCAGCACAAGATTTTATGTATTATATGGCGAGCCTTAAAGGAATGACAAAAGCACAGGCAAAGGGAAAAACAAAAGAGTTATTTGAAGTTGTATCATTATCAGATGTAGCAAAAAAGAAAATCAAGACCTTTTCGGGAGGAATGAAACAACGTTTAGGAATTGCACAAGCGCTCTTAAACAACCCAAAAATCCTGATACTTGATGAACCAACAGCAGGTCTTGATCCAAAAGAGCGTGTGCGATTTCGTAATCTAATATCGGAACTTGGTAAGGAGAGAATTGTGCTTCTATCTACACATATTGTGTCTGATGTGGAGAACATTGCAACGACTATATTGGTCATGAAAGACGGACAGCTTATTCATAATGGTGTCTTAGAGGAAATTATCAGTGTGATTGATGGGAAAGTATTTGAATGTGTGGTAGATAGCGTAGTAGCAGAGGAATTAATGACAAATCATCCTGTTATCAATCTTAGAGCTGAGGGAGAAAACATGTTCTTGCGACTTGTCTGTGATGAAAAACCACACGATACTGCAATCAGTGTTTCTGCTACATTGGAGGATTTGTATCTGTATTATTTTACGGAGGTAAACGGACATGAATAATTTTTGGACTTTGGTAGGATTTGAGTATAAGAAAATTTTTATACGAAAGTCAACGATAATTGCACTAATAATCACAGTAATTCTTACAATATTTGGTTGTGTTAATATGCTTATCGGTAGTGGGGAGTCTTTTTATTCTAGAGATGATATGACTAATTATGAGGCGATGCTTTATGAAAAGGAACAGGCGATACAATTTTCAGGTAAACCACTGGATGCTGACTTTATTATGGAATATGCGGATCAATATAAAAAACTACCTCAAAAATACGATACTTTTGAAGAACTTAGTGAAACGGAAGCATATGAAACTTATATACAGCCCTACGACATTATGAGTTCATTTCCACTTTATGTGTTTTCAAGGGAGCAAATGTATGATTTGACATATGAAGAAGCGGAAAATATGTATTACCTAGCAGAAGAGAAGCGAAATCAAACGATAAAAGAGGATCCTTTGTATTCTGAGGAACAAGTCGAGCGAATCATTGAACGTTCTGAAAATATTGAAACTCCATATGTCTTAGAATATACCGAAGGATATGCTAGGTTATTCGTATCGACAACCACAACAATGTTAATGATCATATTTTTGATTATCTTTATAATTTCCCCTATATTTTCAAATGAATACAAAGAAAAAATGGACCATTTGATTCTAACCACTAAAAATGGGAAAAAATCTTTTCTATTTGCGAAAATATTTTCAGGAGTTTCCATCAGTTTTTTAATATCGTTAGGTTTATTTTTAATAACAATCATCTGCATGGCTTTGACATATGGATTGGATGGATTGAACGAAGCGATACAGTTAGAATCTCCATGGATAGCTTACGATTTTACTATGCTTGAAAGTGTAGTTATATTATGTATCTGTATAATCTTGGGAGCAATTTTACAAAGTGCAATTTGTATGATATTGTCATCTATATCTAAAAACCCGTTAATACCGATGTCAGTTGGATTTATTTTAATACTCTTAGCTTCATTTAGTAGTCCAGATGCACCGAAAATATTAGCGACACTTCGGCTTTTCATACCATATTCTATGGGGGTATTTTGGGATGTTTTAGGGGCACAACTATCATGGCAAGTTTTTGGAATCACAATCTGGCTTTATCAAGCAGTTTGTATTGTTGCTTTGATTGTTAGCAGTTTATTGTTGCTACTCACATACCGTAACTTCAAGCAACATCAAGTTGGGTGATTGTTCATTTATATGCGCAATCTCCAGAATGGATAACAATTGAATAATGAAATACGCAATTAAAAAGGCTAGCTATAGGGAAAACTTATAGCTAGTTTTAAGATTTATGTATTTTACAAAGAAATCATTTTTCTTTATAATCAGCTCATAAATAAAAAAAGTGAGGAAATTATTATGAATAAAAAATATCGTTTTGAAACATTACAATTACATGCAGGACAAGAGGAAGCAGATGCTACAACGGGTGCAAGAGCAGTACCTATTTATCAAACAGCAGCTTATGTGTTTGAGGATTGCAAACAAGCAGAAGATCGATTTTCCCTAAAAGAAAGTGGGAATATTTACAGTAGATTAACAAATCCGACACAGAGCGCCTTTGAAGAGAGAATTACGAGATTAGAAGGTGGAGTCGCTTCTTTGGCAGTGTCATCAGGATCTGCAGCGATTTCTTACACGATACAGAATCTTGCAGGAGCTGGAGATCATGTTATAGCAGCAAAAAATATATACGGTGGAACGTTTAACCTATTCGCAAATACACTTCCAATTTATGGCATCACAACAACATTTGTTGATATTTTCGATTTGGAGAAGGTGGAAGCTGTGATTCAAGAGAATACAAAAGGAATCTTTATAGAAAGTCTTACAAATCCACATTCACTTGTGGCAGATATAGAAGCGATTGCAGAAATTGCTCATAAACATAAAATCCCGCTAATCGTGGACAACACTTTTGCGACACCATATTTAATCAGACCGATTGAGTATGGAGCAGATTTTGTAGTTCATTCGGCAACAAAATACTTAGGAGGACATGGTACAACTTTAGGTGGTGTAATTGTGGATAGCGGAAATTTTGATTTTATAGCATCTGAAAAATTCCCAGCTATTGTGGAACCAAGTCCGAGTTACCACGGATTAAGCTTTGCCGAAGCGGTAGGAAGAGCTGCATTTGTCACAAGAATTAGAGCGATTCTTTTACGAGACTTTGGCGGTTGCCTCTCTCCATTTCACTCATTCTTCTTCTTGCAGGGATTAGAAACTTTATCGCTACGTGTAGAAAGGCATGTTGAGAATGCGCTAAAAGTGGTTGATTACTTGAAAAATCATCCAAAAGTTGAAAAAGTCAACCATCCATCGGTAGCAGAGGACGACAAACAGAAAGAATTATATGGGAAATACCTTCCAAATGGTGGTGGTGCGATTTTCACCTTTGATATTAAAGGAACAGAGGTTCAAGCGAAAAAATTTATTGATAGCTTAGAGTTGTTTTCTCTATTAGCAAATGTGGCAGATGTGAAATCATTGGTAATACACCCGGCGTCCACTACACACTCTCAATTATCAAAGAGAAATTTATTGGATCAAAAGATTAAGACGACAACGATTCGGTTATCAATCGGAACAGAAAACATCCAAGATATTTTAGAAGATATCGAGAATGCATTTGCTCAAATATAAAAAAGACTGTATGATAGAGGAGTGATTATAGAAGGGAGGTCTAGATGCAGAATTTAAAAATAGAATTTGATGATGTCTGTAGATATTTAGGGTGTACAGAGGCAAGTGTGGACTTAGAGACCTCCGATGAGATAAAAAAAGCAGAAGAAGAGTTACAGAAAAAAATAGCTGTAAAGAAAGTTCATAAAGAGTTTCAAATAGAGGAAAAGGTAACAGAAATTCAACTAATCAATACCACACTAAAACTAGAAGGAAAGAGCGCAAGAGAATTATTGAGGGATTCCAATCGGTGCATACTAATGGCAATCACATTAGGAGAAGAAGCGGAGTTTTTACTTCGGAGATTACAGGTGCTAGATATGAGCAAGGCTGTCATTATGGATGCCTGTGCCAGTAGCATGATTGAGAACTGCTGTGATGCGTACGAAGAAGAGATAAGGGAAGAGTATCGAAAGCAAAAAGTTTATTTTACGGATCGTTTTTCTCCAGGCTATGGAGATTTAAAGTTGAATCTGCAGAAATCAGTATGCAAATTACTAGAAACAGATAAAAAAATAGGTGTTGTTGCTACATCAGATGGAATTCTGATCCCTCGAAAATCGATTACGGCTATAATCGGAATTGCAAAACAGCCACAAAAAATGAGAATCAAGGGTTGTGCATATTGTGATATGAAAGAATATTGTGACTATAGGAAGAGAGGTAAGGTCTGTGACTGAGTTATTTACAAAAGATTTTACAATTTTAGATGGGGCTACCGGAACTATGCTACAGCGCAACGGATTAAAGTTGGGTGAAACACCAGAGGTGCTTAATTTTACAAGAGAAGAATTGATAATAGAGGCTCATAGAGCATATCTAGAGGCTGGATCAGACATTGTTTATGCGAATACCTTTGGCGCGAACCGGCATAAGTTAGAAGGTTGTGGATATACGGTAGAGGAAGTGGTAAAAAAAGCATTAGAAAATACAAAAAAAGCCACCAAATTTTATAATGCAAAAGTGGCTCTTGATATAGGACCTATTGGAGAGCTGCTAGAACCTTCTGGGGTGCTTTCTTTTGAGGAGGCTTACGACGTCTTTCGAGAAATTGTGGTAGCAGGAAAAGAAGGAGGTGCAGATTTAGTTGTCATAGAAACAATGACGGATTTATATGAGGTGAAAGCAGCAGTTTTAGCAGCGAAAGAGCATTCCAATCTACCAATTTTTGTGACCATGACATTTGAAGAGAATGGAAGAACCTTCACTGGTGTTAGCATTGAGGCAATGGCAACAACATTGCAAGGATTAGCAGTGGATGCTATGGGAATCAATTGTTCGTTGGGACCAAAGGAGATTTTGCCACTCATTGAGAAACTGGCAACGCAGACGACACTGCCATTGATTGCAAAACCAAATGCTGGGTTACCAGATCCCCAAACTGGACGATATAATATAAACGCTAAAGAGTTTGGGGTATTGATGAGAGAGTATGCAAAAGCAGGAGTAAAGTTTCTCGGTGGTTGTTGCGGAACCGATCATAAGTTCATTAAAGAGGTTAGTAATCAAATACAAGGAGTAAAGTATAGCAGACAGATTCCTAAATTGAAGACTAGATTTTGCTCTAGTTCAAAGGTGGTAACGGTAGATGGTGTGAAGGTGATTGGTGAGAGAATTAATCCAACAGGAAGAAAAGCGTTTGCACAGACACTACGAGAAGGGAATATTAACCTAGTACTAAAAGAGGCTATAGGACAAGTTGAAGCAGGTGCAGATATTTTGGATGTCAATGTAGGGGTGCCAGGACTTGCAGAAGCAGAGCTGTTGCCATCTGTTGTAAAGGCGATACAAGGAGTTACAGACGTACCTCTTCAAATAGATTCCTCAAAAGTGGAAGCATTAGAATCTGGGCTAAGAGTATATAATGGGAAACCGATATTGAACTCAGTAAACGGTGAAGTTGATAACATGGAAAAAATCCTACCACTCGCTAAAAAGTATGGAGCTGCTATTGTTGCACTTACCATTGATGAAGAGGGGATACCTAAGACTGCTAAAAAGAGAGTGGAAATTGCAAAAAAGATCTTAAATGCCGCCTTGTCATATGGTATAGCAAAAGAAGATGTTTTGGTTGACTGTTTAACTCTCACTGTATCCGCACAACAAGCAGACTGTTTTGAGACCTTAAACGCGATGAAGGAAATCAAAGAAGAATTAGGATTAGAACTTGTGCTTGGAGTGTCAAATATTTCCTTTGGGATACCAAATCGAGCATTAATGAACCAAACCTTTTTAATTACAGCTATGAATTATGGACTGACATTACCAATTATTAATCCAAACAGCCAAGGGTTAATGGATGCCATTAGTGCATATCAAGTATTAAACTGCAAGGACGAGGGAAGTCGAGAATACATTCATAGATTCTCGGCAGAACAAACCAAAGAACAGGTGACAGTTAAACTGGAGATTACTATTGAAGAAGCGATTTTAAAAGGATTAGATGAAGATGTGAAAATACTCACTAAACAGCTATTGCAGGAGGAAGATCCTCTTCATATTGTAAATCAAAGGTTGATTCCAGCTTTAGACCAGGCAGGGATAAAGTTTGAAAAGGGAGAATTATATCTACCACAACTGTTGCGCAGTGCAAATGCTTCTTGCTGTGCATTCGAACAGATTAAGCAAGTAATTGCGAAAGATGCAAAAGAAAGCGTGTCAAAAGGTAAGATTATTCTTGCTACAGTAAAAGGGGATATTCATGATATTGGAAAGAATATCGTAAAAGTCATATTAGAGAATTATGGGTATCAAGTTATAGATCTAGGGAAAGATGTGAGTGGTGAAAGGGTGATAGACGCAGCCAAAGAAGAGAATGTAAAATTAATCGGATTGTCTGCCTTGATGACAACAACGGTGGAGAGTATGCGAGAAATTATTGAACAGATTCGAAAGTCGAAGCATGAGTGTGAAATTATGGTAGGTGGAGCAGTTTTAACTCCTGAGTATGCTAAGAAAATCGGAGCAGATTACTATGCTAAAGATGCGAAACAATCTGCAGATATTGCAAAGGAAGTATTAAGCAAATGAATGTAAAAGAGTATTTAAAAGAAAATATCCTATTATTTGACGGAGCTACCGGAACTTATTTTTCGTCTATATATGAGGATACAATGTATCGATGTGAGCTTGCGAATATTACCAATCCTAACTTGGTAAAAGAAATTCATATGAGATATCTTCAAGCTGGTGCGAAAGCTATAAAAACGAACACCTTTTCGGTGAAAAGGTCAAATGAGTTCTCAAAGCGAGAGATCATTGAAGAGGGGTATAAAATTGCATGTGCAGCAGCAGAAAAATTTGACGCATTTGTATTTGCAGATATTGGATATATAGGGACAAAGATAAATGAGGATAAGTTCTTAGAGTACAAAGAAATCGTGGATGTCTTTCTCGACTTAGGCGCCAAGAATTTCTTGTTTGAAACCCTGGTAGATGATGAAGGGATTATTGAAATAGCAAACTATATAAGAGAAAAAGACAAAGAATCGTTTATGATTGTATCCTTTGCAATCAGTGCAGAGGGAGTGACGGCAAATGGAAAATTTGCCCAATCGTTATTACAAAAATACAATGAAGTTGCGAGTGTAGATGTTGTTGGGTTCAATTGTATCTGTGGTCCCCTACATATTAATAGAGTTTTGCAAACAGTAGAGATGCCTGAGAAAAAAATGGTGACTATTATGCCGAATGCAGGTTATCCTACAATTCTTGGAAGCAGAACAAGCTATGGAGATAATCCAGTGTATTTTGCAAGTCAGATGATGGAAATTTTGAAAAATTCTGTTCAAATCATAGGAGGATGCTGTGGGACGACACCAGATTTTATCCGTGAATTGAAAGGCTTGCTAGATCATCATAAGCAACATGTAGATAGCCCTCAAAGAAAGTACGCGAAAGATACGAAAAAAGTGATTCGGGCAAATCGATTCTACGAGAAGCTTAAAAAAAATGAAAAGCCGATAGCAGTGGAACTGGATTCGCCTTTGGTTGATGACGTGAAGAATTTTATGAGAAATACAGAAATGTTAAAAAAAGTAGGGGCAGATATGATTACAATTGCGGATTGTCCAGTAGCAAGGGCGAGGATGGACAGTAGCTTACTGGCTTGCAAAATCAAAAGAGAAGTTGGGATGGATGCGATGCCACATCTCACTTGTAGAGATCGTAATATCAATGCTTCTAAGGCGCTATTGCTAGGGTTAAGTGTAGAAGATGTGAATAACGTCTTGATCGTAACAGGAGACCCAGTGCCCTCTGCGTTTAGAGATGAAGTAAAAACGGTATTTCAGTATAACTCTAGTGTATTGATTAATCATATCAGTAACCTAAATGAGACCATCTTCTCATCCCCATTTTACTTATATGCAGCACTGAATCTAAATGCGGTCAATTTCGATGTCCAATTAAAAACAGCGCTAAAAAAAGAAGAAAGTGGTGCAATGGGATTTTTCACACAACCAGTGCATAGCGAAAGAGCGATTGAAAATCTAAAAAAGGCAAAAGAAATACTTTCGGTACCGATAATGGTAGGGATAATGCCAATTGTGAGTTATAGAAATGCGAACTTTATGAATAATGAAGTTCCAGGAATCGTTGTTTCAGAAGAGATTATAAAATCCTATGAGGGAAAAACAGCAGAAGAGTGCGGTGAAATAGCAGTGAAGATTTCCTGCGATATTATTGACAAGGTAGAACCTTATGCGGATGGATTTTACTTGATTACTTTATTTGGTAAAATTGAACCTGTATGCAAAATTATAGAGTACATCCAAAGGGATAAATAGTATTTTGGGTTTTTGATCATGTGGGGTTATTAGAAAAATCAATGAAAGTCAGTAAGAGTGTTTGTGAAGCAGAACAGCAACGGACAAATTTGTCTGTACGGATAAAAATATCCATAATTGTTTTTCCTAAATAATCTGGTATGATGAATACATAAATTGATAATCACAAGAAAGAGAAAGTTACCAGACAGTGAGAAAGGGAAGGTTATTATTATGACAGGAAAAGAAATGATTAAAAACAGAAGAAGTATTAGAAAATACAAAGATGAGATAGTAAGTCGTGAAGTGCTAACTGAGCTTATGGAAACGGTTAAGTTTACGCAGTCTTGGGCGAATTTTCAAGTAGCAAGATATACATTTATCCAAAATCAAGAAACACTCACAAAGTTGATGAATGAGGGTGTGAATGATTTTGCATACAATGTTAATACTCTTAAAGAAGCAAAAAACGCATTGGTTTTAAGTTTTGTTAAGGGTAAAAGCGGGAAGCTTGATCCAGATGGTGATGATTATGCTACTACATCTGCAAATGTATGGGAAGTGTTTGATGCAGGGATTGCTTGTCAAACTTTTTGTCTTGCTGCACATGAAATGGGAATCGGTACTTGCGTTATGGGAATTATTGCGGCTGAAGAAATCAAAAGTATTGCAGAACTTCCAGAGGAAGAGACGGTAGCGGCACTAATAACATTTGGTTATCCAGATGAAGAAGTATCTTCAACTACAAGAAAAGAAGTTTCAGAAATTGTTCGTTTTAAATAAAACTCAAACGATAATGCCTATCCAGAAGGGTGGGCATTTCTTAATACTATATACTAGGAGGAAAAATATGCATTATACAGGCGAAGTGTATCGTCATCCGATGGAAGGATACACACCATTATTAGAAGTTACAATAGGATGTTCTCATAACAAATGTTCATTTTGTACGATGTACAGAAGAACACCATTTAAAATGTCACCAATCGAACATATAAAAGAAGATTTAGCAGAACTTAAATCTTATGGTGGAAAAATCGAGAGAATATATTTAGTGAATGCCGATCCGTTTGTATTATCAACAGACAAACTTGTTACAATCGGAAATTTAATTCACGAATATCTACCAGAAATCAAAACAATCACTTGTTATGCATCTATTAAAAACATTTTGAATAAGTCAGTGGATGATTTGAAAAAGTTAAGAGATTTAGGTTATAATCAGCTTCATATCGGACTTGAAACAGCTTACGATCCCGCACTTAAAATGATGAACAAAGGATTCACGAATGCAGATGCTTATGTTGAACTCGGAAAGTTAAAAGAAGCAGGATTTGAATATGATGCACTTTTAATGCTCGGTGTAGCTGGACGAAATGCAGGAATTGTAAACACGGAAGCTACGATTAAACTATTAAGTACGTTCAAACCATATATGGTATCCATTATGCCGACATCAGTAACCCCGGGGAGTGAGCTCGAAGAAATTTGTGATAGTGGCGAATACGTTGAACTAACAGAGCTTGAAATGCTAAGAGAGGAAATAGAATTTTTAAAAGCTCTTGATGTAGATGATAGCTGTTATTTCTTCGGTAGTCATAATTTTAATTTGGTTCCAGTGAGTGGAAATATGGGAGAGCGGGACAAAATGATTGCTCATTTAGAGAATTCTATAAAATCGCTTAGCCCTGAAATTTTGAATAGTACAAAACCACGTGGTGCTATTTAACTTCCAATATATATCATAAGATGAAAGTGTGGTTGGTTTACATCAGTGTACTGCTGATAGTAATAGCTGTGCTTCATAAAAATGGAGTAATTGCAGAAACTAAAAAATTTAAAATGTTTCATCAATAGACTTTTTGTACAAATATGTGATACAATAATTAGGGTAAGGTCACATCTGAAAGATGTGAGATTATTTACATAAATAAACGTATAAAATAATTCAAATTTTATGTCGTTTGTTATTTTATAAATATTATAGGGGGTATAGATATAGATGTATATTGAATTAAACAGCATTCTGTTTTTGATTTCTTTAGTGGCTATGTTTATCTATCAGTTTTCATCTTTTTCATATTCATCGAAGTTGTTGATAGGGGGGATAAAAAATAATTGGGTTTTTGCGGGGTTGGCACTTATAAATACTGCTATGTTTGCCCTTGCTCAGAAAGTGCAATTGGATCTCTACATAATAGTTATCGTATTCATGCTTGTTCTTACTATAGAATTTAAACTGATATCTAAAACAGATTTTGTTCAGGTTTTCTGCGGTGCTGCGATATTTGTTTTGCACATATCTGCACTTGTAACTCCTTTGATTGTTATCATAAGTAGTATAGTTGATATTTCGCCGTCGAAGCTTATTAGAGACACTATCTACGACCATGTTGTCATAATTATTACTTGCGTTGGTTTATCTTTGGCGCATGAGCTTGTGAAGAAATACATCGATAACACCTCTATCCAGAGGGTGACAGTAAAGAGTAAGCATTCGATTATACTTCTTGGCTCAATTGTTTTAATTGTTATTTTACAAATTGATCATTCTAGGACGATGATGACCGAAGTTTTTTACTCTGAGCAGATTATACTTTCGCTAGCAATTTCGCTTGCCTCACTACTTACATTTTATCTTTTTTTCCTGTATGCAATCAACTTAATTGATGCAAGTCTCTACAAGAGATATTCGGACAAGGTTATAGGTGAACAGCAAATAATCTTGGAACAGAAAAAAACACTAATTACAAAGATTGAAAGAGATGACCTGACAGGCGTGTTTAATCGCGGATACATAATGAACGAGCTTAAGAGAATGTGCGAAGAAAACGGCTCGTTTTATGTTTTGTTCATTGATATAAATGCCTTAAAATACACAAACGATACCTATGGACACGAAGCTGGTGACAGACTGATAATAAAAATAACACATGCTATCTTAACTACTGTTCGTGAAAATGATATTGTAGCTCGTATTGGTGGAGATGAATTTTTAGTTGTAATGCCTAGTGTAGAATGTGAAGAGTACAAAAATGTTATCGAACGTTTAACACAGTGTATTGAGAGGCAAAACGAAACAGATGAGATCTTGATTTCTGCAAGTGTCGGTTCTGTTTATGTGAACGAGGAAGTGAAAAAACGGGGTGTTAGCCATATTTTATCGGCAGCTGATGAAAACATGAGGGAAAATAAAGCGCTGTTTTACAAAAGGAGAGAGGGGGGGACTGTATGATTTTGTTATATATTCTTCTGGTTATATCCTTTATAGGTTATCACTTTACGTTTTTCTCATATTGTGCATATATATTCAATGTCAATAAGTATCCACTGCTAGAGAGTATTATATGTGGAGCAGTTAATTTGACTTTTTGGATGATGTATATTTTTTATCTTACTTCAAATTATGAAGCTATAGCTATTTTGCTTTACGCGATTATTTTGCTTCTTGAAATGAGAATAATATTTAAAGTACGATTAATTCAAATGTTGTTTATCTCAGTAACATTTACCATCAATTTATTTGCGAAGCGGTTGGCCGTACTGGCTACAATGGCATTGCTTAACCACACGACTGCTATTTATGTTTTGAGTGACATTAAACTATCGGCAATAATGAGCATGATATGTTTTACAGTCTCTATTTCGACAATAAGTTTTTCGAGAAAGATGATACCGAGAAACTCGCTTGATACGATTTGTTCTGATAATAAAAATCTTACATTTTTAACAACTGCGTTCTCTATTCTTTTTGGAGCCTTGTTTGCTTTTTTCTTGACAATAGGAGTGAATGGTGGAGAAAGGTTGCTAGTCCACTATATTGTGTTTGGATTAGCCATTATAAGTGCCTTTGCTGTATTTATTATTTTTGCGTACAGCTTAGCAGAGCTTAGAATACAAACTGAAACATATAAGAGGCTTACCTTAAAAAATACCGAAGACTTAGAAGAAATTAAAGGTCTTGAACAAGTTGCAATAAAAGATACACTGACACATCTATATACAAGAGATTATGCGGATGGGTTTATTCAGAGGATGATTGACGAAAAAGTTTTATTTTTTGTTGCTTTTGTAGATCTCGATGGTCTAAAAACAGTTAATGATAATTACGGTCATGATGAGGGTGATTTTTATATAAAAACTGTTGCTGAAACACTGCAAGATTACTTTATGAATGATATGACATGTCGCTATGGAGGCGATGAAATTATCGTTATCGGAAAGTGTAATACTGAGGAGGAGATAACAAAGAGATTAATTCAAAGTTATAAAGCAGTTATCAATATACCAAAGCGTTATCATAAAAAATATAAGACCTCAATAAGTTATGGAGTTGCATTTAAGCAACCAAATGAAGTTATCACTGCGTCTCAACTGATAGCAATAGCGGACACGCGTATGTATGCGTTGAAAAGAAGTAACAATAAACATAGAAAGGTTGTTTCGGTGAATTGAAAAACTTAAATAGTTTTGATCAGCCAAGCAATAGAGAAAAATAAATGCTAGAATATAATTTATTGTCAGAATACACCTCGCTATTTATTTTGACCGCAATTATAATTAGTTTTAGAAGAGATTATGAGGCGAGAAATTTACAATTTAGATTTTTAAAGGCTATGTATTATTCAGCCTTTATTAGTGTTGTTCTAACCATTACGTCTGTGCTTTGTACAACTAATCTTTCCGCTTATTCAAACTACTTTATATCTTATATCTTAATACTTTTTTATTTTTTGTTTCTGCCGTGTTTACCAGTGATGTTTATACTCTACTCGATCACTATAACTGATTTTAGCTCGAATGAAAAAGATCATTATAAAAAGCTATTTCCATATTGCCTTCCGTATTTGGTCTATATAATAGTTATATTGTTAAATGGATTTACAAATAAGATTTTTACAATTGGTGAAAGCAATTGTTACATAAGAGGTGATTGGTATCAAGCACCTTTTGTAATTAATGGATTTTATGTACTGATGTTATTTTATCTTGCGATTAAAAACAGGAAAACGGTATATAAAGAAATAATGCAAGTGTTAAGCGTTACTTTTGGGCTATCTTTAAGTTTGATTTTACTCCAATTTTTTATGGATGATGTCATTCTTACTGGAGCAAGCTATACGATGGGCATTTTAATCGTCCATCTGTATATTCAAAACGTACGAAAATCAGCAGACCATTTAACAGGTGTATATAACAGAATTGCGTTAACTCACAAAATAAACGAGAGTATTAAGAGTAACGAGTATTTTTCATTATACATAATAAGCTTGCGAAATTTTAAAAGTGTCAATGAACGATATGGTCTTGAAATAGGTGATAAACTATTAAGATTAGTTTCGGGAAATCTGTCAAAAAGATTTTCAATAAATAAAGTATTTAGATACAGTGGCGATGAGTTTGCGATTCTATCAAAAGACTTAAGTGAAGAATATTTGATGAAGGTAGGTGCTACTATAGACGAACTCAATCAACCGATTTCTATAGAGGGTTTAGAAGTGGGTTTGGATCTGATTTTTGTTAGGGTTGATTATCCATCATTTTCAAAAAACTCAAAAGATTTGATATCGGCTGCTGATTATTCGATACGCACTTTGAAAGAGAAACCTGGCGATGAAAGATACTTATATGATGTTTCGATTATGCAAAATATGTCCGAAAAAAATTTGATGACACAGAAAATTAAAGATGCTCTTACTAATGATGACTTTATAGTTCACTACCAACCAATTTTCTCCGTTGAAAAAAACGCATTCACTAATGTAGAAGCTTTGGTTAGAATGTTTGGTGATGATGGAGAGCTATTGTATCCAAAAAGCTTTATTGGGTTGGCTGAAAAAACTGGACTTATTACAAAAATCACTTACAAAGTTTTGGAGATTGTATGTAGGGACTTACGAGAATTATTAGAACATAACCAATTGGGAACGCAGTTTGAGTCCGTTTCCATAAACTTCCCTTACTATCAATTTGCCTTGCCTGATATGATTGAACATGTTACGGCAATCTTATCAAAGTATAATATCCCGCCGTCTATGATTAAAATTGAGATTACAGAAAGAGTTCTTATTTCGGATGCCTTTAATATGAAAACAATTATGAAAGAAATGCAGGAAAAAGGATTTGTTTTCGAGCTTGATGATTTTGGAATTGAATACTCAAATATGAGTGTGTTTTTAGATTTACCACTTGATATAATTAAAATCGACAGAAGTCTTCTACTTTCTGCTACCAAATCAAAAGAAAAAAGAAAGTTTTTTGAATATCTTATTTTGGGAATCAAGTCTACCAATAAGAAAATTATCGTCGAAGGAATAGAAGAGTTGGAACAAAAAGATTTTTGTGTTTCATGTAAATGTGATTATATCCAAGGATATTTTTTCTCAAATCCAATTTCTATTTCCGATGTTCTCTGTTTTATAGGACAAGATAAAAATAAATTTTGGTAAAAAAGATTTTATATAGGTTATACTAATTTGGAGTTAAAATTTAAAATAGATTACTGTATTAAATATAATGGAGGATGGAAATATGAGTAAAAAGTTATTTAACTTTTTTATTGGATGTGTCGTGATTTTAATTATCCTCTGTGTCGCTTCGTCTTTTCTTAATAGTGAAAAAGATGTCTTGTTAACTTATGATGAAGCAGGTGTGACAAATCTTAGTACATGGATATTAGTCGGAGATGGGATAAACAAGCAAATTGAGATGTCGGATTTTGAGCCTCAAGATACAAAATTTGAACCTTATAGTTTGTTAGGTGTGATATCTACAAGTGAATATAAAAAGCCTGTAATAATACTTGAAAGCATGCATCAAGCGTTTACTATCAGTGTGGATTCTGAAATTATTTATGAATTTGGACAAGATAGTAGCACAGTTTTTTCCAATCCTAATGGGGGGATTTGGCATTTTGTAGAGTTACCTTATATCGAGACAGAGAATAACATAACGATAGATGTTGTGCCAAGTGATGATAAAACCTCAATTGGCATCACGGATATATATTTAGCTGAAGAAGGTGAAGCGGCTCTATTCTTGATTTACAGATATGCTATAAAGTTACTTATTTCATCAATAATTTTGATTATTGGCATTATTCTTTTGGTGGCTCAAGCATTTATGTCAAAAGGAATAAAAAGCAATAATTTAATACTGTATCTAGGTTTATTGTCGACCAATATAGCTATTTGGTTGATAAGTGAAACTAATTTACTGCAGTTTTTTGTTGGAAATACATTTATATTAGGGAATCTGCCCTATTGGTCGATACAACTATTATTCATACCTTTTATTTTCTATGTTGACAGTATGTATACGCCGTCTCATAAGTCGATATCAAGGTATTTATGTATCGCCTTTATGATTAATTTTGTTGTAGCTCTAGTGCTCCATGTGACAGAAATATCCTACTATTATAATACATTATGGATAGTACATTTGATTATGGTTGTTACTTTGTTGTATTTTATAATTTCTTTAGCGTATGAAGTTCTTATGAAAAAGAATAAAGATGCCAAAGTGATATTATTGCAGATTTCATTTTTGGTTTTTGCTGCTTTGGCAGAACTGGCTGTTTTTTATTTTGGCGATAATATGAACTCAATAGGTGTGAGCCTGCAAACGGGTATGTTATTATATCTAATGGCTTGTATAATATCAACTTCGCTTAAACTAAGAAATATTTGGACTGAAAGTATGCATACAGAATATTTGAGTAAAATTGCATATTCAGATATCTTGACATCACTACTCAATAGACGTGCATTTGAAAGAGATTTAGAATTATTCAAGGAAAGCGATAATTCCACAAAAATAATAATTACATTTGATCTCAATAATTTGAAGTATTTTAATGATAGTTTGGGACATCAAACAGGCGATAATTACTTGATTTGGTTTGCTGAATTGGCACAAAAATATTTAGGTGAATATGGAAAGTGCTATCGTGTGGGTGGAGATGAATTTTCAGCTATATTATATAATGTACCGTTTGATATTTTAGAAAAACAGCTTCAAACGCTTCAAGAGAGATTCAAAACATTTGATAACGGCAATAAGTCAGGTGTTGCAATCGGTTATGCACATTACGATCAAAATGACTATCCTAATATAATGGATTATCTTCATCACCTTGATGAATGCATGTTTAAAAATAAGGTGATTATGAAGCATGATATAGGATAATATTTATAGAGGTTTCAAATAAAATTTTACGAGAGGAAGAATAAATTATGATAAAGACAATTATTTTTGATTTGGATGGAACCTTATTAGATACATTGGCAGATATAGTAACATCGGTCAATACTGTTCTAGCAAAATATGGGTTTGAAACTCATGAATATGATAGTTATAAAAATTTCATAGGAAATGGAGCACGGGTGCTCATAGAAAAAGCTTGTGCTAGTAAAGACAAGGATATGATTGATGTGGTATTGGCTGATTTTTTAACATATTATAATGAGCATAGCACAGATAGGACGGCTCCGTATGAAGGTGTTATGGAGATGCTCGAAGCATGTCAGGATAAAGAAATTCCGATTTCAATATTAAGTAACAAACCGCATATGTCCACGGTTCAGGCGGTGAATCATTATTTTAGCAATATAACATTCTTTGCTGTAGAGGGTCAGAGTGAAGGTGTTCCGATTAAACCAGACCCGACGAAAGTTCTTCGAATTCTCAAGGAATTAGGTGTTGCACCAGAAGATGCACTTTTTGTTGGTGATAGCAATGTAGATATAATGACAGGACAAAATGCTAATATGCGTACCATTGGATGTTGTTATGGATTTCGAGGTCGAAAAGAGCTTGAGGAAGCTGAATCGGATCACCTTGTAGAGTCACCAATGGAAATATTATCATATTTGTAACATGATTATTAAAGAAGATATTATATGTAGAGGGATAATGAAGTTGAATAATAAAATAAGGGTAATTATTATATGCATTTTGTGTACAATCCTATTAACAGGATGTATGAATATGACAGAGAATGTAGAAGAGAGTAGTAAAATCGAAGAGGAAGAAGATAGTTTGGCTGATATTGAAAAAGAGTTTGGCGGCTATAAGGTGCCAGATGATTGGTATGAGGATACAAAATTTATGAAGGATGCTTTTTCTTATATAAAGACGGGTACGGCAGTCAATGAACCTTTCGATTGTGTGGTTGTATATGCAGATGTGAATGTATATAAAGCTGATGACCATGAAGTGTTTCGAGATGCAATTGTGCAACAATTACCGAGTTTAGTGCCAGATGGTACTGAATTAATAGGGGAAGGGATTTATACGAAACAAGGCTATGCTTGCTATATATTTGATATAGTCTATGCAGAAACGCCATATCCAGAAGTTGAGGAAGAATATCATAGAAAAATAGCATATATTGTTGGGGAAAACAAACATTGTATGGTTGAAGAGATATGGTTTGGAGAGGGAGCAGAGAGTCATGAGGTGTTTCAAGGAATTTTAGATTCATTTGTTTGGAATGAGGAATGATACAAAAGTAAGAAGTTAGATGTTGTGAAATCGTCCGATATTTGGAGGGAGGGGAATTATATGATTCGTTATATAGAAAAAAGAGATGCAGAGGAATGCATCAAAATGATGGAAGAGTTTTACTCTACAGATGCAGTTTCTCATGAGATACCAAAACAAAATATTTATAATTCTGTAGAGGCGGCATTAGATGATAATCCACATATTAGAATGATAGTTTGTGAAACGGAAGGAGAATATGAAGGGTTCAGCATATTATCGTTCTACTATTCGACTGAAATGGGTGGTATAGCAGTTATAGTGGAAGATATCTATATTCGGGATGAATTCAAAGGTAAAGGATATGGGACAGCAATTTTCGAATTTATTCGAAAAGAATATGATGGAAAAACAAATCGATATAAATTAGAGGTGAGATCCGATAATGAAGCAGCTATTAGATTATACAAGCGATGGGGGTTTAGAGAGTCACCGTATAAACAGATGGGATTGGATCTGGGGTGATGGAACCATACAGTAGGAAAAGCAGCTTGAAAGTGGAGTGTTTTAATACTTCATTTTCAAGCTTTTTTTTTCATCATTGTTTTTAAATTAACAATATAGGTATGACGTTTAAATAGAAAAAAATGGTAAAAATATAATATATGCACAAAAAAAAGATAAAAAAACAAATAAAACATACATAATATTTAAAAAAAACAAAAATTAGATTGACAAAGGTCTTACTATTGTGTAATATAAATTTCAAGAAGGAGGTGCGTTAGTATTAATATTCAGCAAAAAGAAAATATATTATTACCTAATATGATCGCAACGAAAATTAAAGAAATTATTATCCAAAAACAAATGGCACCAGGAGAACGGTTGCCATCTGAGAAAGAATGGATAGAAAAATTTGGAGTGAGTAGAGCGACAATCAGAGAGAGTATGAAGATTTTAAAGGCTGAAAATGTAATTGAAATTCAGCGAGGAAATGGTACTTTTGTAAGTGAATTTTTGGGAGTCGGAGATGATCCTCTTGGGCTAGGTTTCGCAAATAAAGATCAAGTGGTTAGAGATTTGTTAGAAGCAAGATTGTTATTTGAACCTCAGATTACAATGTTGGCGGCACAAAATGTAAAACCAAGTAATATTGAACAATTAGAACTGATTATGAAGAGGTTTGAGGCAGAGGAACAGTCAAATGAAGTTACTATGGAACTGGATGTGGAGTTTCATACTGCAATTGCAAGTTGTACACAAAATGATATTTTGATTCGAATAGCTCCAATTATTAATGACTCTATTCGTCAAGGTTATACTGAGACGAATCAAGTTTCGGGAAGTTTAGAACGAGCAAAACACTGTCACCTAAATATGATTCGTGCGATAAAAGAGGGGAATTTATTTGATGCAGAATACTATGCGAAACGACATATTCGAGAAACACTAAATGATTTGATGAAAATGGAGGAAAAGAAATGAAAAAGAAGATTTTGGGAGTTTTGTTAACAGTAATCATGGTAACTAGTCTTGTTGCTTGTGGCGGAAGCGATACGAGTGAAGCACCAAGCGGAGAAGCAAGTGCCGATTCTGAAGAGTCTAGTGTCGATTCAGAGGATGCCACTGGTGGAGAGGTCGAACCAGTAGAAATTACATACACATATTGGGCGGATAAGACAGAGTATTCACAACTAATGCAAGATATTATTGCTAAATTTAATGAGACAAACGAATCGGGAATCACAGTAATTGGTGAAGAAATGCCTTGGGATGGTGGTGCATATTCTGAGAATTTATTTAATGCAGCTATGGGAGGTGGACAAACTGATACAGCAGCATGGAAATTGACAGCTACTCCATTATTCTACAATAATGACTTGTTAGCCGACTTGACACCATATATCAACGAGTGGGATATGAAAGATGATATTGATGAAAATATGTTTGAAGTTATGAAATCAGCAAGTGGTACAGAAGAGATTTATGTAATGCCATGGAATACACAGATTCTTTATGTATATTACAGACCGTCTTATTTTGAGCAAGCTGGAATAGAAGTACCAACGACATATGAAGAGTTTTTAACAGCAATCGAGAAGTGCACGATGGATACGGATGGGGATGGGAAAACAGATGTTTACGGATTCGGTATGCGTGGAAGCAATGGTGGACAGGAGCCATGGGGGAACTTCATTCATGGAACAGGAGGCTCATTTGATGATTTGACAAGCGAAGAAGCTATCGCAGGCATGCAGGATTATACTGATGTATACACAAATGGATATGCACCAGCAACAGCAGTTGGAGATGGATTCAACGAAATTATTGCAGGTTTTCAATCGGGGTTAACAGCGATGACAGTACACCATACAGGCTCGTCGGCTGGAATGGTAGAAATTTTTGGTGATGATGTATCAGCATTTGCTTTCCCAGCGGGTGATGGACAATGGACTTCGATGGGGGATACAGAGAACGTTATTTTTGAAAGCTGTGAAAATAAAGAAGCAGCATTTGAGTGGATTTCTTATTTAGCAACAGGAGAAGGACAACAAATGTGGTGTGAAGGTACAGGAAATGTTCCGGTAAGTAAAACAGTGCAAGAAACTGAATTCTTCCAAAATGATCGTTTTATGAAGGCGTCATTTGACGGACAAAGCTATGCAGGTGTTATTCCAATTAAAGATACTACTACAGAGTGGGTTTCATCAGTTTGGCCAAATACAATTTCACAAGCATTAACGGAAGATATTACAGCTGAAGAGTGTATGGCAATTTTAGAAGAAGAATTGAATAAGTAATGTAGAAATTACGAAGGCTTTTCTTGATTGAAAAGCTTTCGCAATAGGAGAATATGAATGGGAAAAAAGAAAAATATATGGCCGTATTTACTGGTGGCACCAGCTGTTATCATTATAGGATATGTGGTGTTCTACCCCGTTATAAATGCCATTCTTATGAGTTTGCAAAGCTATGATTTACGTAGACCCAAAGAAATTGAATTTACTGGTTTGGTAAATTATATTGAAATGTTCCAAGATGAATTATTCTTTAAAGGACTATACAAAACCTTGTTGTGGGTAGGTTTTGGAGTTGGATTTCAGTTTGTGTTTGGTTTTGTATTGGCAGGACTACTGAATAAAAAATTTTTTGGTAGAGGAATCATCAGAGCCGTTAGCCTTATTCCTTGGGTTACGCCAGGGGTGTTAATAGGTTTAATGTGGAAATGGATATACGATGGAAATTATGGTGTTTTGAATGACATCTTAATGAAATTAAACTTGATTGATGAAAATATACCGTTTTTATCACAAGTAAGCACGGCTTTCCCAGCGGAAATTGTAACTATTGTTTGGCAAGGAATACCTTTTTTTGCATTAATGCTTCTGGCAGGATTACAAAGTGTTCCACACGAACTATATGAAGCAGCAGATATTGATGGCGCAACATCAGCACAGAAATTCTTTAGAGTTACCGTACCTTGTATGAAAAATACAATTTTTATTACAGCGTTATTGAGAATAATATGGGTAGCTAACTCAGTAGATGTTATTCTTAATATGACAGAAGGTGGACCTTCTTACTCGACACAGACCTTAAGTGTATATATCTTCAATAAAGCAAGTGCGTTGGACTTGGGCTATGCATCTGCTATGGCAATTATATTAGCAATTTTATTATCAATAGTAGCGATACCATATTTGAAGAGTACGTTTAGGAAGGAGGAATAAGAATGAAGACAAAAAAAGAGTCTATTTTAAAAAAAGTACTTACTTTGTACGTGCCACTGCTTATTATACTGGTATTCATTCTATTCCCGTTCTATTGGACATTTATCACCTCTGTTAAAAGTCCAACAGAGCTGTTTGGAGATGTTGTTACATATTGGCCAAAGGATTTCACATGGGATGCGTATACAGCATTGTTTAGTACGACTGTAGATTTTTTTGCGGCAATGCAGAATAGTTTTATAGTTGCGGCTAGTACAA
Source organism: uncultured Lachnospiraceae bacterium (assembly GCA_964367905.1). Taxonomy (GTDB): domain Bacteria; phylum Bacillota; class Clostridia; order Lachnospirales; family Lachnospiraceae; genus CAUPWF01. Next base: position 26,234 of record CAYIZP010000027.1, read on the forward strand.
CAGTTGTATCCTTGGTTGTATCAACGATGGCAGCATATGCTTTTTCTAGATATATATTTGTCGGCAGAAGAGTGTTTATGACAATATTCTTGTCTAATAATATGTTTCCCACGGTATTGTTGTTGATTCCATTGTATTCAATTATGAGACAATTGCAATTATTATACACACCGGGCGCACTAATTTTAGCGTATACTACATTTACTATTCCTTTTTCAGTTTGGCTGTTGAATGGATTTCTAAGTGATTTACCACATGCATTAGAAGAAGCTGCATTAGTTGATGGATGCAATAGAGGTGGTGCATTCATGAGAATTATATTGCCAGTTCTACGACCGAGCTTGATTGCAACAGGTGTATATATATTTATGACATCTTGGAATGAATATACATTTGCTGTAATGTTTACAAATACAGCTACAAGAACAATACCAGTAGCATTAAAGAGTTTAATTGGTCAATTGGGAGTAGAGTGGGATTTACTCACAGCTGGGGGAATTATAACAATCATTCCAGTTTGTGTTATGTTCTTCTTTGCACAGAAACGTTTAGTAGAAGGAATGACAGCAGGAGCTGTTAAAGGTTAATAATAGGAGAAAATAAAATGAATTATAATGAAAAATCGAAAGAAATTAGAAGAGAAATAATCAAAAGTTTATATTCTTGTCAATCAGGACATCCAGGTGGCTCTTTATCCTGTGTAGAGATGTTGATGTCTTTGTACTACAAAACAATGAATATAGATCCTAAGAACCCTAAGAAGGGAGATAGGGATAGACTTGTATTGAGCAAAGGCCATGCGTGCCCGACACTATATGCAGTTTTAGCAGATAAGGGATATTTCCCCAAAGAGGATCTAGCTCAATTGCGTCAAGTGAATAGTCATCTGCAAGGACATCCAGATAGTAAAAAAACACCTGGAATTGATATGAATACAGGGTCATTGGGTCAAGGTGCTGGTTTAGGTGTTGGTCTTGCGTTGGCAGCAAAACATGGAAAGTCAGATTATAAAACATATGTAATATTAGGAGATGGGGAGTGCCAAGAAGGTATTGTATGGGAGGCTGCTATGGCAGCGGCACATTACAAGTTAGACAATCTAGTGTTTATGCTTGACTATAATGGATTACAAATTGATGGTAGTAATGAGGAAGTCATGTCACTTGGGAACATTACAAAGAAATTCGATGCATTTGGATTTGAGTGTTTTGATGTAGATGGGCACGATATAGATATGATGGAAGCAGCGTTGAAAACAGAAGTAGTTGGAAAGCCTAAATTTATTTGTTGCAAGACGATAAAAGGAAAAGGTATCTCTTTCATGGAAAATCAATCAGGGTGGCATGGAAGACCTTTGAATGAAGAGGAATTTAATGCAGCGATGAAAGAGTTGGAGGTTTAAAAAATGGGAAAATCATTAAGAGTAGCATATGGAGAAGCTCTAGTAAAATTAGGTGAGAAAAATAAAAAAGTAGTAGCATTAGATGCGGATTTAGCACATGCAACTATGTCAAGTTTGTTTCAGGAAGCGTATCCAGATAGATTTTATAATCTGGGGATTGCAGAATCGAATATGATGTGTGTTGCTGCAGGATTTGCTAATACCGGGTATATTCCATTTGCAAGTACATTCGCGCTGTTTGGAGCAGGTAGAGCATTTGAACAGATTCGTAACTCGGTTTGTTATACAGGTGAAAATGTAAAATTTGGATTTTCTCATTCAGGACTATCAGTTGGTGAAGATGGTGGGAGTCATCAATCGATTGAAGATATTGCACTTATGAGAGAAATGCCTAATATGACAATATTGTGTCCTTGTGATCCAATTGAGACAGAAAAAGCAGTTTTTGCTGCTGCGGAGATAGATGGTCCGGTCTATATTCGCGTGGCAAGACCGGTTTGTGAAGATATTACATCGGAAGATACACCATTTATTCCTGGTAAAGCGAACTTGATGAAGGATGGAAATGATGTTTGTATTATTTCGACAGGACTTATGATTCCGATTGCCTTAGAAGCAGCAAAAATGTTAGAGGTAGAGGGGATAAGTGCTGCAGTTGTAAATATGCATACAATTAAACCAATTGATTCAACGATTATTTTAGAGATGAATCAAAAATGCAAAGGAATTGTTACGGCAGAGGAACATTCGATAATTGGAGGTCTTGGTTCAGCTGTTGCTGAAGTGCTTGCAGGAAAAGCTGGAGCAAAGTTTGAAAGAGTTGGAATTCAAGATAGGTTTGGTAAATCGGGTAAGCCCAACGAATTGTTTGCAGCATATGGACTGACAGCAGAGAATATTGTGGAAAAATGTAAAGCTACATTAATTTAAATAAAATTTAGGAGAATATTAATATGAATATTTTGAATTATGAATTTAATGGTGAAGGAATGGCTCGAGTATTTGAAAATGAAAAGTGGACAGTGGGAATTAAGAATTGGAAACCAGCAAATGATGTTTCTGGAATTGATTGTCTTGAGCGCCATAATCAAACAGACGAATTATTTGTTTTGATTAGTGGGAAGTGTACACTCGTATTCGCTAATGAAAAAGATGGAGAATTAGAATTTGAATCGGTGAAGATGGAGCCTAATAAGGTATATAATATACCAGCAACTTTGTGGCATAATACAATAACAGAAAAGGATACAAAGATGATTTTGATTGAAGACTCAAATACATCTATGGATAATAGTGATATTTTTGAATTAAATGCTCAGCAAATAAAAGTAGTTCAAGGATTGGTATAGTACGAGGAGAATAGAATGAAATTTTTTATAGATACAGCAAAAGTAGAGGATATTAAAGCTGCAAATGACATGGGAGTAATCTGTGGAGTGACAACGAATCCATCTCTAATTGCGAAAGAAGGAAGGGTGTTCGAAGAAGTAATAGCTGAAATTGCATCTATAGTGGATGGTCCAATTAGTGGAGAAGTTAAAGCTACAACAGTGGACGCGGAGACAATGGTATTAGAGGGTAGAGAAATTGCTAAAATTCACACCAATATGGTTGTTAAGATTCCGATGACAGTTGAAGGGTTAAAGGCTTGTAAGCAATTAACGAAAGAGGGGATCAAGACAAATGTTACATTGATTTTCACGGCAAATCAAGCGCTATTAGCAGCAAGGGCAGGAGCTACTTATGTGTCACCGTTTTTGGGACGGCTTGATGATATTAGTGTTCGTGGAACGGATTTAATTAGAGAAATTGCAGAAATCTTTGAAGTTTCGGGAATTGAATCGGAGATTATTGCAGCGAGTGTGCGAAATCCGATTCATGTAACGGATTGTGCTTTAGCAGGAGCTCATATTGCAACAGTTCCATATTCGGTATTTGAACAAATGACTAAGCATCCATTAACTACAGAAGGAATTGTAAAATTTGTAGCAGACTATAAAGCAGTATTTGGTGAATAAGAAGAGTCCTAGATTTAGAGAAAACGAGCATCTGAAAGGGTGGCTCGTTTTCATGTTTTATAGTATAATAAAAGGAACTTACAAAAGCAGTTTGATTATTAATATGAATGGAGAAAACATATGAAGGTATTAGCAATTAATGGGAGCCCCAGAAGAGAGGGGAATACGTACAAATCACTGATGATAATGCAAGGTGAATTGGAAGAAAAAGGAATAGAGGTAGAGATAGTTCAAGTAGGAGCAATGAAATTACAGGGGTGCATCGGATGTAATGCCTGTGCAAAAATGAAAAATGATACATGCCCTGCATACAAAGATGGGTTGGATGAAATTGTACAAAAAGCGAAAAAAGCAGATGGTCTTTTGTTGGGGAGCCCAGTTTACTTTGCAGGTGTTGCAGGTGGAATGAAGAGTTTCTTGGATCGTTTTTTTATGGTGAATGGTGTAAATGGTAATTTCTTACGGCATAAAGTAGGTGCATCTATTGCAACAGTACGAAGAAGCGGAGGGATTCAAGCGGTAGACGAGTTGAATAAATATATTCAATATTCTGAAATGGTTATGCCAACATCCAATTATTGGACAGTAGCACACGGCAACCAACCACAAGAAGTTATTTGTGACGATGAAGGTGTGCAAATACTAGAAGTGTTAGGTGAAAATATGGCATGGTTATTATCTGTGATAGAACAGTCAACAATAGAGAAACCTGTAAAAACCAAGAAAGTCTGGACAAATTTTGTTCGATAAATATAGAAAATAATAGCCCTAGGACAATGAATGATGTTCTAGGGCTGCTATTTTTTTATATTGGGAATTGGATACTTGGAATCGTTTTTTTGATTTTTGCAACCAATTCTTTTGTGGCTTGAGCTGGGTTTTCAGCCTTCATAATTGCAGAAACGACAGCAATTCCATCGATTGGACTGGTGCTTAGGATATCAATATTGTCTTTGTTTAGTCCACCGATTGCAACTACTGGGATTGGGACAGCTTCGCAGATTTGATTTAGAACAGCAACATCGGTTAATACCGTAACAACCTTTGTGGTGGTTGGATAGATGGCACCAGTTCCGATGTAGTCGGCTCCATCTTTGTAAGCTTGAATTGCATGCTCTACGGTTTTTGCAGTAGCACCTACAATCTTGTCTTTGCCGAGGAGTTTACGTGCGTATGTTATAGGGATATCATTGGCACCGACGTGAACACCACCTGCGTCGATGGCTAGAGCAATATCGATTCTGTCATCTATGATAAGTGGAATATCATATTGATCGGTTATCTGCTTTACTTTTAAGGCTAGTTCTAAATATTTTCTACCACTGTCTGTTTTTTCTCGCAGTTGTAAAAATGTAACTCCAGATTCACATGCCTCTTCGATTGTTTTTAGAAAACTTTCTTCGCTGTGGTAGGTGCTGTCTGATACGAGATATAATGAGATGTCAAATTTCATAGGTTCACTTCCTTTATATTTATTTTTTTTCTAATGTCTGCTTCATTCATTGTATAGATATTATCGAGAAGATTCAAGCGAAATGTGCCACTACCTTTGTCAGTTTCTGAGAGTTCTCCAGCGATTCCAAGAATAGCAGTAGCAAGAATGCTTGCGATTAAAGAATCTCCTTGTGACAAATAGGTGGCAATCATTACGTTTAACATACAACCAGTTCCGGTGATACGAGCAAGCATAGGTACGCCATTTTTGATGAAATATGCCTTTTCTAAGTAGAGAATCAAGTCTTCTACACCAGAGGCTAGGAGCACACAGTTGTGTTGCTTCGAGTAAGCTGAGAAAGCTTGTAGAAGTACGGTATCAATCACATCATCACTGGAAGCATCGACTCCCTTGGAATTGGTTTCAAGCCCAAGTAGTGCTTTTAACTCAGAGAGGTTTCCCTTGATTACGATTGGAGAATACTTAGTAATGTATTCTTTGGCCAAATTCATGCGCAAAGAGCTACAGCTTACTCCCACTAGGTCGATAATAGAAGGGATGTGGTTATTGGATGCAACTTCTCCAGAGAGTAAGATGGACTTCATTCTAGCATCAGTAATATTTCCAAGATTTATAGCGAGTGCATCTGCGCTTCTAGTAATTTCACGTACTTCATCTGGATGTTCCGCCATGATAGGTTTGCCTCCAAGAGCAAGCACTACATTTGCACAATCATTGATGGAAATGGGATTGGTAATGCAGTGAATCAATGGAGCCTCAGTGAATTTATTTTTGTAATTTAATATTTTTTCAATCATAGATAGTTGTTCCTAAACTTTTTTGAAATTTTTGTAAGAGTCCCGCGCGTTTGAGAGTGCCGAGGAAGAGATAGGCAACAAAACCTCCCATTAAAGTAGCACCGAGGAATAGTGGTACATAGAAGAATGCGGTAAGTCCTTCGTACCCGATGAGATAGGTCATAACAGGATAGGAAACTAACGCGCCAATGATCCCAGTGCCGATGATTTCACCGATAACTGCCCAGATAATTTTCCCTTTGGATGCACGATATAATACACCTGATAGAAATGCACCGAATATAGCGCCTGTTAATGCGAGTGGAGGAATTCCCATAAGGATCATGCGAATCAAACCAATTAAGGTTGCGCAGAGTAGAGAATACCATGGACCGAGCAAAACGGAACAGACGATATTAACAAGATGCGCAGTTGGGCACATTCCCTCAATTCTTAGAAGTGGGGAGATAACAACACCGATGGCAACCATCATAGAGAGTAAAACCATTTTAAAAACCGAACTTTTGTGAGTATACATAATAAATTCTCCTTGTATATTTTATTTGGTTCGGTCGAAGTTTACACTTACTTCCTCTCAATCTGAAACACAGACTCCCATCGCTATATAAAATCTTCAACAAGGCACTAGGGCGCTCCCCCTCCTACCTTTATATTGTTAAAGATGATACTATTACATCAAAATGTGTCTGCGACACTTCAACTCTCTTGCATTTAATGTTGAGGGAGCAGCACATTTTGCGCACTGAATTCGGTCACGACGTGACATCTACATATCGAATTCGTGTGCATCCTCGCGGAGCTTTTCTGTATAATGGAAACGTAGTTTCCATTATACAGAAAAGCTGTGTCGATAAAGACACAGCCAAAAAAATGAATTTCCTACGTTGGCATTATCCAAATCAGGTTAAAGGGTCTAAGCTTAACGCTTACTCTCAGCCTGTATACAAGCTCCCCATGTAATATTTAAATTCAATCAAAATCCTAGCATACAAATTCAGAGAAGTCAATAGCTTTTTCGTTGTTTACCTTCCTTTACGAACATTGCGGATCTTACCTTTTATTGGTTTGGTTTGTAATGCTTTTAGGACTTGATCACATTTTCCGTTTAAGATTTCCACGTATGTGATACTATCACGAATATCAATAGCGCCAATATCTTCCGCAGATATATGTTCGATATTACAGATGCATCCTACGATATCAATGGTGCGCATTTTAGATTTTTTACCTCCACCAATGGCGATTTTACTGATGGTTTTGTTGAAAGCTGCTGCTTTATGAGCTCTCCTTGGTGGAGGTGTTTTGCATTTCTCAATAAAAGAGGATTTAGTAGCAGCATCTATGATTGGAAGTTCCATGCAGGTTAGAGGGATTCCAATGTATTCAGATACTGCGGATAACATGTTCTTATCTTGAGCGGTGATGAAGCTAATTGCAGTTCCAGCTTCTCCATTGCGACCTGTCCTACCGATTCTATGCACATATACCTCTTTATTCGTAGGAAAATCAAAGTTAAACACATGGGATAACTTAGGAATATCCACACCTCTAGATGCTACATCTGTAGCGATTAGATAACGAAACTTTCCAGATTTAAATCCTTGGATTGCCTTGATGCGATCTGATTGGTCGATTTCCCCATGGAGGACTGCCGATTTTACACCGTCTCTTGACAACTTATGCCCCAGCACTTCTACCATGTCTCGGGTTCCACAGAAGATGATTGCAGAGTCTGGATTTTCGTAGGTTAGTGAGTCTAGAAACGCCAAGTATTTCTCTTCCATACCTACGGAATATAGTTTTTGAACTATGGTTTCTACTGTTTCGGTTTCGGTTTTTATTTCCAGGGTGATAGCATCTTGCTTCATATAGGAAATCAACTCCGTGACTTTGGAAGTCATGGTGGCTGAAAAAAGATAGATGGATATATCATTCGGTAGTAAATCCATGATTTGCTTCACCTCGTCGGAAAATCCCATATCCAACATCAAATCCGCCTCATCAATCACTAGATGTCGGATACTTTCTAGCTTCAGACTTCCTCGTCGAATATGATCACCGACTCTACCAGGAGTACCCACAACCATATGGTTCTTTTGTCTCAATGTCTGCAATTGCTTGTCGATTGGAAATCCTCCAAATACATCTGCGATTTTTAGACGCTTGGTGCGTCCGATATAATATAGTTCTTCTTTGACTTGTACGGTCAATTCTCTTGTGGGTTCTAAGACTAGGACTTGTGGGGCGCGATAATCCCAAGTCACTAATTCACAGAGGGGTATTCCAAAAGCTGCTGTCTTTCCACTGCCTGTTTGTGATTTTGCAATGATGTTATTTCTTTGCAAAATATGTGGAATTACTGCGGATTGAACGGGTGTTGGCTCTGTCATGTTAAGAAGAGACAGAGAGTTAATGATGTCCTGTGATATTTTGAATTCTTGAAATGATTTTATATTTCGATTATGAATACTCATATTTATTTACCTCCGGGTTAGTATAACTATATTAGCACATTTTGTCGTACATTTCATTGACAATTATTTTTACTAGTATTAAAATTTAAGTGAGATAAGGATGGATTGGTATTTCTAGGAGGTAGATATGTTGAAAAAAATAAAAAATTTTGGTTTGATGACCCTAGCCACTATCCTATTGGCGTTTGGAATTTATTACTTCAAATTTGCGAATAATTTTAATTTTGGAGGGGTCAGTGGTTTGTCTGTTTTGATTGGAGAAACAGGCGTGCTTTCTGCCAGTACATTCAACTTGATTGCAAATCTTGTATTGCTTGTGATTGGTGTGTTTGCTTTGGGGAAGTCGGTGATTGGTTTGACTGCATATTGTAGTGTTTTACTCTCCTTAGCCATTTCGTTTTTTGAACGGTTTTTGCCATTGCATCAACCATTAACAGATGAACCAATTCTAGAACTCTGTTTTGCCATAGCCCTACCTGCTATTGGTTCTGGAATCCTATTTAACATCGGTGCGTCTAGTGGTGGTCTTGATATTTTAGCAATGATTATGAAAAAGTATACAAGATATAATATTGGAACAGCTTTATTAATTATCAATTCTGCAGTCGCATTTGCTAGTTTTTTCTTCTTTGATATAGAAACATCGCTATATTCTATATTGGGATTGGCAATTTCGTCCCTTATGATCGACAGTGTGATTGAGAATATAAACCTATGTAAGTATTTCAATGTGGTGTGTACCAATCCGAAACCAATCTGCGACTATATTACGAAGGAGCTTCATAGAAGCGCAACGACAATTAGTGGGACGGGAGCTTTTACGGGGAAGGATAAATATGTCATATTTACAGCTATGAACCGTGTGGAAGCAATCAAGCTTCGGAATTACATCAAAGCGCATGAACCAGAATCCTTTATATTGATATCAAATACAAGTAATATCGTTGGGAAAGGATTCCGCAGCGCATAATGATTATACAATTAAGGAGTAATTGGTGTGATAAATCACGAGACCAGGTTTATTCCCTTTTGGTTTCTTGATGTGTTTTTTCTGGATATAATCTACCTCTACCTTGCTGTTGCCACGACTCTTGGAATAGTGGACAGCAAGTGCAGCAGCTTCTTCGAATACTCGATCAGGTAGTTCTTGATTCTTGCTTTTTACAAGTACGTGAGAGCCCGGTACACCCTTTGCATGGAACCACCAGTCATTGCCTTCAGCTAACTGAAAGGTGATTTCCTCGTTTTGGAGGTTGTTTTTTCCGATATAGATGTCATAGCCATCTTTGGAAACTACATGAAGTGGTTTGTTCAGCAGTTTTGTTTTCTTTTTCGAGAATTTTCGTTTGATATATCCAACAGAAGTCAGCTCTTCTTTGATTCCGATTAAATCATCTTCAACGGTTGCAAATTCTAGGGAGTTTGCTACGGACTCAAGATATTCGATTTCTTCCTTGGTGAATTTGATTAACTCGCTTAAGGCTTCGAAGGTACGTTTTTGCTTGTTGTATTTATCGAAATAACGCTGGGCATTTTCCATGGCTGTTTTTGTTTGATCTAATGGAATGGTAATCATTTCATTGGTGTAGTAATTTAAAGCTTCTAGGTGTTTTGCTCCTTCTTCAAGTCCATATCCATAGGTGTGAATGAGTTCACCATATACCTTGAACTTCTCACGGTTTTCGGTATCTTTTAATTGCTTTAATTGCAGGTCATATTTCTTGCGATTTCGGTCCAATGCAGTTTGTACCACATGGCGCAAATCTACAGATTTTTGGCGCATACGGGTTAAAGTATTTTTTGCTGCATAATATTCTTCTACAACTAAGGATATACTATCAAATTGCTTTTTCGTGCAATCATTAAAGTGAGAGAGTTCAAGTGCGCAAAATTCCACAGGCTCTTCATCACGATAATAGATGACAGGGGAGAATGTGCATTGGCTTACTTGCTCGAAGAATAATTGAAACTGACGGAATAGATGATAATAGAGATCTTCGCTTAAATCAGATGCTACGATTCTAGAATCAATTCCTGAAATTTCACAGATTTCCTCGGCGACAATATAGCTGACTCCTGTAAATGTATTGTTGATTGCTTTGCTAAGTGGCATTGGTTTTGTGTTTAATGCTGTAGAAAAGTTATCAAATGTAACAGTGAGTGGATTCGATTTCAACATAGTGTCGGGAATAAAGTAGGTTCGTCCTGGGAGAACCTCACGAACAGAACTTACCTGTGCAGAGATTCTCTTGATACTGTCAATAATGGTATATTCATTATCACAGAAGATGATATTGCTATGACGTCCCATCAATTCTACGATTAGAATTTTTTTGCATAAATCTCCTAACTCATCATGGTGCTCAATATGAAATTCTAAGATACGCTCTAAGTTAGGTTGCACGATATCAATGATGCGACCATTGTTGATGTGTTTTCTCAATAACATACAAAAATTAGGTGCGGTCATCGGACTTTGCTTATTGGTGTCGGTCAAGTATATCAGTGGGAGAGAGGCGCTTGCGGAGATGCAGAGGCGCTTTTGTCCTTTTGGTGTCTTGAATGTGAGCAGTAATTCATCTGCTTCTGGTTGAGCGATTTTGTTAATTCGCCCTTCTTTTAGATTTTCTATCAGTTCGTGTGCAATATTTGCAACGGTAATTCCATCAAATGCCATGGTAATCCTCCTTGTTTCTAATGATAGAAGTATACCATAAAATATCTAGTTATGTAACCATTATATATAGTTTGACCTAGGAATAGTGAAAAGAAGAAAAGTAACGAAGAAAATATAATCGAGGGTGTTTTTTCTTGCGGAAGGTATGTAACTGTGGTAAAATTGTCAGATAGTAGACAAGATGAAATTAGGCACAATGGATGAGGAAAAGAGAGGGACACAGATGATCAAAAGTATGACAGGGTTTGGACGTTGTGAAGTAACGGAAGATACAAGAAAATATACAGTGGAGATTAAGAGTGTCAATCATAGATACTTCGATGTGAATATACGTATGCCAAAGAAACTAAATTTCTTTGATTCGGCGATAAGAGGTGTGCTAAAGGAGTATGCAGTTCGTGGGAAAATTGATGTTTTTATTACGTATGAAGATACATCTGAGAATCAAGTTTCACTGAAATACAACGAAGCTTTGGCAAAAGAATATCTAGAGTATTTTCAAAAGATGAGTGATACATTTGGCGTGGATAATGATATCCGTGTTTCCATGTTATCTAGATGCCCAGAGGTTCTTTCGATGGAAGAGCAAAGAGAGGATGAAGAGGCACTGTGGGTAGGGTTGGAGAAAGCATGCAGAGGTGCATTTGAGAAATTCAGAAATACGAGAATCACCGAAGGGGAAAGTCTCAAGCAGAATATCGAGTCGAAATTAGAATTGTTATCGGGATATGTAGAGAATATCGAAAAGAGAAATCCACAGATTTTGAAAGAGTATCGTGCAAAGCTACAGGATAAGGTCAATGAATTGTTAGCGGATACCATGATTGATGAGGGGAGACTCGCGACAGAACTTGTTTTGTATTCAGATAAGATCTGTAATGACGAGGAAACGGTTCGATTAAAAAGTCATATTCAACAGATGAGAAAAACGCTAGGATTGACAGAAGGTATTGGTAGAAAACTAGATTTTATCGCACAAGAATTAAATCGGGAAGCGAATACGATTTTATCGAAGGCAAATGATATCGAGACGTCTAATTATGCGATTGATTTGAAGACGGAGATTGAGAAAATTAGAGAACAAATTCAGAATTTAGAGTAATCATGTGAGGATAGAAGGAGAGGGATACTACGATGGAGAAAGGTATTTTAGTGGTTGTGTCAGGATTTTCGGGGGCGGGTAAGGGAACGCTTATGAATGCACTGCTTGCAAAATATGATAATTATTCATTATCGATTTCTGCAACAACTAGAAATCCACGTGAGGGTGAGCGTCATGGTAAGGAGTATTTTTTTAAAACCATAGAAGAGTTTGAGAAAATGATCGATCAGGATGAGTTGGTAGAATATGCAAAATACGTAGATAACTATTATGGGACACCACGTTCTTATGTAGAAGAACAATTGGAGAGTGGAAAGGATGTCATCTTAGAGATTGAAATCCAGGGGGCACTGAAAGTGCAAGCGAAGTTCCCAGACACACTGTTGTTATTTGTTATGCCACCAAATGCAGAAGAACTGAGATCACGCCTTGTGAAGCGAGGAACAGAGACGGAAGAGGTTATTTTATCACGGTTGAAGCGTGCGAAAGAAGAAGCAGAGGGAATGTTTGCTTATGATTATCTTATTATCAATGATGAATTGGATGAATGTGTGAAACAGATGAATAGTATTATCCAAAATGAGCACTGTAGATGTAGTAGAAATAAAAAATTAATAGAAAATGTAAAAGAAGATTTGAAAAAACTATAAGATGGTGCTATAATGTATCGGAGTATTGTGAAAAACGAAAGGAGATGCGAAATGTTACATCCATCATATACAGATTTAATGCATGTAGTAAACCAAGATGTAGAAGAAGGTGCTACAAAGATTGTAAACAGTAGATATTCAATTGTACTAGCTGCGTCAAAGAGAGCGAGACAGATTATTGGTGGTGAAGTGCCATTGGTTCCATGTAAGGAAAAAGACAAAGCTTTATCGATAGCAATTGAAGAGATAAACAAGTCTAAGATTAAAATTATTGCAGAAGAATCCATAGACGAAGAGGTAGAAGAACTCATAGAAGAGTTATTGGATTAATGATATAAATGAACGGATAGTTGCCGACCTCCAAAATATAGATGGTGGTCGGTTTTATCATTTTAATGTAAATGGAGAATTTAGATGAATATACTTTTTGTATCGCTTGGATGCGATAAAAACTTGGTGGATTCAGAAGTGATGTTGGGGATGTTGGCTGAGAAAAAATTCCAAATTACGGATGATGAAACACAGGCAGATGTCATTGTGATTAATACATGCTGTTTTATTCATGATGCGAAGGAAGAGAGCATTCAGACCATTTTGGAGATGGCTGAATTAAAAAAAGAAGAGAATAGCAGGGTGAAGTCACTGATTGTGACTGGATGTCTTGCGCAGAGATATAGTGAAGAGATTATGGAAGAGATCCCAGAGGTTGATGGAATTGTAGGAACAACGGCTTATGATAAGATATTGGATGCCATTGAAGAAAACTTGCAAGGAAAGACTTCGATTATATTAGAAGATATCAATGCATTGCCATTGGTGGACAGTAAGCGTGTTCTATCCACTGGTGGACATTTTGCATATTTGAAGATTGCTGAAGGTTGTGAAAAGCATTGTACGTATTGTATTATACCAAAGTTGCGTGGAGGGTTTCGAAGTGTACCAATGGAACGGTTGGTGGCAGAGGCGGAGCAATTGGCAAATGATGGTGTGAAAGAATTGATCCTAGTGGCTCAAGAGACGACTTTATATGGACAAGACTTATATGGTGAGAAAGCATTGCCAGAACTTCTGAGGAGATTGTGTAAAATATCCGGACTTTACTGGGTGAGGTTGATGTATTGCTATCCGGAAGAGATTACAGATGAATTGATTCAGGTGATGAAAGAAGAACCGAAGATATGTAACTACATGGATATTCCAATCCAGCATGCCTCAGATTCTATCTTGAAGAGAATGGGAAGGCGAACTTCAAAGGAGGAATTGGTTGGTATTATATCAAAGATGCGCAAGGAAATATCAGATATTACACTTCGAACCTCTCTGATTACGGGATTCCCAGGAGAGACGGAGGAAGATCATGAAGAATTGATAGAATTTGTGGATGCCATGGAGTTTGATCGTCTAGGATGTTTTACCTATTCGCCAGAAGAGAATACTCCAGCAGCAAAAATGTCTGATCAAATCGAAGAAGAAGTCAAAGAAGAGAGACAGGCAGAGATTATGGAACTACAACAGGAGATAGCATTTGAGCTAGCCGAGGAGATGGTTGGACGAGAACTACTTGTTATGATTGAAGGAAAAATCGCAGATGAGAATGCATATGTAGGTAGGACGTATAGGGATGCACCGAATGTGGATGGGTTGATTTTTATCAATACACACATTGATTTAGTGTCAGGAGATTTTGTGAAGGCAAGAGTAACAGGAGCGTTAGAATATGATTTGATAGGAGAGGTGGTAGAAGAATGAAGATGAATGTACCGAATCAATTAACAGTATTAAGAATTATTATGGTTCCGTTTTTTGTAGCGTTTATGTTGTACGATATTGTGCCGGGAATGGATAAGTGGATTGCATTGGTAATCTTCTGTGTAGCTAGTGCAACAGACTGGTTGGATGGATATTTGGCGAGAAAACATAACTTGGTTACGAATTTTGGGAAATTTATGGATCCATTAGCGGACAAGCTCCTAGTGAGTGCAGCTATGATTTGTTTGATTAGCTCAGGGAAGCTAGAGGCTTGGATTGTGATAGTGATTATTAGTCGTGAGTTTATTATCAGTGGATTTAGACTTGTGGCCTCTGATAATGGAATCGTGATTGCAGCAAGTTATTGGGGAAAATTCAAAACGGTGTCTCAGATGTTTATGGTCATCTTAATGATTGGAGACTTCGGGGGTGTATTCACAACTGTAGAACTGATTCTAAAGTGGATTGCACTTGCGTTGACAGTTATTTCCTTGCTTGATTATATCGTAAAGAATAAACAAGTGCTTACAGAAGGTGGAATGTAATTTATTGAAGGAATGGAGTTATCAATGGCTGATAAATTAATAGAAGAAATCCTAGTGCAGAAGATGATTGAGAGAAACTATCGCATCACTACGGTGGAATCTTGTACGGGTGGTCTGCTAGCAGGGCGAATCCTCAATGTGTCAGGTGCGTCTAGATGCTACAATCAAGGATATATCACGTACTCCAATGAGGCGAAGGAAACCTTGGTTGGTGTATCTCATGAAACGCTAGAACGAGTGGGAGCAGTGAGTGAAGAGGTTGCTGGTGAGATGGCCAAGGGAGGTGCTAAGGTATCGAAGTCTAACATTGCTCTTAGTGTGACTGGAATTGCAGGACCAGAGGGTGGTACCAAGGAGAAACCGGTTGGTTTGGTGTATATCGGATGTTATTTGAATGGAACTGTAAGAGTTAGAAAATGTAATTTTTCGGGAGATAGATTGGAAAATCGAAACCATTCTGTTGAAGCGTCATTGCAATTATTGAAAGAAATGCTAAATGATGAAAAAAATAGCTAAATGAAGTGAGTGTTATTTTTTTAAAATAAGGTAAATTGTCGAATTTTTAACATAATACAAAAAACTATAGACGAAACGCAAAGTTTATGAGAAAATATATGCGGTAGGTGCCGTAATAGGCGCTGAGAGGAAACTCTTATTTTAATACATAAACGAAAGGAGTTATATCATGATTTATTCACATGAAGTAGAAGCAATGTGCCCAGTAGCTCAAGGTGTAAACCACGGGGCTGCTCCAATTCCAGAAGAAGGAAAATGGGTGCAATCAAAACAGATTACAGACATTTCTGGTCTTACACACGGTGTAGGCTGGTGTGCTCCACAGCAAGGTGCCTGTAAGTTAACACTAAACGTTAAAGAAGGTATCATTCAAGAAGCATTGGTTGAGACAATTGGATGTTCAGGAATGACACATTCAGCAGCGATGGCATCAGAAATCTTGCCGGGAAGAACATTATTAGAGGCGTTGAACACAGACTTAGTTTGTGATGCAATCAATACTGCGATGAGAGAATTATTCTTGCAGATCGCTTATGGACGTACACAAAGTGCATTCTCTGAAGATGGACTACCAATCGGAGCTGGACTAGAAGACCTTGGAAAAGGACTTCGTTCACAAGTTGGTACAATGTATGGAACTTTGAAAAAAGGACCTCGTTACCTAGAGATGGCAGAAGGATATGTAACAGGAATCGCATTGGATAATGAAGATTTAATCATCGGATATGAGTATATCAGCTTTGGTAAATTCATGGACTTCATGAAAGCTGGAGACAGTGCGGAAGTAGCTTTAGAAAAATCAAAAGGTCAATATGGACGTGTTGCAGATGCAGTGAAAGTAATTGACCCACGTCACGAATAAGAAGGAGGATATGAATAATGGCTTTATTTGAATCATATGAAAGACGTATAAATCAAATTAATGCAGCACTTAATAGCTATGGCATTTCTTCCATCGAAGAAGCAGAAGCAATTACAAAGGCAGCAGGACTAGATGTATATAAGCAAGTAGAATCAATTCAACAAATCTGTTTTGAGAACGCAAAATGGGCTTACGTAGTAGGTGCAGCAATTGCAATCAAAAAAGGATGTACAAAAGCAGCAGACGCAGCGGCAGCAATCGGAGAAGGATTACAAGCTTTTTGTATCCCTGGATCAGTAGCAGATCAGAGAAAAGTTGGTATCGGACATGGTAACCTAGGAAAAATGCTTCTTGAAGAAGAAACAAAATGTTTCGCGTTCTTAGCAGGACATGAGTCATTTGCGGCAGCAGAAGGTGCAATCGGTATCGCTGAGAAAGCAAACAAAGTTCGTAAAGAGCCACTACGTGTTATCTTAAACGGACTTGGAAAAGACGCAGCACAAATCATCGCTCGTATCAACGGATTCACATTTGTTGAAACAGAGATGGATTATGCGACAGGCGAAGTAAAAGAAGTGTTTAGAAAAGCATATTCAGAAGGACTTCGTGCAAAAGTTAATTGTTATGGAGCAAATGATGTTGTAGAAGGTGTTGCAATCATGCACAAAGAAGGCGTTGACGTTTCTATCACAGGTAACTCAACAAACCCTACACGTTTCCAACATCCAGTTGCTGGAACATATAAGAAAGAATGTATGGAACAAGGGAAGAAATACTTCTCAGTTGCTTCAGGTGGTGGTACAGGACGTACACTTCATCCAGATAACATGGCAGCAGGACCAGCTTCTTACGGTATGACAGATACAATGGGACGTATGCACAGTGATGCACAATTTGCAGGTTCTTCTTCAGTTCCAGCTCACGTTGAGATGATGGGACTTATTGGAGCAGGTAACAATCCAATGGTTGGAATGACAGTTGCAGTAGCTGTTTCTCTAGAGGAAGCAGCAAAGGCTGGAAAATTTTAAAAACTTTTAAAAAAAAGTGTTGACATATCCGGTCGAATGATTGTATAATAGCAAAGCGAGTTGAAAATAATCAAGAAAAATTAATGAGAATAATCAACTCGCTTCCCAAGGGATCATAGCTCAGCTGGGAGAGCACCTGCCTTACAAGCAGGGGGTCACAGGT
>CAYIZP010000028.1:0-42251 GCA_964367905.1 uncultured Lachnospiraceae bacterium
CGTCCCCAATGATCACTCTTCAAATTGTGAATTGTATAAGTCGGCATAAAAACCTTTTTTTTGTAACAAGTCTCTATGTGTTCCTGTTTCTAAGATATCTCCATCTTTCATAACTAAGATAAGGTCTGCATTTTTAATCGTGGATAAACGATGTGCAATGACAAATGATGTACGATTCTTCATCAGGGTATCCATAGCAGATTGAATCTGCACCTCGGTACGTGTATCGATGGAAGAAGTTGCTTCATCTAAGATTAACATTGGTTTATCAGCAATCATTGCACGTGCAATGGTAATCTGTTGTCTTTGTCCTTGTGATAAATTCAAGGCATCGCTTAGAATGGTGTCATAACCTTTTGGCAAAGTTTTGATAAAGTGATGTAGTCCTACTGCCTTGCATGCGGCTGTTAACTGCTCTTCGCTTACATCTGGTGTGGAATAAACAAGGTTTTCACGTAGTGTTCCTTCGAAGAGCCAAGTGTCTTGTAATACCATACAGAATTTGGAATGGACGTCTTCTCGGCACACATCATTTACAGAAATGCCATCGATTAAAATATCTCCACCTTGGATATCGTAGAAACGCATCAAGAGGTTTACCATGGTGGTTTTACCTGCGCCAGTTGGACCTACGATTGCTATTTTTTGACCAGCTTTTACTTTTGCGCTGAAGTCGTGGATGATGATTTTATCCTCATCGTATCCGAAGCGCACGTTTTTGAATTCTACATCACCCTTTACATCGCCTAGTGTTTGGTGCTTGTGTGATTCATCCGCCATCTCTTCTTGTTCTAAGAATTCGAAGACTCTCTCCGCAGCTGCAGCTCCTGATTGGAGGTTTTGCATTGCTTGCGCGATTTGACCGAGTGGCTGTGTAAAGAGGCGAATATATATCATAAATGCTACGATGACTCCGAAGCTAATGCTTCCGTTTAGGGCAAGTAGGGCACCCACGATACATACTGCCACATAACCTAGGTTCCCGATGAATGTCATCGTTGGCATCATAAGACCAGATAAGGCTTGTGCTTTGAATGCACTCTCGCGTAAGTTGGCATTGATTGAGTTAAAAATTGCTAGGGCTTGGTTTTCTCCATTGTAGGCACGTAGTACCGTGTGGCCCGCGTACATCTCCTCGATGTGTCCGTTGATTTCCCCCAAGTGTTTTTGTTGATTCTTGAACTGTGCTTGTGAGACTCTCATTACAATCATCATGAACACGAAACCAACCACTGTCGAAAGGATGGCAGTAATGGTGAGCGTGATATTTGTGATGGTCATCATGAAAACAGATCCCACTAGTAAGGTAATCGAGGAGATGAAGTTTCCAGCCGATTGCGTTAGAGTTTGACCAATGGTATCGACATCGTTGGTAACTCGTGAGAGTACATCACCCTTCGAAGTCTTAGAGAAGAACCCCATAGGAAGGCGGTTGATCTTATTGGAAATATCAGTACGTAGTCTCTTCGCCGTATTTTGCATGATGGTAGAGATAATCAGTCCTTGACTGATGGATAGCACATAACTGAGTCCATATAGTACAATAAGTAGGGCTCCGATTGACCAGATTGCAGTCATATCAATTCCGTCGGATTGTCCTGTCATACTAGCTTGAATCCCTTTCATTATCTCATCGGTCAAACTAGTTAATTGGTCTGGACCTGCTAGAGTCAAGATAGAGCCAATCATTGCAAATCCAATTGCAATGAAAATAAATATCTTTTGTTTGTTGCAATAAGCGATGAGCTTCTTCATGATGCTACCGAAATCTTTGGCTTTTTCACCACCACCCATTCCGCCTCCAGGACCCCGCATCTGACGACCTGGCTTTGTTGAACCTAATTCATATTCTTTTTTTGCCATTATGCTAGTTCCTCCTTTGATAGTTGAGAGAGTGCGATTTGTTGGTACACTTCACAAGCCTCTAGTAATTCTTGATGCTTGCCTATTCCTACAATCTCGCCACTTTCTATAACAATAATTTTGTCAGCATCACGGATGGTACCGATTCTCTGTCCGACAATCAATCTTGTCGTGTCTTTACATTCTTCATCTAGTGCATGACGCAGTTTGCGATCTGTTCGATAGTCGAGAGCGCTGAAAGAATCATCGAAGATAAAGATTTCTGGATCTCTATAAATCGCACGTGCAATCGAAAGACGCTGTTTTTGGCCACCAGATAGGTTTCGTCCACCTTGCGCAACATAGGCATCATGCTTGTCTTCGAGTCTACTTACAAATTCATCAGCTTGTGCTGTTTCTATAGAAGAAGAAAGACGTTCAACTTCATTTAATTTCTTACCATTTTCTCCGTAAACAATATTGGATTTTACCGTTCCAGTGAATAAAGTGGCTTTTTGTGAAACATAGCCAATCATATTGTTTAGGGCTTTTTTATCGTATTCTTTTACATTGATTCCATTTACAAGAACCTCTCCCTCGGTTACATCATAGAATCTTGGAATCAAGTTAATTACAGTACTCTTGCCACAGCCAGTAGAACCGATGAGGGCGACAACTTCTCCAGGATTTGCCTTGAAATTAATATTTTTCAGCACATAATCTTCCGCATCTGGGTACTTGAAGCTAACATTTTTGAATTCGACTTCTCCCAACTTGCTATCCATACCCTCAGTCTTATGCCCAGAAATAATAGTAGCTGTAGTTTCTAGCACTTCGTTAATTCTTCGTGCAGAAACACTAGCTCTTGGCAGTAGCATAAAGACAAAGACAAGCATCATGAAGGAGAAAATCACCTGCATCGCATAAGAGGAAAATACAACCATATCAGAGAAAAGAAGCATCTTGTCCGGACCTACGGCATCATTAATCAACACGGCGCCCACTAGATAAATAGCCAATACCACACCATTACTAATCATCATAATGCTAGGCATTAAGAAGGACATGGTACGAGCGGTAAATAAATGAGTAGAGGTAAGTTCGTCATTTGCTTTTTCAAATTTTTCACTCTGGTATTCTTCGGCATTATAGGCTCTAACGACATTCAAGCCATCAAGACCCTCCCGAGCTACTTTATTAATATTGTCAGTCAAAGACTGAATTTTTCTAAATCTTGGAACGGCAAGAGCAAGACAGATGCCGACAATGGTGAGTAGTACCATAACAGCAATTGCAGTTACAATCGTCCAAGACATGTTTTTATTTGCAATTTTGATAATTGCCCATACCGCAGTAATCGGTGCCTTGATCAACATCTGAAGTCCCATTACAATCAGTAATTGTACTTGAGTGATATCATTGGTGGTTCTTGTAATCAAACTAGAAGTAGAGAATCCGTTGATTTCCTTCATAGAGAAGGAAAGAACTTTATTAAAAATCTTTTCCCTTACAGAGTATGAGAAGTTTGATGCAATCTTTGATGCAATGACAGCTACAATGATAGAAATCGCCAAGCTTCCTAGTGCACAACCCAACATCTTGCCTCCTGCAATCAGAATCTCATTCATGGAACTCCCGTCCGTTTGCACTAGAAGAGTAATCTCCGACATAAAATCTGGCAAGGTCAGATCAAGCCAAGTCTGAAAGCAAATAAATATAATGGCTGCGAGAGCCAGGATAACTTCTTTGCGTGTTAAATTCTTTAAAATCTTAAACATGTTTGTTCCTCCGTGATTTCTTTGATGGATTCCTCCATAATTTCCTTAATGCGATTCATATCCCGAAACATTTCATAGAGATGTTCAATGCCAAATTCATCCACAATGCACTCTATTGCATTGATTATCTGACTTTGAAAATACTCAGCAGTTTTTTGCCCCGTTTCTGTTAAGGTAATAATCGTCGAGCGAGCATCTGTGGTAGAAGTGGATTTTGTGATTAAATTCTTCTTCTCCATATTCTTTAATATTACTGCCATTCTTGCACTACTTATATGCATGGAATTGCTAATATCCTTTGATCGAACTTCGCCAGGACTGAAGTGTAGAAATTTTAAGACTGCTAAAATTCCAGAATCACCTCGCTTCATTTCGTCAAAAGCATGTTGTGGTCTATTTTCATGAAAGAGCTTGAGTACCAAATCAATATCTTCCTTTGTTGCCATAGTATGTCTCCTTTCTATTTAGCTAACACTGTTAGTATTTTATATTAGCTAATAGGGTTAGTCAAGTGTATTTTTTGTGTCTTGATGGATGAGTGTATTTGAAATATCTATCTAGTAATGTTATAATTGTAAAATATAATAGACCATTAGGAGGAAACCATGGCAGATAAAAAGAATATTATGGAATATGAAACAGTTGCATTGGCAGATGAGAAAAATGCGGTCGTTTTAATCGATCAAACGAAACTACCATATGAGACAAAGATATTAGAATTAACAGAACAAGAGGATATTTGGCAAGCTATTTATCTACTTCAGGTAAGAGGAGCACCAGCAATCGGAGTAACTGCGGCATTTGGAGTATACCTTGCTGCAAAGGCGATTGACACGGAAGATGTGGAAGAATTTTATCAACAATTTGTTAAGGCAAAGGACTATCTTGCCACATCGAGACCGACGGCGGTGAATCTATTCTGGGCATTAAATAGAATGGAAGATGTGATTACGAAAAACAAGGACAAGTCTGTGGCCCAGCTGAAGCAGATGTTACACGATGAATCGGTGGCGATTCACGATGAAGATATCTGGGTGTGTAAGGAGATTGGGGAACATGCTCTTACAGTAGTGAAAAAGGGAGATGGGCTTCTGACACACTGCAATGCAGGAAAACTAGCGACTGTGAAATATGGTACAGCAACAGCACCGATGTATCTAGGACACGAGAGAGGTTATGATTTTAAGATATTCGTGGATGAAACGAGACCATTACTTCAAGGAGCAAGACTGACAGCATTTGAGTTGCATGAAGCGGGAATGGATGTGACATTAATCTGTGACAATATGTCGGCGACTGTTATGAAAAATGGGTGGGTAGACGCAGTATTTGTGGGATGTGATAGAGTAGCGGCAAATGGAGACACTGCAAATAAAATCGGTACATCTGTAGTAGCGACAGTTGCTAAGAGATATGGAGTACCTGTATATATCTGTGCACCAACATCTACCATTGATATGGAGATTCCAAATGGAGACGGGATTGAGATCGAGCAGAGAGCAGGAGAAGAAATTACAGAGATGTGGTATAAGGAGAGAATGAGTGCCGATGGAGTGAAGGTATTCAATCCATGTTTCGATGTAACAGACCATGACTTGATTGCTGGAATCATCACAGAGTATGGAATTGCGAAACCGCCATATTCAGAATCGTTGAAAGAAATTTTCAAGAAAAAGTTAGGGTCTTAATATGAAGGTTGCTAAGAGTGTGGAACAACATTTTGCCAGTCGATTAGAGAAGTGTTTGAATCTCATTCAGGAATATGGAATTACATACGAAGAAATCGGGGTATTCGGAAGCTATGCAAGAGAGGACTATCTTGCTACGAGTGACATTGATATCTGTATCATAACAGAAGAGAGACCTGAGCGAAGAATTAGTGGAGAACTTCGAGAAGAAGCCGAGGAACTACGAATCGACATTGTGTATGTTACACGGGAGTATTATGAAAATAGTACGGAGCCATTTGCACGACAGTTACGTAGAGATTATAGGAAGGTAGTATGAAAATGAAGGCAAATAATGATTATTACAAAATAGCGATAAATGACTTACAATACTTGCAAGCAACTTTACATCTTCCGTATTATAATCAGATTGTTGTGGGCGCTCAGCAGATAGCAGAAAAAATGCTGAAGTCCATAGCGGAGCGAATATGCGTGGAGCCGTTTAAGCTATTGACGACACACAATCTCAGAGCATTATACACGGAAATCCATAAGGAAGATTCAGAATTTGTACTTGATAAGGGAGCGCTTTCTATGTTGAAAGACTTCTATTACGATGCGAAATATCCTGGAGACAATTATGTGGATGTTGATGAGGAATCATGTATAGAGTGTCTAGAGATTATGTACAGTACTATAGCTATGGTCAACCAGAAGCGAACAGAATTAGGGCTTGAAATAACAGAATTAGAAGAGCGATATTTAGAAAAATAAGAAATAAATTGTTGAAAATCGGGGATAATAAAGAAAAACGAAAGAGGAGAAGATGCATCATGGTTCTCATTGTTTTTGCCTATATTATCATCCCGATTTTAACAATTGAATTTGCAATACAGGATGCGTGGCTTTTTAGCAATTTTTCTGTGATTAGCACAAGAGGCAGTAATTATAATGACTTCATTATATGGGGATTGATAGTTGGAGGATATTATATCACTGTGTTTCATAATATTCGGAAACAGAAACAAATCGGTAGAGTTATCTTCTATATCCTGATGGTTGCGATGGTGTTTTTTGTGGCAACGCTTGCAATCCCATATACACCGCGGATAAATCAGTTCCAAGCAAGCATACATGTAGTGGTTGCATTTGTAGCAGCCATAGGTTTGATGCTAGCAATCTATACAATGACATACAAGCAATACAAAAAGGCTCCCCATATATTCAGGAAGTACCTTGTTGTATTATATGGGATAAGCCTATTAGTCGTAATTTTCTTCCTAGTGGGCGGAATGGTAAGCAGCCTGTTGGAATGTTTTTTCGTAATCAGTACCGTCGTCTACATGCAACGAGTATTGTTTAAATTAACTTATTGATATAAGGCTAACATGACCATCAATAAACCAACACCACCGATAATGATCAGTGCACGACGTAGGTTACGAGACCATTGTTTTCGATCACGTTGTTGATTGATCAAGCGTTCTTCTTTTCTGTATTCTTTTATGTTCTCAAGTGGTGTGTTTTTGCGAGGCGCCTTATAGGTTTGGTTGCGGGCAATATTGGTTGCTTGTCGGTGCAGAGCAAGGGGGTCTTGTTGATTTAGAATTCGTTGATGAAACTGACGAATCCATAGTTCATCTTCGGGTGTACAAGCATTCGCTTCATTTATGAGGTTGTCGTGAACAATAGTATTCCTCATATGCCTGTACTTTTTCAGATTTTTATAATCAGAATCCCAACTCATGGTTTTGTATCTTGAATACCCGATCTTCTCCATTTCCTCTAAATAGGTAGTGATACCGGTATCGCTGCCTAGTAAGTCTTTGCAAAGATTATCTAATTCTTTATATGCTTGGATAAAGCTCATAATGTTACCTCCGATTTTTTTTAGTATATATCAAAAGTGAATTTTAATCAAATCAAACATCTCCGTCTATAGGGAGCGAGTGGTGTTTAAAATTAGTCTCGCGATAGTCTTTTGGTGTAGTGCCATACTTTTCTTTGAATTTCCTATAGAAATAGCTAGTATTGTCGTAGCCAATCATTTCAATGATATATTCCACAGGAAAGGTTGTGTTCAATAGAAGGTAAGTGGCCTGGGTCAACCGTTTTGTCTGTAATAACTCTTTGTAAGTGGAAGAGGTATATTTTTTTATAATTTTACTGAGATAATAATCAGGCTGATTTAGTTGATAGGCCAGTTCAGTAAGGGCGGCAGTTTTATAGTTTTCTTCGATGTATTTCAAGGAAGAGAAGACTAGGTTTTGCTCGAATTGAGCAGGTTCTCTCTGGTTCATAATATCCGTACAATTTAATAGTTCGAGAAATAAGAGACTCATGGTGAGGGGGATTACATCCCTCTGCGTGGGTCTTTTTTGTGTGAAAATCCATAACAAGTTTTCGAGGATATTTTGGATGGGAGGAATGTTGCGAGTTTCAAAGTGAAGGTAGTCCACAATGCTTTTTTCGTGTCGGAGACAGCCGATGACAAAGTCACGTAGCATGTTCTCTTCTTCCAAAACAGGGAAAATTCTCTCGAAGAACTCTGGTAGGACGATGAAATTTATTGCTACATCCTCATAGTCCGCTGGCATGATTTCTTGAGAAACATTTTGGTTCAAGAATAATAAATCACCAGCCTCCAATTGGATTGAGGTTTTATTATTGATGAGATGCAAGGTTGTGCCGCTACACATATAGATGATTTCAATATAATTGTGCTTGTGTCGCGGGAAATGTACAAATCGCGTATGTGTCCGAATATCAATTAGCCTTCCTCTATCTAGCATCTTCCTACTGTCTATCACGAAGTCTTTGGTAGAGCTGTAAATATTTTTTTGTATGCTTTTATCTCCATCAAGGATACGTTGTTCCTCGATGGAGACTTCTTTTAATCGATCTAGCAATTTTTGATTCAACATAACACTTCCTTCCTCATATATACAAGCAAATCAAATTGTATAAAGATTACTTACTTTTCACAGGTAAAATGATGCGTGGACAAATATTACAATGCCCTTAGCGACAGTATAGCAAATAGAGGGGATGAATTCCATAAAAACTTGCAAATAAGGACGGTGTTTTAGACAAAATTAGACCTAAAAAATAGTGGGTTAATAAGATATACTGTTGTAAAAGTAAAGGAGGATTGGTATGTATAACTATTATCTAGCAGTTGATATAGGGGCATCAAGCGGTAGACATATACTAGGATGGATAGAAGATGGAAGAATCCAATTAGAGGAAATCTATCGTTTTGAGAATGGAATGATAAACAGAAATGGCAAGAAAGTCTGGGATCATGAGCAACTATTTTCGCATATTAAGACAGGAATTGCAAAATGTAAAGAGATCGGAAAGATTCCAAAGAGCATGGGGATTGACACCTGGGGGGTGGATTTTGTTTTGCTTGATGAGAATGATGAAGTGCTTGGAGATATGGTTGGCTATCGCGATAAGAGAACTACTGGGATGGATCAGGAAGTTTATAAGATGGTTGACGAGGCAGAACTATATCGTAGAACAGGAATTCAAAAGCAGATTTTTAATACCATTTACCAGTTGATGGCTGTAAAACAGCAGCAGCCAGAACATATGGAGGCAGCAAAAACCATATTGTTTGTGCCAGATTATTTCCACTTCCTATTAACAGGGAAGAAATATAATGAATATACAGAGGCGACAACAGGTCAATTGATTAATCCGATTACGAAAGATTGGGATATGAATCTAATCGAAAGATTGGGATATAACACAGAGATGTTCTGCGATATTGTCGTTCCAGGAACAAACATAGGGAATCTTAAGGCAGAATTAGTAGAGGAATTGGGATTTGATATGGAAGTTATCGTTCCTTGTACTCATGACACGGGGGCAGCAGTCCTTGCCGTACCAGCAATGGAAGAGGATTTTGTATACATTAGTTCTGGAACATGGTCGCTCCTTGGGATTGAGAGAGATGATGCAGATTGCAGTGAACTTAGCCGCAAGTTGAATTTTACCAATGAAGGCGGTTATGAGTATAAGACGAGATATTTGAAAAATATCATGGGCTTGTGGATGATTCAATCGGTTCGCCATAATTTTGACGACAAATACTCGTTTGCAGAAATTTGTGAGCAAGCAGAGGCAGCAAAAGATTTTCCATCTAGGGTAGATGCCAATGATAGTTGTTTCTTGGCTCCTGACAATATGGTAGAAGAGATTCAGAGATATTGTAGAGATTCAAATCAGGAAGAACCGATAACCTTGGGTGAAATTGCAACCGTTGTGTATGCAAGTCTCGCAGAATGTTATAGAAATGCCATCAGGGAAATTGAGGAATCCACAAGGAAAAAGTATAAGCAAATCCACATCGTAGGTGGAGGTTCCAACGCCGCATATCTGAATAAATTAACGGCAGACATCACAGGGAAGGAAGTGCATGCAGGTCCAGGAGAGGCTACAGCAATTGGAAATATTATCGCACAGATGATAGCATATGGAGAATACAAGTCAAAAGCTGAGGCAAGACAAGCGGTACATCACTCGTTTGATATAAAAATCTATGAAAATTAGATATAAAGTAACTAAAGTAGGTAAAGCAACTAAAGTTGCTTAGACAATTAAGAAAGTGAGAAAAATATGAAAACAAGAGAAAGATATGAATCAGCAAAAGAGATTTACAAAGGATTAGGTGTGGACACAGATAAGGCAATCGAGCAATTGGAAAAAGTTGCAATTTCTATGCACTGCTGGCAAGGTGATGATGTAACGGGATTCGACCATGACGGACCTCTAACAGGCGGAATCCAAACAACAGGAAACTATCCAGGAAAAGCGAGAACTCCAGAAGAATTGATGGCAGATATGGACAAGGCGCTTAGTTTAATACCAGGAACACACAAGATCAATCTACATGCATGCTATGCGATTTTCGAAGAAGGAGAATTCGTTGATCGTGACAAATTAGAGCCAAAGCATTTTGCAAAGTGGGTGGAGTATGCAAAGGCAAGAGGAATGGGGATTGACTTTAACCCAACCATCTTCGCACATCCGATGATGAAGGATAATTTGACATTGTCAAGCCCGGACAAAGATATCCGTGAGTTCTGGATTAAACATACACAAGCATGTATCCGTATCTCAGAGTATTTTGCAGAAGAATTAGGGCAACCTTGTTTGATGAATATTTGGATTCCAGATGGATTCAAAGACATTCCAGCAGATCGTATGGCACCTAGAAGAAGATTCAAGGAATCTTTAGATGCAATTTTGTCTATGGATTATGACAAGGAAAAATGTATCGTTTGCCTAGAGTCTAAGGTGTTTGGTATTGGAGTAGAGTCTTATACAGTAGGGTCTTCAGAATTCACAATTAATTACGCTGCAAATAACGGAATCTTAAGCTTGATGGATAATGGACATTATCATCCAACAGAAGTAGTATCGGATAAGATTTCATCTATGTTATTGTTTAACGATAAAATTGCATTACATGTAACAAGACCAGTTCGTTGGGACAGTGACCATGTGTTATTACTAGATGACGAGACAAAGGAGATTGCAAAAGAAATCATAAGAAACGATGCACTAGATCGTGTATTATTCGGGCTTGACTATTTTGATGCAAGCATCAACCGTATTTCCGCTTGGACAGTTGGAATGAGAAATATGCAAAAGGCATTATTATTTGCACTAGTGTCTCCAAATGCAAAATTAGCACAACTCCAAGAAGAAGGAAAATATACCGAACTAATGATGCTACAAGAAGAAGTAAAGACATATCCACTCGGAGATGTGTGGGATTACTTCTGCGAGAAGAACAATGTACCAGTAAAAGCAGAGTGGTTCAAGGAAGTAGAAGCATACGAGGTAGAGGTATTATCAAAGAGAAACTAAATAAGAGAGGGTTATTAAAGCGATGATTAAAGGATTTAAAATGAAACTTTACCCAGGGATGGAGGCAGAGTACACGAAACGCCATAATGAACTATGGCCCCAGATGCAAGATATGATACATGAATACGGTGGAAAAAACTATACCATATTCTTAGACCGCGAGACGGATATTTTGTTTGGATGTATTGAGATAGAAGACCAAGAAAAATGGAGCAAAACTGCAGAAACAGAGATTTGTAAAAAATGGTGGGCATTTATGGCAGACATCATGGAAACCAATGAGGACAACAGTCCTGTAGCGGTGGATTTGATTAACGTATTCCACTTGGATTAAGGGGACAGGGGCAGGATGAGCTATGGCTCAGATCTCCCCTGTCCTCATTGGTGTTTGCGCTGGTATTCGGATTTCTACGTCGGTGCCCTCACCGAGGGTGCTAGAATAGGAGAGTCCATATTCAATTCCATACAGAACCTGAAGTCGTTGGTGAGTATTGTAAATGGCAATGTTCGAACCATTCCCTTTTGGGCTAGCATGTGTGGTACCAGAAAGTAACAGTGCCAATTTTTCAGGCGGAATTCCTGCTCCGTCATCGGAGATCAAGATGACGATGGAGTCGTCTTCTAACCAACCGCTTATTACAATGGTTCCAGATTTCGCCTCCGTCTCCATAATCCCATGTAGAATCGCATTTTCCGCTACAGGTTGAAAGGATAGTTTTGGAATATTATAGTCTAATAAAGAGTCGGGAATGTCTACAATAAAGTCAATCTGGTTTTCGAATCGCATATTCTGAAGTTCTATATAGATGGTAACATGCTCTAATTCTTCGGCAATGGTATTGATGGAGTTTTTTTTGCTCAAGGTCAACTTGTAGAATCTTGATAGGTTTTGTATCGCAGCACTTACCTCTTCTGTTCGTCCCTCTTGAGACAGCCAGTTAATCATATCCATTGTGTTATATAGAAAATGAGGGTTAATCTGAGCCTGAAGTGAATTAAACTCCGCAACTCTTAAATCCTCAGACGCTTTGGCCTGATCGGTAATTAGTTGATTGATGACGCGGGTCATATAGTTATATGTATCAATCAGTTCACCAACCTCATCCATGGTATCGGATGCATCGAGGGCTACAGGCGGTCCAAGTCTTGCCAGGCCCATTTGATCGATGACACTGGAAAGTCGTGTGGTAATGGAGCGAGATAGTTGATGTGCAATGAGAAAAGATAGCAACACAAAAACCAAAAACACAAGGACAAATGTCATGATAATCGTCTGGCTCTGTTCCAATAATGGACCAGATGGCATGGCAACAACCATATACCAATCAGTATGAGCAATGCTGTAAAACACGGCATACACATCCTCGCCCAAAATTTGTTTGGTGATAAAGTTGTTGGAGGTCATAAAGTTATTCTGAACGGTTTCGTAATTAAAATAATAAGTGCTCGATAGTGCGGTATTTGATGTGGCCACGATACTATCACGGCTATTTATGATATAGGCAACATTCGTATCAGAAGTCAAGTTGTTTTCTAGCAGATATTCCAGTGTATCTGAATCAAAGTAAATCGCTAGAAAAGTAGGGGTGGAACTACTGAGGAGATTAGAGCTACTCTTTATAATATAGGCGATGTCTCCATAATTTTTTGCTTCATCAGGACTTAAGTAAAAGGTTGGGCAGAATAAATCTCGAGTTTGTGGAGAACCCTGGAAAATACCGTGCCAATAGGATCCTTGTGCTTCGCCATAAGGGGTCAATACGTCATTCAATGGGGAGAGTGACACTCCTCGTGCAGTGGATAAGTCCGTATATATTTTTACATTGGTAACAGCATCCATCTCCAGTATGGATTGGATGGTATCCTGTAGATTCGATGCATGAGTTGAGGGAATCAAACGATTCAATTCATCTGTGGTTTCTAGAGAAAGTAGATTTTTGTAAAAATCAGAGTCTAGGATGTCCATTGATGTTTCATAGACGTCGTCGGTAAAGTCCACTAGTAGAGGGCCAGTCTCGGAGGCAGCACTTTGCTCAGAACGAATGGTATCAGCAATAATCATGTCATTTAACTCCACGAAAAAGAACACACCAATGAAAAGGAGTGGTATGGAGATTAGAAGTACTTGAGAAATTGTGAATTTGGTATGAATCCGTAGATTCATATACCAGGATTTAATCCGATTGAATAATGTTACCATCTCTCTGTTTTCTCCCTATACTGTGAAGGTGATAGTCCTGAATATTTCTTAAATGTCTTTCCAAAATAATTTCCATTGCTATAACCAACTTGGTCCGAAATGTCGGAAATATGAATACGGACATCTTCTAATAATTGTTTTGCTCGCTCCATTCTGTATTCTGTCAAATATTGATTCAAAGTCTGTCCTGTTTGCGATTTGAAATAAGTGCACATATAAGAAACAGATAGATTGGCATGTTCACTGATTTCCTTGATGGACAATAGCTCATTGTGATAATTTTGAGCAATGTAATTTTTAATAAGAAATATAGTGGCATCCTCGGGAGTGTGATTCGACAACGCTTCAAAATACTCCTCTGTCTCGCTCAACAGCAAGTTGTGGAGTTTTTCAAAGGAGAAGCAAGAATCTAGTTGTTCCATAATGGAGTGGTTGGCTAGAGCAAATGGAGCGCTTTCGTTTAATTTCTGTTTTGTTCGAGCATCATGAAGCGAGGTGAGAAGACGATAATATAAGTCTTTCACCTGTGGTTTTAATACGAGAGTGTTGCAATCATAGTAGCTCTTGATCTGCTCCAAGAATTGATGACAGCCCTCCAGATTTTGTGCAGTCAGATTATTCGTGAAATCTGCTGTGGAAATTGTGAAAGCAGATTTCTTGACTTGTGCATCGGATGCCGATTGAATGACATCTTCATGAATTAGCGTGTTATTCGGAAAAAAGAAACCTTGCTGTAGCATAATAACACAATTCGAATAACTTTCATATGCAGAGCCTAGCCCCTTGCTCGACTGGCTATAAGAGATGGAAAAACTACAAAAAGCAGAGAATAATTTACTCAGATAGCGTCCGAGTTCATATTGAATGGTTTGCCCCAGTGGACTTTGGTTTATCACAAAGAAAACATGGTGATAAGAGTGCAGGGAAGTATATAAGTATTTTAGATTATAATGTGTCAGCAATGTTTCGAAGTTTACTCGCACATGGTCTAATTGGTGTGGTAAAATATCGTCCCCATCGACCCGAAGTAAATAGGTAGTGAAGCTTGCCGTGGCTGGAATGGGAAAATTCAATCTGCCTATTAGTTCTTGAATGGCTTCCTCTTCACCGGAATGAGGTTTGGTGAACAAAAGCGCTAACTTTGTGGAGACTTCACTAGAATAGCGTGTAGCGGTTTCCACAGCGAGAGCCTTTGCAGAAACACGTTCCTTGGCTTCTAAGATGGCTTCACGAATTTCGTTTGGATTTAACGGTTTTTCAATGTAGCTAATCGCTTTTAATTTGATTGCAGCCTTTAGATATTCCTTGTCAGAATATCCGCTCATAAAGATAATACTTGTGTTTGGTAGTAGCTCTTCGATTTTCTCGGCTAACTCAATTCCAGTCATTCGTGGCATCCGAATGTCACAGAGAATGATATCAGGTTGTTCTTTTTTTGCGATGGTCAGAGCGTTCATTCCATCGTCAGCCTGCAGCACTTCATCAATATTGAGTGCAGCCCAATCAATAGAAGAGATAATACCTTTTCTCGTGAGCATTTCATCATCTACAATCAACAGTTTCATCGTTTACCTCCATGGGGGATTAATATTGTATCTTATTTTACAAAATGTGAAATTGAAATGCAATATTTATATGAAGATTTGTGAAATTGAAAAAAATATTACCCTTAATCGAAATATTGTCCTATATAAAACTCAAAAAATCTTTGTTAAAATCAAGGCATAAGAAAGGGAGGGAAACAAAATGTCAGATTATATTTTGGAATTAAAAGGTATAACTAAGATATTTCCCGGAGTTAAGGCTTTAAATAATGTGAAGTTCCAATTGAAAAAGGGAGAAGTTCACGCACTCATGGGTGAGAATGGTGCGGGGAAATCTACATTCATTAAAGTAATTACCGGTGTGCATAAAGCCGAAGAAGGCGATATGTTTTTGGAAGGTGAGAAGGTAAATTTCAAGGGCACAAGAGATGCTCAGGCAGCAGGAATAGCGGCGGTGTATCAACATCCGACTTCTTATCCACATCTTACAGTAGCGGAAAACATCTTCATGGGTCATGAAACCATCAAAAATGGAATGATTCAGTGGAAAGAGATGAACCGAAAGGCAGATGACCTGTTAAAGAAGTTAAATTCAGATTTTAAATCAACCGCAGAGATGGGAACATTAAGTGTAGCACAACAACAGATGGTAGAGATTGCAAAAGCATTATCTACAAATGCAAAGATTATTATCTTAGACGAGCCGACAGCAGCGTTGACAAAGAGCGAGTCTGAGGAATTGTACAAAATTGTAGATTCGCTAAGGGAAAATGGTGTATCAATCATCTTTATATCACACAGATTTGAAGACATGTATAGACTAGCAACCAGAGTTACCGTGTTACGAGATTCGCAATATATTAATACATATGATGTAGACGAAATCTCTAATGCAGACCTCATTAAGGCGATGGTAGGTAGAGAAATCGCGGATTTATTCCCAAAACCAGAAGTTAAGATAGGAGCAGAGCTTCTAAGAGTTGAGAACTTCAGCAAGATGGGATTCTATAAAAATATCTCTTTTGACGTAAAAGCAGGAGAAATCGTGGGAATTACAGGGCTTGTAGGAGCAGGACGTACCGAAGTAGTACAGAGTGTTTGTGGAATTACACGACCAGACAGTGGAAAATTGTATCTCGAAGGAAAACCGATTGTGGTGAAGAAACCTGTGGATGCAATGAAAAAGGGAATTATCCTTCTGCCAGAAGATCGACAGAAGGAAGGCTTGATTATGAGTTGGGGACTTGGGAGAAATGTAACCCTTCCGACCATGGGCAAGTATGCGAAAGCTGGATTCAACGACGAGAAGAAGGAACGCGATATTTCGAAGACGTTATTGGAAAAAGTGGATACGAAGGCAGTAACCATTTTCGATGCAGCCAATACTTTATCAGGTGGAAATCAGCAAAAAGTAGTAGTGGCGAAAGCACTGAGCCAAGATATGAAAGTGGTAATTATGGATGAGCCGACCAAAGGGGTAGACGTTGGTGCAAAAGCAGAAATCTATCAGATTATGGGAGAGCTTGCAAGTGAGGGCTATGGAATCATACTGATTTCATCCGAGATGCCAGAGATCCTCGGAATGAGTGATAGAATTCTGGTGATGTGTAACGGTAAGATGACAGGTGAGTTGAATAGACAGGAAGCAACACAAGAAGGCATCTTAGAATTAGCTATGGAGAAATCAAAATAAGGAGGAAGTGGGAAAGTGAAAGATATGAAATCAGTTTTAAAGAAAATCAAAGATTCCCGTGAAGCAAGTTTATTGATTGTTCTGATTATCCTGTGTGTTGTGATTTCGTTTAGAAGTCCATCGTTTCTAGAGTTTAAATCAATCTCGGATATGTTGAAAAATAATGGTGTAACCATGATAATGACATTGGGAATGCTAGGAGTATTACTCATCGGAGGGATTGATATATCGATTGCGTCTACATTGGCATTTTCGGGAATGTCCGTTGGTATGCTGATGAAATATAATATCATAAATAACAACATTTTATTATTTGTCATTGCAGTATTAATCGGAGCAGCATGTGGAGCAGTCATCGGTTTGGTTATTTCGAGAGGGAAGGTACTACCAATCATTGCGACCATGGGATTTATGTACATATATCGAGGGTTGGCCTACGTAATAGGAAACAATCAATGGGCTACAGCCGATGAACTAGGTAGTTTTTCCGAATTTGCTGTAGGAAGCCTACTTGGTATCAATAACGTAGTTTGGGTAATTATTATATGCTATATCATCTTCTTCGTTGTAATGAAGTGGACGAAGGTAGGTAGAAAAGTATATGCGGTTGGAAGTAATCGGGAAGCAGCTAGAATTTCAGGAATCAATACAAAGAATGTGGAGCTAATGGTGTACACCGTAATGGGAACGCTTGCAGGGCTTAGTGGTGCATTGGCAACATCAATCTACTCGGCTTCTCAGCCAAACATGCAATACGGAAGAGAAATGGATGTTATTGCAGCTTGTGTAATAGGTGGTGTAAGCATGACAGGTGGTCGTGGTACGGTAGTAGGGGCACTTCTAGGGTCTCTTATCTTAGCCGTTATTGCAAAAGCATTACCACTAGTTGGAATTGATTCGATTGCACAAAACACAGTAAAAGGAATGATTATTATGATTGTAATCATCTTGAACGTTTTGGGACAGAGAGCAATGGATCGAAATAGTCTAAAAGAAAGGGAGATGTAGTTATGGCTGGAAAATCAGGAAGAACGATTAGTAATACACCGAATACTTCGTGGAAGAAGGCGATACTCAGCTGGGAAGGTGCACTCGTAGTAGTATTTTTGCTAGTGACAATCCTAAATATGAGCTTATCTCCAACCTATACCATAGAAAATGTATTTCGTGAGATGCCAAGATATCTATCTGGAGTGTTTCTACTACTCCCAATGGTGTATATCTTAATATTAGGTGAAATTGATATCTCGGTAGGTTCTATTGTTTGTCTATCGGCGACCTTTATGTGTATGAGTGTCAATGCAGGACTTCCATTTGGGGTTGTTGTGTTGGTAGGATTGGGAACTGGTACAGTTTGTGGATTGATCAATGGACTCATCCTAACAAGATTCACCGAGTTGCCACCGATGATTGTAACACTTGCTACTCAGATTGTTTTCAGAGGGATTGCAGAAGTCTCACTGGGAAGTGGCGGTTCGGTATCTCTAAGTGATACATCAGGATTCTTCTTGCTTGCAGGAAAAGTAGGAATTATCCCATATATCTTCTTTGTTATCATGATACTTGCCGTAGTATTTGGTGTAGTATTGAGGAAGACAACATTTGGAAGAAGCGTATATGCGATTGGATCGAATAAATTGGCTGCATATTATTCTGGTATACCAGTGCAGAGAAATCGATTGATTATTTATACAGTAACAGGCACAATGGCAGGTGTCAGTGCATTGTTTTTAACATCTGTTCTGTTTGGAGCAAACACAACGACAGGAAACGGGTTCGAGCTAGATGCCATAGCGATGGCAGTATTTGGTGGAGTATCTACCGCAGGTGGTAAAGGGAAGTTACAAGGTGGTATGATATCTGCATTCATTATTATATGTCTAAGGATTGGACTTGGACAGATCAATATGAATCCACAGATTATTCTTATTATATTGGGTAGCTTGCTTATTATCTCAGCATTATTACCGAATTTTAACCTAACACAGAAGTTGAAAAAGAAAAAAAATACTTATGCATCATAAGATGCTTTGTATATAAAATTATCCGAAAGGGAGGAAAGAAAGAATGAAGAAAAGACTTATCAGTACATTGTTAGCGATGGCAGTAGTAGGAGCAATGGTAGTAGGGTGCAGTGCACCAGCAGCACCAGCGGAAGAGCCAGCGGCTACAGAGGAAGAGGCACCAGCTGAGGAAACAGAAGAGCCAGCAGAAGGCGCAGCATCAGGCGGTGGAGTTCATGCAATCGTAACAAAATCAGCAGGAAATCCTTACTTTGAGAAATGTGTAGAAGGATTTACAGCAGTAATTGAAGCAGCAGGCGGAGAAGTAGTTGTAAAACATCCAGAGGCAGCAACAGCAGATGCACAAGTATCGGCAATTCAATCATTAATCTCTCAAGGAGTAGACTCAATCACTCTTGCAGCAAATGACCAAAATGCATTACAAGCAACTTTGACAGAGGCGATGGATGCTGGAATCAAGGTTTCAACATTTGACTCAAATGTAAATGCTGACAGCCGTCAAGTATTTGTAAACCAAGCAGGTGTACAAGAAATCGGTCAAGCGCTTATCGATGCAGTATATGATATCTCAGGTGGTTCAGGACAATGGGCAATCCTTTCAGCAACATCTCAAGCAGCAAACCAAAATGCATGGATTGAAGCAATGCAAGAGATTATGAAAGAAGACAAATACAAAGACTTAGAATTAGTAGAAGTTGCTTATGGTGATGATGAGCCACAAAAATCTACAGAGCAAACATTAGCATTATTATCAAAATACCCAGACTTAAAAGTAATCTGTGCTCCAACAACAGTTGGTGTCAACTCAGGTGCTCAAGTACTTCAAGATGAAGGGTCATCTGTAAAACTTACAGGACTTGGACTTCCATCTCAAATGGCAGCATTTATCGGAGATGGAGATGAATTCTCTACACCTTACATGTACTTATGGAATCCAGAGGACTTAGGAAAACTAGCAGCTCACACATCATTAGCATTAGTTGATGGAACAATCACAGGAACAGCTGGAGATACATTTACAACAGATATGGGTGATTATGAAGTAGTAGAAGCTGGTGACGGCGGAACGGAAATCATCGTAGGACCTCCATTCAAATTCGACCCAAGCAATATCGCAGAGTGGAAAGACGTATACTAAAAACAAAATATTGAAAATAATAGCAAAGCAATGTGCATATTGGCACATTGCTTTGTTTCAATTCGTCAAATTCTACTGAAAATTGATAGTATTATGACGGAAACAGAATAGCATAACACCCTCTTCATTTGTTATGATGTAGGCAGAAAAGTATGTGAAAGGGGTTATTATGGATTATCAGAAGCGAGTAGATGAATTGTTAAATGAAATGACGCTAGAGGAGAAGATTGCACAGACGTGGGCAATACCTACGAATGATCTGGCACTTGATGAGGAGGAGCTGGACAAAGTTCTTTCTACAGGGGAAATACAGAATGAACAGATCAAGGAATGGTTGCGATATGGTTTGGGTGCGTTCCAGCTTCCAGGGAAGAATATGCCTGTGGAGGCGAGTGTAAAGTACAGAAACATTTTGCAAAAATATGTACAAGAAAATACAAGATTAAAGATACCAGTATTAGTACATGAGGAGTGTCTAAATGGACAGTTAGCAGAAGGTTCAACGATGTTTCCGCGACCGATCGGAATGGCGGGTTCGTTTAATCCAGAGTTGGTGCAGAAGGTGTTTGATGTTGTTGGGCGTGAGGTACGTCTAAGAGGTGGACATCAAGCGTTTACGCCGGTATTAGATATTGGAAGGGATCCTCGTTGGGGACGTATTGAAGAAACCTTTGGAGAAGATACGCATTTGGTTTCGGAGATTGGACTAGCAGCAGTGAAGGGATTACAAGGAGGCGGAGATGGTGTAGATGATAAGCATATCGTATCATCACCGAAGCATTTTGTGGCTTATGGACAATGCGATGGAGGAAGGAATTTTGCCCCGACGAATATACCGATGCGTGCATTAAAGGATCAAATATTGCCACCGTTTGAGCGGGCAGTAAAAGAAGGCCATGCCTTGGGAATCATGCCATCACATTCAGACATCGATGGAATCCCGTGTCATGGGAACCGTTGGTTGCTGACAGAGTTGCTGAGAGAGGAATGGGGATTTGAAGGGATTGTAGTTTCAGACTATGGAGATGTGGAGCGATTAGAGATTCTGCATCATGTGGTAGATAGCAAGACCAAGGCGGCAGCACAAGGACTACGTGCAGGTGTGGATATTGATGCGCCAGCAGGTGCCGCTTATTCCGTATTAAAAGAAGCAATCCAAGAAGATCCATCACTTGAAAGTGTGCTGGATGATACAGTAAAGCGTATCTTATCGTTGAAATTTAGATTGGGATTATTCGAGAATGTATATAAATCCCCAGAAGAAGCAGGTAAGATTGTAAATTGTCAGGAGCATATTGATATTGCACAAGAGATCGCAGAAGAATCCGTTATTCTACTGAAGAATGAGGGTGAAATCTTACCACTGGATTCTAAGAACTTGAAGAAGCTAGCTGTTATTGGACCGACTGCGACACCAGTTGAATTTAGCTATTATAGTGCGAGACCAAATGTAGGTGTGAGTATCTTAGATGGAATTCGTGAAAAGGCAGAAGGCGAGTTTGAGGTTTGCTATGAGAGAGGTTGTGGAATTACAAAAGAGCAACTAGCCATGGAAACAGAGACAGATGTAATGTTACAAAATCCAACCTTATATACACCAGAAGAGGAAGTGGAGACGATACGAAGTGCGGTTGAATTGGCACAGAATTCAGATGTGGTAGTTCTCTGTCTTGGAGGATCACCGAATACAAGCCGTGAGGCAGTAACCTTGATGAAGCATAATGGGGACAATTCCTCTCTGAATCTAGTTGGTCAGCAGAATGAATTACTACGACAAGTAGTAGCGACGGGAACACCTACCGTTGTTGTATTGATCAACGGAAAGCCGCTATCTTGTGGAGAAGTGTATGAGAAGGCCAATGCGGTATTGGAAGGCTGGTATCTGGGACAACAAACAGGAGCTGCGATTGCGAATATTCTCTTTGGGGATGTGAATCCAAGCGGTCGTTTACCAGTCACAATTGTTCGCAATTCAGGCTGTTTGCCAGGATATTATAGTCAAAAGAGAACGGCATTTATCAAGGACTATTTATTCGAAAAAGAAGGACCATATTATTGGTTTGGCTACGGATTGAGTTATACAGAGTTTGAATATAGCAATCTAACACTTTCAGAAGAAAATCTGCCAGAAGGTGTGGTAATGCAAGCATCCGTAGATGTGAAGAATGTAGGAAAAAGAGACGGGAAAGAAGTGGTGCAGATGTATATCTCAGATCCAGTATCTTCCATGGCACGCCCAATGAAAGAGTTAAAAAGATTTAAAAAGGAATTGATTAAATCTAGAGAAATCAAAAAAATAAACTTTAACATAACAAAAGAAATGTTAAAGTTTACAAATTTTAATTACAAAAAAGTTGTGGAATCTGGAGAGTTTATTGTTATAATAGGAAAGAACAGTAATGAGGGACTAGAGAGTAGTTTTACAATCTAAACAAGAAGGAGAGGAATGGGCTATCAGGGAGTAATTATTTGGTGACTTAGTGCAAAAAAAGAACGAAGATTATACGATATTTTGTTTCGTAATTACTTCGTTCTTTTTTTAAAAAGTACCTTTTAAATAATAGGATTATCCATATACTTATACTTCATAATCTAAGCAGCTCCGTTCTGAAATCACAGAACGGATATATCCTGCTGCAGCTAGGTGATCTGGATGCTTTTGATAAATTTGTAAATCAGCTTCAGTTTCAAAAAGTGTATGCAACATAAGATCGGCAGTGCTACTAGGTAACAATTCAGTAGTAACGCTAATTTCTACTAATTCTGGAATCAAGTTCTTGAGATTTTCTAACTTATTTTTAATATTTTGTTTGATTGTGATTTTCTGTTCAATTGAATAGTCTTCTTTTATTTTCCAAGCTACAATGTGTTTTACCATAATTTTCTCCTTGTAATAGATAGATTTTAAGATAATGTTTTCAGTTGATTTGCAGTATAACATGAAATGAAATATTATACACTATAATTTAACAAATTTATTTAAAATTAAAAATATAGTAATATATGTATATAATATGCATGAAAAGTGATAAAAAATCAATGGTTATATTCGATTTATAGATTAGTTTTA
This sequence comes from uncultured Lachnospiraceae bacterium, assembly GCA_964367905.1. GTDB lineage: Bacteria > Bacillota > Clostridia > Lachnospirales > Lachnospiraceae > CAUPWF01. Next base: position 22,840 of record CAYIZP010000028.1, read on the forward strand.
TAAAAACATCAAATAAAATTGTGAAAATAACCAAAAATCCACATATAATTTAAAAAAATTAGAGCAGAACGACTTGACTAAAAAAAACAAGTATGATAGTATAAACAAAACAAAGGTAGGACGTTCTACAAAAGAAGGGGGGCATGAAAGTTAGAATGTTTGTAAATGGCAACATGATTTAAGGAGGAAATACATAAAATGAAGACCAAACTTTCAATCAAGGGAGATAAATTTTTGATTAACGGAGAGCTTACGTATTCTGAAATAGCTACTTCACGAAAAGAAGCTAGGGGATTGTTGATGAATGCACGTTTTATTCAAGGGATTTTTGATGATACCAATCATCCTGAAAAATATGCGAGATACGGGATAGAACATTGGGATCCAGATGAAAATACCAATAATTTGATAGAGGCTTTGCCTGAGTGGTATTCATATGGATTGAGAGCCTTTACTGTAGGATTCCAAGGTGGTGGTGCATGTTTTACGATTCCAAATCAAGAGATTAATACAAATCCATTTTCTAGTGATGGAATGAGCATAAAAGAAGCAGCATTGGAAAGAATGAAACGCATTATTTTAGCAGCAGATCAGATAGGAATGATAGTAGTAGTTAGTTGTTTTTACAGTGGACAGATTCATTATCTTGATGATAATGAGGCAGTTATAAAAGCAACGATGTTAGTAGCAGAATGGCTCAAAAAAGAGGCGTTCACAAATGTTATTCTAGAAATTGCAAATGAAATGAATTGTGAAGAATATATCCCATATCCATGCATTGCAACTGAAGAGGGAATGTGTGAATTAATTAAGCAAGCCCGTGAAGCATCAGGTGGATACTATGTAGGATGCAGCTCTCTTGGGTTTTCCTATTATGAAGCGGTTGGAGAGGCATCAGATATTAATATTATTCATGGCAACAATCAAACAAGGCAACATCTGTATAATAAAATACTTCAAGCAAGGAAGACAAAATCACCAATATTATGTAATGAAGATTCTCAAGCAGTAAGTAGATTAGGGGTTACATATCCAGCACAAGTATCATGGGGATATTATAACAATCTTACCAAACAAGAACCGCCGACACGGTGGAATGTGTTAAAGGGAGAAGATTTGTTTTTTGCACATAGAATGGCTGAAGGAATAGGTATAGAGGTTCCTCAACTTGAAGAACAAGACCAGTATTATCTGCAAGGCTTTGAGAAAGACATTACCTATGAAGGAAAGCGGTGGATTCGATTGGCTAGTATGTATCCTGAACGTATTGATTTTGTGGAATTTTATTGCAATGACGAGTTATTTTATATTGCATACGATGATCCGTTCCTAGTAAATTACGAAAAAACATGGGATCAAAAAGGTGTTGAGTGCGAATTAGGTGATACATGGAAGGCAGTAATACACTTGGTATCAGGTGAGAAAATTATTAAACAAAAAAAAGTATTATGAAAAGGAGAAAAATATGAAAAGGAAAATTATTTCACTGATTTTGGCAGCAGTTATGGTAGGCGGTTTATGTTTAGGGTGCAGCCCGACAGCCGCAGGAGATACAGCGGATAATGATAGCATGGAAGATGTGAGTGATAGTGCGGAACCGTCTGATAGTGGAGATGAAAATGGAGAAGTTAAAACAGTTCGTATTGCATGGTTGAACATGACAGAAGAGGATAAGACAGACCCAGTTACAGGAATTGTGTCTCCAGGAAAAGCTACAATGGAAGAAATGCTTAGCGAAAAGACGGGACATAATGTGGAAATCATTCCAGTAGCTAGTAATGGATGGATTCAGCAGGTAGAAACGTTAGTTCTTTCAGGGGAGTGTGACGTACTTGCATATACAAATCAAACTCAAGTACCTAGTTGGTGTGAGGAATTAACCCCTTATATTGAGGCAGATGAGCAGTTGGGCAATGGAGGAATCGAAGGTGTATTTGTAGACTATGCCCTCCATTATTTGAACTATTCGTCTTTTGAATACCCAGATGCATATGGAAATATATATGGTTTACCATATTCGATGAATCAATCTTTTATCGCTTATGATACATTGATTTTTGAACAATGGGGAGTTGAGCCGCCAGCTGAAGGTGCAACATTTCAAGAAATCTTAGAGATTGGTAAGCAAGTAACGGGTACAAACCCAGTTACAGGAGAAGAAAATTATGGTATTTATTTAAGGTCTGACCGTGCAGAGTTTGCAGCAATTGCTTTTGATGCATATCCAAGTGTTGAAACGACATCTGGAAATATCAATGATTTTGATGTCGATAAATATGTAGAGCCATTAAAAGAGTCTGAAGAGTTATTAGAATACTTTGAGTGGATGGAAGAAGTAGTTGAGTTATGCCCAGAAGGAATCACAACAAACTCAGGAAATGAGCTATGGTTAAGCCCAGAAAACAATATTGCTATTAACATTACCCCACTTGATGCAATGAATTTAATGAATATATATTATAGGGTAAAAGACCAAGAAACTATCGACCGTTTCCAATATATGAATATGCCAGTAAGTTCAGATGGAATGCAAAGCTTCCCTGTTATGCAAAATATCGGTATATCTGTTAATGCAACAGATAAGGATGCAGCATGGGATGTTGTAAAAGCAGTATCCACCGATCCTGAGGTTGTAGATTACATGTTAATGAATTATGCATATGGATTCCTACCAGCACTAGAAGATATTTCTGAATTAACATTTGTCGAGGATAACCCTACAGTTGCTGATAGATATGAGTTCCAAAAAGAACATGGATTTATAACGGACGATTATTGGTTCTTTAGAACACCAGTTTCCACGGTTGTATCAGAAGTGCTAGCAAAAACACTTACCCCAGAAGAAGCGAGGGAAAAATCATATACAGAGATTTCTAAATGGGTAGAAAACATGAAATCAGTAACAAAATAAAATAATATAAATGCCGTAGGTATTTTCATGAATATCTACGGCGTTTATAAAAATAGGAGGGAAACATGAAAAAAAAGATAAGAGATACTAGAGATTGGTATTTTTTACTACTAATTCCTATTTTGGGAACAATTGTATTTAGTATGATGCCTTTGGTACAAACAATCGTTGATAGTATGCATAATGCATCGGGTGATTATGTTGGGTTGGCTAACTTTGGGAATTTGTTTAGAGATGGACAGTTTATTAAATCCATTGGAAATACAGCATATATGGGAGTGTTGGGTGTTATCTTAAATATTCCGCTAGCATTTGCCATAGCCAATATTATTAATAATATTATCTGGGGGAAATCAGTATTTAAAACGGTTTTACTACTTCCGATTGTAATGTCTATGGTTACAGTTGCACTATTATTTAAATTCATTTTTGCGGCAGATGATAATAGTATTGCTAACAGTGTACTTCGTTTTCTCGGAATGGAACCATCAAGTTGGATAAATGACCCTGCAATATCACGTATTATGGTGGTAGTGATGAATCTATGGAAGAACTTGGGATACAATGTAATTTTATTCTTAGCGGGACTTCAGAATGTTAGCCGTGAATATTATGAGGCGGCCTCAATTGATGGAGCAAACACGTTCAAGCAGTGGTTATATATAACGATTCCTTGTATGAAAAATAGCTTTGTGTTTGTATATATCACAATGTGCATTAATGTATTAAAAAGATTTACAGACGTATATGCAATTAGTGCAGAAACGGGAGAACCAGCAGGGTCATTATATACAATGATGTTATACATCTATAATAAGTCGTTTTCCACTAAATTTTCTAAGGATTTAGGAGCAGCTTCGTCAGCATCACTAGTATTATTTGGAATTATCTTATTGATTACCTTGATGAACTTTGCGTTGACAGAAGGAGATAATAAAGAAAAGTTTAAGAAGATATTGCGTAGAGGAGGTAAAAAATGATGAGTAATAAAAAACAAATTCCCAAAAGAAGAAAATTGAGTATTACTCAGATTGTTTACTATATTATTTTAATAATTACGAGCATTATTGTGCTTATCCCTTTTATTTGGATGATTTCAACAAGTTTGGATAAGGTTCAGTCTTACGGTCTGCCTTATCCTCCAAGATTAATCCCAGAGAATTTTAGTTTTTACAATTATGAGATAGCCATGCAGAACATGCCGGTAATGAAATATATGACGAATACGGTAATCATTGCAACACTTACAGTTGTATTAAATGTCATCCTATCTACAGTATCTGGTTTTTGTATTTCGAAAGGAAACTTTTTGGGGAAAAGTTTTATCACAATCTTTCTGCTATTTAATATGATGATTCCTTTTGAGACAAAATTACTGCCAACCTATAATATCGTACATAGCATGGGATTAACTAATAATCTTTTAGGGGTAGTGTTACCAGTATCTTTAACTAGTGCAGTGTACATTTTCTTTGCAAAGAAATATTGTGATGACTTACCATCAGATTTATATGAAGCGGGAATAGTGGATGGTGCAGGGAAATTCACTATATACACAAGAATATATTTACCATTAATGCGTCCATGTATGGCGACGATCGCAATCTTAACAGTAATTGCGAGTTGGAATGACCTATTGTGGCCAATGGTTGTATTGACACAACAAGATTTGCGGACGATACAAGTAGGATTAGCGCAATTAGCAACAATTGATGGAATTATGCATGCAGGAACTGTTACGGCTATGTCGGTTATAAGTATTTTACCGCTATGTATCATCTTTATTTTCCTACAAAGGTTTATTGTTGAAAGTATAGCTGCTTCTGGTATCAAAGGGTAGAAAGTGTGAAGATGAGACAGTAAACCGTCTTGTAAAGAAGTACGAGAAGTATTAAAATATAAATTATAGAATAACAATAAATATTTTAATATAACGGAGGCAGAGACTATGGAAAATAAACAAAAAATGGAGCCGATTTCATCTAAAACGGTAGTAGAGCAAATAGTAGATAGAATGACAAATGCTATGATGGAAGGACATTATAAAATTGGGATGAAACTTCCAAGTGAATTTGTGTTGATGGAAGAATTAAATGTGAGTCGCAATTCATTGAGGGAAGCAATGAAAATCATGTCTGCAATGGGAATTGTCGAAATAAAACGCGGGGATGGTACTTATATTGCAAAAGAGGTAAAAGCCAATGTGTTTGACAGTGTAATTTATAGTATCATGTTTGAATCTAGTTCAAATAACGAAATAGTAGAGTACAGAAAAATTTTAGATGAAGCCGTATTAAAAGTAGCTATGTATAAAATTTCAGACGAAGAAATTGAAAACTTACAGTTTTTAATCAATCAAATGCAATTTTATTCACAAAAAAATGATTTTGACAAGGTGGCTGAATTAGATTACCAATTCCACATACATCTAATTGAATGCTCAAGAAATTCATTTTTGATTAGAAATTTAAAAAGTGTATATAAAGTATTTTATCCTACAATAAAAAAGAATATAAGAACGGAAGAGGCATTTGCAAGAGCAGATGTACATCACCAAATGATGCTAGAGGTACTAAAAAATAAAGACGAAAGTTTAATCCGCCAGGCAATCGATGACAGTTTGTCTAGCTGGAAAAATCGTATTAAAGAAAAGAAAGAATGATAAGGAGGAGTTATGTCAATAAGGCGTAACAAATAGAACATGAAAAAATTGTATACCATTAATACCATAAATAACTTTATGGATATTATTTTTAATCCATTTGGCAAGCCATTTCAAGGAGAAAATCCAGATATGGAAATATATAATGTTATGGATGATAGCTTGTTAAATGATACGAGAAAGTATGGTGGAATGACACCTAATATCGCAACACGTATGCTTAATTATGCGAAAGCTGCTGAACAATCAGGAGCAGATGGGATTATCGTAACTTGTACATCGGTTAATCAAGCTACAAAATATATTAAGCCGTTGATTAATATCCCGATTATTAATATTGAAGAACCAGTGGCTGCAATGGCTGTAGAAAATGGAATAAAAATTGGTGTTTTGGCAACATTAACCACCAGTCCAGCTGCTATAGGAAGAGTAATCCAAGAAAAAGCGGAGGAGAAGGGCAAGGAAGTAGAAATTATTTCTTCGGTTGTAGAGGGAGCATTTGAAGTTCTCTGTGAAGGTGATCGAAAAAAGCACGACGAAATGGTATGTGAAGCTCTATATAAACTAGCGAAAGAAGTAGATGTAATCGCATTTGCTCAGATTTCAATGAGCTTGATTGAACATAAGGAAGTAGATGTTCCAGTGTATAAAATTGGACCTTCTGGTTTCGCCCAAATCAAGGCAATGATGAATCAAATGGATTAAGAACAACTAGTTGGAAAGGAGCTTTATGGAAGATTATAATAAATTGGAGATAGACTTAAAAGAGAAAGCAAAAGAGTTACGAAAAACTTTATTAACAATGATTTACAAGGCACAATCAGGTCATCCTGGAGGGTCGCTATCAAGTGCTGATATTATGGCAACGCTGTATTTTTATGAGATGAATGTAAAAAAAGAAGATCCTAAATGGGCGGATAGAGACCGGTTTGTACTGTCAAAAGGGCATGTTTGCCCAGTGCTTTACTCAGCGCTTATCATGAAGGGATTTATTGATAAAGAGGAAATACATAATTTACGAAAACAAGGTTCTATCTTACAAGGGCATCCAGACATGAAAAAATGTCCAGGTGTTGAAATATCAACAGGGTCATTAGGACAAGGTATTTCTTGTGCAGCAGGAATGGCGATTGCTGCGAAGAGAGATAACAAAGATTATTTTACATACACACTATTAGGTGATGGTGAGTGCAATGAGGGGCAGGTATGGGAAGCGGCTCAAGCGGCTACAAAGTTTAACCTAGATAATTTCATTGTAATTGTAGATAATAACGGATTACAAAATGATGGTTTTACAGAAGAAATCATGCCGACTTGTGATATTGAGAAAAAATTCGAAGCTTTTGGATTTCAAACAGCACGAATCAATGGGCATGAAGTAAAAGAAATTGCACAGACAATTGATATGTTTAAAGGTGAAAAAAACGGAAAACCAAAGTGCGTCGTATGTAATACGGTAAAAGGAAAGGGTGTTTCATTTATGGAAAATATTGCAATGTGGCATGGTGTTGCACCAAATGATGAAGAATTTGCAAGAGCAATCAAAGATGTAGAGGAGGGATTTTAGTGGAATTTAAACCAACAAGAGATGCATTAGGAGAAGAAATTTTAGCTTTGGGAAAGATGCATGAAGATATTTTTGTAGTTGATTGCGATGTGGCCAAGTCGTGCAAAACACTAGAATTTGCAAAACAATTACCAAACCAGCATCTAAATGTTGGAATAGCGGAGCAAAATGCAATTGGTATTGCAGCAGGCTTAGCTACTACAGGTAAGGTACCATATGTAGTAACATACGCAATTTTTGGAAGCATGCGAGCATGTGAACAAATTCGTCAAGAGGCGTGCTATACTAACTTGAATGTGAAGGTCTTATGTTCTCATGGCGGATTGACACCTGCCAATGATGGTGCATCACATCAATGTGTGGAAGATTTGGGAGTGCTTAGAACAATACCAAATATGACAGTAATTATGCCAGCAGATTACTATTCGGCCAAAAAGCTGATAGCACAGTCATATAAATATGAGGGACCTGTTTATTTAAGATTTACTAGAGATGCAATTCCTTGTATCTATTCGGAAGAAGACGCCTTTGAAATAGGAAAAGCTAGATTATTACATTCAGGAAACGATGTCACAATTTTAGCAAATGGAGATGCGGTATCCTTAGCCTTAGAAGCATGGAAAATGCTAAAAGAAGAAGGAATAAATGCTGCGGTGTATGATGTGCATACAATCAAGCCACTCGATGTTGAAATGGTTAAGAAGGAATTGGAAAGTACTGGACGTATAGTGACAGTAGAAGACCACAACATTATTAACGGGCTCGGGTCAGCAGTATGTGAAGTTGCAGGAGAGATGGGAAAAGGTAAAGTAGTACGAATAGGTGTTCAAGATCAATTCGGAGAATCGGCACCATATGAAGAGCTTCTCAAAATAAATGGTATAACGAAAGAAAATATCTATATAAAAGCGAAAGAGTTAATGTGTGCAAACTAAGAAACGAGCAGTGTGAAAAATAGATTTTTTTGCACGGCAATTTGTACCTGGTGGTTCAAAGTTGCCAATATATTGAGAAAGGTATGGTTATTATAATGAAGATTGTTGTATTAGATGGATATACAGAGAACCCAGGTGATTTAAGCTGGGAAGGATTCGAGAAGTTAGGTAGTCTCGTTGTCTATGACCGAACAAAGACAGAAGAAGTTGTAGATAGAATCGGAGATGCAGAAATTGTAATTACAAACAAAACTCCAATTACAAAAGAAACGCTACAAGCAAGTGCAAATATAAAATACATAGGTGTTTTAGCGACAGGTTATAATGTTGTAGATGTGGATGCAGCTAAAGAGAAAAATATACCAGTATGCAATATTCCTACATATGGTACGACAGCTGTTGCCCAGATGACTATGGCAATGCTCTTGGAAGTATGCCATCATGTCGGAGCACATGCAGATGCAGTGAAGTCAGGAGAATGGTCGAATTGTCCAGATTTCTGTTTCTGGAATTATCCGTTAATGGAATTAAAGGGAAAGGTATTTGGTTCTATTGGATTTGGCAGAATTGGACAAGAAAGTGCTAAATTAGCAAAGGCATTTGGAATGGAGATTCTTGCATTCGATACATATCAGACAGAGCAAGGGAAAGAAATTGCAACTTATGTGGATTTAGAAACATTACTTGCAAATGCTGATGTGATTTCGCTACATTGTCCATTATTCCCTTCTACAGAAGGCATTATAAACAAAACTACTATAAACCAAATGAAAGATGGGGTTATCATTATAAATACCAGTCGTGGACCATTGGTTGTAGAGGAAGACCTTGCAGATGGACTAAACAATGGAAAGATTGCATATGCAGCGTTAGACGTAGTTGCAACGGAACCAATCAAAGAGGACAATTGCTTGTTAAAGTGTAATAACTGTATTATTACACCTCATATTGCATGGGCACCAAAAGAAAGTAGACAAAGGTTAATGGATATTGCAGTAGACAATTTAGTAAAGTTTATTGATGGAGAACCGCAAAATATCGTAAACAAGTAGAAATAAAGTTAGATTACAATCTTTGTATAAGAATGCTAATCTAACTTTTTTCATAGAAAGCAGAGGAACAAATGAAAGTTGTAGTAGCAATTGATTCGTTCAAAGGAAGTTTATCATCTATGGAGGCGGGAAATGCAATCAAAGAAGGCATTTTACAGAGTAATAACAATGCGGAAATTATTGTGAAACCGATAGCCGATGGCGGGGAAGGGACGAAAGAAGCATTATTAGAGGGGCTAGGTGGAAAGCGTATATTGGTTCCAATAACAGATCATTTAGGCAATAAAATTCTAGGCGATTATGGTGTTATAGAAGATAGAAACATAGCGATAATTGAAATGGCAACAGCAGCCGGAATTACTTTGGTAAAGGGTAAGTTGAGACCAATGGAATCAACTACATATGGTGTAGGCGAAATGATACACGATGCAATAAAAAAAGGCTGTAGAGAATTTTTCATTGGAATTGGAGGAAGTGCAACCAATGATGTGGGAATTGGGCTGTTGGAGGCTTTGGGATATGAATTTCTAGATAGTAAGGGAAATCGTGTTGGTGCTGGAGCGCAAGTATTAGGCAAAATTAATAGAATATGTGATGCGAATAGAGTGAAAGAATTGGACGAGTGTACATTTAAGATTGTGTGCGATGTTACCAACCCATTATATGGGACATATGGAGCGACACAAGTCTATGGTGGGCAGAAGGGATTAACAGAAAGCGAAATAAGTTCTGTTGATGAAGGTGTGCAATGTTTTGCGCAAAAGGTAGTGGAATATTCTAATCGCGATGATAGGTTCAGCAAGGGGGCTGGAGCGGCAGGGGGACTTGGATTTGCTTTGTTAAGTTTTCTTGATGCACAGTTTTATTCAGGAATTGAAGTTGTATTAGATGCAATAAGGTTGGAAGAAAGCATACAATTGGCAGATATTATAGTGACAGGAGAAGGTCGAATCGATCAGCAAACGGCTATGGGAAAAGGACCGATTGGAATTGCAAAAATTGCAAAAAAATATAACAAAAGAGTGATAGCTTTGTCTGGAAGTATTGGAGAAGGTGCAGAAATATGTAACGAGGAAGGAATTGATGCATTCTTTTGCATTCAAAGAGGTGCAATTGGATTAGCGGAGGCAATGGATAAAGACACTGCCTATTACAATATGAAGAAGACAGCTGAGCAGATATTTAGATTATTGGGAGATAGTTGTTTATCATAATATACGGAAAAGTGATAGTATTATACCAGAAATAAAATAGGATAAAATCGCATTATTTGATATAATATATAGACAGTTGCAAAAAACAATAGTAGAAAGCAATAAGTATTGGACGTTATATCTAAACAAGAAAGAGAGGCGTAGCTATGTCACAAACACAAACAAATATTTTACACATTTTTACAGATCAATTAAGATTTGATGCAATCCATGCACATAATAATCCGGTGATTAAGACACCGAATATTGACCGATTGGTATCCATGGGGGTGAGTTATCACAATGCATACACACCATCCCCTGTGTGTGTTGCAGCGAGATGTGCTATGATCACAGGCTTGTATCCAACAAAAACAGGGTGCTATTCCAATGATGATATGCCTGAGGATGTACCATCATTTATGGAGATATTGAGTGAGAATGGATATCGAACACATGGAATTGGAAAGTGTCATTTCACACCAGACATGAATGCACTTCGTGGATTTCAAACAAGGGAGAGGCAGGAAGAGTTGTCTCCAGAAGAGATAGAGATTGAACCATATTATCAGATGTTATGTGAGAATGGATACGACTATACCTATGAAGCACATGGGGTAAGAGGACCGATGTACTATATTCCACAGCCATCTAGGTTGCCAGCACACTTGCATCCGACACAATGGATTGGAGATCGGACCGTGAAGTTTATCGAAGAGAATAAAGAGGGAGAACCATGGTATTTATTCTCTAGCTTTATCCACCCACATCCACCATTTGCCCCACCTGTACCATGGCACAAGCTCTATGATCCAGTACAGATGCCATTGCCGATATTGACAGCAGATGATGAAAGTATGCAGATGTTTGTCAATAAGGTACAGAATCGATATAAGTATCGGGATTTAGGAAGAGATTTGAATCTACTGCGATGCCAGAAGGCGTACTATTATTCTTGTGTTTCCTTTATCGATTATCAGTTGGGAAGAATCTTGGATGAGCTAGAGAAGTCAGGACAATTGAAGAATACAATGATTGTCTTCACATCAGACCATGGAGAACTGCTGGGAGATTATCAGTGCTTTGGAAAGCGCTCCATGCACAATTCGGCTGCAAAGATTCCGTTTATCGTATACCAAGACGGAGTGTTCGACGGTGGAAAGGTGAATGAAACGCCTGTAAGTTTGGTGGATTTAGCACCTACATTCTTAGATGTAGCATCGATAGACCATAGCAAATATCAAATGGATGGAAGTAGTTTGAGAGAGGAAGAGAAAGAGTATGTATACTCTATCTTCTCTTGCTATCAAGAAGCACAAAATGGAAGTGTGAAGTTGATCCCAGAGGAATATAAGCAAGACCCTGAACTGATGAAGCATGCATTTGGAAACTATATGATTACAGATGGTACTTGGAAATATATCTATTCTGCTCCAGATAGACGAGAATTCCTATTTGACTTGAGAGGTGGAGCGGAAGTGAGAAATCGCGCAGGAGTTCCAAGCTGTGGAACAGAACAGAAGAGATTAAAGCAAGCATTGATTGACTTCCTAGAAAAAGATGGAATTACATGCTTGACGAAAGACGGAGACTGGATTGCATTGCCAGAGATGAAGTTACCAGATAATCCAGACAGTGGATTGATTACACAAGACATTACTTGCGATTGGTACGACGAGAGCCTTCCAGGATATCGAGAATAGAGAAGAGAAGTACAAAAAAAGTGTGTGGATTTCCACACACTTTTTAGTTGGCATTTTTGAATTTAGTTGCATAGAGTGTAGGTGTCATACCAGTGTATTTGCTGAATACTCGAATAAAGGAGTTGGAACTATTAAATCCTACCATTGTAGATAAATCAACGACTTTTATATTTGGATTTTCAGCTATAAATTGCTTTGCCTGTTCAATCCGATATTGGTTCAGAAAGTCTTTGAAATTATAATTTGTAAGTTGTTTAAACAGTGTACTACAGTATTTTGGTGATAAATTAAATCGGTCGGCTAAGTCATTTAGCATAATATCATCGCTATAGTTATCATAGATGTATTGCTGCATGTGATTTATCATATCCTTTTCAGTAGAAAATAAGGAGGAACTTACATGCGTAATGATTGACTCAAGTGTGGATTTTAGTTCAGTAATGGTGGTAGAGTCACTCCACTTTACATACCAATCCATATAATTGATTGAATGACCGATCAATTCATCTGGTGTAGTTTTTAACTCTTGGAATATTCGAAGGATGGTACCTACAAGTGCGTATACAAGTGTCTGAATATTCTCGTTCGACAAATTCTTTTCCAATAGGTTAACTCTGATAATTTCATCAAACACATCTAGGGCATCAACACTTCCACGAATGGTTAAATCAATCAAACGATTTTCCGTATCAAGAGCATAGGAAGTAGTTGTTAAACTGATATCAGATATTTGTTCATAATAAATTAAAAGGCTATTAGGAAATAAATTTATGTATTCTCGAACCTTCATAGCCTCTAGGTATGCTTGATTCAAGTGTGAAATACCATTGACAGGTCTGCTCACCGTTACTCTACCTTCGAATGTAAAATTAGGAAATAAAGTGTTGCTGATTTCTAAATAGCAACTTAAATGACTGCTAATGTCGTCTGAATCCATATCTCGGAGAATCAGAATAAAGGAGGAGGCGTTCATATCTATATATACAACTTTTTCATCATGAATTAAAGTCTCACTGAGGGTATTTTTATAAATCTGTAAGTTCGTATACGCGTTTATATTATCAGCAATATAGTATTTAAAAAAAGCCACAACATAATGGGAGTTAGGATAGTCGTATTGCTCAAGGGTGAAACTTGAAAGATCTTTGGAGAGTAATAATATCTTGTAATTGTTTTGTGTAACTAAAGCGCTATTAGATAGTTCTAGGTCTGAAAAGGATTCTGCTAGTTGTTTTAGTCGTTCGTTTCTGCTTGTGAGAAGGGAAAATTCATCCAAAGGCTTTTCTTTTGTAGCAATAATATCTTCATCATCTCCGATGGCACGCTCAATCGGTGCATATAAGGAAACTACAATTCTGTGCAATAGGAAGAGGATAATACAAAATAAAACAATGCTTCCTATTACCATCTGCCAAGCAAAAAGATTCGTGTTGGTGAAGATATAGGCCACCTTAAAGTTTAACGAACCAAAATCATCGGTAAATACTACGTTTTGTCCAGCAGTAAATGTAGAATTAGGAGAATCAATAGTTGGTTGAAGATGTTCCTCATATAATACAGTGTTTTCATCAGTCTCCATGAGAGGAATAAAAATATCCTGTGAATAGATGGCGGCATTTAAGCGATCTAAGTCGCCAAACAAGGAGGCTTTTGGAATTGTTGCGACATAGAGGATAGGATACCCTAATTTTGATGACTTTATATATAATATATTTTCCAAATTCCCATCAATATACTGAGGGTAGAGCATGTTAAGTTTTCCTGAATTCATCGTGTCATAGATGATATCAAGATCATCAGAACTTAGATTTTTACGCTCAAAATATTCAGAAGAAGTTTCCAAAGCAGAAGTAGTGACAACATGAGTTGAGTATGTTGGTTCTGTTAGTGGCTTATCAATTGGCCATATGTCTAAGTGATAGGTAGGTGATTGTAGAGAAAAAACGAGTGAATTCAACTCATCCTTTAGTTGAATAGATTGGAAGAAAAAGGAGTTCTCGTTCTCAGCATATACCCAATCTTCAATATATTCGAGCTCATCCATGGAAAGTATAATCTTGGAAATGTTTCCGAGAGTAATATCGGTATTTGCTTGCATGGAGCTACAAGCAGACTCAAAAGAGGACAAGACAGCATTTCTTGAATAAGAGGTTGTCATGTAAACATAAATACTCATCATAATCGAGAATGTAAGTCCGATTAAGAGAAATATCAATGATAATTTTTTCTTATATGAGCGATTATGAAACATAATTCAGCCTCCGTCTTTCCAGTGTTTTTGTTAGGAAGATTATAGCAAATGTAAAAATGCATTTCAATAAATATAATCTTAGAAATTCGAAAAACAACGTAAAATCAATAGATTGCGAGTAAAAATGATGATAAAAGAGAAAATTGTAGATGTGAGAATCAGAGTTTTTGAGTAGGGTTCGAATTTTTTGTGATATACAGATTCAGAAATTGTGTATATTATGTGAACAAGAAACAGAGGAGGAACAAGATGAAGAAAATGTATTTAAGCGAACAAGAGGTTTCTTGTGAAAGTTTGAAAGTGGCAATTGAAGATGCATGCAGTCAAGTATATAAGAATATACCGATGTTTGAAAGTGTATGTCAGACGGCGTGTACTGTGGATGGTTTCTATGAAGTTGGTGAAAATGTAGGGTGGACTACAGGATTCTGGGTAGGAGAGTTATGGCTTGCATATGAATGGACTGGAAATGAAGAGTATAAGTTGGCAGCACTCAAACAAGTGGACAAATTCTTACATAGAATGGAATATCAGATTTATATTAACACACATGATATGGGATTTTTGTATACACTCTCGTGTGTTGCAGCATATAAACTTACTGGTAGTGAAATTGCTAAGAAGGCTGCAATTATGGCAGCGGATGTTTTGAAGAACAGATTTCATGAAAAAGGGCAATTTCTACAGGCCTGGGGTGAAATTGGTGCTCCAGAAAATTATCGGATGATTATAGATTGTTTGATGAATCTTCCATTATTATATTGGACGACAGAGATCACAGGGGATGAAAGCTATGCAAATGCCGCTATGGCGCATACGAACTCTGCTATGAAGGTGTTGTTTCGAGAAGATGGTTCTACCCATCATACCTATTTTTTCGATATGGAGACAGGAGAACCGACCAAGGGGGTAACAGCACAAGGCTATGACTGTAATTCGGCATGGACAAGAGGACAGGCTTGGGGAATTTACGGGATTGCATTAGCATATAGGCAGAATCCAAATGAAGAATATATTCCTTTGTTTGAAAAAGTGGCAGATTATTTTATCGTACACTTGCCAGATAATGCAATCCCTTATTGGGACTTCCATTTTACGACAGGAAGTGATGAACCATGGGATTCATCAGCAGGATCGATTGCGGTGTGCGGTATGCTTGAGATGAGTAAGTATTTGTCAGAAGAAAAAGCAACTTATTATATAGGAGAAGCGAAGAAGATTATGAACGCACTCATTAAACACTGTGCGGCCTCTGACTTCACACAGACAAATGGATTATTATTACATGGAACTTATTGTCGAGAATCAGAATTTAACGAGCAAGTAGACAGAGGTGTAGATGAATGTAGTGGCTGGGGCGATTATTTCTATTTTGAGGGTCTTATGCGTTTGGTATCTGATTGGAAGTTATACTGGTAAAGGAGTTAAAATGAAGAAGAATAAGAATATGAAGGGAAACTTTAAACGAAATTTAAAATCGATTAAAGGAAATTGGGATTTATACGTGTTTCTTTTGCTGCCAGGCTTGTTATGGTATATATTTTTCGCATATAAACCAATGATGGGTTTACAAATAGCATTTTATGATTATAACTTGTTTGGAGGTTTTGACAAGAGTATTTTCGTGGGATTCGATAATTTTATCACTTTTCTGACAGGACCAGATTTTACTCGAGTGGTAAAGAACACATTAATGCTTTCGTTTTGGCAAATACTGATTGGATTTCCAATCCCAATCCTATTGGCGATTGCAGTAACAGAAATGAAGAATAAATTTGTAAGCAAGATGGCACAAACAGCAACCTTATTACCACATTTTATATCAGTTGTAGTTGTTTGCGGTATGGTAGTCAATTTCTTGTCTCCTAGTACAGGGGTAGTGAATTTGATTTTAGAGAGAATTGGAATTGAGCCAATCTACTTTATGATTGAACCGGAATATTTCCGTGGAATTTATACAGGAATGACAGTATGGCAAAATGCAGGATTTAATTCACTGGTTTATGTAGCTGCGATAATGGGTATTGATCCGGTGTTATATGAAGCAGCAACGGTCGATGGGGCAGGTAAGCTTGCAAAGATTAGAAATGTAACAATTCCGAGTATTCTACCAACCATTGTAACAATGCTAGTGTTAAATATTGGTAAGATGGTTAAGGTTGGTTATGAAGCAGTGCTGTTGTTATATGAACCAGCAACATATTCTACCTCGGATATTATTGCTACCTATGCGTATAGATTGGGATTCGAGAATAACAACTATGGATTGGGTACGGCAGTAGGGTTGTTTGAAGCTTTGGTAGCATTGGTTATGGTTGTTATAGCAAATAGGCTCAGTAGAAAACTTGCGGATACTGCATTGTGGTAAAGGAGAGAGGTATGAAGGCTAGAGAAAAAGAAAATAGACAGGTTATTGGTACTGGCGAAAAGATATTTAATGTCAGTATGTGTATACTGGGTGTACTAATCACGATTATCTCTCTATATCCAATATATTATGTGGTAATCGCTTCCATTAGTAATCCACTATCAGTTGACAGTGGAGATGTTATTTATAAATCAGTTGGAGTGTATTTTGACAGTTACTTGGAGTTGTTTGCGGATGAAGCAATTTGGACAGGATATGCGAACACACTATTCTATACAATAGTAGGAACGCTTGTGAACATGGTGGCAAGTACAACCTTGGCATATGCCCTAGCGAATAAAAAGTTGGTTGGAAGAAAATATTTTACCATGTTAGCAGTATTTACCATGTGGTTTGACGCTGGACTGATTCCAACATATTTGAATATGAAAGATTTAGGTTTGTTAGATAGTAGAGCATCGATTGTAATAGGTTTTGCAATTAGTACATATAACGTAATTATTTTAAAAAGCTTTTTTGAACAATTACCAGAAGCACTTGGAGAGGCAGCTTATATGGATGGTGCAAACAATGTTATGACATTTTGGAAGATTATGTTACCACTATCAAAACCAGCTCTTGCAACGGTTGCAGTATTCTATGCAGTAAATAGATGGAATGGATATTTCTGGGCAATGATGTACTTGAAAGACACCTCGAAGGCACCATTACAATTATTGCTAAAGAGAATGATTGTAGACCGAACGATGAACGCGGCCGAGGCATCCATTGTCACGGTGGATTCAGTCACATCGCCAACAACTATGATTTACGCAACGATTGTGATTGCAATTATACCAATGTTATTTATCTTCCCATTTATACAAAGATACTTTAAAACAGGTATTACAGTGGGTGGAGTAAAAGGTTAATGTGATGTTGGAGGGAAGAACCCTTAACATATAAATCCTCATTCCTGAGGAGCAAAGCAAAGAAAGAGAGGAAAAAAGATGAAGAGAAGAGTTGTAGCAACACTATTGGCTGTATCAATGTTAGCATTGACATTTACTGGATGTGGGAATGGTCAACCAGCCGAAGGTACAAGCACAGAAGAAACTGCGGAAGAAGCAGAAGGAGAGGCGAGTGAAGAAGGCGGAGCGGAAGCGACAGGTGGGATGGTTTCAGCAGAGCCTGTAGAAATGACATTCTTTAGATCCATTAATGGAGTCCCTTACAATGAAGAGATGCCTACTTGGCAAGCAATTGCAGAGAAGACCAACGTAACACTAAAAGGTGTGATTTCTGAGAACAATGCTGCGGAGAAGGATGCATTCAACCTAATGGTAGGTTCAGGGGAACTTGCTGATTTAATATGTTACAAGAACATGAATGAAATGGAGAAACTTGGATTTGATGGTGGTTTGATTCCACTAAATGATTTGATTGAAGAGCATGCTCCAAACATTAAGGCGATGTTAGAGTCTGATCCAGCTATGAAGGCTGCTGCATATGCGTATGATGGAAACATCTATCAAGTTCCTTATAGAAAGAGTGTACAAGTAGCGGAATATTGGTGGGTACGTCAAGACTGGTTAGACACCTTAGAACTTGAAGCACCAGAGACAGTAGATGACTTATATGATGTATTGACAGCATTTAGAAATGAAGATCCAAATGGTAATGGCGAAAAGGATGAAATTCCATTATTTGATCGTGCAGGTTCTAGAGATCCAGATGAATACTTAGCTTTGTGGGATACAAGTTTAACATTCTTTGTTCGAGATGATAAAATCGAGTTTGAACCATTGAATGATGACTTTAGACTAGGTGTGGAGACGATGGCGAAATGGTATGAAGAAGAGCTAATTGATCCAGAATTCTTCACAAGAGGAGAAACAGCGCGTGATGCATTATTCGGTGGCAATTTATCAGGAATCACACATGACTGGCAAAGTGCTTCAAACTATAACCTTACATTGCAAGAGTCTGTACCAGGATTTGAAATGGTACCATTCGCTCCTATGGTAAATCACAATGGTGATCAACAAGAGAGAACAGTAACAATTCCTCAACCAGGAACAGGTATTTCTTCCACATGTGCAGATCCTGTAACAGCAATTAAGTATTTAGACTTCTTATGCTCGGAAGAAGGAGCAATCATGCAACAATGGGGTGTGGAAGGAAATACATGTGAAGTAGTAGATGGTGAATATCAATATTCAGAACAAGCACAAAATTCTGAATTAACATTATTGGGATACCTATGGTCGCAAGGTGCACAATTAGTTGTAACTGGTATCCAAGCAGAAGGTGGAGAAGAGGCTTCTCTATTTGAAGATAATGCGAAAGAAGCATTTGCAATGTATTCAGAGAATACAGATTGGTTGCTTTATGATGAAGAGCTAGCACTTAAGATGATGAAATATAGCCCAGAGGAAGCATCAGAATATCAATTATTGATGTCCACAATTGATTCTTATGTTTTGGAAACCTTCCAAGCATGGGTATTGGGAACAGCAGAATTGAATGATGATACATATCAAGCATTTATCGACGAGTTGAAAGCAAGGGATATTGATCGTGCGATTGAGATTAATCAAGTAGCATATGACAGATACCTTGAAACTGTAAGTAATTAAATAAAGTATAGGTAAAGAAGTAGTGCTAGTAGGAATTGAAAAGCCTGCTAGCACTCTTTCTTTAAGAGAAAATATTAAGAATAAAAATGGGAGAAATAAAAATGGCTAATTTTTCATTAGAAGGTAAAGTAGTATTAGTAACAGGAGCATCT
>CAYIZP010000029.1:0-42190 GCA_964367905.1 uncultured Lachnospiraceae bacterium
TGGTGTGAAGCATGAGTAAAAAGTTCTCTTGTTAGTCACTCCCTTAGGAGGGGTCCGTTATATCCATTTAACTAAGAGAGCATATACTGTTTATCCATGCGATTTGACTCAATCATAACTGATACACTATAAAACAGTTTACTCCATCAAAAGCAGAAAGTCAACCAAACAAATATATCCCATTCATCAATCTATTCAGCCGACTTTCGTCCTAGCATTTATTGTTCTCTACTTATATTGTGCAACGTATTCGTCTACCCTTACAAAATTGCCTTTGTTATAGAATTTTGCCTTACCTTTTCCTCTGTTTTTCGCCTCATACATGGCTTCATCTGCGTAGTGCAACAGGTCCTTAGTTGTCCTTGCATCTTCTGGATAACAACTAACACCAATACTGCACCCACACTGAATCTCTTGACCCTGATATTTGCCAGGGGTAGTGAATAGGTTCATCATTGCTTGAATGACATCTATAAGTTTTGATTTATCACTTGGAGTATCTAACACGACAACGAACTCATCTCCTCCGTGACGGTAGCAGCGGTATCCATCTTCGGCAAGTATCATTAGATCACTACTGATCGACTTCAACATCACATCTCCAGCTTCGTGTCCTAAGGTATCATTTATCTTCTTGAACCCATCTAAATCGCAGAATAGGATGTAGAAACTCTTGTCACGCTGTGTCAGTTTCTCTAAATCCTCTAGTAGCATGCGTCGATTGCTCAAGCCCGTTAGGTAGTCTGTACTAGCAGCTTTCTCAACCATTAATTCGCTATTTTTACTCTCAGTAATATCTATGCTGGCTACCAAGTGAGCCATTCTTCCATCTGTCCATGGAAATGCCGAACTCAACACTCGAAACCATGACCCATCAAAGGCTCTCTGATAATCCCAAGAATAAGTTTTTGTTGGTTCGTTATTCTCATCCAGCAGTCTTGGCTGTGGACAAAATTCACACTGGCCATCCTTGTCATCAAAGATGGATCCCCAACATTTTTTCCCTATCATATTATCTACTCCACCGTATGGTGCAGCCATGGATTGATTCACATACAGCACCTCATGTGAATAGTAGTCGTTCACATAGATATCTATTCCGATATGATCGAGCACCTTCCCTAATACATTCTCTGCATTGGTTATGCTTGTCTTATAGATTCCTAGATTTATTTTGTTTGCTAGCAAGGATAGAATTGCACATGACTTCTCTATTTCTATCTCTTTGCTACGCACCTTTCCCCTTCGATCTGCCATTCCGATAAATGCCACCAACTCTCTATGTTGGTTTAGAACTGGCATCACAATCAATGTCCTTGCTTCAAATACAGCGAGTAATTTCTTCTCCAATTTGCTAAGTTTTTCAGCTTGTTTCTCCACACCCTCACTCCCTGAAACTAATATCGCTTTTTTTTCAGACAGCTCACTCAACAACTCCAAACCCAAGATCTCTCTTAGATTAATTTTTTCTCTGAGCATTGAGGTTCTTGTTTGTTCAAATTCTTGCTCAAAATAAACTTTTCGTTCGAATATGCCTTTATTATTAAGTTCGTAAATAAACGCGTCTCCTATTTCAAAAAATATACATATCTTCTCTAGGAAACTTTCGACCGAAATGGTATTTTGATTGGCAACACTGAGTTGACCAACAATCTCTGAACAAAACTTCTCATAGTTTTTCCCCATAACGTCCTCTTTTTATTTAGTTTTTAAAAGTTAATGTATCCCTGTAGCCATACGGTTCCTTTGAATCTACGTCCTACATCAGGTTCTCCGAGCACATTCGCTTTTGGAACATAAACCTCTATTTCAACTCCGTTCACATAGATGGTCATCTGGTATAGAACTTCCTTTGTTTCGTTATTGCGTACTTCATGATACTGGGTAATCTCTCCCATTACCGAATACTCATCACACTCGACACCATAAGGCATGAAATATGTCTCCACTATTGTGAATACATCTTCTTTTTCAATCCTCTTAGAGATACTGGAATATGTCTCCATATCTTCTAGTGTCAATGTATCCATAGCGAGCATATCGCCCTCTCTAGCCGCGTTTACTAGCATGAGGCGATTATTCTTCTCCTCTTCCATATAACGCTTTACTTCTGTTGTTTTCTTGATTGGAAGGAGTATCTTTCCACTCAAGGCAAGTCCACTCAGATTTACAGAGGTTTCTTTCTGCCCTAGCAGACCTTTTTTCTCCGCTAATTTGTAGTCGATTAGATTCTGTAGATAAAATATGAGATGTACTCCAACACGTATATCTTCACACACTCCTATGTAAGCCTCTTTGTCTTTTCTCTTCTCAATCACAATTTCGGCATAAGAACTGATTCCACTCCCCCTTGTATAAGGGCAATAATATTCCATCTCGAAGACTCCGTCTTCATCTTCATATCCATAGAGGGAGATTCCGAAATTATCACCGAAGTTTTTGCGATATTCTAGAATTCCACTATCTGAATGACTCGTTCTTATATCATATTCATCTAAAACTTTTTGAATAATAGCCTTTTCATTTTTTCTTGATTCCATGTCTTGGAATCCTAATGCCTTCAAATATTGATGCATTTCATACCTCTTATTTCATAGCCTAATTAACTAATTACTTCTTTGCCACCCATATACGGTCTTAGTGCTTCTGGAATTCGAACTGTCCCATCTGCTTGTAGATTATTCTCTAGAAAGGCAATTAGCATTCTAGGAGGTGCTACCACTGTATTATTCAATGTATGTGCAAAGTATTTTCCATCTTCTCCATTTACACGGATTTTCAATCTTCTAGCCTGTGCTTCACCTAGATTTGAACAACTTCCTACCTCGAAGTATTTCTTCTGTCTTGGTGACCATGCTTCCACATCTACAGACTTCACCTTCAAGTCAGCCAAGTCTCCTGAGCAGCACTCTAATGTACGAACAGGAATATCTAGAGAACAGAATAAATCAACTGTGTTTTTCCACATAATATCATACCACTTCATGCTATCTTCTGGCTTACACACAACGATCATCTCTTGCTTCTCAAATTGGTGAATTCTATATACACCTCTTTCCTCGATACCGTGTGCTCCCTTTTCTTTTCTAAAACAAGGTGAGTAGCTTGTAAGTGTCTGTGGCAATTGTTCCTCTTGTATAATAGAATCAATGAATTTTCCTATCATTGAGTGCTCGCTTGTACCAATTAAGTATAGGTCTTCCCCCTCAATCTTATACATCATTGCATCCATCTCTGCAAAACTCATAACACCTGTCACTACATTACTACGAATCATATATGGTGGAATACAGTATGTGAATCCCTTTTCAATCATGAAATCCCTTGCATAAGAGATGACTGCGGAATGAAGTCTTGCGATATCTCCCATCAGATAATAGAATCCATTTCCTGCAACCTTTCCTGCACTTTCGATATCAATTCCATTGAACTTTTCCATGATTTCTGTATGATATGGAATCTCATATTCTGGTACTACTGGCTCTCCATATTTTTGCAATTCTACATTCTCACTATCATCTTTTCCGATTGGAACTGAATCATCAATGATATTCGGAATTGTCATCATAATCTGGATGATCTTCTCTTCTACTTCTTTTTCTTCTTTTGTAAGTTCTTCGATTCTGCTTCCTTCTTTTGCAATTCTTGCCTTGATTTCCTCGGCTTCTTCTTTTTTCCCTTGAGCCATCAATGCGCCGATTTGCTTCGAGATTTTATTTTTATTTGCACGAAGTACTTCTACTTCTCCTTTAATGTCTCTATTTTTTTGATCTAATTCTATTACCTCATCCACAAGACTTAATTTGTTTTCTTGAAACTTCTTTTTCATATTTTCTTTTACAATCTCTGGATTTGCTCTTACAAATTTAATATCTAACATATTTTTCTTCCCTTCATATCAGAAATATTCTGATTCTATTACCTTATTCTTCATTTGTTGTTTTTATTTCTATATCTCCAATACCCTTATCCAATCCATAAGTTTCTTGGTAGATTGCTCTCTCTAGAGACTCAGCCTCTTCCTCTGATAATTCTACATAGCTCTTGCCTAATACAATTTCTTTGATGTAAGTATAACAACCATCACGACTATGCATTACATTCATACAAAAACCATTATCCTTTGCGTCTAAAAGTGTTAGCACAAAACTTAACTTTCCTCCCATTTCATGGAAAGCATCATATTTCACAATCCCTATCTTCTGATAGTTTTTCTGCATTGCTTTACGTATGGATCTTATCTCTTGCTGGTTTCTATTGCAATTTGCAACTAGTTCTTCCAACTTTTTGAATTTTTCTCCCATACTACGCTCTAGAGTTTTCCCATCTTTTCCCCTCATAAACGTATAGTAACTATTTTTTAATCTGCTGCACTTCATATTTAGGCTAACTACTGATACCGCTAGCACAATAACAAGAATAAATAAGATGATGATTAATACATCTATACTTATTCCCATTCCTTCAAATATACTCATCCGTAATTTCCTTTCACATACCTCCCATTAATATATCGAACAAACGTTCGAATTCTTCTGTTGAGAAATACTCTATTTCTATTTTTCCTTTATTATTACTTCCTTGCTTAATATTAACTTTTGTTCCTAATCTATCGATTATCTTTGTTTCTAAATCTTTCATGATGATATCAGGTTCTTTGTTTATCTTTTCCTTTTTTGGTGCTTTTAATGCCTTAATTAACTTCTCAACTTCGCGAACACTCAATTTCTCATCAAAGATCTTAACTGCAGTCTTATATTGTAATTCCACATCATCAATTGCCAATAATGCCCTAGCATGTCCTGTAGTGAGCATTTCATCAACTATCATCTGCTGCACCCTATCATCCAATTTCAAAAGTCTCATAGAGTTCGTAATTACAGTTCTACTCTTCGATACTTTCTCTGCTAGTTCATCTTGTTTCAGATTAAATTCACTTAATAACTTTTTATATGCTATAGCTTCTTCAATCGGATTAAGATCTTGTCGTTGAATATTCTCTATAAGACCAATCTCCATCACTTCCTGATCGGTATATTCTTTTATAATAACTGGAACCTCTTTTAATCCTGCTAACCTAGATGCTCTCCATCTACGCTCTCCAGCAACAATCTGATACATATCATTTACTTTACGTACCGTAATCGGTTGAATTACACCAAATTGCTTGATTGATTCAGATAATTCTAACAAAGTATCTTCATCAAACTGCTTTCTTGGTTGTAAAGGGTTTGGCTCTATTGATGTAAGCTTAACAACTTGTTCTGCTTTATCTTGCACATCTGTATTTACTACTTCACTAACTTGTTTTTTTGTTTCATTTTTAGGAATCAAACTATCAAGTCCTTTTCCTAATCCACCTTTTTTCATTGCCATTTATTCTCACCCACTATCTATTTATTTATAACTTCTTCTGCTAGCAATCTATAACTCTCTGCCCCTACTGACTTACTGTCATATATATTAATTGGCAAACCATGACTTGGTGCCTCTGCAAGTCTTATATTTCTTGGTATAATAGTTTTGTATATATTCTGTTCCAAATTATCTTTTACATTTTCAACTACCTGCAATGATAGATTTGTCCTGGCATCATACATTGTAAATACAATTCCCTCTATTTCTAGATTCTCATTTAGCCTATCTCGAACTAGATTTATGGTATGCATCAACTGGCTTAACCCCTCTAGAGCAAAATATTCACACTGAATTGGTACAATTACTGAATCTGCTGCTACCATAGAGTTCAATGTTAATAGACTAAGAGAAGGAGGACAGTCTATTACTATATAATCATAGTTGTTTTTTACTTCTTCTAGTGCTTCTTTTAATATATAATGTACATTTTCTATGCCTGTCATCTCAACCTCAGCAGCTGATAGATTTATATTTGTAGGTAAAATATCTAGATTATCGAATATATTAGAGATTATTCCATCTTTGATATTAATCTCACCTATTATTAATTCATATGTAGATTTTTCTACTTCTTCCTTATTAATTCCTAATCCACTACTCATATTTCCCTGTGGATCCATATCTACCGCTAGTATTTTCTTCCCAACTTCAGCTAGACACGCAGCTAGATTAACTGCTGTTGTAGTTTTACCTACACCACCTTTTTGATTTGCTATTGCAATTATTCTACCCATTCTATATATTCTCCTCTCTAGACTTATCTATTATAACATCTTTGCAACAATATATCCACTAAATGTTTCACGTGAAACCCTTTCTTTTCCTTATAGGAAGTAGAATGTTTCACGTGAAACATTCTATAACTATTCAGCCTTGCAACTAAATTATAAGATAAGTCTGTGCTATACTTATATAGAAACAGGCAAATCTTATAATTTAGGTATAAGGCGTTTAGCCTTAATCGAGGATGTAGCTGTGAAACAGTGTAATAGATCACGCAGTGATCCATCCGAGATGTAGGGCTGAATAGTTATTACTATTATATATAAGGCGTTTAGCCTTAATCATTAATGTAGCTGTGAAGCATCTTAATAAACCACGCAGTGTTCTATCCGATATCTAGGTCAGAATATTTTAAAATTCTTCTAGAAACAAATAAACAAGGAATGTTTCACGTGAAACATTCCTTGTTTATTGATTGTGTATCTTTATATTTTTAGGATAACGGTTCTTTTGCAGGTGTACCTGCCTTTCTTGGATATTTCTTATCTGTTTTACTTATTTTGTCTATTATAACAAAACTTCTCATTCCTACTTTATTACTTAATTCGAACTTATCTACTTTTTTTATATTTCCACCAAGTTTTTTTATAGCTGCTTCTGAACTTTTTAATTCTCCATCTATATTTCCAGATTTATATGATATAAAACTTCCATCGATTTTTACAAATGGAAGACAATATTCTGTCAGGGTTGATAAATTAGCAACTGCTCTGGATACAGAGTAGTCAAATACTTCTCTATATTCTTTATTTTTCGCTATCTCTTCAGCTCTTCCATGTATTGCAACTATTTTCTTTAGACCTAACTCATCTATTACTTCATTTAAAAATTTCACTCTCTTATTTAGTGAATCTAGTAATACTACTTCTAGATCAGGAAAAACTATCTTTAAAGGAATTCCAGGAAATCCCGCTCCTGTTCCTACATCAATTATTTTACCTTTTATATCAATGAATTCTGCTATAGATATACTATCAATAAAATGTTTTTCTACAACTTCATCATATTCTGTAATTGCAGTTAAGTTCATTACCTTATTCTTCTCTACTAACATTTCATAATATTTTTGAAACTGATTAATCTGTAATTCTGATAATTCTATGTTTCTATCTCTTAAATAACTTTCATATCTTCTCATATTCTTACCTCATTACTAATTTTTTAAATATACTAGCAGAACAGAAATATCAGCTGGTGATACTCCTGATATTCTTGATGCATGACCAATCGAATGTGGTCTATATTCATTCAATTTTTGTCTAGCTTCTATTCGAAGACTTAGAATTGTGTCATAATCAATATCTAATGGAATTTTTTTCTTTTCCATCTTTTTAAATTGCTCTACTTGTTTTTTTTGTCTCTTTATATATCCGTCGTATTTGATACGTATATTAACCTGTTCTACAACATCCCTAGGAAGTTCTTCTCTATTCTTATCTAATTCTGCAAGTTTCTCATAATCTAATTCAGGTCTTCTTATTAATTCATCTAGTGTTGATCCAGAAGATAGTGGAGTGCTATCATATTTTATTAATAAGTTGTTTACCTTATCATTCGCTCCCACTGTAATCTTAGATATTCTTTCTATTTCTTCTTCTATTTGTTTCATTTTAATTACAAAATTATTATGTCTACCTACTTCGATTAGACCAATAGAAAAACCTAATTCTGTCAACCTTTCATCTGCATTATCTTGTCTTAGCAATAATCGATATTCTGATCTAGATGTCATCATGCGATATGGTTCAAAGCTTTCCTTTGTAACTAGATCATCGATCAACACTCCAATATATCCCTGTGAACGATCTATAATAACCTCTTCTCTTCCTAGAATCTTCATAGCTGAATTGATTCCGGCTAACAACCCTTGTGCTGCTGCTTCTTCATAACCAGAACTTCCATTTAACTGACCTGCGCTATACAAACCTTCTATCTTCTTAAATTCCAAAGTAGGTTTTAGTTGTCTAGCATCGATACAATCATATTCGATCGCATATGCATTTCTTACAATCTTTACATTTTCTAATCCAGGAACGGTTCGATACATCTCATACTGTACATCCTCTGGAAGTGAACTAGACATCCCACCAATATACATCTCATTGGTTGTTAATCCTTCTGGTTCTATAAATACTTGATGTCTATCTTTATCTGCAAATTTCACAACCTTATCTTCTATAGATGGACAATATCTAGGACCGGTTCCTTCGATTGCTCCTGAAAACAGAGGAGAGCGGTGAAGATTATCCTTTATAATCTTATGTGTCTCATCATTTGTATAAGTAAGCCAACATGAAACTTGCTCCTTTTGTATCTCATCTTCACCAGTTGCAAATGAAAAAGGTGTAATAAATTCATCTCCAAACTGCTCTTCCATCCTCGTAAAATCTACTGATTTTTTGTCGATACGAGCTGGTGTTCCTGTCTTAAATCTTCTGAGATATATACCAAATTCTTCCATAGATTTTGTAAGATAATTTGCTGCTGGTAACCCATTGGGTCCAGTATACATACTCACATCACCAAAGATACATTTTGCATTTAAATAGGTTCCTGTACATAAAATAGTTGCTTTTGAAATATAAATAGCACCAGAATATGTAATTATACCTTTAATACTATCCTCTTCTACTATCAGATCTGCTACTTCACCTTGCTTAATTTCTAATCCTTCTTGATTCTCGAGAATCTGTCTCATCGCAGAACTATAGGCATGTTTATCTGCCTGTGCTCGTAGGGAATGAACGGCAGGACCTTTAGATTTATTCAACATCTTAGATTGAATAAATGTCTGATCTATTACCTTTCCCATCTCTCCGCCTAAGGCGTCTAATTCTCTCACTAGATGCCCCTTTGATGTACCTCCAATATTCGGATTACATGGCATGAGAGCAATGCTCTCTACGTTTACTGTGAATATCAAGGTCTTCATACCAAGACGTGCGCTTGCTAGTGCAGCTTCGCATCCAGCATGTCCTGCTCCTACTACTATTACATCATATTCTTCTTTATTTTCCCATACAGAATTTGCTGAATATCTCATTGATCAAATCCTCTCCTACTGTCTCTCCAACTATCTTACCTAGTGCCTCATATGCATCCATCAGATCAATCGAATAAAAATCTTCTGGCATACCTTTTTCTATACTATCTATTACTCTCGATAAACTATCATTACTTACTTGTAACTCTTTTTTCTGACGGGCATTCGATATATATACCTGATCATTAAAATCAATAGTTCCCTCTATAAACATCTTTTTTATTGTCTCGGATAAAATATCTATCCCTGTCTCATTTTTCGCTGATATGGGGATAATATCGACCTCAGAATGAATCATATTGTAGATATCTTCCTCTTCTACTTCTGATACTAAGTCTATTTTATTTAATAAAACAATCAACTTCTTATCTTTAACGAGCTTTATAATTTCCTCATCATTTTCATCTATTTTTCTAGAACTATCCACAATATATATAATTAAATCAGCCTTATCAGCAAACTCTTTTGCCTTATTTACTCCAATTTTTTCTACCACATCTTCTGTACTACGAATTCCAGCTGTATCCATGATATTTAGAGTGATTCCCCCAATATTAATCGTCTCCTCTAGAACATCCCTTGTAGTTCCCTCTATCTCTGTTACAATTGCCTTCTCATCCCCGGCCAATAGGTTTAATAAAGATGATTTCCCTACATTTGGCTTTCCTATTATAACTGTTTGGATTCCTTCTTTCATAATTCTTCCATCATTAAAAGATTGAATCAAGGATTCTAATTTTATCTTAAGATGATTCATATCTTTCAATAACTCTTCATTATATCCATCTAGAGAAATATGTTCTGGATCATCTAATGCTGACTCTATAAAAGCAGTATGGTAAATTATTTTATTTCTTAATTCATTTATTATATTCTTAACATTACCTTTTAACTGACTTACAGAAGTTTTGAGGGCATAATCATTCTTGGAATCTATTACATCCATCACCGCTTCTGCTTGAGTCAAATCTAACTTTCCATTCATAAATGCACGCTTTGTAAACTCACCTGGCTCCGCTGGATATGCACCTTTTTTCAATATTAATTCTAATACCTGATTCAGTAGAAAAACACCACCATGACAATTAATCTCTATTGTATCCTCTCCTGTATAAGTATTCGGAGCTCTCATGATAGAAACTAATACTTCATCTAATATCTCATCCTCTTCTACTATATATCCATAGTGTATAGTGTGAGATAATTGATCTGATATCTTCTTCTTTCCATTTTTACTTTTATATACTTGGTCAATTACACAAAAAGCATCAGGACCACTTATTCTTATAATACCTATTCCAGAACTACTAATTGCTGTTGATATAGCAGCAATGGTCTTGTCAAATAACATATCATTCACCTTTCAAAAAAAGAGAACAGGGGTTATTTACCCCCGTCCCCATATTTCACTACTAAATGTCTATAAGGTTCTTCGCCCTCGCTATATGTTACAATATATGGGTCGCTCTGTAATGCTGAATGAATAATTCTTCTCTCATAAGGATTCATAGGCTCTAGCGATACAGGTCTCTTTGTTCTCTTTACTTTGCTCGCTATATTTTTTGCCAAATTTTCAAGTGTTTCTTTTCTACGTTCTCTGTAGTTTTCTGTGTCTAATTTCACTCGAATATATCCATCCTTTTCTTTGTTAGCAACACGATTTGCCAAGTATTGTAGTGCATCTAATGTTTGTCCTCTTTTTCCAATTAAGACACCCATTTTTTTCCCGATCATATCAATACAGATACTTCCTTCTTCATCAATCTTTGCCTTTACTTCTGCTTCGATTTTCATTGCTTTTAAAGTATTTACAATAAACATTTTTGTTTCTTCTAATATTTCTGGAGTTGGAGTTCTTCTATTTATTTTCTTTTCCTTTGAAGCTGCCTCTTCTTTCTTGGGTTCAACCTCTTTTACAACCTTAGGTTCTGGTTTTACCTTTTCAGCCACTTTCACTTCTTTCGGCTTCTGCTCTTCTTTTTTTATCTCTTTTACTGGCTTTGATACTTCCACTGGTTTTTCTTCTCTTATCGAAGCTTTGATTACAGCATTTTTACTTCCTATTCCTAAAAAGCCTGTACTACCTTTTTCTACCACTTCTATCTCTAAATCGCTGCTGACAACCCCTAACTCAATCGTTGCCTTTGTAATAGCCTCTTCTACTGTTTTTGCTTGAATTGTGACAATGTTCATACTGACTCCTTTCCTTTAAAAAACTGCTATTATTTATCGTTTCCTTTGTTATATCTATTAACCATGTTTGCTTTGTCAGCCAAACTTCCAGCTTTTGCATTGCTGTTAGTTGAAGAATAATCACTGCTATTTACCTTTGCCTTATCAGACATTTTATTTGAAGTAGCTGCATTATTATTCGAATTTACATTTGCATCTTCTAATTTCTTTGCATTTTTTTGAGCCATTTCATTTAATTTTTCAGCTGAGATTCCTTTTTTCTTAGCCTTCTTCTCTGCTTTTTCTCGATTCTGTCTAATTAACTCATCCAAACCAATCTTTTGAAGATGCTTATTAATTGCCAATTGCTGTATTGTTCTAACCACTGCACTTGTAATCCAATAAATACCGATACCAGTTGGGAATGTAAAACACATTACAACTGAGAATAAAGGCATTGTTATATTCATTGTTCTCATAGTAGATGCCATTTGGCTATTCTCATCCATAGATGATGGTGTAATTGACTGTGATATTCTAATACTAAGAAACTGTGAAACACCCGCTAATAATGGAACTAATACAGCTAGGATTACCAATCCAAAATTACTTGTTAGATTCTCCATAATAATTGAATATGGAGAGTTTGCAATATTTAGTCCTAAGAAACTATTGAAACTTGCTACTACTTTCTCTGTTTCTACAATCACCGATTCCAAAGAAGGAATTGCATCCACTAAAGTTGTCCATGTATCCGATTGAAATTTATATAATACATCAATGATTACATTTGATTGTGTATAATCAAAATTCTCTGGATTTAACGATACTGGAGCTTCTGCACCAATTGTTTTGATTGCTTCTATATTACTACTATTTCCTAAAATCTTATCTACTAGAGGCATATATGCTTCCTTAATAGAACCTACATATGCTGGAATATTTTGAATAACCGGATACAATCCAAATAAAATTGGTAATTGAATCAGTGAATTCAAACATCCTCCCATTTGAGAAGAACCATACTTTCTATAAACAGCTTGTGTTTCTTCTTGCATCTTCATTCTTGACGCATTATCTGTTTTTCCTTTATACTTTTCTGTAATCTTCTTTATTTCTGGATTCATTACCGCACTAAGCTTCATAAACTTTTGTTGTCTTATAGTAAGCGGTAATAATAAAGTATAAACAACAACCGTGAATAAAATAATGGATAATCCTACGTTCTCAATACTAAACACTCGATCTAACGCAATAAACATCCAATCCATAATCATACCCAATATAGAAGAAATATCTCCTATAATAAAGGTAGATGACTTTGTTAATAACATACCTGACATTTTTTAGTTTCCTCCTATGGAACGGGATCATACCCGCCTTTTGAAAATGGATTACATCTTAATATTCTCCATATGGTTAACAACAATCCCTTGATTGCTCCATGCTTTTCTATCGCCTCTATCCCATATTGAGAACATGTTGGAGTAAATTTACAAGTGTTATACATTTTCAATCCCGATAAATATTTTCTATAAAATTTTATCATTTTAATGAATAAAAATTTCACTTTTTTATTTTCCCCATTAATCTATTTTAATATGATGTATATTTGCTAGGTGTAAAAGTGCGCTTTCCATTTCTTTATAACTTTTATCCTTTGCACTATTTCTAGCAATCACTACCATATCATATCCTAATTTAAACTTCTCTTCATTTAATCTATAACTTTCTCTCAGTAGTCTTGTTACTCTATGTCTTACGACACTATTTCCTACTTTTTTACTTACAGAGATACCAATCCTATTTTTCTTCAAATCATTTTCTATGATATACATGATAAGATATTTATTGGCACATGATATTTTCTTTTTATATACTGTTTGAAAATCTCTATTTTTCTTTAATGACTCACTCTGTTTCATAAAATCCTCTTAATAAGAAAGAAAGACCACATTGCTGCGGCCTATGCTGATAGTTTTTTTCTTCCTTTTGCTCTTCTAGATGCTAGCACATTTCTTCCGCCTGGAGTACTCATTCTTGCTCTAAAACCATGTACTTTTGATCTAGATCTCTTTTTTGGTTGGAATGTCATTTTCATACGTATCCACCTCCTTATTATCTATACTCTATCTATGTCTATCATATTATAGTATCGATTGGTTACCATAAGTTTTTATTTTTTAAGACATTTCTCAATATTATAATCATAAAATACCCATAAAGTCAAGTAAAACAACGTTATTTATTATTATTTTTTTTTTAAATTTAAGATATCAAAAGAATTACATTGATAAAATATCATTTTTGATGTAAAATAGACTAGTGAAATTATTACAATTTTAGGAGTTAACTAATGAATATTATTAAAGAAAATTGGAACCAAATCATTGAAAAATTAAAAGTTGAGTATGAAGTAACAGATATTTGTATGAAGACTTGGATTCATCCTCTTGAGGTTTCTCATATAGAGGGTAACACTGTATACATATCTGTAGAAGATAAACAGAGTATAGAAATTATATCAAAAAAATATCAAGTTATTTTAGGAGTTTGTATTGCTGAGTTAACTGGTCAGGAATACAATATTATTTTTGTAGCAAAATCTGATCTTAATTCTTCCATTAATATGAAGTCCAATGACATCAATGCCCAACTAAATGAATTACTTTCTAATGCCAATTTAAAATTAAACTATTCATTTGACACCTTTGTTGTAGGTAAGAATAATACTCTTGCTCATGGAATTGCTCTTGCGGTAGCCGAATCTCCTGGCGAAGATTATAATCCTATGTTCTTATATGGAGGAGTTGGATTGGGTAAAACCCATCTCATGCACTCTATTGCAAGATATGTTATAGAACAAAATCTTAATAAGGATGATAAGACATCCATGAAAAAGGTTCTCTATGTAACAAGTGAAACATTTACAAATGAATTGATTGATGCTTTGAAGACTGGTAAGAGAGGTGCCGATTCTTCTATGAGTTTATTTAGAGAAAAATATAGAACAATTGATATCTTATTAATTGATGATATTCAGTTTATAATAGGAAAGGAAAGTACTCAGGAAGAGTTTTTCCATACCTTTAATGATCTTTATAATGCTGGAAAACATATCATCATCTCTAGTGATAGACCTCCAAAGGATATGGAGATATTAGAAGAACGTATCAGAAGTCGATTTGCTTCTGGAATGATTGTAGATATTTCTTCTCCAGATTATGAAACACGAATGGCTATTTTATATAAAAAAATTGAATTAGAAGATATGGAGAGATTGAATATACCTAATGAGGTTCTCTCTTATATAGCCAATAACATTACTACTAACATTAGAGAACTTGAAGGAGCTTTGACAAGAGTTGTTGCCAAAGCTAAATTAGAGAAAAAAGAAATCAATATAGAATTAGCTATTGATGCTCTTAAGGATTCTATCTATACAAATGATAACAAAAAAATAACTCCTGAATTGATTATGGATATCGTCGCAGAACATTACAATGTTTCTGTAACTGATTTATGTGGAAGAAAGAGATCTGCTGATATTGCACTTCCTAGACAGATTGTTATGTATCTTTGTAGAGAAATGACAGAAGAACCATTTAAATCGATTGGTCTTCTTCTAGGAGGAAAGGATCATTCCACAATCAGTCATGGTTATGATAAAATCAAAGATCTAATGAATGAAGATGATAAAGTAAAAAATAGTGTGGAAATTATCATCAAAAAAATAAATCCTTCTTAATTCTTTTTAAGGGTGGATAACTATGTGGACAATTTATTATTAAAAGGTGGATAACTATGATTTATATTTATTTTCTCTCATCATTTAATAAAAATATCTTAATTATCCACAATCCATCCAATCTATATTAAGAATGTTTACACACGTTTATCTACACCTTAAATAATATATATTAGGGGCTTAAACAGGGTTTTCCACATATCCACACCCCCTAATACTAATACTACGTATTTTATTTATATAATTTATTAAAAGAAATCTCGAAAGGAGTTTTACACATATGAAATTAATTTGTAACAAAAAGGATTTAGTAAAAGGAGTTAGTATTGTTTCGAAAGCTGTTTCTTCTAAAACTACATTATCTATATTAGAATGTATCTTACTAGATTTTTCTTCTGGAATTATTAAACTAGTAGCAAATGATATGGATCTAGGTATTGAAACAATTGTAGAAGGGGAAATCATAGAGGGAGGTGTTATAGCAATCGAGGCTAAATTATTCTCAGAGATTGTTAGAAAGCTTCCCGATAGTGAAGTAGTGATACAAGCAGATAATGATTATAGAACTATTATTACATGTGAAAAAGCAAAATTTGAAATCAATTGTAAATCAGGAGAAGAATTTGTTTCACTTCCTAAAATTGAAAAAGACAATAGTATAACAATATCTGAGTTTATATTAAAAGATGTAATTAGACAAACCTTATTCTCTACATCAGATAATGAAAGTAATAAGATGATGACAGGGGAGCTATTTAGTGTAGAGTCTAATATTTTAAAGGTGAGTGCATTAGATGGACACAGAATTGCTCATAGAAAGATAGAATTAAAAGAACAATATGTAGATACAAGTGTTATAGTTCCAGGAAAAACACTTTCAGAAATTAGCAAGATTCTCTCAGGGGAAGTAGATCAGAATGTAACAATATACTTTACTCAAAATCATATTTTATTTGAATTTGAATCGACAAAGGTAGTCTCACGACTAATAGAGGGAACATTCTTTAATATTGAAAAAATGATATTTAGAGATTATAGCACAAAGGTAACAATGAACAAACGAGACCTGATGAGTTCCATTGAACGTTCACTGTTATTGGTAAAAGAAGGTGATAAGAAACCGATTGTATTTGATATAAAAGAAGATAAAGTAGATATTAAGATGAGATCACAAATCGGAAATATGGATGAGGATTTAGTAGCTGAGAGAATTGGAGATGAATTGATGATTGGATTCAATCCAAAGTTTTTATTAGATGCTCTTAAGGCCATTGATGAAGAGAATATCACCATGTATTTGATTAATTCTAAATCACCATGTTTATTAAAAGATGAAAATGGTTCTTATAATTATCTGATTTTACCTATTAATTTTAGTGCGATTTAAGAAGAGAAAAGAGAGGTATTGGATTGTTTACGATAAAAATAAGAGGACAAGATGAATTCATTAAATTAGGACAAGCGATTAAAGCTGCAGGTATGGTTGAGAATGGTGTGATGGCAAAAATAGTTATCCAAAATGGTTTAGTGAAGATTAATGGAGAAGTAGAAGTTCAAAGAGGTAAAAAGTTATACGGAGGAGAACTGATATCTTATAATGGAGAAGAAATAAAGATAGAAAAGAGGTAGATTTTGAAACTTAAATCTTTGAAATTAAAAGATTATAGAAATTATAGCTATTTAGATATATCTTTTGATGAGAAAATAAATATATTTTATGGAGATAATGCACAGGGAAAAACAAATATACTTGAGTCTATTTATTTATGTGCAACTTCTAAGTCTCACAAAAGTTCAAAGGATAGGGATATGATAATCTTTGATAAAGATGAGTCTCATATTGAATTAATATTAGAAAAAAAGGGAATAGATTATTCAATAGATTTACACTTGAAGAAAAATTTTTCCAAAGGTATAGCCATTAATAAAATACCGATAAAAAAAGCGAGCGAATTATTAGGAGTAGTAAATGTGGTTTTTTTTTCTCCAGAGGATTTGAACATTATAAAAAATGGTCCTTCTGAGAGAAGAAGATTTATGGATATGGAGCTTGCTCAGCTAGATAAGATATATCTAAATGATTTGGCAAATTATAATAAGATTGTCAATCAGAGAAACAAGTTATTAAAAGATTTCTATTCAAAAAATAATATCATGGATACCTTGGATATATGGGATATTCAGTTAATTGATTATGGCAATAAGGTGATAAAAAGAAGAGAGAAGTTTATTGAAGAAGTAAAT
This sequence comes from uncultured Lachnospiraceae bacterium, assembly GCA_964367905.1. Taxonomy (GTDB): domain Bacteria; phylum Bacillota; class Clostridia; order Lachnospirales; family Lachnospiraceae; genus CAUPWF01. Next base: position 17,409 of record CAYIZP010000029.1, read on the forward strand.
CAAATCATTGAAGGTATTCATTATAAATTATCAGGGAAAAAAGAAAAAATAAAGTTAATTTATGAAAGAAGTAATAAAAATATTTCTCTAGAGGAGTGTGTTGATAGAAGCAGAAGTAAGGATTTGAAGATGAAAAATACTTCTGTAGGTCCTCATAGGGATGATATTGGATTTTATATTAATGATTTGGATATAAAAAAATATGGTTCTCAAGGTCAACAGAGAACGGCAGCCTTATCGCTGAAGATGGCAGAGATAGAAATTGTAAAAAGATTAATAAAAGATAGTCCGATTCTTTTACTAGATGATGTATTATCCGAATTGGATCATAAGAGACAGAATTATCTTTTAGAAAGTATAAATAATGTACAGACTTTAATTACCTGTACAGGTGTAGAAGAGTTTATAAAAAATAGAATTGAAGTAAATAAAGTCTTTTATGTAGAAAATGGAATTGTAAGTAAAGATAAAAACCATTATTAGGAGGAATAAAATGAACACAGAATTAGGAACAGAGTTAAACGTAGAATATGGTGCGGATCAGATTCAGATATTAGAAGGTCTTGAAGCAGTAAGGAAGAGACCAGGTATGTACATAGGGAGTACTTCTCTAAGAGGATTGCATCATCTCGTATATGAGATTGTTGATAATTCTGTGGATGAAGCCCTAGCAGGACATTGTGATACAATTGATATTTCTATCAATAAAGACAATTCTATTACAGTTGTAGATAATGGAAGAGGTATCCCCGTCGGAATCAATCAGAAAGCTGGTTTACCGGCGGTAGAGGTTGTATTTACTGTTCTTCATGCAGGAGGAAAATTCGGCGGTGGAGGATACAAAGTATCTGGAGGATTACACGGAGTAGGTGCTTCGGTTGTGAATGCTTTATCGGAATGGTTGGAAGTAGAGATTCGAAAAGAAGGAATAGTATATAAGCAGAGATATGAAAGAGGAGCAGTAATGTATCCTCTAAAAGAAGTGGGAACTTGTGATGTAAGTGAATCAGGTACACAGGTTACATTCTTACCAGATAAAGAGATATTTGAAGAGACAGTGTTTGAATATAATACATTGAAACAAAGATTTCGTGAAATGGCCTTTTTAACAAGAGGTTTAAGAATTATATTAAGAGATAAGAGAGAAGAGAAGGAGGTAATTAAAGAATTCCACTATGAAGGTGGGATTAATGAATTTGTTACATATTTAAATAGGAGTAGGAGTGAGTTATACCCACAAGTGATTTATTGTGAAGGAACGGTAAATGATGTTTATGTGGAAGTAGCAATGCAACACAACGATTCTTACAGTGATAACTCTTATGGGTTTGTTAATAATATTACAACTCCAGAAGGAGGAACTCATATAGTAGGTTTTAGAAATGCTTTGACCAAGACATTTAATGATTATGCGAGAAAAAATAAATTACTAAAAGAAAACGAACCCAATCTATCAGGAGATGATATTAGAGAAGGTTTAACAGCAATTATAAGTGTAAAACTAGAAGAACCTCAATTTGAGGGTCAGACAAAACAAAAATTAGGTAATAGTGAGGCACGTGGTGCAGTTGATAGTGTAGTTAGTAAGCAACTACAGATATTTTTAGAGCAAAACCCGAGTGTTGCTCGTATGACAGTAGAGAAATCTGTTATGGCTCAAAGAGCGAGAGAAGCAGCGAGAAAAGCTAGAGATTTAACAAGAAGAAAGGGAGCTTTAGATAGATTATCTCTTCCAGGAAAATTAGCAGACTGTTCAGATAAAGACCCAAAAAATTGCGAAATATATATCGTAGAAGGTGACTCAGCTGGTGGTTCTGCAAAATCAGCGAGAAATAGAGAAACACAGGCGATTCTACCACTTAGAGGTAAGATTCTAAATGTAGAAAAAGCAAGATTAGATAAGATTTATGCGAATGCAGAGATTAAAGCAATGATTACTGCATTTGGTACAGGGATTCAAGAAGATTTTAATATCGAGAAATTAAGATATCACAAGATTATTATTATGACAGATGCCGATGTAGATGGTTCTCATATCAGTACTTTATTGTTAACATTTTTATATCGTTTTATGCCAGAATTAATCAAGGGTGGATATATATATTTAGCTCAACCTCCTCTCTATAAAGTGGAGAAAAATAAAAAAGCTTGGTATGCATATAGTGACAGTGAATTAGATAAAATACTTTCAGATATTGGAAGAGATGGAAATAATAAGATTCAACGTTACAAAGGTCTAGGAGAGATGGATGCGGATCAGTTATGGGATACGACCATGGATCCAGAGAATCGAATTTTATTGAGAGTGACTATGAATGAAGATGCATCTTCAGAGATTGATTTAACATTCACAACTCTTATGGGAGATAAGGTAGAACCACGTAGAGAGTTTATCGAAGAAAATGCAAAATATGTTAAGAATCTTGATGTATAGAAGAAATCATCTTGAATTGTAGGAGGAAAAAAAGTGGAAAACAATATATTTGATAAGGTGCATGATGTAGACCTGAAGAAGACGATGGAGAACTCTTATATCGATTATGCAATGAGTGTTATTGCATCTAGAGCATTACCAGATGTAAGGGATGGGCTAAAGCCTGTTCAACGAAGAATATTATATTCAATGATAGAGTTAAATAATGGTCCTGATAAGCCTCATCGTAAGTGTGCACGTATTGTCGGAGATACTATGGGTAAGTATCACCCTCACGGTGATAGTTCTATCTATGGTGCAATGGTTAACATGGCACAAGAATGGTCTACCAGATATCCATTGGTAGATGGACACGGAAATTTTGGTTCTGTGGATGGAGATGGAGCTGCTGCGATGCGTTATACAGAGGCACGTTTGAGCAAGATTTCTATGGAATTAACCGCAGATATAAACAAAGATACTGTAGATTTTGCACCAAACTTTGATGAGACAGAGAAAGAGCCTACTGTTTTACCAGCTAGATATCCGAACCTTTTGGTGAATGGTACTTCTGGAATTGCAGTTGGTATGGCTACTAATATCCCACCTCATAACTTAAGAGAGGTAATCAATGCAGTAGTAAAGATTATTGATGATGAAATAAAAAGAGAGAGTGACAATACAATTCCTGTAACTTCAATTGAAGATATTCTACAGATTGTAAAGGGACCAGACTTCCCTACTGGAGCAACAATTCTCGGAACAAGAGCAATTGAAGAGGCATATAGGACAGGTAGAGGCAAGATTCGTGTTCGTGCTGTGACTGATATTGAACCAATGGCAAATGGAAAGAATCGTATCATTGTTACAGAACTTCCATATATGGTGAATAAAGCACGTCTTATAGAGAAGATTGCTGAATTAGTAAATGATAAAAAGATTGATGGTATCACAGATCTAAGTGATCAATCCAATCGAGAGGGTATGAGAATTTGTATTGAACTTCGAAGAGATGCCAATGCAAATGTAATCTTAAACCAATTATATAAGCATACACAGATGCAAGATACCTTTGGAGTAATCATGTTAGCGCTTGTGAATAACGAACCAAAGGTTATGAACTTGCTAGATATGTTGAACCATTACTTATTGCATCAAGAAGAGGTAATTACAAGAAGAACAAAGTATGAGTTGAATAAGGCAGAAGAGAGAGCCCATATCTTACAAGGGTTATTAATTGCCTTAGACAATATAGACGAAGTGATTAAAATTATCAGAGGTTCTAAAAATGTTGCAATTGCAAAAGAAGAATTAATCAAGAGATTTGAATTATCAGAGGTTCAAGCTCAAGCGATTGTAGATATGAGACTTCGTGCTCTTACAGGGTTAGAGAGAGAAAAACTTGAAAAAGAGTATGATGAATTGATGAAGAAGATTGCAGAATTGAAAGCAATCCTAGCAGATAGAAGTCTACTATTAGAATTAATCAAAGAAGAAATCATGGTAATCTATGAGAAATTCGGAGATGAAAGAAGAACAAGCATTGGATTCGATGAGTTCGATATAAGTATGGAAGATTTGATTCCAAGAGAAAATGTAGTTATTGCAATGACAAAGCTTGGATATGTGAAGAGAATGACAACAGACACATTCAAGAGCCAAAACCGCGGAGGACGTGGAATCAAAGGAATGCAAACCATAGATGATGATTATATCGAAGAATTATTGATGACAACTACACATCATTTCATCATGATGTTTACAAACAAGGGTAGGGTATATCGTATGAAAGCATATGAGATTCCAGAAGCAGGAAGAACTGCCCGTGGTACCGCAATTGTGAACTTGTTACAATTACAACCAGAAGAATATGTGTCAGCAGTCATTCCAATCAGCGAATATAAAGATGGTGAATATCTATTCATGGCAACGAAAAAGGGTCTTGTTAAGAAGACACCAATCAAAGATTATGAGAATGTTAGAAAGACAGGACTTGCAGCAATTACTCTAAGAGAAGAAGATGAGTTAATAGAGGTGAAATTTACTGATAACACCAAAGATATTATATTAGCAACAAAATATGGACAATGTATCAGATTCCACGAGCAAGATGTACGTTCGACAGGAAGAACATCTATGGGTGTTCGAGGAATGAATCTAAGTGATAGAGATGTAGTTATAGCAATGCAGATGGATACACAAGGAACAGCTTTATTATTTGTATCAGAAAAAGGTATGGGTAAACGTACTCTTATGGAAGATTTTTCATCACAAAACCGTGGTGGTAAAGGTGTGAAGTGCTATAAAATAACAGAAAAAACAGGTAATCTAGTAGGAATGAAAGCAGTAAATGATGACAATGAAATCATGGTAATTACAACAGAAGGAATTATCATTAGAATGGCATGTGATAGCATTTCTACATTTGGAAGAGTAACATCTGGAGTAAAAGTAATCAATGTTGCGGAAGAGACTTATGTGGCATCATTTGCTAAAGTAAGAGAAAAAGTATTATATGATGATGCGAACGAGGAAGTTGTCGAAGTTGAAGAAGAACAAGAGAAAGAGATAAACTAAATCGTTCAAAAGGGACGGGGGAAGGATGAATATTATGATTCATATCTCCCCCGTCCCTAATACAGTTGGAAAGGAACAGAAATGAAAAGAATAGCTATGATGGTACTAAGAAATTTATTCGTCGTACCATTTCTCTGGATTAAATTATGTTATTATATGAATCACAGAGATAATTATACAGATGAGCAGCATAATAAATTGTTCAAAAAAATTGTATATTATGCAAACAAAGGTGGAAATGTAAGGATAAAGGCATCTGGTATAGAAAATATACCAAAGGAATCAGGATTCCTAATGACACCAAACCATCAAGGTATGTATGATATTTTAGCAATTACTGATGTATGTCCTCAACCCTTCGCTTTTGTAGCAAAAAAGGAGGTACAGAATGTACCTCTTCTTAAGCAAGTATTCATATGTTCTAAATCATTTATGATAGATAGAGACAATGTGAGACAATCCATGCAAGTCATCATTGATGTATGCAATGAATTAAAGAATGGAAGGAACTATTGTATATTCCCGGAGGGAACAAGATCCAGGAATGGAAATGAAATAGGGGAATTTAAGGGAGGAAGCTTCAAAGCTGCTACCAAAGCAAAGGCTCCAATTCTGCCAATTGCACTTATCGACGCTTACAAGCCTTTTGATTCACATACTATAAGTACAGTAGAAGTTCAAGTACACTTTCTAGAGCCTTTGATGTACGAGGATTACAAAGACATGAAGACGAGTGAGATAGCAGAGGAAGTTAGCAGAAGAATAAGAGTAGCAATAAAAGATAATGAGTAAATAACCTCTTCGGCAAATTGTACATTAGTTGAAAAATTATTTGTTCAAGCTGATACTAGTACAATTGATAAACTTTTAATATAATAATGTTATTAAATTAAGAAACATTATTAGGAGGAAAAAATAATGGCAAGTTTATCTTTGAAAAATATTCAAAAAGTATATCCAAATGGATTTGAAGCGGTAAAAGACTTCAACTTAGAAATTGAGGACAAAGAGTTTGTAATCTTCGTAGGACCTTCAGGATGTGGTAAATCTACTACACTTCGTATGGTTGCTGGACTTGAGGATATCTCAGGTGGAGAATTACTTATCGATGGTAAAGTAGTAAATGATGTAGAGCCTAAAGACAGAGATATTGCGATGGTATTCCAGAACTACGCTCTATACCCACATATGACAGTATATGATAACATGGCATTTGGTTTGAAACTAAGAAAAGTACCAAAAGATCAAATAGATAAAATGGTAAAAGAAGCAGCTAAAATTCTTGACCTTGAGCCACTTTTAGATCGTAAGCCAAAGGCTTTATCTGGTGGACAGAGACAACGTGTTGCTATGGGACGTGCTATCGTTCGTAATCCTAAGGTTTTCCTTATGGATGAGCCTCTTTCTAACTTAGATGCTAAGCTTAGAGGACAAATGCGTATTGAGATTTCTAAATTACACCAAAGATTAGGATCTACAATTATCTATGTAACACATGACCAAACAGAGGCTATGACACTTGGAACAAGAATCGTAGTTATGAACGGTGGTATTGTTCAACAAGTAGATACACCACAGGTTCTATATGATACCCCTTGTAACTTATTCGTTGCAGGATTTATCGGATCTCCTCAAATGAACTTCATGGATGCAGTTTGTAATGTAAAAGGAGACAAGGTTTCTCTAACAGTTGGAGGAAGTGACATCGAGTTACCACCAGCAAAAGCTAAGAAACTTATTGATGGCGGATATGCAGGAAAAACAGTAGTACTTGGAATTCGTCCAGAAGATGTAAACGATTCACAAATGTTCATCGAGGCTTCTCCAAATACAGTAATCGAAGCTACAATCCGTGTATATGAGATGCTTGGAGCAGAAGTTTACTTATACTTCGATTATGCTGGAGCTAACATGACAGCTAGAGTTGATCCTAGAACAACAGCTAGAACAGGCGATACAGTTAAATTTGCATTGGATGCTGAAAAGATTCATGTATTCGATAAAGAAACAGAATTAACAATCACAAACTAGTCTGCGAGAGCAGTCATTGGAAGAGTTGACCATAAGGTTGGCTCTTCTTTTTTGATGTATTCGAATTAGTTTGTGTTCCTCATAGAGACACAAAAATTAAAGATGAAGTAAAATTAAACTAAATTGTATATAAAATTAAAAAAATAATTAGATAACAAAAACTAAAAAAAACGAAAATCTTGTCAAATAATAATTTTGATGTTTTATAAGAATAGCAAAATGCACAAACTTGTAATAATTTGTAGAATATAAAATTTTGAGTAAATAATAGTTATCCACATAAAAATGGCAGAAAAATAACAGAAAATCGACTTTTACACAAAGTTATCCATATTATCCACACTCATTTGTCCATATCTTGTGGATTACTTTGGATTTAAAAAGAACGAATGTTTTGTAGAGAAATGATAAAGCGAAAAAAAAGTCGAATAAATATATGCTATTTATTGACATATTATTAATCAAACAAAATATTTAATTGTATATACAATTATGTCTTTTCATAAATAAAAATACTATTGATAAGCATAATAAATAGTATTATAATGAATTTTGTAAACTTAAGAGAGTATCATATGGAGGAAAAAGAAATGGAAAATAAAATTACAGCAGATATGACAATTGGAACCTTATTGATGGAATATCCAAAGGCAGCACCTGCATTGATGGAAATCGGAATGCACTGTCTCGGATGCCCTTCAGCACAGGGAGAAACACTTGGAGAAGCAGCAATGGTTCATGGAATAGATGTAGAATTGTTATTAGTTAAGATGAATGCAATGGCAGAAGCATAAAATTGAAAAAAGTAATGTCAAGCAAAGGGGACAGTGGTAGGATGAGCTTTTTCGCTCATATCTCCGCTGTCCCCTTTGCTTACAGATTTAGTTGTTTTAGTGCATCTTTTTCAATGATAACTTCGCAATGTTCTTTTAGATATGCTAAGCTAGCATTGTCGATTTTATCGATACATCCATATTCGGACAACATATTACATGCCCTATGGAATTTCTTGACATCTTCTTCTGGTTGAAGAAGTGCAAGTAGATATGTTTCTTCTTTCATATCTTGATACAGTGTATTTGGACCACTGTAGTCTGGCAAAATAGTACTAGCAATATGGAATAAAGAATCTAAATTTTGAAGGGAGAACAATCGGATTTCTGTTGTAGTTTTATCCTTTGCATCCTCAGGAGCTTCTTGAGATTCTGCTTCTGCAATCTTTGCAATCATAGAATCCTTTACTTGTTCTAAGAGATCTAATATATTCTCAGATCCTTCTAGTTTTTTAGTTTCTTTAATTTTATGTTCAGTATCGCTAGATGGTGAAAAATTGGAAAAGCGTGTGTCGAGTTCTTCTGGGTCATCTACCTTCGTAATTATCAATATAACTGAGCCAGATGAAGAAGGAATCGCTTCTATCATCAATGGAATATTATCTGCCTCAAAACCAAATTCTTTTGATGCAGTTTTCATCATGTCATGAAATAAATGCTTCGCCTTATCTGTACCATATGCCAATTCACTAAGTTTTAATTGTCGATCAGCCAAATCAGTCGGAGTCAAAGTACAACGTATCTGATTATCATTGATTTTTTCAATTTTCATATTATCACTTCCTTACTGAATCCTATATCAACTATAGAATAATATATCTGACATAAGTGTCTCACTATTAGTATAAACAATAATTGTGAATATGTAAAGAAATTCAAGAAATACTTTTAAAAATTTATAGACTGCTGATGTTAGATATAAGATAAAATTAGAACTAATATATACATTATTAAAAATTCATGGTAATATTGTCTGAACAACAGTGAGTAGGAGGAGTGGCAATGTATAGAGCAATTATTGTAGACGATGAAATATTAGTCCGTGAGCATATTCGTGATAATATTGATTGGAATATGATAGGATTTGATATGATAAATGATTGTGAGAATGGAAAAGAAGCAATTGAGTTTCTAGAGCGGAATGGAGTAGACTTAGTATTGACAGATATTAATATGCCTTATTTGGATGGATTGAAACTAAGTAAACATATTCATGAGAATTTTCCAGATACGAAAATTGTTATTTTAAGTGGATACGATGATTTTCAATATGCAAAAGCTGCAATTCAATATAATGTAACGGAGTACTTATTAAAGCCAATTACACCAAAAGAGCTAATAGAAAGCTTGAAAAACGTGAAAGAAAAATTGGATGAGGAAAGAAAAAAACTTGTAGAAAGCGAGAAATTGAAAAACTACTACGCGGATTATACGAGAAACAGAAAAGTTATAAAATCTAACTGGTTATCAAATTTGGTAAAGGGGACAAAAGATAGTAACTACATCATAGAAAATTTAAAAGATATGGATGTTAATATTCATGGAAAATACTATTGCTTAGTTGTATTAGATGCGGATGTGAAAGCAAATATTCATACATTTAATATTCATAATAGACAAGACAATGAGTTACTACATTTTGTTGTGGAAAACATTAGTGATGAAATTTTGCAAAATAAAGATAGTGGAGTATCGTATAGGGAAATAGATGGCAAGGTTTGTTTGATTTTATTTTCAGATAAGGTATTAGAGTTTAAAAATGTTATAAGTGATATATGTTATGAAATAAAACACATGTTATATAAGACAATGGAAATTGCTATTTCCATTGGTGTTGGATGTCAGGTTGATAGTGTGGAGGATTTGTATGATTCTTATAAGGTTGCAAATCAAATGCTAGAGTATAAGTATTTAAGAGGAGAAGATATTTATTGGGAGGAAGAGGTTAAGTTAACAAAAGAGAGGGAACCTTTAAATATAGATAAAGAGATGGATGAAATATCCGAATACATTCAGAGGGGGAATGTAGCTTCTGTTATAGAGGCAGTAGATAATATGAAGAATCAATTTCAAGAAGAGTATTTGGATAAAACACAGGTGATATCCTATTTAAACAGTGTAATACGTCGGATAGGGAGTGTTGTATTGAAACATTGTGGGAATTTAGATTCCAATGATAGAGATTTATTTATTGCTAAGATTGTTCAATCAGAGAGTTTAGAAGATGCATGTGATCAGGTGAATCAGTATGCAGAGAAGATGTGTGAAAAAATTATAGAAATTAATGAGCCACATGGAAGTATAAAGGCAAAATTGGCTATACAGTTTTTAAAACAGAATTATTCCAATCCAAATCTGGGGCTTTCTGATGTGTGTAATTATTTGGGCATTAGTACGAGCCATTTCAGTAATATATTCAAAGAGGCAATGGGAGTGACTTGTATGGAGGCCCTCATGAAGATTCGAATGGAAGAAGCAAAAAGATTACTGATAGAGACGCAATTGAGAAATTATGAGATTGCAGATCGAGTTGGATTTAGTGATGCTCATTATTTTAATATTGCTTTTAAAAAAGCAGTCGGAATGGCACCAAAACAGTATGCGAAGGAGAATAAGGAGAGTAGATGAGGAGACCAGGAAATTTTTTCTATAGATTCAATAAAATTCAGACTGCAATTTTATGTTCCTTCTCAGCATTGATTATCATAGCTCTAATTATTTTTACTGTAATTTCACTGACTTATACAAGGTTGACAATATTTGAGAACTCTATCAATTACACCACTCAAATTATTTCTCAGGTAAATGATGATATTGATTCATATATTGATTATATGGAGAATACTAGTGTTTTGCTATTAAATGATAATGATTTACAGACTTATTTGTTTTCAGAAAATAGTTTAGGACTTTTATTTTCAAGTGATGATATAGGGTATATGACAAATGAAGAACAAAGGATGGTCTCACAGATTAAGACAATTAAGGAAATCAGACCAGATATTGTTAATGTTGTTGCAATTGCAGATAATGGAAAATCAATTGTGAATGACCAAATGGAAGAACTGAATCCTTATGTGGATATCACGGAATTACAGTGGTATGTCGACACGATGGAATCTGAGAAAGGAATTAATATATCATCCTCTCATTTGCAGAATTTGCTTCGGAGTAATTATCAGTGGGTTATTACTTTGAGCAGGCAAATTATCAATGAAGAAACAAAAGAAAGTGAAGGTATTTTCTTTGTAGATTTAAATTATGAATCTATTAGTGATTTATGTAACAAAAGTAAAATTGGAGAGGATGGATATATATTTATTATTGATCGCGAAGGCAATATTATATATCATCCACAACAACAGTTGTTATATGGTGGATTGAAAGAAGAGCATATTGAGGAAATATTAGCATCGGAGGAATCATACTTTGAAATAGATGATTGGAATGGTAGCTATCTATATACGATGACTACATCAGAGAAGACAGGATGGACAGTTGTAGGAGTCGCCGATACTACGGAGTTGCTGCAGAATTATAGCATTACACAGATTAGTTATATCATAGTAGCAATCGCTCTGATTCTAGGTGCTCTCATTATTTCTGGGTACATTGCAAAGAATATTACGAAACCATTGGAACAGATGAGAAAATCAATGTCTATGGTAGAACAAGGAAAATTCAGTGAAGCGAATATTGAAGTTGTTGGAACAAAAGAATTGGTGGAATTAAGTGAATCATTTAATGGGATGACATGTCGTATTGACGAGTTAATGAAGCAAAATGTACAGGAGCAGAAGGAAAAGAGAAAAAGTGAGTTGAAGGCTTTGCAGGCTCAGATTAATCCACATTTTCTATATAATACATTAGATTCTATTATATGGATGTCAGCAGCGGGTAAAAATGAAGAGGTCGCGGACATGACATCAGCATTATCCAAACTATTTCGTCAAAGTATTAGCAATGAAAGGGAAGAGTTGACGATAGAGGAAGAAATTGAGTATGTAAAGAGTTATCTTATTATACAGAAGATGAGATATAAGGACAAGATGGAGTATGAGATAGATATCGAGAAAAAGATTTATCAAGTACCTATTATTAAATTTGCACTTCAGCCATTGGTAGAGAATTCGATTTATCATGGATTAAAGTACAAAGACGGTAAGGGCTTGCTTCTGATTAAAGGGTATCAAATAGGAGAAAAGGTTTTTATTGAAATTGTAGATAATGGAGATGGAATGACAGAACATCAGTTGAAGTATATCTTTGATGAAAAGCAAACAGATTATAAGAAAAATGGAGTAGGTGTTGTCAATGTACAAAAAAGAATACAGCTTCATTACGGAGCTGAATATGGAATTGAATACAAGAGTGAGAAAGGAAGGGGAACAACGGCAACTATAACAGTTCCTTATCATGGTAAACAAGATGAAGATTTTGAAAAATGATAAATTATGGATTGCTGTCGGCATCGTTATCTGCGTAGGACTTATTATAGGAGTATCACAGGTGATTCAATTAAACCAGACAAGGGTGCATCATGTCATATTAATTCCAAAAGGAAATGCAATCTCAGAGTTTTGGACAACATTAGTTGATGGAGCTGAAATGGCAGCGAGTGAATATGAGATAGAATTAGATATCTACTCTCCCGATCTAGAGACAGATATTGAAGCGCAAAAAGATATTATACGCTCATCCATTCAGGAGAATCCTGATGCGATAGTAGTGGCTCCATCTAGCTTCTCTGAGACAACAGATGTACTACAAGAGGTAGTAGATGCGGGAATCCCCTTGATTTTGATGGATTCTGTTATTGATGAGAACATAGCAGAAGGAGTTGTAGCTACCGATAATTTTCTTGCAGGCGAAGAGTTAGGACAATATGCAAGGGGGTTGTTGAATAAGCTAGAAGACGATAGTATTCAAATTGGAATCATTGGGCATGTAGAAGGTGCTTCCACAGCGATAGATAGGGAAAATGGAGTGAGGAGTGGGCTAGGGGAATACGAGCACGAGATAGAAGAAGTTGTGTTTTGCGATTCTTCTTATGACAAGGCGGAGCAGTTGATGAAGGAGATGATTGAGAAGTATCCGGAATTAGATTTAGTAATTGGTCTAAATGAAAATGCTGCAGTTGGGGCAGCTAGGGCGATAAAAGAATTAGAAATCAGTCAAGAGGTGTTGCTGTTAGGTTTTGATAGTTCATTAGAAGAGGTGATGCTTATGGAGGAAGGGATTTTTGAAGCTATTATTATTCAAAAACCGTTTAATATGGGGTATCTGAGTGTGCAGAGCGCAAAAAATATCATCATGGGAGATGGCATGGAGAAGGAGATTGATTCAGGAAGTAAGCTTATAACCCCGGAGAATCTATATGAAGAAGAGAACCAAAGACTGTTATTTCCGATAAATCCATAGAATAGTCGAAATATTACGAAAAAAGGTTAAAATTTTACACTGTAAAATTTTAACCTTTTTTAATAAAATATTCAATTTCAAAAAAAGACTACAATCGCTATAATGAGTATTAAATTAAGATATTTAGTTAATTTCGTAAGAGGAGGAAGAAAACGTGGACAAGATTAAAAACAACGCGTTGGTCAAAAAAGTAGGATTTAACAGAGTAATGTTGGTACTGGTATTACTTTTGATGTATGCGTTATTTTCTGTAGTTGTACCGATGCTTAGCCCAAGTGGGGTTAGCTATGTAAGTTACAATCGTATCTTGAGTGCATTGAACTATGCATACTTTCTAGGATTTTTGGCGCTGGGGGTTACATTCGTTATTGCGACTGGAGGAATTGATTTCTCGATTGGAACTGTAATGTTCTGTGCAGCGTTGATTGGTGGACAGGTAATCACAAAAAATGGCTGGCCAATAGCAGTAGGGATACTAGTTAGTATTTTAGTAGGACTTATCTTTGGACTCATCAATGGGTTTATGGTTGCATATATAGGGTTACCATCCTTTATATCGTCAATGGCAAGTATGATGTTGTCAAAAGGGATTGGTTCTATGTTTACGCAAACACAATCCGTAAGTTGGCCACAAGCTGCAGAAGGCGGATGGCATAAGGATTTAGTAAGATTGAGAATTGGAACTGGTGCAGAGGCAATCAGCATACCAACGGGACTGATTATACTACTTGTTTTTGCAATCGTATGTGCGATTATCTTACATAAAACAAAAGCGGGTCGTTACATTCTAAGCATTGGAAGTAACAAAGAAGCAGTTCGTTTATCGGGTGTTAATGTAAAGAAATGGGAATGCCTTGCTTACATGATTTGTGGAACGCTAGCAGGTGTAGCAGCAATCGCGTATGTTGGAGCTTATTCTACAGTTCAACCAGGACTCGGAGATACATTTAATAATGATGCAATTGCAAGCTGTGTAATGGGAGGAACTTCCATGTCAGGTGGAATTGCCTCGATGGCAGGAACCTTTATCGGGGTTATGATTATTGCACTGTTGCAAGACGGAATTCTAGCAATGGGATTTCAGCAGGACTGGCAATATGTAATTACAGGATTTATTGTAATCATTGCAGTTTATACAGACGTTCGAAGCAGAAGAAAGAAAAATTAATCGAAGACGTATTGGTATTATTAAATGGAGGATGGTGAAGACATGGGTGAAGTGTTATTAAAAATGACTGGAATCGATAAATCCTTTCCTGGTGTACACGCACTAGATCATGTAGACTTTGAAGTGAAAAAGGGCGAAGTTCATGCACTAATGGGTGAGAATGGAGCTGGGAAATCTACATTGATGAAGGTGTTGACAGGGATTTATTCAAAAGATTCTGGAACAATCGAATATGAAGGAAAAGAAGTAGAATTTACAAATCCGAGACATGCGCAAGATGCTGGAGTTGTAATCGTGCATCAAGAGTTAAATATGATGAACCACCTAACAGTGGCACAGAACATATTTATCGGACGAGAAAAGATGAGTGGAAGATTCATCAATGACTCAGCGATGAATAAGAGAGCATCAGAGTTATTTGATTTACTAGGGATTGATATTAATCCAAAAGAAAAGATGGGTAATCTTACAGTTGGTAAACAACAGATGTGCGAGATTGCGAAGGCGATATCTCACGAAGCAAAATTGATTGTATTTGATGAACCATCAGCAGCATTAACAGAGACAGAAATCGAAGAGTTATTTAAGATTATTCGAGATCTAAGAGATAAGCAGATTGGAATCGTCTACATATCACATAGAATGGATGAGATTAAAGTAATTACAGATCGCGTAACTGTAATGCGCGACGGTGGTTATGTAGGAACACTCATTACAGCAGATAGCACAAAAGACGATATTATCAATATGATGGTTGGTCGTGTTATTTACGAAGATCCTAAACAACAGAGTTCCGTACCCGCAGATGCACCGATTGTGTTGAAGGTTGAAAATCTCACTGCAGGAAGAATGGTTAAGGATGTTAGTTTTGAGCTTCGTAAGGGTGAAATTCTCGGATTTTCAGGTTTGATGGGAGCAGGTCGTACCGAAACTGCAAGAGCAATATTCGGGGCGGATAAGAAAGATAGTGGAGATGTCTATATCAATGGGAAAAAAGTTGATATTCGTAATCCACAAGATGCAGTTAATGCAGGAATTGGATATCTATCAGAAGATAGAAAACGATATGGAATTGTTGTAGCTAAAACAGTTGCAGAGAATTCAACAATGGCGAGTTTAGATGCTTATTCGAAGGGGCAGTTCATTAATAAGAAAAAAGAAGCAGAAGTAGCCCAAGAGTATGTTGAAAGTCTGAAAACCAAGACACCATCGGTGGAACAACTAGTTGTAAATCTATCTGGTGGTAACCAACAAAAAGTAGTTATTGCAAAGTGGTTGATACGTAACTGTGATATTTTGATATTTGACGAGCCAACACGAGGGATTGATGTAGGAGCAAAGAGTGAGATTTATCACTTGATGAATGAGTTGGCGAAGCAAGGAAAATCAATTATCATGATTTCCTCTGAAATGACAGAAGTTCTAAGAATGAGCGATCGTATTATTGTAATGTGTGAAGGCCGAAAAACAGGAGAAATTGATATATCAGAGGCGACACAAGAAAATATTATGCAAGCTGCAACGAAGAGAGAGTAGGGGGGACAAACGATGGAGAGCAATGTAGTAAAAAGTAATGTGCTAAAAAACAACCCAATTGTTAAAACAATTGGAGCACAGCGGATGGTAGTTTTTATGGCAGCTGTTTTGTTATTTGTTGTTTTTGCACTTGTGAGTGAGCCGTTTCGTCAATATACAACAATGGTATCAATCATTGAAAACTCATATTATGTAGGCTTTATGGCGATTGGTGTTACATTTTGTTTGATTACAGGTGGAGTTGACCTATCTGTAGGAACAGGAATGATTGCATATGCACTGATGGGAGCATATATGCATTCTGTATTAGGATTTCCAATATGGATTAGCTTATTGGCTTGTATTGTATTCGGTGTTATCATCGGAACATTCAATGGATTTTTGGTAGCAGTGTTAGATCTGCCTCCTTTCATCGCAACACTTTGTAGCATGATGATTACAAGGGGGGTTGGTTCGATTTTCACAACAGGGCAAGCTGCAAGTTGGCCAGCAATTTCACAACCAGGTGGAGAATACAAAGCATTATTTAGACTAACAGTAAATGATACATTAATTCCAATTGGAGTAATATACTTGATTGTCGCAGTAATAATCATGTCTTTAGTCTTAAATCGAACAAAAACAGGTCGTTACATCATTGGGATTGGAAGTAATAAAGAAGCCCTTAGATTATCTGGGGTTAATGTAGTAAAGTGGCAATGGATTGCATATATCATCTCTGGATTCTTCGCAGGAGTTGCAGCGATATCTTATGCAGGGATTATGTCATCATCAGTACCGCCAGGGGGCGGAGCTGGAATGGAGTTGAACGCCATCGGTGGAGCGATTATCGGTGGAACATCCATGAAAGGTGGAGAGGGTTCGGTATTTGGAACCATGTTAGGGGTTCTGGTAATGATTTTATTACAAGTAGGACTACCATTTGTAGGATTTCAAGCGAACCTACAGCAAGTAATCACTGGAATAGTTCTAATAATTGCAGTAACGTTTGACACATTAAAAGGTAAAAAGTAGGTATGTACCGCAGAAGCGGATCATATAAAAAACACAAAAAATGGAGGTAATGAAGAATGAAGAAGAAGTTAGTAAGTGTATTAATGGCAGCAGCTATGGTTGCAACATTGGCAGTTGGTTGTGCAGCACCAGCGGAGGAAGCAGCTCCAGCTGAAGAGGCAACATCGGAAGAAGCTTCAGCTGAAGAGGAAGCACCAGCGGAGGAAGAAGCGGCAGATGGTGAGTTCAAGTATTATTTTGAAATCGTTTCAAAAGGATTCCAACATCAATATTGGCAAGCGGTTCTTAAAGGAGCTGAAGAGAAGGCAGCTGAGTTGAACGTAAAAATCAACTTTGTTGGACCAAATACAGAGTCAGACATTGCTCCTCAAGTACAAATGCTTGAAAGTGCAATCAACTTAGCACCAGATGCAATCGGTTTTGCAGCTCTTGATACAACAGCTAGTATGGATGCGATTCAAGCGGCTATGGACGCAGGTATTCCAATGGTAGGATTTGACTCAGGTGTTCCTGGGGCACCAGAAGGAGCTATCTATGCAAACACTGCTACAGATAACTATGCAGCAGGTGAATTAGCAGCAACAGAGACATATGAACTATTAAAAGATAGATTAGCAGCAGCTACAGAGCCAGTTAGAATTGGTGTAATGGCACAAGATGCTACAGCAGAATCAATCATCAATCGTGGACTTGGATTCATCGATAAATTAGGTGAAATGGTTATCGCTGATGGAATGACTGTAAATGTAGAAGGTAATGAAAAGTATGTTACAGATAGCATGGTAGAGAAAACAGAAGGAGCTGATGTGGTATTTGAAGTATTAGTTCCAGCATCATCTGATATGGCATTGGCAGTTACAGATGTTGAAACAATCCTAGCAAAAGATGATGTAATCTGTGTATATGGTTCAAATCAACACACAGGTGAGGCTATGGTTCAAGCTCAAGAGAAACTTGGAAAATTTGGTGCAGGAGAAGACCAAATCCTTGCAGTTGCATTTGACTCTGGTGCAAACATCAAAAACGCAGTAGCAAGTGGTGACTTTGCAGGTGCTGTAACACAAGCTCCAGTAGCAATGGGTGCAGCTCTAGTTCAAACATTATATGATGTTTGCGAAGGAATGGAAGTTTCTGATATCGATACAGGTGCTCAATGGTATACAGCTGAGACTATGGAAGATCCAGAAATTGCACAAAACTTATATGACTAATATTTAATCAATAAATGATAAATGGGGACAGAGGTTTTTGTAAAACCTCTGTCCCCATTTGCAAAAACCTCCATCTCAAATGACCAACGGCTATTTTCTTTTTATTTTTTTAGAAGGTGTTTTTTCAAATTCCGTATCGCGAACTGAAAAACTTACCACTCGCTTATACATCGGAACTTTGGAGTTATATGTATCAATAGCTTTTTGCAAGGTTTCATCGATGTTTTTTATCTTTTTCTTTTGAGCATACTCGAAGTCTGGAAAGATTTCTGCATGTATCTGAGTTTCTTTTTCCTTCACAATGATTTCCTTAATAAAAGGAGATGGAGCGATTACATTTTCTATTTCTTCTGGAGAAACATTTTCTCCATTTGCTAATATGATAAGGTTTTTCTTCCGTCCTGTAATATATATAAAATCATCTTCATCAATATATCCCAAGTCCCCAGTTTTCAACCAGCCATCTTCTAGAGCTTCTGCAGTCTCATTTGGCATTTTATAGTATCCGAGCATGACACTAGATCCTTTTACCCAGATTTCTTCATCTACTATCTTAGCAGTACAGTTTGGAATCAGTTTACCAACAGAGGAATCCTTACTTTCCCAAAAGAGATTTGTGCTAATAACTGGAGAACACTCTGTCATACCATATCCTTGTAAAATGGTTAGCCCATAAGCTTTGAAGGCTTTGATTAAGTCTGGATTGAGATAGGCTCCTCCGCTGATGACTGTCTTTAAGTTACCACCAAAGGCGCTTTTTGCTACTATTTTTTTTGGTAGTATTCCTCCGTTTGCTACAAGTTTTGTATGGATGGATTCTATGATAAGAGGTACGAGAAGTACGATTTCCGGTTTAAATAACTTTAGGTTTCTCGACACATGCATGATGGAATCGTTGATGCAGATCTTCATACCTATGTGCAATCCCTTCAGGATATCCATGGTAAAGCAATACACGTGATGGATTGGTAGTATAGTCATAGAAACAGTTCCAGCAGGTATCTTCATATCGAAACAAACTGCGTTATCGGTTAAACTTTGGTGAGAGAGCATTACCCCCTTACTTTTTCCAGTTGTCCCAGAAGTATAAAGAATACAACACATTTTTTCCCGATTGATATCATCAGAATAAGAACCTCTGTTTTCTTCGAGAAGCTTTGGCAAAGATAGGAATCCATCCTCATCTTCCTTTGCGAACATAGAGATAATGTATTTGATATTCGGACATTTTTCCTTTACCATTTTCGCAACATCAGTACGTAGGGAATCGAATACGAGAATGGAAACATCTGCACGGTCAAAGAGTTCGCATAGATCCTCGGCAGGGAGCTGGACATCTACAGGTACGATAACACTATTGGAATTGACTGTTCCAAAATAAGTAATAATCCACTCGTAGCTAGTAGCACCGATGACGGCTACATGTTCGCCTAGCATATTAAGGGATTTTAGAACATTACTAAAACTTTCACTGTCTTCCTTTAATTGTTGGTAGCTTTTTTCTACAAGTTCTTTTCTTTCTTTATAGCAAAAAGCAGTGTTTGCTCCAAAGCTTTTTGCAGAATTGTCGATGATTTCTTTCATATTTTGTGGTTGCAAAAGAAATATCCCCCTTTTTTGTTTTGATGAATGTGGTTAGTCTTGCATTTCTTTGATATAGGTGATGGCGTCTCCGACAGTTTTAATATTTACAACTTCTCGTTGTTCTACCTCGATATCAAATTCTTCCTCTATTTCTCCTACCATGCTCATGAAGTCATAGGAGTTAAATCCTAGATCTTCTAGGAATTTGGATTCTTCTGTAATTTGACTCTCTTCTACATCTACATAATTCACAATAATTTTCTTTAATTTATTTAGCATCTTTTTGTCTCTCTTTCTAAGTTAGTAGTGGTTTATACACTTGCAATAATTTCACCGACGGTTTTATCGGGGTTACGAACTCCTTCAAATAGAATCTTACACATATAATAATACATATATTCTAGTTTTTCATAGGTTACAACACCTGTTTGATGTTCGAATCCAAATTCTAGACCGTTGTCGCATCCTCTGTGGGAAACAGTTAGGTATAATGCTTGTGCAGCAACGCCGTTAGTGTATCGGGTGGATTTGTATTGAATATCCCCTAATTTTCCAAGTCCATTCTCCTTCTGAGTCATCGGTTGATATGTTAAGCTCATCGGATCATAGGTTTGACCTGGCTCTAATTTAAAGTGTTTTGATCGGGTTCCAAAGTATTCTACCGAGCTAAAGTTGGCATGGCGGAATAATTCGTTTTGTCCATCACGAATCTTGCATAACCCTTCTATAAAGGTATCTTCTTTCGATACGATGGTACGAAATGGGAAACAGTGGATACGGGTTCCGCCGGAGCGTTTTTCTTGCAAGGTTGCTCTTCGTGCAATTGTGGAAACGATGGAAACATCATCGATGTCATTTTCTTTCTGTAAATAAGTACGCAATCCCATCAATAATAGACAAACCATAGAGGTCTGATTGTCCTTGCAGAACTGCATCAGTTCATTCGATGGTCCTTCTTCTAAGTTGAAGTTTGCAATATTTGCATTGATGTCTTGCGTCACATAAGTGGCAGCACGCAAGTTAGGATTTTTCTTTTGGATACGTTCGTTTTCTAGCAGAGTTCTGCCATCGATATGGGTGAAAATAGGCTCTCGTTCTGTAATATACTTTTGGAAAAATTCACGGTCTCGAATACTAGCCTTGCTTCCAGCCTCATATTCTAGATCCTTCTTAAGTTGTTTGATATAAGAAGCCATTTCTTTTGGATAGGTAAGTTCCTCATGGTCAGAATATTTTTTGAAACAGTAGATTTCTATCACATCTCTCAGGAATAAGATAAGAGATTGTGCATCCATGGTGATATGATTGGCACAGAAGTAGAGACCTTCGAATCCATCAGGAGTCTTTATGATCACGATTTTATTCAGTGGAGAATCAAAGATTTCAAATGGGGTTTTTGTCCACTCTTCCATTTTTGACTTTGCATCCTCCTCTTTCCAACCAGTAAAGTCGAAATAAGGGATTTCGCGATCATCTTTTTTTACGATGTATTGATATGCGTTTCCTTCCTTGTCTTCCACAAGACGGATTCGCATTGCTTCTTGACGATCATAGGCTTCGCCGATGGATTCCCGTAGCAAGTCCTTATCGATGTCGATTTCTATCGTTAGACTTGTACCAATATTTAATAACTCTTTTCTCGGACAGTATTTTAATGAAAAAAAGTGTAACATTTGTGCTGCGGTAAGTGGAAAAACTTTATTTCCGTATCTAGTCTTCATGATTTGTTATCTCCTTTAGTCTTTAAAAAATCTTTGATTGTATTACAATATAATTCGGGTGCATGGTAGATGCTATTAGCATGACCAGCCCCTTCTACAACGAGCAACTCCTTGTGGGAGGCACAATTTTCATATAGTTGATATACCATTTTACATGGAACGAAGGAATCTTGATCTCCGTGGATAAATAAAATAGGTACCTTCGACTTCTTCACTTCTTCGGCTGCATTGCATTTGCGTATGCTATAACCTGCTTTTTTCTGAACCATCTTATCAGCCATGGTAAGGATTGGTTTCGATGGAATGTGATACATAGAAGTTAATACAAAATCAAACACATCCCAACCGCTTGTAAATGCGCAATCAGAGATAATTGCAGTTACATTTTCAGGTAGATGAAGCCCGCTCATCATAGTAACAGTGGCACCCCCCATGGATCCGCCGTGTAGAATAATTTCGTGTGGGTGATCTTGGAATTTTTGATTCAGATAGTTGATCCATGCCAGTCCATCATAGCGGTCTAGGGAACCAAAACCAATGTAAGATCCCTCACTATCTCCGTGAGCTCGGTGGTCCATCATGAAGATATTGTATCCTAGATCATAATAAAATCGCGCAATCGTTGGATGCTCCATCAAGCTTTGGCTAGTATATCCATGAAATAGCATAACGGTTTTTTGTTTGTTTTCATCATATGTATTATTATTTGGGAAGTAATACCCTCTAAGTGCTAAATTATCTTTTGACTTAATTGTCAGAATTTCCTTTTCAATAGAATCGAGCCAATCACGATTCTCATGTATGAGAGGATAATACTGAGTCCAATCAACACCAGACATCTTCGCGGTCTTGTCTGTACGCGCATTTTGTCTTATCATAGTACGATCAAAGAAATACTTCACAGTCACTAAATAGGCTATAATGCCAAGTCCAGCTAATCCAAAAATCCAATAAATTCTAGAAATAATAATCAGTCCTTTCTGCAGATAGAGTTCATTCTATAGGTTTTTGCTCACAAAATCTTTCAATAAAAGAGCTTTTTCAAGGCTTCCATGTACCTTTAATTTTCCAGTTGAAAAAGCGACAACAGGGTCCTTTTTTCCAGATAATATCTTGGTTAAAGTTTTTGCGTCTGCTACAAATTCGGCATCGCAGTCCTTGTAGTCATATGGTTCAACATTTAAAGTTCCATGATCGACTTCAACATAGAATTTCCCTTCTCCTTCTCCAGTGATGGTAAATTGGAATGCAAGATGCTCTTGTATTGCACTTACATCTAAACCTTCGGTTGAGCTCTTGACTTCATTAAAGATTGTTTCATACGTCATAATACAAATCCTCCCATTTCTTCATGTTTTCATCTACTAAATCTAAGCAAATTTTCTGTAAAAATAGAGTGCTTATGCGTAAAACATTAGCATATAAAAGGGATGAAATCAATAATTTTCCGACTTTTCGGAAGTTTTAACATAATATTAATGTGTATTTAACTTTAGATGTGAAATACGCACACAAAAAAGAGAAAAAAACAATATCTTTGGTAGCCATTGTGCAAACAATTTGATACAATAAAATTTATAGAGAAGCAATAGAGGTAAGAGTGAGGGTATTCGAGTAAAGGAGGAATTTCAAATAAGATGGAAAATCAAGATTATGAAAAGTTGGAACCAACAGAACAAATAGATCCACGTAAGCTATTAGCAAATTCAGCCCATTGGGTGAAGGCAGTGTGTACTGTGGCGGGAATTCCTACTACACCGATCCCGGAGAAAACTCAGATTTGGAAGAGAGCGGATGCATTATTATCAGGAGTTGCAAGGTCTTTTGTATTGGAAAAATTTCCAAATGGGGAGAGCATAGATGCAAAGCCTTATTTATATATGTCAGATGATAATAGGGAAGCGTTTTTCTTTGTATTTCCACCACTTTATGGGGGAAGAGATATTCAGATGGTTACCCTGCTAACCCTGTTGCGTGAAAAAGGAATTACCTTTGGAGTATTGAGAACGGTCATTGCAGATATAATTAGCAACAAGAAGTATTGTCTATTTATCAAGGTTGCAGATGCACAGGCCCCAGTAAAGGGAGAAGATGGACGCATCGTGGAATTAGAGGATCCCGAATCGACTGTAAAGTATGTGGAAGACGAAAGAGGAAATATTGATTTTAAGAATCTAAATTCGATTAACAATATTATAGAAGGAACAAGAATTGCGGAAGTTATTCATCCGACCCAAGGAACGGATGGTATGGATATCAAGCAAAATGTTATCCCAGCACTTCCAGGCAAGGCGGCAAGAGCACCTATTGGAAGGAATGTGGCATTATCGGAAGATGAAAAATTCATAGTAGCTCAGATTGATGGATTACTCTCATTTAGCAGCAGCAACTATCATGTGGATGATATCCTAGAGGTTTCAGGAAATATCGATGCATCTACAGGAAATATTGATTTTTTGGGAGATGTTTATATCAACGGAGATGTAAAAAGTGGATTCTCGGTGAAGGCAGGGGGTTCTATCTTTATCAAAGGTGTGGTAGAAGATTGCGTACTGACAGCAGGACAAGACATTATCCTTGCACAAGGAGCCAATGGGACACCATCCACCGTATTTACGGCAGGAGGAGAACTCAAAGCCAAATATCTAGAGCATTGTACACTGGTCATTGGAGATGATGTAATATCCGATGTTATCATCAACTGCGATGTATCCTCCAACGGAGCAATCATTGCAACATCGGGAGTGGGAGTAATTATAGGTGGGACAATTCATGCCCATAATGCAATCGAAGCAAATGCAATCGGAAATAAGACAGGAACAATGACAACCTTGTATTTAGGTGCATCAAGGGAGACGAAAGAAAAGAGAGAAAATCTCAAGGTGGAAGTGAAAACATCAAAAGAAACCTTAAAAACCTTGGCACAGAATCTACGATATCTCGACTCACTTGAGGAGAAAACGGAGAAACAGAAAGATTTAGAAAAAGTTTTTAGAACACAGATACCTCTGTATGAGGCACAGCTAGCGGAACAGGAACAAGAATTGGAAGAATTTACTAGAGCCATTCGAGATTATAGCCAGTACCATATTACAGCAAAAGTATTGCATCCAACGGTAACTGTATCCATTGGTTCAATGAAGAGAATCATTAATGAATCCCAGAAGAATGTGAGGATTCGAAGATCCGAAGAAGGAGAAATATTGCTATTTTAGATTATTAGGGACGTCATTGGGGACGTAGTTTTTTGTCAAAAAACTACGTCCCCAATGA
>CAYIZP010000030.1:0-25395 GCA_964367905.1 uncultured Lachnospiraceae bacterium
ATCCCCTCAAGATTGAGGGGCAGGGGTGTTGAAGTGTCGAAGACACTTTTTTATAATGTGTTTTCGTTCATTAGAATGCAAGAAATGACTGAGAGAATCCGAAGGATTGTCGAAGTGAATTTCTTGTGTTCGCAAGGAACAATGGGAGTAGAGAATACATATAAAATCATTATGAAGAATTCTATTTATATGCATATCCAGTTCATAGGCTTTATTTTACAAATAAAATTACAGATAAGTGGATTGTATTTATGGTTGATTATCTGTAAAGAGGTTTTTAACTTTTATAATTGTGCTTTAAGCTTAATTCAATAACATTGGGGAATGAAACATTAATTCTTAAGTTTTTGAGTGATAGTATGGTGTAAAAAGAATTTGACATTTATTTCATGAGTGATATAATTAAAATGTAAAAAGAATTTAACATTTTAGAAATTATGTGAGGTGGTTGCAATAGAGAATAAGATAAAACCATATAGAAAAAATAAAAAGTTTTCTCAAGAAGAACTTGCAAATGCCTGTGCAGTCACTCGACAGACAATCAATGCTATTGAGAATAATAAGTACGACCCAACAATTTCTCTTGCTTTTAAGCTTGCAAGAGTGTTAGACACAACTGTGGATGATTTGTTTAAGGAGGGCGAAAATGAAAAATAATAGATTTGATGAGTATCAACTGAAAAATCGTTATAAAGCTTATGTACAATCGTTTTGGATATTGATAGTCTTAATCGTGGGTAATGAATATCTGATTCAGCATTATGTATGGGCAGAATCATCAATACAGATGCTGACGATTGTCTATGGCACATTGACATACTTGTGTGTTGCAACTAGTCTGAAAGGAGCTTACATAGGGATGGATGTGGTGGATCCGTTATTAGCTAGCTGTAGTTATATATTTTTGTCAGTGATTTCTTTTGGAGTGGTAATAGAGCGGGTTTTGAGAGAGAAGATTGATTTTATCGTAAAGGATGGAATGTTTACTGCAACGTGGCCACAGGTTATGTTATCTAGCCTTGCTGGTTTAATTGGAGTTATAAATCTAATCAATTATATGAAGAATAAAAAGCAAGTTAGAAGGGAGGGTGAACATGAAAAATAATAGATTTGATGAGTATCAACTGAAGATTCGATATAAGGCTTATGTTCAGTCGTTTTGGTTATTGATAATATTAATCATAGGGAATGAGTATGTGAATCAGTACTATGTGTGGGCTGATCCCTTTATGCAATCGGTTACGCTGGTATATATTGCATTGATATACATATCAATTGTGACTTGCATAAAGGGGGCTTTTGTTGGAATGGATGAGAAAAATCCAACGTTGCTTTACGGTGTATATATTTCCCTGTCTGTAATCATGTTTGCGCTAGCTATAGAAGGGGTTGTGAGAAGGGGGAGAAATCACATCATCGAAGATGGAATGCTTACAGATACTGCGTTACAAATCATGATGGCTGGTTATTTTGGAATTATAAGTGCGATAAATTTGATCAATCATATGAGAAATAAAAAGCAAAATACAAAGGAGCAAACAGATGAGGAGAAAAGATAGAGAAGTTCATGAATTAGAAGCTATGTTAGAGATTTTGGAACAATGCGAGGTTGTACGACTTGGTATGTATGATGGGAGGGAACCCTATATTGTGCCACTTAATTTTGGTTATCGTTTAGAGGGAGAAGAGTTGTATCTTTATTTTCATTCAGCGAAGGAGGGAAGAAAAATTGATATTATAAATAGGAATCCTAGCGTATGTTTCGAAGCGGATTGTTCCTTTCGATTGATTAAGGGGGATGAGGCATGTGAGTGGAGTGCTTATCATTGTTGTGTAATGGGTACGGGGGAAGTTCGGGTATTACAAGATGTGCAAGAAAAGAAATTGGGTATGGATTGCATTATGAAACATTATGGACATGAAGGAGTGCCGAGATACAATGAGGCGGTATTTGAACGTACATTATTGTTGGAGTTGAAAGTTGAGAGAATTACTGGGAAGCAAAATATTCCGAACGAAAATTAGATAAGTTATTGAATGAGGAGAATTAATATGTTGAATCTTATACCAAAGCCAAGAAAACTAAGAGAGTTTGAAGGAAGTATTAATATAGAGAATCGGAAGGAAATAAAAATTAGGCAAGATTATACTCTGTCGGAGGAAGGATACCGTATCAAGATTCAGTCATCTGGGGTTGAGATTTTTGCGACGGATGAAGCAGGTGTTTTCTATGCGAAGCAAACGTTGTTACAACTAGAAGATGGTGGGAAATTGCCTTGTTGTGAGATTGAGGATGAGCCACGGTTTCGT
This sequence comes from uncultured Lachnospiraceae bacterium, assembly GCA_964367905.1. Taxonomy (GTDB): domain Bacteria; phylum Bacillota; class Clostridia; order Lachnospirales; family Lachnospiraceae; genus CAUPWF01. The sequence goes on from CAYIZP010000030.1 coordinate 2,311, forward strand.
TATCGGGGATTTATGTTGGATGTATCGAGACATTTTGTGAGTGTTTCGTATATTAAACACATATTGGATATACTTGCATATTTTAAGATGAATGTCTTTCACTGGCATTTGTCGGACGATCACGGGTTTCGAATGGATTTTTCTTGTTATCCTAAGTTAAAAGAAGCAAGTAGAAGAGAGAATACTACAAAGCTTCCAGAGATATATGAGGATGAGAGTTATCACAGGGGCTATTACACGCGAAGAGAAGTTCAAGATGTCATAGCTTATGCTAGTGAGAGATGTATTACAATTATACCTGAAATAGATATGCCAGGTCATCTTTCTGCTATTTTGAATGTATATGAGGAGTTCTCTTGTGATGGGAAGAAGAGAAGTTTTGTTAAAAAAGGTGGTGTTCAGAATAGTGTTGGTTGCATTGGGAATTCGGAATTTATTCAATTCTCAATAAATATCATTCGGGAGTTATGTACAGTATTTCCAAGTAAGTATATTCATTTGGGAGGAGATGAGGTGCCGACTAAGAGTTGGAAGATGTGTCCGAAATGTCAGGAGGTCATGCTAGAGCAAGGATTTTCAGATGAAAGAGAATTGCAGATTTACTATGAAGGGATTTTAGCAAGAGAATGTAAGAAATATGGAAGAATTCCAATTATGTGGAATGATATAGTTGATGAGAAGATGGATTCGGATATCGTTTCTCATTTTTGGACAGTTCCTCTTTTGAAAACGGGGAGAGAACAGGCCAAGGAGATGAAGAAACAGCTTCTTTCAGGAAGAATGCATATTATGTCCTGTCATGATAGGTCGTATTTGGATATGCCGTACAAATACAATACCTTGAAGCATACTTATGAGTATGAGCCAACAAAGATGCCGAATATGGAGGATTTGTCCACAGAGGCGACAAATAATATTATTGGGATTTCTTGCAATATGTGGACGGAGTATACAGGCACAAAGGAACGTTTGGAGTACCATATTTTTCCAAGATTCTTTGCATATGCAGAAGTGGCATGGAGTATAGAAAAGGATTATACAGGTTTCCTAGAACGACTAGATGGATTGCAGAAAAAGTTGGAGGAGTTTGACTTGGATGGTGCAGATAGAAGTTGTTATAAATCGGAATATAATTATATAAGAAGAAACTTGGCACTGATTCGTTATTATTGGGTTGATAAAGATTTGTACGGAGATAAAGAGTATAACAAGTACTTAGAAAGACACCAGAAAGAATAATTCTGTGTATGTTTGAGAGATGTGTTTTGAGCGATAGGAAAGAGTGTTTTCCTATCGCTCAAATTAAATTAAATAATATTTCCACCACAGATTGTGTGGTGGACTTTGCCGTACACTTCGCACCCAACAAAAGGTGAGTTCTGAGATTTTGATACGAATGTTTCGATTGTCCATTTTTCATCTGGGTCGAAGATTACAATATCGGCATCTTTTCCCACTTCTAGGCTTCCTGCATCAAGTCCGTAGAGATTTGCTGGATTGATCGTCATCTTTTCCAGTAAGTGGATGAGAGAAAGATGATTTTCTCGGACGAGATGTGTGATTCCCATTGCCAATGAAATCTCTAGTCCTATCATTCCGCTTGGAGCTTTGCTCATATCTACATCTTTTTCTTCCATGGTATGTGGTGCATGGTCGGTTGCTATGATATTGATTACATTTTCTTTCAAGCCCTGGATTACTTGCATGCGATCCCATTCCGTTCGAAGTGGTGGGTTAACTCGGGCAAGAGTTCCTTGTGTTAGAACGAGGTTTTCTGTTGCTGAAAAATGTTGAGGGGTAGCTTCTGCCCAAACGTCAGCTCCCTGTTCTTGTGCTTTCTGAACGATTGCAACGGATTCACCAGCGCTGATATGTTGGATGCTGACTTTGGCACCTGTTTCTAGTGCTAATTTGCAATCGCGCTCTATGATGCTGTATTCAGATTCTGAGGAGGCGTCTCCATAACCGATTTTTTCTGAAATCTTCCCCTTGTTTATCCCAGCTTGCTTCACCATGCGATCATCTTCTTCGTGGAAACTGATTGGAACATTTAATTCCTTTGCAAGTTGCATTGCATTTCTCACGATCGTTTCGTCCATAATGACTTTCCCATCATCGGTGAATCCGACAGCACCAGCAGCTTTCAATTGTTGAAAATCCGTCAACTTGCTTCCGCAGAAATTAGGGGTGACAGCTGCTGTTGTCAATACGTGGATTGGAGTGGCATTTCCCTTGGTTATTACATAGTTTAAGGTGTCGATATTGTCCGCGATGGGGCTAGTATTCGCCATGCAGACTACTGTGGTGAATCCACCAGCAGCAGCGGCTTTTGCTCCAGTGATAATATCTTCTTTATATTCTAGACCAGGGTCGCGGAAGTGAACGTGGACATCGATTAGTCCAGGTGCCACAACCTTACCAGTTGCATCGATTACTTCTTCGTTTTCCGCCGGTGTAAAGCTTCCGATTGCTTGAATCAGTCCGTTTGAGACTTTGAGATCGGCGATTTGGTCCGTATTGGTTTTGGGATCTAAGATTCTACCATTTTTTATAATCATTATATATGTACTCCTTTTTGTTAATTGTTATCCTCTATTATAACATCAACGTTCCCTAGTTCGCAATCCACGGTTAAGGTTTTATTGCTATTGTTGTTTTGGATGACAGAATTACTATGTGTTTCATTATTGATTGAAACCTGTCCGAGCTCGCTATTGGCTGTAAATGAAAAATCATCAATATGGCTATTTTCGTGGAGTGAAACATCACTTAGCTCAGCATTGATTGATATTTCATTGTTTGCATAGCTGACCACATCCATATCGCTTAATTCGCAGTCTAGCTCAATTGTGTTTGCAGTGAGATTGTCCGCAGTAACAGAGGCTAAGCTTGCTGAAAAGAGCTGTTTGTTTGCTGAGATGCAATCTATATTCACTTGGCAGAATTCCAAATCAGCTTCAAAAGACTCCAATGATATGGAGGATGGAAGGTATATGGTAAGTGTTGGAAGATTGTAATCCATGCGGTTCCACCAACCGATATTCAAGCCCAAACCTGATAACAGATTGTCGTTTTCAGCATCGATAATGAGCGTATTGTTGTCAGAGGAATAGTCCACATTCAAATTATCAGTAAATGCAAAAGAAATTTCCTCATCATCTGAGTCGATAATAGATAATCGACAGCTGTGGACATCGAGTTCGATGGCTTGAATCTGGTTGGAAGAACCTACAACATACAATTCTTGTTCATTGTCGAAAGTTATGGCGTTATTATCATCGAAATCAAAATCCAAATCAAAGTTAAAGTCGAAATTATCAATCCCGTCGAAGTCCCAATTAAGTGAAAATGGGAGATAATTATGGCTTGTAATATAAGTTTTTCCGCCCATGGAAACACCTCCGATGAAAAGCCCTAAGCCAACGACAAATATAAGTCCCAATACAATGAAAAATAGTTTTGTTTTATTGCGCATGTGTTTTACCTCCATTTTTTTTGAAACCAGTAGTTATCTTGGTGATTCCGCGTGCTAGTTGAGGTGATATGAATTTGAAAAATTTAAATATTCCCCAAGTCCATAAACTACCAAGTGCGATAAGCATTAATCCTACTCCTGAAATTGCAAGTTTGGTTGCAGCAATCGTGCCAGGAATTGTATGGACTAGAATGAGACTAGCAAAACCACCTATCACAAATCCTACTCCGGTCATCATAAGTGCGAAAAGAGAGGAGAAGATCGCAAGTCCAACTGGAAGTATAATCGGAAGAGCGAGAACGAGTAAAATAATCATTAAGAGTTTATTGTTGAGAATGTGGGTTTTAGTATTCTGGGTACTCGTACTTCTATTGTTGTAATTATTAGTGTTTTTGTAATGACTATATTGAGTGTTTGAGGATTTTTGATTCGAATGGGAATCGGTGTCAATGACAGATGGTGCTTCAATAGTTGATGACGGGATTTCTCTATCCGTTATGGAACGAGCGATGTCCTGTGGAGTTCCTAGTTCTTTGATAACCTGCCCTTCGTTTTCGACTCCTGCATCGTCAAAGTAATCATTGTAGTATTGTAGTGCGTCGACTTTATCTTCTTCGGAAATATCGACTAATAAACGTTCTAATTCTTGCATAAACAGTATTCGATTCATACCGTGATACCTCCTTCGAAAATTCGTGTAATTTTTTCTGCGTATACTTTCCATTCCGTGGAATATAGATTGAGCTGCGCATAGCCTTTGTCTGTAATCTTGTAATAACGACGATTTCGTCCATCGAACTGCATATCATAGACAGCTAGACATTCATCTTTGAGTAATCGCCGTAGTACAGGATATAGCGTGGATTCAGAGATATCAATTACCTTGCTGACATCTTGAGTCACCTTATATCCATATGTGCCGTTCGAGTCTTTAGAGACGGTAGCTAGAACAATGGCATCCAATAAAGTTGAACCTGTATTAAATATCATATTATTTTCCTTTCTATATTATTTTGATATATATATTATATGCCATATAATATTGTGTGTCAAGAGAGAAGAGATGTTTTGCATCATATGAATAGTTTTACTAAAATTGGAAATACTATCGAAAAGGAGGATGGTGTAATGAGAAAAAAGGATAAAAAGATTAATTTAGAGGAAATTGACGAGTCGGAAAAATTAAAATATGAGATAGCGGAAGAATTGGGTCTGCTTGAGAAGGTTATGGAGCAGGGGTGGAAATCGCTTACTGCAAAGGAAACGGGGCGCATTGGTGGGCTGATTACGAAGAGGAAAAGAGAGTCATAGATTAAATTTGTATACTATGTATAGGTGGCTAAATATTAATAAAATGTTAAAAATATGAGGAAATGCATAAAAAATATGGATTTCCTCTTTCTTTTTTTGTGCTTTTGCGTTAAAATACAAAATAGTAAATTTGATATAAAGAATATAATGATGATTTCATTTGTATATTGTGTCTAATTATATTGTAGATAAAAAAAGAAAAGGAGATTGGTGTATGATATCAAATCAAATATTGCAAAGTACAATTGAGGGTTTAAAAGATATTACCAAGGCAGAGCTGTGTGTACTAGACCTAGAAGGGAAGGTGCTAGCAAATACGTTCTCTGACACTATCAGTTATGAAAAGGCGGTGCCGTCATTTGTGGAGTCGCCAGCAGATAGTCAGATTGTACAAGGATATCAGTTCTTTAAGATATTTGACGAACAACAACTGGAATATATCTTGGTTGCAAATGGGGGCGGCGAAGATGTGTATATGATAGGCAAAATGATTGTTTTTCAAATTCAAAATCTCTTAGTTGCATACAAAGAGCGGTTTGATAAAGATAATTTTATTAAGAATTTACTATTAGATAATCTTTTGTTGATCGATATATATAATCGTGCAAAAAAATTACATATTGATACTGAGATGAGAAGAGTTGTGTTTATTATAGAGGTAAGTGAAGGGAAAGATGTAAATGCTCTCGAAAAATTCAGAATTATTTTAGGCGGAAAATCTAAAGATTTTATTACAGCGGTTGACGAGAACCATATAATTGTGGTAAAAGAATTAAAGGAACATGAAAGTTATCATGAGATGAAGATTGCAGCTAATGAGATGTTGACGCATCTAGAAGAAGTTGAGTCTTATGATTTTCATGTTGCATTTGGTACAATCGTTGGAGACATAAAAGAAGTATCTAAATCATATAAAGAAGCGAAAATCGCTTTGGATGTAGGGAAGATCTTCTTTCAAGATAAAAAAATCATTGCATATAGCACTTTGGGGATAGGGCGTTTGATCTATCAGTTGCCAATTCCGCTATGCAAGATGTTCATTAAGGAAATATTTGAAGGGAAGTCCCCGGATGATTTTGATGAAGAGACATTGACGACGATTGGGAAGTTTTTTGATAATAGTTTAAATGTATCAGAGACTTCAAGACAACTATATATACATAGAAACACCTTAGTTTATCGTTTAGATAAGCTACAAAAAAGTACAGGGTTAGATTTACGTGTGTTTGAGGATGCGATTACATTTAAGATTGCATTGATGGTGGTGAAATACATGAAATACATGGAGAATCTCGAGTACTAAAAATTAGGAGGAAGTAATGATTGAACTTATTGACGTGAAGAAAGAGTATTCACAAGGGAATGCAGCATTAAACGGAGTGAGTCTTAAGATTGAACAGGGCGAGTTCATATTTATTGTAGGGGACAGTGGTTCTGGGAAATCAACGCTAATTCGATTGATTATGAAAGAGTTAGACCCAACAAGTGGGACGATTATTGTAAATGGTAAAAACTTAAAAAGAGTAAAGCACCGTCATATTCCAAAATATCGAAGAGCATTGGGTGTAATCTTTCAAGACTTTAGATTATTGAAGGATCGTAATGTATATGAGAATGTGGCATTTGCACAAAGAGTAATCGAGACACCAAGTAGAGTGATTAAGAAAAAAGTACCTGCCGTACTTTCCTTAGTAGGATTGGCGCAAAAATATAAGTCTTATCCAAAAGAGTTGTCAGGTGGAGAACAGCAGCGCGTTGCGATTGCGAGAGCTATCGTAAATGAGCCAGCAATTCTATTGGCGGATGAGCCTACTGGAAACCTAGACCCAACAAACTCATGGGAGATTATGAGTTTATTGGAAGAGGCAAATCAGATGGGAACAACAGTACTTGTTGTTACACACAATCATGAGATTGTAGCAGAGATGAATAAACGTGTGATTACAATGAAACAAGGTGTAGTATTTAGCGACGAAGGTGGAAAAATAAATGAGAATTAGTACAATAGGATTTACGATGAAGCAAGGTGTAGTTAATATTGCACGAAACAAGATGTTTTCTTTTGCATCAATATTAACGATGTCTACTTGTATATTTATGTTTGGACTGTTTTTTACAATTATCATTAACTTTCAGTCCATTGTTGAGAGCATGGGTGATGGTGTAGTAATTACAGTTTTCTTTGACAAGGATTTGGAGCAAGAGAGGATTGATGAAATTGGGGATCAATTAAAGACTCATGATAATGTGAGTCAGGTTGATTATACCTCGCCAGAAGAGGCTTTGGAAATTTATACAGAAGACATGGATGGTGTAGAAAAAGAACTGTTTACAGCGGGTTATTTCCAAGGGGACAACCCATTGGCGGATTCAGCAAACTACTCTGTTTATATGAATGACGTTGAATTACAGACAGAATTGGTTGAATATGCGGAAAGCATTGAAGGTGTACGTAAAGTAAATAAATCGGATGTGGTTGCAACAACCCTATCAAGCATTAACCGATTAATCACATATGCATCAATTGCAATTATTTCTATTTTGCTATTGATTGCAGTATTCTTGATTAGTAACACCGTAACAATTGGTGTAAATGTTAGAAAGGGTGAAATTGCAATTATGAAATACATCGGTGCGAAAGATTGGTTTGTTCGTGCGCCGTTTGTGCTAGAAGGTCTCATCATTGGATTGATTGGAGCGGTTATTCCTTTAGCAATTCTTTATTTTGCATATGAGCCATTGGTAACCTATGTGCTTGAAAGATTTGATGTGTTAGAAGGATTTATCTCGTTCTTGCCAATTCAACAGGTATATGCGACAGTATTACCAGCTGGACTTGCTTTAGGAGTGGGAATTGGATTCTTAGGAAGTTTTATTACAATTCGTAGACATTTGAGAGCATAGTATAGCATTGTAATGCATAAGTTTAATAATTGAAGAGCATTTCAGGGAGATAGAATGAATCAAACAAAGAATGAGTTTATAAAAGGGGTGCTATGTGGCACCCTTATTATGTTAATCATCGTATTAGCGATTGTTGGTACCATATCGGTATTAAATATGAGTAAGTATGATGGAATTGTTAGTGATGAAGTAGAGGAGAAGATTGGAGTAATCCAATCGATTATTGATGCGGAGTTTTTATATGATGTGGATGAGAAATCCCTAGAGGACGGAATATATCTGGGAATTATGTATGGACTTGATGATCCGTACAGTACCTATTATAATGAAGAGGAGACAGCAGCTTTATTAGAGACGACTTCAGGGAAATATCATGGAATCGGTGCATCTCTGCTACAAGACATGGAAACGGGTGTAATTTCTATTGTAGATGCATTTCAAGATGCTCCAGCCGCAAATGCGGGCTTGGAGTCGGGTGACATTATTGAGATGGTAGATGGAGAAGCAGTTACTGGTGTAGACTTGAATTCAGTTGTAGCAGATATTAAGGGAGAAGCCGGAACAGAGGTTGTACTTGGAATTATCAAGAATAAGACAGGAGACAGGGTAGATGTCGCTGTTGAACGCGCATTGGTCGAAGAGCAGACAGTTTCTTATGAGATGAAAGAAGATGGAGTGGGATATCTTGAGGTGACACAGTTTAGCGAGATTACATTGGAACAATATACGGCAGCTCTAGATGATTTGATAGCACAAGGAATGGAGTCATTGGTCATTGATCTTAGAAACAATCCTGGTGGTAATCTAGATACAGTTTGTAATATGCTAGATGTTTTATTGCCAGAGGGCGTATTAGTTTATACAGAGGATAAACAGGGTAATCGTACTGATTATACAAGTACGGGTGATGATACATTTGATAAACCATTGGTTGTTTTAGTGAATAACTATAGTGCCAGTGCTTCGGAAATATTTGCCAGTGCGGTGCAGGATTATGAGATTGGCACCATTGTAGGAGAAACCACATATGGAAAAGGTGTGGTACAGCAAATTTATAATCTGAATGATGGTACGATGATGAAATTGACGGAATCAGAGTATTTTACACCGAATGGGAATAAAATACATGAGGTAGGGGTTACACCAGACTATGAGGTGGAACAAGAGTATCCAGAGGGAGATGAAGAAGACACTGTGGATGAACAATTAGAAAAAGCAATCGAAGTATTGGAATAATAAAAACGGTTAGAGAGGAAGGATAAGTTATGATTAACAAATTAGTGAAGAAAATTCAAGAAACAAAGGCGCCAATCGTTGTGGGGTTAGATCCAATGATGAATTATATCCCAAATCACATTCAAGAGAAAGCATTTCAAGAGTTTGGAGAAACTTTAGAAGGAGCAAGCGAAGCGATTTGGCAATACAACAAGGAGATTATTGATCATACCTATGATTTGATTCCAGCTGTAAAGCCACAGATTGCAATGTATGAGCAATTTGGGATACCTGGATTACAAGCATTTAAGAAGACAGTTGATTATTGTAAGTCCAAAGATCTCGTTATTATTGGAGATATCAAGCGTGGAGACATTGGTTCTACATCGGCAGCATATGCAGTAGGACATCTAGGTAAGGTGCAAGTTGGCTCCAAGACTTACGTTCCATTCGATGAAGATTTTGTAACTGTGAATCCATATTTGGGCTCGGATGGGGTGAATCCATTTATTGATGTGTGTAAAGAAGAAAATAAGGGTTTATTTATTCTAGTAAAAACCTCCAATCCATCAAGTGGTGAGTTTCAAGATCAGTTGGTGAATGGACGCCCGATCTATGAGTTGGTTGGGGAAAAGGTTGCACAGTGGGGCGAAAAATGTATGGGTGACCAGTATAGTGCAATTGGAGCAGTTGTAGGTGCTACCTATCCAGAAATGGGCAAAGCACTTCGAAAAATCATGCCAAAAACTTATATCTTAGTACCAGGTTATGGTGCTCAGGGGGGAAAAGGAGCTGATTTGGTTCATTTCTTCAACGAAGATGGATTGGGAGCAATCGTGAATTCTTCTAGAGGAATTATAGCAGCATATAAGCAAGAGGCTTATGCGAAATACGGAGAGTTGAATTTTGGTGAGGCGTCGAGAGCAGCTGTTGTAGATATGGTAGAGGATATCAAGGGTGCACTAGAAAATAGATAAAGATAATCGGAGAGAATCATGGCAAATAAGTTTAAAGAAGAAGCAAAAGTGATGATGCAAGAAATGCTTGCAAAAGATATTTTCAGTATGTGGATTGAAACAAAGGACATTGCACAATATGCAAAGGTGGGACAATTTATTTCCCTATATACAAAAGACACAGGGAAATTATTGCCACGACCAATTAGTATCTGCGAAATCAATCAAGAGAAATCCAGTCTACGCATTGTGTATCGCGTAACAGGTGAAAATACAGGGACGGAATATTTCTCAAAACTATCATCAGGAGATACGATTGATATTTTAGGTCCGCTTGGAAATGGATTTCCACACATCGAAAAGAAGGCATTTTTAATTGGTGGAGGGATTGGAGTGCCACCAATGCTTGAGTTGGCGAAACAATTGAATTGTGAAAAGCAAATCGTGGTTGGATATAGAGATGAAGTTTTCTTAACAGAAGATCTAGAGCAATATGGCAAGGTTTATGTTGCTACAGAAGATGGAAGTACAGGAACAAAAGGTAATGTCATGGATGCGATTAAGGAGCAAGGGCTAGATGCTGAGATTATCTATGCATGTGGACCGACTCCAATGTTAAGAGCGATCAAAGAATATGCTGTCACGAATCAAATCGAATGTTATCTGTCATTGGAAGAGAAGATGGCATGTGGTGTTGGTGCGTGTTTGGCATGTGTGTGTGAAACAAAGGAAGTGGATGAGCACAGCAATGTGAATAATAAACGAATCTGTAAGGATGGTCCAGTTTTTGAGGCAACAGAGTTAGTGTGAAAAATGGTATTTTTCACACGGCAATTTGTACCTGTGGTCCAAAGTTGCTAGAGTTAGAGAAGGAGGAAGTTATTAGAATGAATACAATAGTAAACTTAGCCGGGGTAGAGTTAAAGAATCCAATTATGACTGCATCGGGTACCTTTGGGTCTGGAAAAGAATATGGAGAATTTGTGGATTTGAATCAATTGGGAGCGGTAGTCACCAAAGGTGTGGCTAATATTCCATGGCCAGGAAATCCGACACCTAGGATTGCGGAAATTCAGGGTGGAATGATGAATGCCATTGGGTTGCAAAATCCTGGGATTGATATATTTTGTGAAAGAGATATTCCATTTCTGCAACAATATGATACAAAGATTATTGTGAATGTTTGTGGAAAGACAACAGAAGATTATTGTGCAGTGGTAGAGAGACTTGCCAATGAGCCGATTGACATGATGGAAATCAATGTGTCTTGTCCAAATGTAAAAGAAGGTGGAATTGCTTTTGGACAAAACCCGAAGGCATTAGAAGAGATTACAAGAGAAGTGAAGAAATATGCGAAACAGCCAATCATTATGAAATTGAGTCCCAATGTGACCGATATCACGGAGATGGCAAAAGCTGCGGAAGCAGGAGGAGCAGATGTGCTTTCTCTGATTAATACATTGACTGGTATGAAAATAGATGTAGACAAGCAATGCTTTGCGATTGCGAACAAGACAGGGGGTGTTTCAGGTCCTGCGATTAAACCGATTGCAGTGCGCATGGTATACCAAGTAGCAAATGCTGTGAAATTGCCGATTATCGGTATGGGTGGAATTATGACGGCAGAAGATGCGTTAGAATTTATCCTGGCTGGGGCAACTGCAGTGTCGGTGGGGACAGCGAATTTCATCAATCCAACGGCTACAGTCGATATTTTGCGTGGAATTGAAGACTATATGCACAAAAAAAATATTATGGATATGAAAGCATTAATAGGTGTGGTAAAATAGAATATAGATAGGAGTGAAAGATTATGGAAGCATATAAAAAGCAGTTTATTGAATTTATGATTGATTGTGAAGTATTGAAGTTTGGAGATTTTGTAACAAAGAGTGGAAGAAAGACACCTTTCTTCGTAAATACAGGGTTCTATAGAAATGGTGCACAACTTCGAAAATTAGGAGAGTACTATGCAAAGGCGATTGAAAGCAAGTTTGGATTTGATTTTGATGTTTTGTTTGGACCAGCATACAAAGGAATTCCACTAACGGTTGCAACGACAATGGCAATCAACGAAATTTCAGGGGAAGAGATTCGTTACTGTTCCAATCGAAAAGAAGTGAAGGATCATGGAGATACAGGAATTTTATTAGGAAGTCCGATTCATGATGGGGATAAGGTTGTTATTATCGAAGATGTGACAACAGCTGGAACATCGATAGAAGAGACACTACCAATCATAAAAGCTCAAGGCAATGTAGAGACCATGGGACTGGTAGTTTCGGTTGATCGTATGGAAAGAGGGCAAGGGAGCAAAAGTGCACTTGCAGAAATTCAAGAGAAATATGGGCTACAGACGACAGCGATTGTTACAATGGCAGAGGTGATTGAGCATTTATATAACAAAGAATATTGTGGTAGAATTGTAATCGATGATCAATTAAAAGCAGCGATTGATGAATATTATAAACAGTATGGGGTATAACATCAGGAGGTCATGATGAACGAAAAAGCATATAAGATTATGAATATAGCAGGGATTGGAAATGTAGCAATCGGTATTATTGTCATTACCGTCGGAATTACCGTAGGTATCTTATCAATCGTAAGCGGTGTGAAATTAATAAAAGAGAAGAAAAATCTTATTTTCTAAAATGGAAGGAAAATGTTTTGAAAAATAATACACGAGAAAGGATTCGGTTCTTAGGAAAAATTCTCTTTGTAATATACATTTTATTTCTATTATATTTTTTGTTAGTCACTGATTTTTATGGGCGAGATAATCTTCGAACAGAATATTCTTATAATCTAGAATTATTTAAGGAAATCAATCGGTTCTGGTCGAACCGAGATATCTTGGGTCCAGTTGCAGTAATATCAAATATTGCTGGTAATGTTTTAATATTTGTACCACTTGGGTGGTTGTGGGCAATGGCAAGCAAGCGCAGGAACTTTATAACGACATTGTTTTTCTCATTACTGATTAGTCTAGGAGTTGAGGTGATTCAACTTCTAACAAAAATTGGAAGTTTTGATGTAGATGATTTGTTTTTAAATACTTTAGGCGGTTGTATCGGCTATATCATGTTTTCTATTTTTTGTGCCATAAGGAGAATGCATGTTTCAAATAAAGCGAAAAGAAAAGAATAAACCCAATATAAAAAACAGAAAATATGGACAAGTGCATTTGCGCCACTCAAAAAAAGGCGTATACTCTTGTCTATTTGCTGTCTCTAATTTTATCTTACAACTCTCTTTTTTAGCAGCGGCCTTTACTACAAGAGGACAACTGCATGCGATTGTCGGGGCTTTAGCCTTTAGTTCAACATTATTTGCTGGATTTGGCATCTATCTGGGAATTCTAGGATTCAAAGAGAAGGAAAAGAATTATATGACTTGCAAGTTGGGAATCGGAGGCAATGGACTAGTCGTACTATTTTATATATTATTATTTGTAAGGGGGCTACTCTAAATGATAGAAGAGCGTTACGCATTAGCGGTGGAACGGATAAAAGAAATCGAATATGAAAACACAGTTGCAGAGAAATTTAGGGAATATTTTCGTACAATAAGTGAATTTATTCAGTCGACAGATGAGGTGTTTCAATTGCGCCAGAACAAGCAATGGAATTCGCTATCGATAGAAGAAAAAGAAGAATGGAATCAAAGGTTATATTTTGATATACTAGAGGAACGATATTTACAGAGTTATGCAAATCCACAATATGCATATGAGATGTTAGGGAGTGAGTATGGAGCAATCCTTAGTGCATTGTATTCTGAGATTAGAGGAATGATTGTTTATGCATTCGAGGAGAGAATAGAGCTATTAACAATATGTAGCGAGTTATTTATTCAGGTTTACAATTACTTTGAGGGTGAGAATGAACCGAATTATGAGGAGATAAAGGGCGTTATTTATTGGTATGCAAGTGATTATTCCGATGTTTATGTAACAGAAAGAATAGAAGCGCAGGTTGATACAAAAAAGAGTTGGCTTGTAGAGCAGCTGAATCATCTTGACCTGCGCAGTTGTGAATATCTATATGATTTTGGCGAATATGTTACAGCGAATGAAGTAAGTACAGCCAGATATCTGCAAAGTTTGTCTCAAGGTCAAATCGACCGAATGGCAGAAGTATATGTGGAAGGCTATCGAAAAGGATTTGTCACGACAGGAAAGGATATCACTAAGAAATCTACAGTTGGAATCCATTATGTATTGGGGTTTGAGCGAATGATTGTCAAGGCGATTGAATTGTTCCAAGCAATGAATCTTAAGCCTACCGTTTATAGAACTTCAGTCTCCTTTATAACGAAGAGACAACATAATAAGGCAGGGTTTTACGGAGCAATTGCGAATAAGCAGTATGAATACGACCATAAAGACGACCAAGCATTGATTTTAGATAAAAAATATATAGAACGCAAGTTAGACGTTATGAAGAATGCATATGAGAATAATAAAGAACTTGCTTCAAAATTCGGAGGTCCAGCAGTTGTGGAGACTTTTGGAAGTGAACCATTTGCACCAGAGAAAAATCAATGTGCAGTCACCTTGTCAGAACAACAAGAAGAGCTATCGAAGTTATATGATAGTAGGGCGGGACAATTAACGAATAAGTATATCAAGGGTGAGGAGAGAAGTTTCACAATTATTGCATATCCAATAGCAGAAATTGGAAAGGACTACGAAGAAATATTCCAAGAAACCATCAAGATTAACACCTTAGATGCGCAGCGATATGAAGCGATACAGCAGATTATAATTAATGCACTTGATGAGGGAGAATCTGTTTACATCAAAGGTGGAAATGGAAATCAGACGGATTTAATCATTCAGCTCGGTGAGTTACAGAATCCTCGGAAGGAAACTAATTTCGAAAATTGTGTTGCAGACGTAAATATTCCAGTTGGAGAAGTATTCACTTCTCCAGTTTTGAAGAACACACAAGGGAAATTACATGTCAAAAAAGTATATCTAAAAGAGCTACAGTATTTGGACTTAGAGATTGAATTCGTTGATGGAAGAGTTACAGAGTATGGATGTAGCAATTTTGAAAATCAAAGCGATGGCAAGAAGTATATCAAAGACAATGTATTTAAGAATTACGATTCACTTCCAATGGGTGAGTTTGCAATCGGAACCAATACAACAGCCTATGTAATGGCGAAGAAATATGGTATTGAGGATAAATTACCGATACTGATTGCAGAAAAAATGGGACCTCATTTCGCAGTAGGAGACACCTGCTATAGTTGGAGCGAGGATACAAAAGTGTTCAATCCAAATGGAAAGGAAATTGTTGCGAGAGAGAATGAAGTGAGCGCATTGAGAAAAGAGGATGTGAGCAAGGCTTATTACAATTGTCATACGGATATCACCATTCCATACGAAGAGTTAGAAGAGATATCTGTCATCGATAAAACAGGAAATAAAATTCAAATTATTAAACAAGGGCGTTTTGTCCTAGCTGGAACAGAGATTTTGAATGAACCTATGGAAAATTTATAAGTAAACACTTATAATATATATTATATTCAATAAGACAAAGGAGAAAAAAGATATGGGAAAAGTAGGAATTGTAATGGGTAGTGACTCAGATATGAAAGTCATGAGTAAAGCAGCAGACATGCTAGAAAAATTAGGTGTAGATTATGAGATGACAATTATTTCAGCACATAGAATGCCTGATATTTTCTATGATTATGCGAAAGCAGCAGAGGAAAAAGACTATAAGGTTATTATTGCAGGAGCTGGTATGGCAGCACATCTTCCAGGAATGTGTGCGGCAATCTTCCCAATGCCTGTAATCGGAATTCCGATGTCATCAGGAAATCTAGATGGAGTGGATGCTTTATATTCTATCGTTCAGATGCCACCAGGAATTCCAGTTGCAACAGTTGCAATCAATGGAGGAATGAACGCAGCGATTTTAGCAGCAAAAATCTTAGCTACCTCTGACCCAGAGTTGTTACAGAGATTGAAAGATTACTCAAATGAAATGAAAGAAACAGTGCAAGGTAAGGCTGATAAATTACAAAAATTAGGTCATAAAGAATATTTAAAGCAAATGTAAATAAGATTAAAGGTACAAAGTTGCTAAGATTTTGGAAAGGGATGGTTATTAGTTATGGATTATAAAAACGCGGGTGTCGATATAGAGGCGGGTTATCGTTCAGTGGAGTTAATGAAGGAGCACATCAAGCAAACCATGAGACCAGAGGTACTAACAAATATCGGTGGATTTTCAGGTGCATTTTCAATGGAGAAGTTCAAAGATATGGAAAAGCCAACTCTAGTGTCTGGAACGGACGGAGTAGGAACGAAGCTAAAACTAGCTTTTATTATGGATAAGCACGACACAATTGGGGTTGATTGCGTTGCGATGTGTGTGAATGATATTGCATGTGCAGGTGGAGAACCATTATTTTTCCTTGATTACATTGCTTGTGGAAAAAATGTGCCAGAGAAGATTGCTACAATTGTGAGCGGAGTTGCTGATGGATGTAAGCAGTCTAATGCAGCGCTTATCGGTGGAGAGACAGCTGAGATGCCAGGATTCTACCCAGAAGATGAATATGACCTTGCAGGTTTTGCAGTTGGTGTGGTAGATGAGAAAGATTTAATAACGGGAAAAGAACTAAAACCTGGTGATGTACTCATCGGTATGGCCTCTTCAGGAGTTCATAGTAATGGGTTTTCTCTAGTTCGTAAGGTGTTTGATATGACGGAAGAATCATTGAATACACATTATGATGAGTTGGGAACAACTCTAGGAGCGGCGTTATTGGTGCCTACAAAGATTTATGTTCAAGCTCTACGAAAAGTAAAAGAAGCTGGAGTGAAGATTAAAGCCTGTAGTCACATCACAGGTGGTGGTTTCTATGAGAATATCCCAAGGATGTTATGTGAGGGTACGCATGCTGTAGTTGAGAAGAATAGTTATCCGGTTTTACCAATCTTTCAATTATTGGCACAAGAGGGTAAGATTGAAGAGACGATGATGTATAATACTTATAATATGGGACTTGGCATGATGGTTGCTGTAGATGAAAAAGATGTAGATGCTACGATGAAAGCAATGGTTGAGGCAGGCGAAGTTCCTTATGTAGTTGGTAAGATTGAAGCAGGTGAAGTTGGGGTTACTCTATGCTAAGAGTTGTGGTAATGGTTTCGGGTGGAGGAACAAATCTACAAGCTATCATAGATGCGATACAGATGCAAGCGATTACAAATACTGAAATTGTTGGTGTTATCAGTAACAATAGGGATGTATTTGCTTTAGAGCGTGCAGAGAAGGCAGGGATATCTGGATTTACTATTTCTCCGAGAGATTATGAGACAAGAGAATTGTTTAATGATGCACTGATTCAGGCAGTAGATAATCTAAATGCAGATTTGATTGTTTTAGCTGGATTCTTAGTCGTCATACCATCCAAGATGATTGAAGGATACAGAAATAGAATTATCAATGTACATCCATCCCTAATCCCAGCATTTTGTGGAACAGGGTATTATGGGTTAAGGGTGCATGAGGCGGCTTTGAGTCGTGGCGTTAAATTGACTGGTGCTACTGTTCATTTCGTGGACGAGGGGACGGATACAGGACCTATTATACTACAGAAATCTGTTCCAGTATTGGATGGAGATACAGCAAAGGAATTACAACAGCGAGTAATGCAAGAAGCAGAATGGGTGATTCTTCCAGAGGCAATTCAAATGATTGCAAATGATAAGATAGAAGTTGCTGATGGAAAAGTGGTTGCAAAATAAGGAGAAGTACATGAAGGTATTAATAGTTGGTAGTGGTGGAAGAGAACATGCCATCGCTTGGAGTGTGGCTAAGAGTGTGCAAGTAGATAAAATCTATTGTGCACCAGGAAATGCTGGGATTTCAGAATACGCGGAATGCGTAGACATCGGTGCTATGGAATTCGATAAATTGGTTGAATTTGCAAAGGAAAATCAAATTGATTTGACGATTATTGGAATGGATGACCCTCTTGTTGGAGGTGTAGTTGATGTATTCGAAGCAGCAGGATTGCGGGTGTTTGGCCCAGATAAAAAAGCGGCAATTCTAGAAGGGTCTAAGGCATTTTCGAAAGATTTGATGCAAAAGTATGAAATTCCGACTGCGGGGTATCAGAATTTTACAGATTCAGCAGAAGCACTCTATTATCTGGAAACAGCAGACTTTCCAATTGTATTAAAGGCTGATGGGTTAGCGCTTGGAAAAGGTGTACTCATCTGCCATTCTCTGGAAGAGGCACAAGCTGGCGTCAGAGAGATTATGGAAGATAAGAAATTTGGTTCGGCTGGAAATACTATAGTTATCGAGGAGTTCATGGAAGGAAGAGAGGTATCCGTTCTTTCATTCGTAGATGGTAAGACCATTCGAACTATGACTTCGGCGCAAGACCATAAACGTGCAAAGGATGGAGATCAAGGATTGAATACGGGAGGAATGGGGACATTCTCCCCTAGCCCATTCTATACAAAAGAAGTAGAGGAATTCTGCGAAAATCACATATTCCAAAAGACAGTTGATGCTATGGAAACAGAAGGAAGACCATTTAAAGGAATTATCTTCTTTGGTTTAATGTTGACGAAAAATGGACCGAAATTATTAGAATATAATGCAAGATTTGGAGATCCAGAAGCTCAGGTAGTTCTACCACGAATGAAGAATGATATCATCGATGTAATTAATGCGTGCGTAGATGGAACCTTAGATAAGATTCAATTAGAATTTGAAGATAATGCTGCAGTTTGTGTGGTATTAGCATCGGCCGGATATCCTGAAAGTTATGAGAAGGGAATTCCAATGAGCGGATTCGATACATTCAAAGATAAGGATGGATATTATTGTTTCCATGCAGGTACCAAATTTGAGAATGATAAAATTGTCACAAACGGTGGACGTGTAGTTGGAATTACTGCAAAAGGTACTGATTTGAAGGAAGCGCGTAAGAATGCATATCAGGCTACGGAATGGATAGATTTTTCGAACAAATACATGAGAACCGATATCGGAAAGGCAATTGATGATTGTTGATATTGGTTCCCATGAGACAGAAAGGTGCGGGGGTAAATGAAACTAGAATATACAGCACAGGCTGAGGAAGTATTGCAAATTGCAAGAAAACTAGCAAAAGAATTAGGGCATCCATATATAGGGACTGAACATTTATTGCTGGGGGTGCGAAATGTCTTTACTGGTGTTGGAGCTCAGGTTTTAGAGATGAATCGTATTCGCGAAGATAATATAAAAACTTTGATGCTGGAGTTGATTTCGACTGAGAAGGGTACGGGACGCAAGTTGGAATATACACCACGTCTTCAACAAATGTTATATCAGAGCAAAAAAGAGGCGATTAAACTAAGAAGTAGAAAGATTGGGACGGAACATTTTTTAATTGCAATTGTGAAAGATTATGAATCGGTAGCAGCACGTGTTTTATCGACACTTGGGGCGAATCTACAGAAGATATATACGGATATCCTAGCGAGTTTAGGTGAAAACCCTCAAGACTATGCTCTGGATATGGAAGATAAAACCTCAGATTCATTTTTGGATAAATTTAGTGTAGACTTAACGCAGCAAGCAAGCGATGGGAAGTTAGATCCAGTATTAGGACGTGAAGAAGAGATTACACGTTTGATGCAGATCCTAAGCCGTAGAACAAAGAACAATCCGTGTCTCATTGGAGAGCCAGGTGTTGGAAAAACTGCAATCGTAGAAGGGTTAGCGCAGAATATTGTCACTGGAATGGTGCCAAATGTGATGAAGAGCAAACGTGTCATCAGTTTGGATTTATCGAGCATGATCGCAGGAACCAAGTTTCGTGGAGAGTTCGAAGAGCGAATGAAGAAGATGATTCAAGAAGTGGAGAAGGACGATGATATCATTCTCTTCATCGACGAGATTCATTCTATCATCGGGGCGGGTGGTTCAGAGGGGACCCTAGATGCAGCGAACATCCTGAAGCCATCCCTAGCGCGTGGAACTATGCAGCTAATCGGTGCGACTACGGTTGGAGAATATCGAAAATACATCGGAAAAGATCCAGCTCTAGAGCGAAGATTACAACCGATTCCAGTAGAGGAACCAAGTTTAGAGCAGTGTGCTCAGATTCTACAGGGATTGTCAAAACATTATGAATTACATCATGATGTACAGATATCGGATGAGGCAATTCACGCTGCGGTCGAGCTTTCTGAACGATATATCACAGATCGTTTTCTTCCAGATAAGGCCATTGATGTATTAGATGAAGCTTGTTCGAGAGTGAGCCTTCGAGGATTCAAGATTCCAGTGCGTATTCATAAATTGGAAGAAGAGGCAAAGGTTGCATATCAGAAGATGGAAGAGGCCTTGAAGGTCAATGATTTTGAGGCTACTGCCAGATATCGTAAGGAGCAAAAAGAGATTAGCCAGAAAATTTTAGAGGCGAAAAAACGATTTAACAAAAAGAATGAAAACACCTCACTCGAAGTATTAGAGTTAGATATTGCAGATGTGGTTTCGGCATGGACGAAGATACCAGTGAGCAAACTATCTGAAAAAGAAAACATGCGTTTGCGAAAACTAGAAGTAACTCTGCACAAACGAGTGATTGGGCAAGAAGAGGCAGTTACAGCGGTAGCAAAGGCTGTAAAACGTGGAAGAATTGGATTAAAAGATCCACAGAAGCCGACAGGAACATTCCTCTTCTTAGGACCTACAGGGGTTGGTAAAACCGAATTGAGCAAGGCACTTGCTGAAATTTTGTTCGGTAGAGAAGATGCGATGATTCGAATCGATATGTCAGAGTATATGGAAAAACATAGTGTTTCGAAATTAATCGGTTCACCTCCTGGATATGTAGGACATGAAGAAGGCGGTCAATTAAGCGAGAAGGTGAGAAGAAATCCATATTCTGTTATCTTATTTGATGAGATAGAAAAAGCACATCCAGATGTGTTTAATATCTTACTTCAAGTATTGGATGATGGGCATATTACAGACTCACAAGGTCGCAAGGTCGATTTTAAGAACACGGTTATTATTATGACATCAAATGCTGGAGCGCAGGCAATCATTGAACCCAAAAAATTAGGATTTGCTGCAAAGGAAAATGATGCCACTGATTATAAGAGAATGAAGTCTAACGTGATGGACGAGGTGAAGAGAATCTTCAAACCAGAATTCTTGAATCGTATCGATGATATTATGGTATTCCATATGCTAGGCAAGGTGGAACTGAAGAAGATTGTAACCCTACTCTGCAATGAGTTTGTTCAGAGGGTGCAGAATCAGATGAAGATTACCCTACATGTTCGAGAGTCATTGAAGAAGCATATTGTAGAAAAGGGTACGGATGTGAAGTATGGAGCTCGTCCATTGAAGAGAGCGTTACAAAATGAACTAGAAGACAAGTTGGCAGATGCGATCTTAAATGGAGAAATCACAGAAGGTATGGAAGTGGATGTTGCTTATGTAAGAGGAGAAGTTATATTTACAGAAGCAAAGAAGTAACAAATGATATGTACAGATATTAGTTAGGAGGAAAAAATGATTGATACAAAAGAATTACTGAAGAAGGAAGAGAATCATACACTTAGTTTTGGAGATTATACTTTGGATAAAAAAACCAAGGTAGAAGACTTTGAATTTCAAGGAGACTTATACAAAGTTAAAACATTTGCCGATATCACTAAACTGGAGAAAAATGGTATGTTTGTGTATGAATCCGTGCCAGGTACAAGGGTAGAAAATTATAAGGCACAGGAAAGTCAAGTTAGTTTTGATGTCTTCGGTGATAGAGATGCACAAGTAACCCTAGAATTAGAACCGTCTCAATCATATTTAATCCGCAAGAACGGAAATGATATAGGTGAAATGAATACCAATGTAAGCGGAAAGTTAAGCATTGGTGTTGAATTGTCAGAAGGGTTAGCAGTTGAGGTTGCTGTAACACGAGTGTAATGAAATAAACGAAAGAAAATGAGGCATTATGGCGAAGATTAAAACAGTATTCTATTGTCAAAGTTGTGGGCATGAAGAGAGTAAGTGGCTTGGTCAATGCCCTATGTGTAAGGAATGGAGCACATTTGTAGAAGAAAAGGTCAATACCAAGGGTGCGTATAAGAAACAGAGAGAGAAAGAACAGCAGATTTCAACGTTATCAGATATTCAGCTAGAATTCGATAATCGTTTGACAACAAATATCAATGAATTTGATCGTGTTTTGGGTGGAGGAATTGTGAACGGTTCTCTTGTTCTAGTTGGTGGAGATCCTGGAATTGGGAAGTCGACACTCCTATTACAGATGTGTAGGAATTTGGCAGGAGAGCATAAGAAAGTACTCTATGTATCCGGAGAGGAGTCTCTGAAACAGATTAAGTTACGGGCTAATCGAATGGGAGAATTCACAGATGATTTACTGCTGTTTTGTGAAACTAGCCTAGAGGCTATAAAACTTGCCATTGAGAATCGAAAGCCAGAAGTTGTTATCATTGACTCCATTCAAACCATGTATAGCGAGGAAGTCAGTTCGGCACCAGGAAGTGTATCACAAGTTCGTGAAGGAACCAATACCTTCATGCAGATTGCGAAGGGGATGGGAATTACGATATTCCTAGTAGGACATGTGACAAAAGAGGGTACAGTAGCTGGACCTAGAGTATTGGAACATATGGTAGACACAGTTTTGTATTTCGAGGGTGATAGACATGCCTCTTATCGTATCCTACGAGGAGTGAAGAATCGATTCGGTTCAACCAATGAAATCGGTGTCTTTCAGATGCAACAAAACGGGTTGGTAGAAGTGGAGAATCCGTCTGAGTTCATGCTAAGTGGGAGACCGGAAAATGCATCTGGTTCAGTAGTGGCATGCTCTATGGAAGGAACCAGACCCATTCTAGTTGAAGTGCAAGCTTTGATTTCAGAGACCAATTTCGGAATGCCGAGGAGGACTGCTGCAGGAACAGACTATAATCGTGTGAATTTATTGATGGCAGTATTAGAAAAACGAGCTGGCTTACAACTTGGAGGCTGTGATGCATATATTAATATTGCAGGGGGAATTAAGATGAATGAACCTGCCATAGACTTAGGGATTATTCTAGCCATTGTTTCTAGTTACAAAAATCGTCCCATTGAAGAGGGTGTCATCGTATTTGGTGAAGTAGGACTCAGCGGTGAAGTTAGAGCTGTAAGCATGCCAGAACAAAGGGTG
>CAYIZP010000030.1:25495-41430 GCA_964367905.1 uncultured Lachnospiraceae bacterium
TGAAGTAGGACTCAGCGGTGAAGTTAGAGCTGTAAGCATGCCAGAACAAAGGGTGCTAGAGGCGAAAAAACTAGGATTTAAACGTTGTATAATGCCAGCAGTATCTAGCACAGAATTGAAGAAAATCACAGGAATTGAGATTATAGGGGTGAAGAATATTCGTGAAGCTATCCAGAACATCTAAAATGGAGGTATAAATAATATGAAATCATTGGAAAATTGTATTTTTATATTTATCAAAAAATAGTTGACATTTTCATAATTATGATGTAAATTATAAAATAGTTAAACCGTTGAGAAAGAGGAGTAAGTTATATTACGACATTTCAGAGAGTGGCAGGTGGTGGGATTGCCATATGAAGTAGATAATTGAATGGACTTTCGAGGGCTGCTTGAAATCGATTAGAGAGTATGGCTAGTCGGGAACCGAACCCGTTATAAATCTGGAGTGTATGTTAGTACATGAATGAGTGGACATTATGTCAATTTGAGTGGTACCGCGATAATATGAAGATATTACCGTCTCAAATCTAAGAGTTTCTTAGATTTGGGGCGTTTTTTTGTGTAATAGGAAACGGTGTTTCCATTGCACTAAAATACTCTGTAATACTCAGGGCTAACAAGGTGTAGAATAATATGAATAGAGGAAAAGGAGAAGAAGAGATGAAAAAGAAGGTGATTACAATGTTGATGGTTGGAGCAATGATGGGAAGTTTGTTGGTAGGATGTGGAAATGAGGATTCGGGGAGTATTACAGTTGGAATCTCACAATTTGCGGAGCACGGATCGTTAGATAACTGTAGGGAAGGATTTTTGGAAGGATTGGCAGAAGCTGGATACGTAGAGGGAGAGAATCTTACAGTAGAGTATAAAAATGCGACAGCAGATATGGGGATTGCGGGGCAGATCGCAGATGGGTTTGCATCTGATGATGTAGATTTGATGTGTGGAATCGCTACACCGAGTGCACAGACATTGTACAATGTAGGAAGTGATAAAGACATACCAGTTATCTATACAGCGGTCACAGATCCAGTTGCCGCAGAGCTAGCAAATGCAGATGGAACATCGGTAGGAGAGGTGACAGGAACCAGTGATAAGTTAGCGGTAGGAAAACAGTTGGAAATGATTCGAATGATGTTACCAGACGCTAAGAAATTAGGAATTCTATATACTACAAGTGAAGCAAACTCTGTTTCGGCAATCGCAGAATATGAATCGACAGTAGCAGAGTATGGATTTGAATTAGTAACAAAAGGAATTTCTTCAACGGCTGATATTTCACTTGCAACAGAAGATTTGTTGTCTCAAGTGGATTGCATGACAAACTTGACAGACAACACAGTGGTAAGTTCATTGCCAACGATTCTAGAGATGGCATTTGAGAAGAATATTCCAGTGTTTGGAAGTGAAATCGAACAAGTAAAAATCGGTTGTTTAGCAGCACAAGGAATCGACTATGTGGCATTAGGAAAACAAACGGGAGCTATGGCAGCACAGGTTCTAAAAGGAGAAATAAAAGCGTCAGAAATTCCATTTGAAACGGTGACAGAAGTTGCTCTATATTACAATAGTGCAGTAGCGGAAAAATTAGGATTGACCATTGATGCAGCAGTGATTGAAACAGCAGCTGAAACATTTGATAGTATTGAGGAGTAGACATGGATTTATTGATTACAGTATTAGAGCAAGGGCTTGTATATGGAATCCTAGCGTTAGGCGTATATATTACCTATAAAATTTTAGATTTTCCAGATTTGACGGTAGATGGGAGCTTTCCACTAGGCGCATCTGTTACAGCAATATTGATTACAAATGGAGTAAATCCATATCTTACATTAGTAGCATCGTTTGCAGTCGGAGCATTGGCGGGAATATGTACAGGATTGATTCATGTAAAATTCAAAGTAAGGGATTTGTTATCGGGGATTATTATGATGACAGCATTATGGTCTATTAACCTATACATTGCTGGAACATCCAATGTACCATTGTTTTCTCAGGATACAATCTTCAAAAACCCTATGGTGGAGAGTATCTTCGGAGATAGCTCATTTGCTACATTGATTATTATCATAATCATTACTGTAGTCTGCAAGATATTATTGGATTTATTTATGAAGACAAAATCGGGTTTTTTACTTCGAGCAGTTGGGGATAACGAGACTTTGGTCACTTCATTGGCGAAAGATTTGGGGAATGTAAAAATCATTGGATTGGCAATTGCGAATGGTTTAGTGAGCTTAGCAGGGTGCATATTTGCACAAGAACAAAGGGTATTTGAAATCTCAATGGGAACAGGTGCGATTGTAATTGGATTGGCAAGTGTAATCATAGGTACAGGTTTATTTAAGAATCTAACGTTCTTCAAGGCGACAACAGCGGTACTGATTGGTTCTATTATCTACAAAGGATGTGTTGCAATCGCAATTCGTCAATTCGAACCACAGAGTATGAAGTTGATTACAGCAATTTTATTTTTAGTAATATTGATATTGAGTATGGATAGAAAGAAAAAGGTGAAACAGAATGCTTGAATTAAAAGGAATCCAAAAATATTATAATCCTGGAACAGTCAATGAAATGTGCCTTTTTCAAAATTTTGACCTCACCATAGGAAAGGGAGACTTTGTTTCGGTAGTCGGTAGTAATGGTTCGGGAAAAACTTCTATGCTGAATATCATCTGCGGAAGTATTCCCATAGAGGGGGGGAAAATATTCATAAACGGAGCAGATATCTCAAAAGAGAAAGAATATGTCAGAAACAGAAAAATCGGTCGTGTATTCCAGAATCCAGCGATGGGAACTAGTCCTGGGATGACTATTTTAGAGAACATGTCCCTAGCAGATAATAAGGGGAAGATATATGGTCTGTCTCCCGGAGTCAATCGTGAAAGAAAAGAATTCTATCGTGAAAGCTTGCAAGAATTAAATCTAGGACTAGAAGATAAGATGGATGTGAAAGTGGGTGCACTATCTGGAGGCCAGAGGCAAGCGATGGCATTGTTGATGTCAACCCTAACACCGGTTGAATTTTTGATTCTAGATGAACATACAGCTGCACTGGATCCTAAAACAGCGGAAATCATCATGGAATTAACTGATAAAATTGTAAAAGAAAAAAATCTAACTACCATAATGGTAACTCATAATCTTCGTTATGCGATAGAATATGGTAATCGATTGCTTATGATGCACCAAGGGGAATGCATTATGGATAAAGATAGTGAAGATAAGAAGGATATCAAGATTGAAGACATCTTGACGAAATTCAATGAAATCAGTATCGAATGCGGAAACTAAAGGGGACGGGAGAGATATGAAGGGGACAGTGGTAGGATGAGCATTTGCTCATATCTCCGCTGTCCCCTGTGTAAATTTTGACATTTTTATACATTTATTGTATACTAAAAAAATACGAACAAGTGCAAAAAAGGAGGGGAAATTACTGCTTTTGTTTGTATTCACAACAAAATTCAAATATTTCGAGCTATTTTTCCTAAATTATATATATAAAATAAGTCTATATATGACATGGAGACTAGCCATTGGGTCTGGGGAAACCGAAAGCCTTCCGTGATTGAAAAGGAGTAGAGAAGATGAAAAAATTAATTAGTGTATTAATGATGATGGTATTATTAACAGTAGCAATTGCAGGGTGTGGAAATTCTGCAGGAGGAAGTGGAAGCGGAAGCGGAAGTGGTAATGGAGATGGAAGCGGTAATGGAGATGGAAGTGGAAGTGGAAGTGGTAATGGTAGTGCAGATGTAACTTATGTAGATTTCACATTAGCTGTTGAAGGTGTGGATGGGGTAGAGGAATTTACTCAAGAAGATGCGAAGAAGCTTACATATACAGAACTTACTTCAGTAAGTACGAATAAAAATGGTGAAGAGACAGAGAGAAACTATGGTGGTGTGTTATTGAAAGACGTTTTGGATTCAATGGGTGTCACAGAATTGAACACATTGACAATTGTTGCATCTGATGGATATGAAGTGGTATATGAGAGTGATATGGCTCTAGCGGATGATGTGATTGTTGCTTGGTTGGATGGTGGAGAGCCATTGGAAGAAAATAGCATCCATATTAGTCCGAAAGAGGCATCAGGTAAGACTTTGGCAAAATTTGCAGCAACTCTTATTATAGAATAGTAGGTGATCCGTATGAGTAAAATAATTCAAAGAGTTTTGATTGTGTGTACATTTGTAGTTTTACTCACTGTAGTAGCATGTACTGCGCCGCAGGTTGAGGAGGAATCTTCAGCGGGGGCAGTGATGGCTGACTTAGAAGACGGAACATACCAAGGAACTGCGAAGAGCCACGGTGGCGATTTGACGGTAGAGATGGTTGCAGAGGGAGGGGTTATCCGCTCCCTTAAAGTTGTGTCTAACAGTGATGATGCAGAGTATGCAGATAAGGCATTGGAGCCTTTACCCACTGCAATTGTGGAAGCACAGAGATTAGATGTTGATGTGGTTACAGGGGCAACAATGACAAGTAGAGGTATTATAGCAGCGACTGCAAATGCAGTGCGTGATGCAGGAGCAAATCCAAAAGAATATGGTTATGTGGCTACTGGAGAAGTAGCAGATGAACAGATGATTACGATTAAGGGAATTAGCGAGGAAGATGTGGTAATCTCAGGAGAAGAGATTAAGGCATACACTGCAGAATCTGTAGATGCAGTTTCTGTAGATGCATCAGGAGATGAGAAGCCGACTTCGGCAAAAGGGGTGTATTTGGAAACGCTTTTAGCAGAACATGGGACGAGTCAAAAGGATTACGGTTCACTGATTATTACAGCAACGGATGGATATGCAATTGAAATTCCAGCAGATGTGTTAGCAAAACGTGATATCTTAATCGCATATGAAGTCAATGGAGAAGACGTGGATCTAAGAAGCGTGGTTCCAGAAGAGAGAGCCATGTATTGGGTGAAGTTTATCGAAACAATTGAGCTTCTAAATCCAAAAGAGGTTGTTGAGACAAAAGAAGTATTATTCCAAGAATCTCTTATAGTAGAGAATGAGTTGACGATTGAAGATTATAAATTCGAAGATAGTGTGGATGAAGCAGTTACAATCGAGGATATTTTAGCTGCTACAGGACGTACAGATGAATTTGTTACATTTATGGGACTAGATGGATGGAATAAGACAGAGAAATGGGATCTTGCAACTAATCAATACATGAAAATCACTGGTGATGATGCGCCGATGTTCGTAGGTCCTGACCTTCCAAAAGGAATGTTAATGAAGGAAAACCTTTATATGAAACTTAGCGATGTTTGTATTTTAAGTGGTCAGATGTTAGAGATGAAAATAGGCACAGATGGTAGTGAAATGACAATTTCCACTATTTTAGAAGTAGCTGGATTAATTGAGGGTGAAAACTACGAGTTGACACTGCAAGAGGGAAGTACAGTGATAGACCGTGTTACAGCAGAAACGATGGCATTTACCATTACAGAAGGAGAGATTTACGTAGATATCGATGGAACTCAAAGTAAAGTGTTGTCTATAAGAGTAGGTGAATAATTTGAGAAAATATTTAGATAAGTTTTCAATCTACCACTTAGTTGTGGTAGCACTGATGGCGGCCGCAGGGATTGCAGCCAAGTCTGTGATTGTCCCGCTAGTACATATCTTGACTAGTAGTCTATTTATCCCAGGTGGGGCAGTGGCGGGTGGACTATATATGTCCTTTATTGTACTTGCAGCTGGGATATGTAGAAGACCAGGTGGTGGGTTGCTCACAGGATTCACTCAAGGAATCATGGTTATTATCGCAGGAATCAGCGGTTCTCATGGGATTATTAGCCTTGTGACATACTCATTACCAGGTTTAGCAGTGGATTTGGTATTTTTATTGGCATGGAAAAAAGATTTTATAAGTTTACACTTTTTGTTAGGTGGTATTGCAGCCAATATAACAGGAAGTCTATTGGTAAATGCGGTGTTCTTTAACTTACCATTGATTCCACTATTATTCAGTATCTTTTTAGCAGCATTTTCAGGAGGATTTGGAGGAATCATTGCATGGCAGATATATGCAAAATTAAAAAAATCAAGTCTCGTTTCATAGCTGGAATTCTTGTTGGAAGCATGGCTATGATTACACTGTCTGGATGTGGAGAGAATACAGGGAGTGATGGAGTGACAGAAAATACCTACGCTTCGACTTTAGGTTTTACCGTGAAGGGCGATGTAGAGGAACCCTATTTCTTCAACGGGAATGGGGAATATACAACCTATGATTTTGAGGTAGAAGGAAGTACCTATGATGCGATTACATTGGAAGAAATTGTTCAAAAGTCAACTCCGTCGCTAGAAGAGTATCAAGTATTACTCATTGGTAGCGATGGATTAACTGCAGAGATTTCATCAAATAAATTAGCGGAGTGTAATATCTTCTATACAGATGAGATGGGATGGCAGAATGTGACAGAAGCCTATCCGATTTCGAGTCAGATTAAGATGATTGATCAAGTGGTTATTGCATCAAATGATATGTTGTTTGATAGTGTGGGGCTTGCGTCTGGAACGGAGAATACCTTCTTATCGTGGTCGGAAATCTATAAAAATGGCTATGAATATATATTGGAATTCGAAGGGAATTCAGAGATTGAAGGCGAAGGCGTTACCATTTATACCCGTGAAATGGGAGTGAAGTTAGACAAGGTGCTGACTTATGATAACAAGGTGGCAGTCTATACAAAAGATGGGCAACTCATCTATGATAATCCAGACGAAGATACAGAGATTATCTATGAAGAAAACCGAATTGATTATCGAAAATCAGGGGGAGAAGTGATTGAAAACATTTCAGGGCTTGTTGCAGATCCACCACTGATTTCAATTACAGAGGTTTACAATGATGTCATGTACGCAATGGAAAATGATGAGAAAATTATGGTCATTGAAATTGATGGGTTTGGACAGATGATTTATGATTTTGGAGTAGAGAAGGGGGTAATTCCTTTTATTTCTAGTCTAGATAAGATGACGGCACTATCCGTGTACCCGACAATATCTAATGTAGGGCTAGCATCCATGCTCACAGGTCAACAACCAAATGTAACAGGAGTTCAAGTTCGAGGAGATAAGGAACTGAAGGTTGATGATGCATTTGCTCAGTTAGATGAGATGGGGAAAACATCACTTTATGTAGAAGGAAATACAAGTTTGATTGAGACTTCCTTGGAACCAATTATTTCCGTAGCAGCGGAAGACCAGACCAGTGATGAAGCAGTATTTGAAAATGCTATGGAAGCGAAGGCAGAAAATACAGATTTTCTATATGTTCATTTTCATGGAGTAGACGACTCCGCTTCTAAGTTCGGTGTGTATTCGCAGGAGAATATTCAGACGATGGAAGAAGTAGATAAGATGGTAGAAGAGTTAATGGCGGGATTTGAGGGGCGCGTAATCATCACTGCAGACCATGGGGTGTATCCTGAGTCAGAGTCGAGTGGTGTACATGGGTTTATCTCGGCTGAAAACAGTGTTGTTCCTTATATTTCAGTACAACAATAGGAGGAAAAATGAAAAAAGAAACGAAGATTATTATAGTGATACTAATAGTTCTCTTGGTTGGAACAGTGATTCTCTATTTCTTGAACAAACCGAATACGATGGTTTCAGATGATGAAATGTTTGTGATTCTTGTTGGGGAAGAAACTTATGAGGTGAATCAATCGGTATTAGATGAAATTGGTATGCAAGATATTGCAGCGAATTATGATTCAAGCAATACAGATGGAGAGATTCGTAATTTTGAGGGGATAGCGTTCCAACAGTTGGTAGAACATTTCGGCATTGACACTTCGACATATAGCAGTGTGACCTTCAAAGCCATTGATAGTTACACTTCAGGAGTGGATATGACAAAAGCCATGGATCCACAACAATGTGTCATTGTATCACATGAAGAGGGAGAACCGCTAGGAGACAAGGAAAGTGGAGGGTCTGGACCATTTATGATGGTACTTCCACAAGATCAATTTAGCCAACAGTGGTGCAAGTATCTGGCGGAAGTGAGCTTCCATGAGTAGGCAAGCAGCCATTGAGGTGAGAGACCTTACATTCTCCTATGAAGATTCAAGAGAGATCTTTCATGGTTTTAATATGAGTGTATATGAGGGGGGCTGGACTCTCCTCAAAGGAAAGAGTGGGACTGGAAAGTCAACACTCTTATCCTTGATATCGAATACATTAGCTACAAATAAGGAGCAGATGACAGGAAATATTTATATCCAAGGACAGGATGTAAGAAGTGCTTCTCCAGCATTTTTATCAGAAAATCTAGGTGTGGTTTTTCAAACAGCAGAGAATCGTCTGGTTGCACCTACGGTCAGAGAGGAGATTTACTTTGGATTGCAGAATCTGAATCTTGATCGTAAGATTATCCTCGAGCGTACGCAAGAAGTGTTGGAGATATTTGATTTATGGAGATACAAGGAAGAGAATCCGCATGATTTATCGGGCGGACAAAAAGTCATGTTGACTATTGCAGCAACTATGGCGATGAGGCCAAAGATTTATCTGCTTGATGAAGTGTTTTCCCAGTTGGACGAAACCAATGGTGGAAAGTTATTAGAAATTCTCCACGACCTACATGTAAAAGGTCATACATTTTTAATGACAGAACATACAGAGATGGCCGATGGAGTTGCAGATCAGGTAGTACGTTTAGACTAAAGGAGTATAACGATGTTGGAATTAAAAGGGATTGGATTTTCCTATAAGAAAGATGGGTTTAACATATCTGGGGCAGATTTTCAAGCAGATTGTGGAACCGTTACCTTAATTGCAGGTTCCAATGGAGAGGGTAAGAGTACTTTAGCGAAGATACTAGCAGGGATTCTAAAACCAGAAGAAGGAGACATCTTACTAGATGGTGAATCGATCAAAGATGATTCTTTGGCGAAAATCGGGAAGAGAATCGCATATCTTTTTCAGGAGCCGGCCAATCAGTTGTTTGCTGTCACGCCCCTTGAGGAGCTTACCTTTGTTGAATTACTAAAAGATAAGAATCCAGAAGAGGCGAGAGAAAAGGCAATTCAGATACTCAAGACCTTTCAACTAGATCACCTTCTAGAAGCTAGTGTGGTGAACCTATCGCGTGGGGAGAAACAGCGGCTTGCAATCAGTGCTTTGTTGATGAATGACCCTGATTATTTTATCTTAGATGAGCCTACAAGTGGATTGGATCGTGATTCTCAGAAGGTAATGTTTGAGATTATTGAGAAATTGCTTATACAAGGAAAAGGAATTGTGCTAATCAGTCATGATAAAGAGTTCGTACAACTGCTGGAGCCTTATATTAGCAAGCGAATTGTGATGAAAGGTGGTCGAGTGATTGAATAGAAAAATTGATGTTCGAATCTTGCTATTACTAATTATTATTAATTCGTTGATTGCAGTATTTTCAAAAAATATAGTAATATCCTTGGTTGCTGTAATTACAATATATATTTTGACACGTTATGTGAATGCAGATATCAATGGATTGTTTAAGAAACTAAAGAGGCTTTGGCAAGTGATCTTATTCGCTACAATCGCACAAAGTTTCTTTGTAAAAGAGGGGACGGTTTTGCTTGCAATATTCCAAGTGACTGTGTTTACATCGGAAGGAATCTATCAAGGGGGTATTATTTTCTTGCGATTTTTTACGCTCATCTGTGGTGCATGTTGCATTGGACAGGTGAATCGGGAAGAGGTTGTGCAAGGAATGGTATGGTTCAAGATTCCATATGAACTAGCATTTACCGCAGTTCTAGGTCTGGGGTTTCTTCCTAGGTTTCGTACAGAGATGAGAAACTCGTTATACGCAATTCAACTACGGGGAATTGAAATCAAGGAACTGAAACTAAAGAATAAGATTAAATTGTACTCATATCTATTCTTTCCTGTTATTTCTACTTCCTTGCTGAAAGCTAGAGATTTGTCGGCGAGTATGCAGGTGAGAGGGTTTCGGGCATATGATAGACGTACCGATATGATAGAAATGCGAGTACAGAAAAAGGATGTAGTGATTGCCTTAAGTATCATATTGGTTCAGTCAGCTACAATTACAGGAGGGATTTTGCTATGAAGATTATATCGGTTTGTGGTATCACACAGAGTGGAAAAACAACTACGATTGAGAATATCATATCGGAATTGGTCAGAAGAGGCTATAAAGTTGGATCCGTAAAGGAAATACACTATGAACTGTTCAAGATTGATACAGAAGGAAGCAATACTGACCGCCATAAGAATGCAGGATCACAGTTGGTGGTTGCAAGAGGATACTTTGAAACAGATGTCTTATATCAGGAGAACTTGAATATTAAGGCAATTATTGACCATTTCGATGATTCTTTTGACTATTTGGTACTAGAGGGTGTGAGCGACGCAGCAGTTCCTGTCATCGTGACAGCTCATACAGAGGAAGATGCAAAAGAAAAATGGAGTGACTATACCATTGCACTCTCTGGAAGAATGTCTGTGGGAAGAGAAGAGCTATGGGGAAAACCAGCAATCAATGCACTGACAGATGTAGAGAAATTGGTGGACTTAATCGAATTGAAGACCTTTCATAAGTTACCATATCTTCCGAAAGAATGTTGTAATGCTTGTGGATACAGTTGTGAAACATTTGCGGTAGAACTCATCAATAAGAAAAAGAAAGAGTCAGATTGTGCAGTGAAGAATCCAAAGATATCGGTAAAAGTGGATGGGAAGGAATTGCAGATGGCACCATTCGTACAGGATATTGTGAAAAACACCGTGTTGAGTGTGATTCAAGAACTAGAGGGATATGAAGAGGGCAAGAGCTTGGAGATCCATTTAGGATAAAATTATCGTCAGACAAATGGGACGGGGGAAGGATGAATCTTCGATTCATATCTCCCCCGTCCCTAATTGGGGACAGCGGAGATATGAGCAAATGCTCATCCTACCACTGTCCCCTTTCTTAGTTATCTTCCTCAACCATTGAGTAAACTTGACGTTTTCTTGCCATTTCATCGCTTTCTAGGTATTCATCATAAGTAGTGATTTTATCGATTAATTTTCCACCTTGTACGATTTCCATGATTCGATTTGCAGTTGTTTGCACAATCTGATGGTCACGAGAGGAGAATAGGATTACTCCTGGGAATTTCATCAATCCGTTATTGAGTGCGGTAATGGATTCCATGTCTAAGTGGTCAGTTGGTTCGTCTAGGATTAATACGTTTGACCCAGATATCATCATCTTTGATAATAGGCAACGTACTTTTTCACCACCGGATAATATTTTTACTCTCTTGACTCCATCTTCTCCAGCAAACAGCATTCTACCTAAGAATCCACGTACGTGTGTCGCATCTTTAATCTCTGAATACTGTGTCAACCAATCTACGATTGTGTAGTCGTTGTTAAATTCTTGTGTACTATCTTTTGGGAAGTATGCCTGTGTCGTTGTGATTCCCCACTTGTAAGATCCTTCGTCTGGTTCCATTTCCCCAGATAGGATCTTAAATAATACAGTTTTGGCTAATTCATTACCACCTACGAATGCAACCTTGTCTTCGCGTGTGATTGTGAATTCTAAATTATCTAGGATCTTAACGCCATCGATTGTTTTGCTCAAACCATCTACAGTTAAAACTTCGTTTCCGATCTCTCTATCTGGACGGAAGTCGATGTAAGGGTATTTTCTGCTAGATGGACGAATGTCATCTAATTCAATTTTTTCTAATGCCTTTTTACGAGAAGTAGCTTGCTTGGATTTGGAAGCATTTGCGCTAAATCTAGAAATAAAGTCTTGCAATTCTTTTATTTTTTCTTCTTTCTTTTTGTTTGCTTCTTTCATTTGACGAATCAATAATTGGCTTGATTCATACCAAAAGTCGTAGTTTCCAGCATACAATTGAATCTTTCCGTAGTCGATATCTGCGATTTGAGTACAAACTTTATTGAGGAAATATCTATCATGAGATACTACGATTACAGTGTTTTCAAAGTTAATCAAGAATTCTTCTAACCAAGCAATGGCATCTAAATCTAAGTGGTTTGTAGGCTCATCTAATAGTAAGATGTCTGGATTTCCAAATAGAGCCTGTGCCAATAGAACTTTGACTTTCTCAGCACCAGTTAAGTCTTTTACAAATTTATAATGCAAATCGGTTTCGATTCCAAGTCCGTTTAGAAGTGAAGCAGCGTCTGATTCAGCCTCCCAACCATTCATAGTAGCGAATTCGCCTTCTAGTTCACTTGCTTTCATACCATCTTCTTCTGTGAATTCTTCTTTTGCGTAGATGGCTTCTTTTTCTTTCATAATCTCATATAGACGCTCATTTCCCATGATTACTGCATCTAAGACAAGATGTTCATCATATTTAAAGTGGTCTTGTTGTAAGAAGGAAAGACGTTCTCCGGGAGTTATGATAACATCGCCACTAGTAGATTCTAATTGTCCTGACAAAATCTTCAAAAATGTAGATTTTCCTGCTCCATTTGCACCGATAAGACCGTAACAGTTTCCTGGTGCGAATTTAATATTAACTTCTTCAAATAATGCCTTTTTACCAAGTCGTAATGTGATATTACTTGTACTAATCATTTACTTCACCTATTTCCTTAAATTTCATTTACACATGCTTTATTATTTTATCATGAACCTTGTTTCTAATCAAGTAGAAATCGGTGGGTTTTTCCGTTTCATATATCGCATTAGTTGATTGAGTGCAACCACAATCAGACCAGTGATTAGGAGAATGTAGAAGCTAGTTGCTCGGGTTAATATCATGGTGGTTCCGATATATTTTGCTGTAAAAATTGTTCCCAAAGATTGTAGTATGATGACCTCTGTAATTCCTTGTGCTCCTGGAAGGGGCATCATGTCAACTGCTACATAGGTTGCAGATTGAATGAGTAGAATGATGTACAAATCTTCACCTTCAAGCGGTAAGCCGAGGTAGATGAACACGGGGATGAACATCAGGGACAAGCGCTGAATTGTTGTGATAGTAAATAATAATAGTATCTGTCGCTTGCGTTTGAACATATACCGTACACTGTGATCATATTGCCTCATAAAATCGTCAATTTTTGTACTTCGATTTAAATTTGGTTTTAGGATTTTTACTTTTAATAATACTTGTTCGAGGCTATTGATTAATCCTCTTGTCTGCTTTGGAAAAAACATCAAGGCTGCTAATATAATAACGATTACAACATTCAAAGCTAATCCCAAGTGGTAAAGCCATGTGTAGGCGCCAAAATAAGAATCAATCTGAGGTAACCAGAACATTAGTAAAAGTAAACTTACTACAACCATAAACACTTTGTAGTAGAAAGCCATGACCAATAAAACAGCAGAGCTTTTTGAGGTCTTATGTCCATCTTGAACCATGGCGATTAGTTGCATCGGTTGACCACCACTGGCAGATGGTGTGATACCGGAATAGAAATAGCCAGTGAGAGAGTATTTGATACATTGTACCAGAGGAATTTTTTTGTCTTTTTCCTTTAAGAGACAGGCTAACACAAGAGCCTCCATCAGGATAAACAAATATGCTGCGGCAACGCAAGTCCCTGCCCAAAATGGGGAGAGCTGCTTCAATCCGTCTATCATAGCGGGCACATCATTGTTATAAAACATGGTATAAATGGTTAGGCCAGTCACTAATAAAAAGAATAGTATCTGTAAAATTCGTTTGTGTTTTTTTATAAAGTCAATCACGGAAGCTCCTTAGTCTAAGAGAATTTGTATATTTTTTTTGCACAGCGATAGAAGAATACAGCAACCTTTCCTCTGATTGGTTCTGGTAAAATATAGTATGCATTTAGTGGATAGGAGATGATTTGACGGTATAATTTTCTATCCTTTTTCTTGATGTCTTCCCAAGTTTTCTTTAGTTTCATACGTGCTTCTTTTGTATCAGCAAGCTCCGTGATAATAGAGGTGATAGACATCATGATTGCAAGTTTTCGTACCATATATCGCGCAAGTTTTGGATGTATTTTTTCCACTTTATTTAAATGAAATCCCTTAAATAAGGTGTTTGTTACTAGAAATTGTTGATCAATTCGTTTGATCATGGAACTTTCATTTACAGATTGATCCTCACGTCCAATTAGATATTGATAAAAGTCCACATCTATGTATATCATTTTTTTTACATATGGCAGAGGGTTGAATGCAAAGATATTATCTACGTAAAAAGTATGTTCTGGTAGGAGTAAACCTGATTCCCGCAAAATCTCAGTACGGTATGTAAGAGAGTGCATCATCAAATATTGTGAAAGTGTAAAATATTTCACATCTTCCCAACTAGAGACTTTATTCGGTGTGAGAACATTTCGAAAATGCATGGACTTTGTTGTACCTTCACTCAAGCGATTGAACACATAGTTTGATATGAATAAGTCAATGGTTTGATCTTGGTCTACACATGTTTTGATTTTCTTTAATAGTGTGGCATAACTGCTTTTATCCACCCAATCATCGGCATCCACTACCTTATAATAGACACCAGTCGCAGCCTTTATTCCTGCGTTTACTCCTGAACCGTGTCCACCATTTATTTTGTGGATTACTTTTACGATATCTGGGTACTTTTCAGCATACAAGTCTGCAATTGCTCCAGTGTTATCTGTGGAGCCATCGTTTATAATTATAATTTCTACATCTTTGCCACCAGGAAGCAGCGAGCTGATACATCTTTCTAAGTAGTCTTGTGCGTTGTAACTTGGCACAGCAAATGTAAGATATTTCATGTATAGTAACCTTCCTTTTTTCGTTTTCTGTTATTATATATCATTTTGTAGTAAAAATAAATTAAGATTTCTTTAAAAATAAAATTCCCTTAATAGTATACTACACGATAAGAGAACAAGCTACTAATTTATTGAATTCAACGATTGAGTGTGTTATAATTTTCACTGGTGATAGAAGTAATTGAGTCTTTGAGACAGAATTGGAGGCGTGAGAATATGGAGACAAGGAAGGCGACGGTTGTTTTAGAAGGTGGAGCTGCACGAGGAGTGTTTTCCGCAGGAGCCATCGACTATCTAATGGAGAAAGACTTATATTTTTCACATGTAATTGGAGTATCTGCAGGTGCATGTTGTGGAATGGATTATGTATCAAAGCAAATCGGTAGAACAAAGGACTGTATGATTTTTGAGAATAAGGAGTATTCATATATCAATTTGCGCAAGTTTGTGAAAACAAGAAGCTTGATGGATATGGATACTTTTTTTGAGAAATTTCCGAGAGAAGTATTTCCATTTGATTTTGATACGTATTTTGCTTCCGAATCAGAATGTTATATCACAGTTACAAACTGTGAAACAGGACAGGTGGAATTTTTGACAGAGCGTGAAGATGAGGAACGATTGTTAAAGATGGTAAGAGCTTCTTGTAGCTTGCCACTGGTAGCTCCGATTGTAAACATCGATGGGAAGCACTATCTGGATGGAGGATTGGCGGATTCGGTTCCAATCAAGAAAGCTTTGGAATTGGAGAATGAAAAAGTTGTAGTGGTTCTTACAAGAAATGCAGGATATAGAAAGAGCCAGAGTTCTAGGGGCTTGGCAAATATTTACATGCAGGCATATCGAAAATACCCGAATTTGATTCGTGACCTTCGATTGCGTGCCACGAGATATAATCGTACGATGGAATATATTGATTGGCTAGAGGAAATGGGACGAATTTTTGTGATACGCCCAATGATGCCGACAGTGTCTAGACTTGAGAGTAACCAGGATACCTTAAATAATCTATTTCAACATGGCTATGATTTGATGGGAAGCCGCTATGATGAACTAGTAGAATATTTAAATAAATCATAAGGATAGTGTAAAGTGAGGTATGAAAAACGTAGAGTAAAAAAATAGGTACTAACAGTACCATGAAAATTGCAAATATAGAAATTATTAGCACCGTCCGCCATC
>CAYIZP010000031.1:0-41155 GCA_964367905.1 uncultured Lachnospiraceae bacterium
CAAAGGTTGATATCTTAAGACAGATACCAAACCTCAGGAAGATCTGTATGTCTCCTTGGGCAGATGTGACAAGAGGTGCAGAACAGATTGGTTCAGACTATGTTCTGTCTGCAAAACCTAAGCCTGCATTATTTGTAAATTCAGACCTTGATGTTGAAGCTGCAAAAAAAGAAATAAACACCATGCTATCTGCAGCTCAAAAAAATAACTGCTCCCTCGAAATTCTGATGAAGGATATCACAAGTGTGAATCATAATCCTCAAAATCTCATCAAGTGGGAGCAGTTGGTTATGAGTATGCTAAATTAGTATCAATTATTCAATACATTATTTAAGTAAGTAAGATACTGCTACCCTCCGTGAATTTAGCTTGACAAAAATTTGTTAATTTCATATAATCAAATTATACCCCATACGGGTATATAGTATAGGAGGATTTTATATGAAACAATGTATGGACGTAGATGCTATAAATAAGCGTCTTAAAAAAATTGAGGGGCAAGTGCGTGGCGTTAACAAAATGGTTAATGAAGATAAGCCTTGCGAGGATATTCTAATTCAAATCGGTGCTATCAAGTCAGCACTTCACAAAACAGGGCAACTTATCCTTGAGGGACATATGCACCACTGTGTTCTTGACGGCATAAATAGCGGAAAAGAAGATGAAACAATAAAAAAACTGATTTCAGCACTCAATCAGTTTTCTAAAACAATTTAGGAGGGATGCATAATGAAACAACAAATAATGAAACTTAACTCTGTTCCAATGTTGTGGATTTCGGGTGTATTTTTGCTTGCCAGCTTTATTACAGAGTACATACTACCACTAATGAACATCGCTTTTGAATTTCCGATAAACCCTGCATGGGTATCACTTATAATTTCTGGTATTCCCCTTGCATATCTCGCAATAGTAAATACTTTGGATAAAAGAATTACATCTCCTCTTTTAATCACTATTGCAATGATAGCCGCTGTTTATATCGGCGATATTTTCGCAGCAGGCGAAGTTGCCTTTATTATGGCTATTGGTGAGCTTTTAGAGGACAGAACAGTAGAAAAAGCAAAAAAAGGTATCGAGATGCTTTTAAATCTTGTTCCAGCACAAGGTCGAGTAATCACCGAAAATGGTGAAACTTTGGTAGAAGCCAAGGACATTAAACAGAATGACATATTAAGAGTTTTACCAGGTGAAAGTTTCCCAGCTGATGGAATTATTGTTGTTGGTGACACAACTGTTGACCAAAGCATAATGACAGGCGAGAGTTTACCTGTTGATAAATCTGTAAATGATGAAGTATTTACAGGAACTATCAATCGTTTCGGCTCTGTTGATATGAAGGTAACAAAGTCTTTTGCGAATTCATCGCTACAAAAAATGATAAAACTGGTTGAAGATGCCGATAATCAAAAAGCACCAACTCAAAAAATTGTAGATAAATGGGCAGGATACCTTGTTCCATTGGCCTGTATAATTGCAATAGTTACATATTTAATTTTCACCTTTGCTTTAGACAGACCTGACGATGCACTTATTCGTGCTGTTACTATTTTGGTTGTTTTCTGCCCTTGTGCTTTGGCATTGGCTACTCCTACTTCTATTATGGCTGCTATTGGTCAAGCGACAAAAAATGGTGTTCTTATCAAATCAGGCGAAGCATTAGAGCATATGGGTACAGTTAGCACTGTTTGCTTTGATAAAACAGGTACTATCACACATGGCAAACTGGCAGTAAGCGATATAAAAACCTTTAATTATGACGAAAATGAATTGCTAACACTTGTGAGCACAGTCGAAAGCCGTTCGGAACACCCTATTGGCAAAGCTGTTGTATCTTATGCTAACGCAAACAACATAAACTTATTAGATTTAAAATACTTCACTATGGCTGTCGGAAAAGGTGTTGTTGCAACTGTAAGCGGAACACAAATCTTCTGTGGCAATGAGAAGCTTATCGAAGATAATGCAAAACTGACTATTGCAAACGAAGTGGTTAATACAACTTCGTCTTTCAGAGATCAAGGAAAAGCTGTAATAATAGTAGCTAATACAGAAAAAGTTATCGGTGTAATCGGACTATCTGACGAGATAAAAGACAGTTCAAAAGCTGCTATTTCAAACCTAAACTCAGCAGGAATAAACAAAACTGTACTGCTTACAGGTGACAACGAAAAAAGTGCTAATTTTATAGCAAGCAAAGTCGGAATAACCGAGGTTAAATCTTCACTTCTTCCAGAGGGTAAAGTTGCAGCTGTAAACGAGCTTATGAAAACTGGAAACGATGTGTGTATGGTTGGCGACGGTGTGAATGATGCGCCAGCACTGAAAACAGCAAATGTCGGAATTGCAATGGGTACAATGGGTAGTGATATCGCTATAGATGCTGCCGATATTGCTATTATGGGTGATGATATAACTAAGATTTCCTATATCAAAAAGTTGTCAAATGCCACAATTTTCTCAATCAAATTCAACATCACAATGTCAATGATAATTAACTTTGGTGCGATTATTTTGTCGGTTATGGGACTATTAAATCCAGCGACTGGAGCACTCGTACATAATGCAGGCTCGGTGTTAGTTGTATTAAATGCTGCAAGACTATATGATAAAAAAATTAGTTAGTATTTGGACTTAATCGCCCACCTCATCTTGGTGGAACGTGCCCGCCCGTTCAGATTGCATTCTTCTCTGGAGGGGCGAATGACATCCTTGGCGATCTCCTCATAGAGTCCCTCACTTTTACCTTGTTTAAACGCCTTCTTCACTAGCTTATCTTCTCCTGAGTGGAATGTTAATATGGCAACACGTCCACCAGGTCGCAGTGCATGTGGCAATTTATCTAGGAATTCATAGAGTACCTCAAACTCCTGATTTACATCGATTCGAAGTGCTTGGAATACTCTTTGACATGTTTTCTTAATAGTATCTCTCTTTTCTTTTTCTGGAAGAAAGTCCAAGGTATCTGCTATGATTTCTCTCAAGTCTTTTGTCGTTTCTATCTTTTTTCCACGACGTATATGATTGGTGATTGCTACTGCCAATTCACTTGCATAGGGTTCATCTGAGTTCTCCCATAGCATTCCCTCTAATTCTTCCATGTCGATTCCATTCAATCTCTGGGCTGCACTGATTCCCTTCAATGGATTCAATCTCAAGTCTAGAGGACCATCCACCTTATAGGAGAACCCTCTATCTGGATTGTCAATTTGCATGGATGACACTCCCAGATCTGCCAGTATGAAATCAAATCCTCCAGCTTCTTGTGCCACTTCATCTATGGTACAGAAATTTTGAAGCTTAATCGTTAAAATCTCTCCTCCAAATCCTGCTGCCTCTAATCTGGCACGAGTTTTCTCAGATTCTATCGGGTCTACGTCCGTGGCGTAGATATGTCCATCTCCATGCAAACATTTGAGCATAGCTTGTGTATGTCCACCATATCCTAGTGTACCATCAAATCCTACCTGTCCTGGTTGAATATCTAGAAACTCTATAATCTCGTTGACACAGATAGAAATATGCATTCCCGCAGGCGTACTACCTTTTTGGATAACTCGCTCTATGACATCTTGATATTTTTCTGGTTGATGCTCTTTGTACTTCTCCTTAAAATTCTTCGGATACTTTCCTGCGTATCTCTGTCTGCGTTTATGTGGTTGTTCTTGATTCATTTATTCGCTCCTAATTATCACAGTTATTAGATAGTACTATACCCTTACTTTAGAACCTTCCTACCTATTTGTATATTAGCAGAGACACTAATCCTTGTCTATCCATTCATTTACTTTTCTTTTTCCTATACATAAACCTTATGTACAAAATCCACTTTTTTAATTGACATAATCTCTTGAATCAATTCTTCTGAAGTTTGAATTTTTTTTAACTTAACCGTTAAAATTCCTCCTAATTTATTGCTATGAATTTTAGCAGGTGTTGACTCCAATCTTAGTATTTCTATATTTTGTTCTTTCATCTTCTCGATAATTTGATCAATAACATCCGAGCTTTTTCCTTCAAAATACAGATCCAAAAAATGGTTATTCTTCCGATATATACGATCTACAATTCGTAACGTCCGTAATAACAACAGTGTTATCACACAACTGATCAGTGCGCCGCTGTAAAATCCTATACCAACTGCAAGTCCAATACAAGCGCATGTCCACAGAGCAGCAGCCGTTGTTAACCCTCTTATTTTACTATTTCCCGCCGATATAATCGCCCCAGCTCCCAAGAAACCAATTCCACTAATAACCTGCGCCCCCATTCTGCTTATATCAGACAGCAAATTTTCATTAGAGTACATATAATCACTCATAACCATTACAAGGGCTGCACCTAAGCAAACTAATGAATGAGTTCGAAATCCTGCAGATCTAGTACTTCTTTCCCTATCGGCTCCTATCAATCCACCAATGACCGCTGCTAAAGTTAATCGAATTACGACCGAATAAATATTGAATTCTATAAGATATTCATAAAACTCCAAACACTCATCTCCTTTATATGTCTAAGAACTCTTCAAACAAATTAACCACTTCTTTGCATTCCTTTTTAGTTTCCATTTCGCAGAAAATTCTTAATAGAGGCTCTGTTCCAGAAAATCTGGCAATTATCCAGCCACCGCTCTTAAAATAAACTTTACACCCATCCAAAAAAGACACCCTATCAACATCATATTTTTCAAGAATTGGTAATTCTTTCTTTTCAAATAACAATGTCTGTATATCTTTTTTCTTCTCCAAATTAAATGTATAATCACTTTCAATCATATACAATTTTCCGCATTCTTGCTCAATATCTTTAACTATTTGCGATAATTTTTTCCCAATACATGCAACCATTTCTACTAAAAGCGCTGCTGCATATACTCCATCCTTACCATTGATATGCCCTTTCACTGTTAGACCACCCGAGGACTCTCCACCTAAAATAGCTCCTGTTTCTTCCATTTTAGATGAGATGTTTTTAAATCCGACTGGAACCTCATGGCAAGTTGCTCCAAATGTTTTCGCAACCTTATCTAACATATGAGTTGTTGCAATATTTCGTACCACATCCCCTTGCCAGTTCTTATATTTCACAAGATAATAATACAGTAGTACTAATATTTCATTAGGATGTAAGTATTTACCTTCATCATCTATTACACCTAATCGGTCTGCATCTCCATCAGTTGCAATTCCTAAATCATATTTTTTATCAACAACATGATACGCCAATGATTTTAATGCATCTTTAGATGGAGATGGCATTTTACCACCAAATAGTGTATCATGTTCAGTATTAATAATCTCCAAGTCACATCTAGCAGTAAACAAAATCATACTCAATGCTGTTTGACTAACTCCATACATAGGGTCTAGTGCAATTTTTATTCCACCTTTCTGAATACGAGAAATATCGATGTTTTTTATAATGTTATCAATATAAGCGTTAATAGGATAAAACTCCTCGATTAACCCTTG
Organism: uncultured Lachnospiraceae bacterium; assembly: GCA_964367905.1. GTDB lineage: Bacteria > Bacillota > Clostridia > Lachnospirales > Lachnospiraceae > CAUPWF01. Next base: position 5,472 of record CAYIZP010000031.1, read on the forward strand.
CTCTTTTGCCACATTAAACTCCATACATCTAATCTCGTTAACAGAGACTTTTTCAATATAACTTTCGATATCACTTGTCACCTCTGCACTTGCATCTCTTCCCCCCTTTGTAAACACCTTAATCCCATTATATAGGGCTGGATTATGGCTTGCGGTAATCATCATCGCATAGTCGAATCCATGCTCCATCGAATAATACATAACTAGCGGTGTGGGCACTGACCTATTAATAAAATAGCATTTTATTCCTTCTGCATTTAACACCTCACACACCCACAACAGAGCCTCGCGTGATAGAAATCTTCTATCATATCCTATAACAATTCCCTTGCTCTCCTTACCTTCTGATTTTATTTTTTCCGCCATCCCTTTCGCGAATAGCTGAATATTATGTCTTGTAAACTCATCCCCAATGATTGCTCTCCAACCACCTGTTCCAAATTTAACCATTTTTCCTTCTCCTATTATAATTCTATATTGAAAATCGTCTTTATGTTTCTCATTACTCCAACGCATGTTTGATTTGATGCTGCTGGATAGCTCAATTCCATAACCTCACCATTCTTGACCATAGCCAATACCGAGGATGCTCCTCCATCTACATTAATCATACATTCAATATCTGGAATCATCTTATTTGCAATTTCTATCATCTGCAAATAATCAGCGCCACGTGATATATTTGTTCGACCTGAAAAAACTAGAATAAACAAATCGCCATTGTTATCCACACCTATTGCCGTACGAGGATGCTTCGATAGATTCTGAATATCTGTTTCTTGCGTTTGCATAGATAATGGTGTTTCCCACCCTTCCTCTATCATATGAGAAACAATAGTCTGTTTGTCAAATAGTGCTTTCCCATCTTCAATCAATGTCATTGCACCACCATAAATCCACTCAAATGATTCCCATAATTCATTTGAAATTTTTTCTGGTGGATCTAGGTTGACTTCATATTTCAAATTACTTATATCGTAATAACCCTCATATGAGCACTCTAATGTAAGTGCCGCTTCTAGTCTTTTTTTTGCCTCGCCGGCTAGAGATATTACAACACCATTTGCTGGCAACAACATTTCACCATTTTTTATGCAATAAATCCTCTCCCCTATAAAAGCTATATTCAGCCTATCTTCTCCCACACTTTTCTGATAATCCAAGCTATCTGACATAGAATATCTTCTTGTTATATCGTTTTTTGATATATATGGTGTGTACACTATAATTTCTGTCTCATGTCGACATTTCCCCTCTATATTGATATTATCTTTTGTCCACCTTATTTTGTCTCCGTTGAGAGAAAGCTCCCCTCCATTTAACATAAATCGAAAAATCTTAAATTCTCCTTGCTTATTTATTGCAATACACGACTTGTTATACAAGGGAAAAGATTCCCTTTTCATTCCATTTTCTTTAATTCTCAAGTAATCGATATGTTCAGCTTTATTTACAATACACTCTTTAGGGTATTTCTTTCTAATTCTATTATGTAGTGCGATTGTTTTCTCTGTTGTAAAAAAAAGAAAATTCGAAATAATCTGAACGGTTTCATTACTATTGTTGCGAAAAAACCGTCTTGCATAATCCGTGTCTTTTAGATTTATTACCTTTGCTTTTGCAACTTTATGTAAGACTGTGGCATGTACTAAAATTGCATCTTGAATTTCTTTCGTCTCCCAATCAAGATTTATCACTTCAAGATTACTCGATTGATAATACCCTTTTTTATAAGTTATTTGTGGAACTTCCTGAAAAAATCGTTCTACGAATTTCTCTCGGAAAACACAAAAATCATCATCCTCATTCTTATCAATCACACTGCGAAATATTGAACGATGTGTCATATTGTCATCATATATATTAAGAAAATATTCTGGATATTTCCAATAAAGTGTTTTACAGCTACTATGATATATATCCATTCCATAGTCATTTGCCATCTTGGCTAAATGATAATATGAAATTTTTGTTTTCTCACTAAGTTTCACATATGGATAAATATTACAATTCTTCGGGACAAAGACTTTAGAAATGCCACCCACTGAGAAGTTATTTGTCATCGCTTTACTTGCAACACATTCAGCCGTAGTGTAAACAACACTATGAAGCCTTAAATCCTTAACCGACAAAAGTGCTTCTTCACCATAAGCAATTAGCAATACTTTCTCCTCATCTATACTTTTATTTAGCATTTTATTTAATGTTATTTTTGAAAAATCCATGTAATACTTACATGTATTTTCTGTTATGATTTGATAGCTATATCCGTGTAATTTATTTAGTATTTCTTCACTGAAATACAACTGTTTTTTTAACAGTAAATATATATTGCGCTCCTTATACTTTTCTATATCACTAATAAAATGATGCAAAAAACGTACATCGCTTATAAAAAAAACAATATCTGTACATTTTTTTACAGCTATTTCCTCTTCCCTAGTTTGATTTATAAACATGAAGTCATCTAATTTTTGTTGTATCAAATATTCGTAGAGGAATTTCAATTCCTTTGATGTGATGAATTCACTTCTAACCATAGAAATATCATGATATATCTCCTGATCACTACAGTTCTTGTACGTTTCAAAGTCACCGATCAATTCATTAATCCGTTTCCAATATGTTTCATATTTTTCTTCATCAATAATATGATGTTCTAGCAATTGTTCCATCCAAGCATCTTGTATCATTCTGTTTTCATTGGTTACATCTATATATATTTCTTTAAATGCATACTGCTTAAACAGATTTTGTCCACAAAAGTCTTTTCTTAAGTACCCCTTATGTGTGTATTTCTCATTTGTTATCTTTAAAAACAAACACATCCAGACTCTCCTTTATTTATTATATTTATATCCCACAGAAATAACTCTGTATCATTTTCATTAAAATAATAATCAAGAATAAATTTCGAAGCAATCAAAGTAGGACTAATATTTTTATGTAAATCTAATTTTTTAAAGGAGACCCAATAACTAATATTCTCTCTGATGATTGTATTTAAGCGTGCATACATAATATTTTCAAAATCTTCTATAACGCCACCAGTTAACACTATTCTCTCTAAATCCAAAAGTGTAATAATATTGGCTAATACTCTTCCAAGCATTTCACAAAGATCTTCAATAAATTCAATTGCACTAGCATCTTGATTATCAATATCTTGCTTTAGTTCATTATATTCCTTTCCATATCGCTTAACGATAGCTGTTTTTGAAATAAATTGTGTTAAACAGTTCTGCTTTCCACAACTACACTTCACTTTTTCATCTTTGCCGTCCACTGTATAGTGCCCCAACTCTCCTGCTACACTATTTTTGCTTTTCAATATTTTGTGATCTAGAATAAATGACGACCCTATCCCGCTATCTAATTTTACAATCATAGAATTTATTTCATCTTTTATTTTAGATTTTTCGTAGTAAGCAATTATACTAACATCATTGCAAACAAACACAGGTATATCATACTCTTCTAACTCTTTTTTTAAATCTAAATTTCTCCACCCTATATCTTTCGCATCTATTACAATGCCTAACTCTTCATTTACAACGCCCTCAACACTTATAGCTACTGCATATATTTGCATCTTATACTTAGCTAATATTTCTGAAAGATTTTTTTTGATTGCAAACAATGGGTCTACTAGCTTATTTAGTCCAATTATTTTTTTATTAACAATACTCCCATCTAATCCATTCAAATAAATTTTTATTGTCTGTACAGACACCACAATTGTTATAATGTGAAAATATTGATAATTAATCAGCAGGGAGATTGGACTTCTCCCTTTCTGATTATTATTGTTTTTATATTCGCTAAGAATTTTCTGATCACATAACTCACTAACTAAGTTCGTAACGGTTTGAGTTGCTAGATTTGTCTTTTTTGCAACGAGTTTTCTATGAATTCCTCTTTCATCATTAATTACTCTCAATATATTTTTTATATTTTGCTTCTTCATAATATCTGAACTTTTTAGTTTATTCATATCAATAATATCCCCTCAACTTAAACCTACTACAAGCTAGTTTGTGCCTCTATTTACTTGCTGACTGCCGCTTCTGTTTCAGCTAATATTGTATCCGCTGCCTCTTCTATTGTCATCACTTCATAAGCAATCGCCTCAATAGCACTAGAAATCGTGTTAGAAATTTGTGTATATTCCTCTATTGATGGTCTAGAAAAACCATACTCGAGTACTTCCGCTGCTTTTTCAAAATGTGGTTTATCAGCAACAAAAGTCTTAAATGCTTCACTGTCCTTAGCAATATTAGAAACTGGCAAATATCCCGCATTTATAACCCACTCTGCATTCTTTTCTCCTGAAGTCATATACTCCATGAATTTAAGTGCTTCTTCTTCCTCTCTATCGCCATTATCAAATAAATAGTAATGATTTGTTCCTAAACCTGTACTCAATTCATCATTTCCTGGCAACATTTCCACACCTATATTCATTTCATAATCCCCAGAATATGCATTGGCTGCTCCTTGAGTTCCGATTATCATAGCAACTTGTTCTTCAGCAAACGCATCTTCACCCACCGTGATTGGTGAAATTCCCTCTGTTGCAAAACTTGTATAATAATCTAGCGTTTCAACAAGCCCCTCTTTATCAAACCCAAGTTCTGTATAATCCTCATTCAAGAGCGAATATCCATTTTGTTCCAAGAAGCATAACCATGTCCATGTTGTTCGCTCATTATTTGGGTCAATTGGCAGCCAGATACCTTGTCTATCTTCCGTAGTTAATGTCGTTGCAGTCTCATATAACTCTTCCCATGTAGTTGGAACTTTTTCAATTCCTGCTTCCTCAAACATATCCTTATTATATATCAAAACCAAAGTTCCTGCCTCTACTGGAACCGAATATGTTTTACCTTCAAATTTTCCTGCATCCCACAACCCCTCTGGGATATCACTCCGCCACTCATCAGAAATAAGATCTGTCAAATCAACTAATTTGCCCGAAGTAGCCAATACTCCTGTCATCGACGGTGCTCCCCATAAAATATCAGGCTGTGTATCATTCATCAATGCTGTTTGAACTTTTGGCAAGATATCTTCACTTGCAGCTACAAACTCTGTTGTAATTGTTACTCCTTCATTTTGTGCACAATATTCATCTGCCATTTTCTGTAAATACTCGGCCTTTTCTGTTGGGAATCCATGCCACAATGTTAATTCAACATCTTCTCCTGAAGATGCTACTTCGCCTGATTCTTCTGTCGTTGCTGTCTCCCCTGCCTGCTCTGCTGTGCTACATCCTGTAAACACAATTGTACCTAGTAATACCGCTGCTAATAACTTTTTCATTTTCTTTTCTCCTCTTCTATGTATTTATTTTAATTATTCTTTGCCCCCAGAAAAAGCAATACTTTCTATTACTTTTCTTTGGAATAATACAAAGACTATCACAACTGGAAGCATTACTAAAATCGTCGCTGCCATCAATGCTCCCCAATCTGTTTCAATTGCACTTTGCTCTTTAAAATAGGATAAACCTAATTGTAATGTATAATATTTATCATCATTTGTGATAAGCAGTGGCCAAAAATACTGATTCCACCCATAAATAAAAATTAAGATGATAGACGTTGATAAAATAGGCTTCGACATTGGAAAAATAATCCTGAATATAATTTGAAACAAATTACATCCATCAATTTGAGCCGCCTCTTCAATTTCTTTTGGTATCTTAAGAAAGAATTGTCTGAGTAAAAAAATAATCAGTGCACTCCAACTAAAAGGTATAATCAAGCCCCATAATGTATTATGCAGATTCAATGCACTTAATATTTTAGTCATTGGAATCATAATCGTTTGTGCTGGAAGCATTAATCCTGATAGTAATAATACAAAAAGAAAATTTCTGCCCTTAAATTCTATTCTAGCAAATGCATATGCTGCCAAAACCGATGTAGTGATTTGCCCTATCATAATTCCTAGTGTTACAATAACACTATTCGCTAAAAATCGTAAAAAAGGAAACCCATTCACTGCATTCACATAATTCTCAAAATTTAATTCACTTGGTATCCACTTAATTGGTACTTGAAGGATTTCGTCCGGCATTTTCAATGAACTAGATAGCATCCACAAGAATGGAAGTATCATAACAAATGCAATTGCGTATATAATAATATGTTTTATAATCGTTCCTACACGTTTCATCATACCCTCCTATTCTTTGTCCATAATTAACTTTTGAACTACTGTTACTAAAATTGCCAGTAAAAAAAGTACAAATGCAATTGCTGAAGCATATCCTATTCTGTACTCATCAAATCCTGCTTTATACAAGTATGTAACTAACATCTCTGTGCTTCCAACTGGACCACCCTTAGTTGTCACATTAATAATATCGAAAACTTGAAATAATGATGCAGTTGTTGATGATACAATTACAAAAAACATTGTCGGCTTTAAAAGTGGAAGTGTAATTGTAAAAAACTGTTGAATCGGATTAGCTCCGTCTATTCCTGCCGCTTCGTATAAGGAAGGAGAGATTGCTAAAATCCCTGCAATTATAATTATCATATTATATCCAAGAGATTTCCACACTCCTATGATAATTAGTGATATCATTGCATAATCTGGTGATTGCAACCATGCAATTGGTTCTATTCCTACCATTCCTAGTATCGAGTTGAACAATCCTCCCTCACCTGGTTGAAAGATCCAAGACCAAACAATACCAATTGCAACCATCGATACAATGTGTGGCAAAAAGTATGCACCTTTTATAAATGAATACCCCTTCATCCCTCTATAAATTGCTGCGCTGATAATCAATGAAATAGATGTAGATAAGACAGTTGTACTTACTGAATAAACTATCGTATTAACAAATGCATTTCTAAAATCCTTCGACTGAAACAGTTCAATATAATTATTTAAGCCTACGAATATTCGCTCTGTCGAGAATCCGTTCCATTCTACAAACGTTAAAGAGAATGAATAAAACAATGGAATTAAAAAGAATACTGTGAACAACACATATGCTGGTGCTATCAGTACGTATCCTGAAAATTTAATTTTTTTCATAACAGTTATTTCCTCCTTCTACGTGAAACTTATTTTATTTAATCCATTGGCTAGATTATATATTTCCTTTTTGTTATTTGCAACAAATCACACATTTATTTTCTATCAGAACTCTTTAAATACGTATTTTTTTATATTATAACTAATTTTATCAATTATTTTTTGTGCATATTGTACATGGATTTAAAAGTGATTAAATCGATTTTCATAAATAATTCGCACAATTTCATTAATTTTAATTTATTTATTACATTCAATAGAAAAAATCTGTAATGTTTATCTAGCAATAAACATTACAGATTTTTAATACATGGTAAAAGATTTAGCTATTTTATAAATACTTCTTTCCATACGCTGCAACGGACAACATCAAAATTCCCGAAACAAGGAATATCCATTGAATTCCTGTAATCATGTAATTCCCTATCATCAACTCTGGCAATATCTTTACGAGTGAAACCCCTACCAGCGTTGCTGAGAATCCTATCACGCTAGTAATCGCTGTATTCGTACTAACATATAGCAACTTATTCTCGGCCGGAGCCTTGGTAAACTGTATATTGAAAATCGAAATCGCAATTCCACCCCATGCAATTCCACTAAATATTTGATTTAACGGAAGAAGCCAATGGTAATTGGACTCCACAGTAAACATCCAGGTAACAACCGCTATCCCCAAAATACATACACACACTCGATTTACCCACATCCAAGATATTTTATCTGCTAGTTTTCCCCAAATAATAGCTGCAATCACCCTCGATATACTTGCAAGCATATTAATTGACATGACAAAGAAATAATCCAGTTCCAAATATCCTACCATATAGATTGCATAGAAGGGGTTCGCGATATTAAGAGCAATATTCCACAGTCCATAAAAAATTATTACTTTACAAAATTCTTTATCTCGAAGAGGAATCGCAATAATTTCTCTAATAGAAGGAATATCTGCACTTATAGGTTCTTCTATATCCTGTATTCTAAATAGGCATAGATAATCTACTATCGTAAATCCAATTATAACTATTCCTACAATCAAAAAACTTAATTGTTCTAAGTGTAGTTCCTTAAAATAGTCTAGCATACGTCCTGCAACAAGAGACATTATTGTAATCGAAAGTAGGGACAGGGAATCTTTGATTCCCAAAAATCGTCCTTCTTCACCTTCTTTTATTGAACGTAACATCCAGTTCCCAAATCCTGTTCCTACAGAAGCTCCGCATAAATAAGACCCTCCATACAATAATGCTAATAGCAAGACCTTTATATCTCCACTTCCTTCTAGAACAGGTAAGAAAAACATCATACCCAAACAGAGGCGATGAATCAGTAACATATGTACATATATCCATTTTCTCCTACTTATCCTAGCAAAAATTCTAGCAGAAAAAATCTGAACTACATTCATCAGAGTCGGTAACACAGTTATAATACTAATCGCACCCTCAGATGCACCCAGAAAATATCCGTATCCTGCTAAAATCGTTCCAGTTGTCAGTACAAAGATCGCATTTGCAAGACAACCATCGATTAAAAATAATTGTTTTATTGACATCCCATCACCTCTTTGATATGTTAAGGTAAGTAACTATCTTTATTCTAGTTTTTTCACCTTAAAATACAAGATAGTAAATCCACAAAAAAACATACCAAAACAGAGGATGCTCCCATGAAAAATAATATATTCGATCTTGTTGGCACTTTAAATCTGCGCAATCTGAGTGCAGGTTCCTATATATCTAAGGGAATCGGAAAACATGTTACAAGAACCATTGACTCATATGAAATAATATATGTAAAATCTGGAGTTCTAGGAATCTTCGAAGAAGATATCTTCTATGAGGTTAAAGCTGGTCAAGCACTCATCCTCTTTCCTCATCGTAGACATGGTGGTACGAAGCCCTTTGCTAAGGATCTGGTCTTCTACTGGCTCCACTTTGATATTGATGCACCTAGCGAACAACAGGAACATTTACTACATATTAATCAACTGACTACTGTTATCAACACAGCAAATTTCATACAGTATTTTAGGCAATATATCAAATGTTATCAAAATAACTGGGTAGAATACACAAAGGGCTCCCTTACACTGTTCCAAATTCTCTTGGAGCTCCATAACTCACAAGTATATGAGAGCAAGTTATCTGCAAGTCAGGTATTAGCTACAAAAGCACATAACTATATCGCTACTCACATGGAAGAAGAACTCAGTGTTCAAAAAATAGCCAATGCCCTCAACTGTAATAGCGATTATCTGGGCAAGATCTATCTTGGCACTTTTCAAAAAACCATAACAAAATCCATCCAAGAACTTCGCATACAAAAGTCATGCTATATGTTATTGGAAACAAGTTACAACATCAACGAAATTGCAAAATCTTGTGGCTTCGACGCCTCTGATCAATTTCGTAAAGTTTTTCGACAGTTTCACGGAGAAACCCCAAAAGAATATCGAAAAAAATATAGTATATTAGACTCTATCGGTCTATAAATAATAATAGCCCCTAGCTGTTTCATTGCTAGGGGCTAACTCTTAATCACTCACTTATTCTAAAACTATTAACGTTTCTTGATATATTTTCTTCTATCTAGTGCTACCGCCATTACGATTACAGCACCTTTGATGATATTTTGTACTTCGATACCAAGACCTAGGAATAACATTCCATAAGCCAGGATCTGGAACATCAATACACCGACAATTGCCGATCTAACATTACCAACACCACCAGAGAAACTGATACCACCAATAACACAAGCTGCAATCGCATCTAACTCATAGTTGATACCTGTCGCATTGTTCGCTGAACCGATACGTGCTGCCTCTAGGAATCCACCGATTCCATATAGAATACCTGCCAAGATATTTACTTGAACAAATACTTTGATTACGTTGATTCCACTTACTTTTGCAGCCTCTGGGTTACCACCAACCGCAAACATGTTCTTACCAAATACTGTTTTATTCCAGATAAAGTAAACGACAAATGCAATCACTGCTGCATAGATTACCAAGTGTGGAACGAAGAAATCTTCAAATGGAGTTCCTTGTAGAATTCCCATCTCTTTAAAGTTTAAGATGTTTCCATTTACAAGTTCTTTGTAGGCTTCGTCATGGCTACCTATTGGCTGTCCGCCTCCAAAGTTATAATAAAGAGTGTTTATACCATAAACAACCAAACTTGTACCTAGGGTTACAACGAAAGGATGAACATCAAACTTTGATGCAATGAATCCATTCGTCGCAGTAAAGATACTACAAACAACAATACATATTAATAATGTTACAAGTAGTCTAACCGCTGCAGGTGTAGTGTTTAAGAATAGTTCTGGATAGAATTTATTTGCTGCATCTAGCGCCTGTAGCAATGAAGCTGCAATAACTGTTGCAAAACCAACAATTCTACCTAATGAAAGGTCAGTCCCTTGTAGTACAATAATACCACCAACCCCAAGAGCCAAGATTAATTTAACACTTGATTGAGATAAAATATTAATAAACACAGGTATTGATAAGAACCCTGGCTCCATACCGATAACAATCAATATCAATAATCCCATTACAAGATATATACCATATTCCACCAAAAAATTTGTAACATCTGACTTTTTGATACTTTTAGCTTTTACATTCATACTCATTCTCCTATAAATACTTAGCAGCTAAATTGAAGATTTCTTCTTGTGTTGTCTCCGAAGATTCAACAATACCAGAAATTCTTCCAGAACTCATTACTGCTATTCTATTTGTACAACCCATTAACTCAGGCATCTCCGAGCTAACCATAATAATTGCTTTCCCTTGATTCGCAAGCCTTATCATCAATTGATAAATTTCATATTTAGCACCAACATCAATACCCCTTGTCGGCTCATCCAGCAACAAAACATCTGGATCTGTTAACAGCCACTTTCCAATGATTACTTTTTGTTGGTTTCCTCCACTTAATTCCGAGATTAATGAAGTCTGTCCATTTGTCTTAATCTTCATATTCTTGATCTGCTCGTCTGTATCTGCAACCATTCTTGCATTGTTTAGCTTAATGCCATTTACATAGTTGTGGAAGTTCGCACTACAAGAGTTGAACTTAATATCTGCTACTGGGAAGATTCCTGTAGCTCTTCGCTCTTCTGTCAGTAATGCAAATTTGTTCTGTCTCGCTTTCAGTGGTGTCGAGTTATCTAATTCTTTACCATCTAAATAGATTTTCCCACTCTCTAGTGTTCGTATACCAAATAGAGATTCCAATAACTCAGATCGTCCTGCTCCTACCAATCCATATAGGCCGAGGATTTCACCTTTTCTAACTTCAAGATCAATATTTGTAATTTTAGGTTCATAAGTAGTTGTCATATTTTCTATCTTTAAAAATGTATCCCCAGGAACATTTGTCACTTCTGGAAAACGATTCTCTAACCCTCTACCAACCATCATTGCAACAATTTTATCTAAATCCAAGTCTTCGATTTTCTCTGTTCCAACATATTCTCCATCTCGCAGAACAGTAACTTCATCACTTATCTCAAAGATTTCATCCATCTTATGCGAAATATAGATAATTCCAAATCCTTTTGCTTTTAGATTTCTTATAATTTTATAAAGCGTTTCAACTTCTTTTTCTGTCAATGAACTTGTAGGCTCGTCCAAAACAATAATCTTCGCATCATAGCTAATTGCTTTTGCAATCTCAATCATCTGTCTTTGACTTACACTCAAATCATGAAGCTTTGCATTTGGGTCTACTGGAACACCTATTTCTTCGAAGAACTTTTTCGTATCTTCATATTTCTTTTTCTCATCAATGACCATTCCTTTTTTCGGATAACGTCCTAACCAGATGTTATCACTTACAGTCATTTGTAATATCTGATTCAACTCTTGATGTACCATGGAAACCCCATTCTCAAGAGCGTGTTTTGGGTCATCGAAATTAAATTCTTTTCCCTCTAAGTAAAACTTTCCTTTTTCTTGGAAATATATACCAAACATACATTTCATTAAAGTTGATTTACCTGCTCCATTCTCACCCATCAATGAATGAACAGTACCAGGTCTTACATTTAAGTTAACCCCCTTAAGAACTTGAACACCATTAAATGATTTATGCACATCTTTTATTTCTAATAAATACTCATTGGCCACGTATTCTCACCTCGTTTTAAAAAATAATTGGGGCATACCATGATATACCCCAATCACTTTCTTTTGAATTTACTGATTTAATTTTCTTATTTAAAATCTGCTACGTTTTCTGCTGTTACTCCAACATATGGTACACGAACAGCTTTTGTTTCTTCATTTTCGATTGTCCAGTCTGTTCCTTCTACTACATCTTTTCCTTGAGCTGCATTTACCGCTAAGTCAATTGTAGCTTGAGCTTGGTTTACACCGTCGTTCAATACTGTACCGTTCATTGTTCCAGCTTCAATCATTGTAAGTGCTTCATCTAAAGCGTCAACTCCGTATAATGGGATTGATGTTGCTGCTTTTTCCATCGCTGCTGCTGCACCGAATGCCATACCATCGTTGTTTGCGATTACTAATTCGATATCGTCACCAAATTGTGTAATCCATCCACTCATGTTTGCTTCACCGTCTGCTGTAGACCATGTAGCTGATGGTTGCATTGCTAATTCTTCCACTGTGATTCCAGCTTCTTCGATTGTTTTTACAGACCACTCAGTTCTTGCTTCCGCATCTGGATGTCCTGCTTCACCTTTTAACATTACGTATTGGATTGTTCCATCACCATTTTTGTCCCAGTCAGCGTTAGCTGCGATGTCTGCTGCCATCATTTCACCTTGAATAATTCCAGACTCTGCTGAGTTTGTTCCTACATACCATACTTTATCGTAAGATGTCATTGATCCGTCTGTTGCTTCTTTGTTGAATAAAATCAATGGGATATCAGCTGCTTGAGCTTTTCCAATAACTTCTCCTGCTGCTGCAGGGTCAACTAAGTTAATTGCTAATACGTCAACACCTTGAGTGATGAATGTATCGATTTGGTTGTTCAATGTAGCTTGGTCACCTTGTGAGTCAGCAATATCAATTTCTGCTCCTGCTGCTGCTGCTGCTGATTCTAATGCTGGCTTAACTACACCGTTCATAAAGTTATCTGCTCCAGAATAAATATTTGCTCCGATTACAACTCCAGAATCTCCTGATGCTTCCTCTTCTTCTGCTGGCGCTTCCTCTTCTGCTGGTGCCTCTTCTTCTGTTGCCTCTTCTGCTGGTGCTGCTTCTTCTGCTGGTTGGCTACAACCTACTAACATTCCTGCTGTCATTACTGCGCATAAAAGTGCTGCTAATACTTTTCTTTTCATTTATAACTTCCTCCTTTTTTTGTGTTACTTTTCGTAACATCTTATGAAAAGGAGTATATCATATGCAAATTTATATTACTATGTGAATTTTTATGTTTTTTTGTATGAATTTTTACTTTTTGTTCATATATTGTTAATATTTCAATCAAATGGAAATAAAACTCGCTGATATTCTTCCTCGAACATCAGCTCTTGTGTCACTAGGGTAGTCTTCGTATCCACATCCGACGTTTCTATCGGAACTTCATTAATCAGCTCATATGCATACTCTACTCCCAGATACCCCATTGCAAATGGGTTCTGCACAATGAGTGCATCTACATTTCCTCTCTCTAACATTCCAATTGATATGGTATTATTATCAAATGCCACTACGGTAGTCTCATCCCCGATTCCTAGTTCTTCTATTGCATATCCCACTCCAAGACTTGTCCATTCATTGAACGTCGCAATCACATTTAAATCTGGATTCTCCTCAAATAAGCGTAGGGTCTCCTCTTTTGCTTCTTCGGTTGTCGATAGTACATTAATCCCAACAACAGACTCTAATCTAGGGTCCTTACTGATACAGTCTCTAAACCCAGCCTCTCTCTCCTGTCCATTTGCAGAATTCTTATCAAAATTGACAATCCCGACTCGAAGTGCTTCCTCTTCAGCCTCAAGCGCTGCTTCTCCAGCCATATAGCCAGCCATATAATTATCCGTACCGATATGATACTTCACACCATCGCTATTCACATCACTGTCAATACTCACCACATAAACCCCTTGACTAATCGCATACTCTACCGCCTCCGCATTTGCATTGTAGTCTATGGCTGAAAAAACAATCACCTGAACTCCGTCCGCAACCGCCTCTTCTATTAACCTATTTTGAGTTTCATAGTCTTCCTCATTATCCGGCCCTTCAAATGAAATATTCAGATTGTATTCAACAGATGCCGTATTTGCTCCTGCTTCTACCTCGTTCCAAAAATCAGAGGTGGTCGATTTTGTAATCACTGCCACTTGGACTGCCCCACCATCCACATCCTCTAGCTGCATCTTGTCGAAACTATAGGAAATAACTGCACCACCTATGATGTATACTACTATCAAAATCAGGATCGCTATGATAATTGAAATTTTATTTTTCGTCATACTGCCCCTCCTTAATCTTTGGCATATGAATTATCACTCGAGTTCCTTCATCCAACTCGCTTTCAATTTCTAATCCATACGCTTCTCCAAAATAGATTCGGATTCTATCATGAACATTTTTAATCCCAATTCCTACTCGATCTCCTGGTTCACGCTGTAAGATTTCCTCACATTGTTCCTCCGACATTCCAACCCCATTATCTTCAACACTCATTATGATTTCATCCTCAGTTTCCGAAATGATAATACGAATTTCACCCTCATCCACCATACGGTCAAGTCCATGATAGATGGAATTTTCTATAATCGGTTGTAATGTAATTTTATTACAGAGATAGGATTTGCAACCTTCTTCCACTTCAATGGCATAGGTAAATTGATTCTTATATCTATAATTCAGAATCTGTAAATAGCATCTCGCATGTTCCACTTCATTCTCAATCGGAATCAACTCATGCCCCCTACTGATGCTGATGCGAAAGAGTTTTGCCAATGCATTGACCATCTCCACCGCTTCCTCTGATCGTCTCTCCTCGCACATCCAAGCAATCGAGTCCAGGGTATTATATAAAAAATGCGGATTAATCTGAGATTGTAATGCATTCAACTCTGTCTTTCTTAAAGTAATTTCTTCCTTACGCACCTTTTCCATCAGGCGTTGGATACGCACAACCATATGTCCAAAGGAATCGGATAGTTGGTTAATCTCTTTCGTTCCTATCACGGATTGATACTGGAATTCCTCCGCCCTCGTTTCAAAATCCTCCATAGCGCTCTGTAGTTTCTTTGCTGGACTAGAGAACACTCGCGCGAACAAAATACCAATTGCAAGACTTGTGAACAGCACCATAACCAATATGGTTACCACAATCATAAGCATGCTTTCCACCTTGCTCGTAATCATCTCATCGACATAGCTCACCCCAACCACACGCCAATTAGAATTACCCAAGGATTGTAGTGTGTAAATCTCATTATCCCTTGTATAGGAACCGTCAGCCATAAGTGTGATTTCTTCTATCGGCTCCTCTTTGATTTCGCTAAAGATAATATTTTGTTGAGGATGATAGATGATGTTTCCCATATCATCTACGATATAGCAGTATCCATGTTGTCCGATTCCCACATCATCAATATAACTCGCAATTTCGGAAAATTGAATATCCATACCTATTTGTACACTCTCATTCGATTGTGTGATTACATTTTTAGAAAGGGTAACAACCCATGGATATTCATCCACGAACATGGAAGTCACATGAGGTTTCGATATGTTCAGTCCAGCATGGGGCAGTTCTTGATTTGACTCCTCCAGATTTACGTAGGATAGGTTCAATCCTATTTCCTCTTTATACTCCCAGTTTCTCGACCATGAATCTAAGATTGCTTGGTCTTCTCCATAGGTAGTTATCGCAACAACATCAGAACGAATCGCGAGTAAATTTTCCACAGTACTATCCCAATTTTCTGAAGCATTATATACACTTCCCTCCAATATTTCCATCAGACTTCCCATGTCATCAATATATGAGTGAATGGTATTGGCTGCTTGGGCAACTGTTTGTTCACTATTAATTGTCGTATTTTCCTCGATAGAGCGCTCATAGATATTGATGAAAATAATAACCACAGAAAGCAAGGTTACTAGCACAATGCTAGTAACCGCCCAAGTCATCAATGTTGTCATCGATATATTTCTCAATTTGTTTTTCAATTCACTCTTCTTAGTTTTCTTCTCCCTCATTGCTCTGTCTCCTGTATGCATTTGGTGACATTCCCACATATTTCTTAAAACAATAGCTAAAGTAATGTTGGTCGCTATACCCACACATCTCTGTAATCTCGCGAATTTTCAATTGACTACCTAACAACAATTCCTTTGCCGTCTCTACTCTCTTCTTCGTCAACAACTCGATAAAGGTACTCCCCATATGCTTCTTAATCAATGCACTCAGGTAATTGGGACTAATTGCAATGTCATTACTAATTGAAACAAGTGAAATTCCCGCATCTGCATATTCTTTTTCAATCTTATTCAATGCCTTATCGCAGATTTCAGATCCACTTGAAATTTTTTCATCTTCATCTAGTCGTTCTATATCCGATATATATCTTGCAAGACCATCGTCCCGATTACACTTAGTAATCGCCTTCATCGCCTCACCATAAGCCTCATGGCAATCTTGCAGATTCTCCTTCTCCTTGCTAATTCCAATATGGGCATCCAACTCCATAATACGCCTCGTGCTTTGAATGATATCATCCACAAGAATATGCAAGTATTTGTTCATTTCTCTAGAGGTTGCACAAATCAGAGAAACAATTCGATTTCCCACATAGAAGGTATTGTGTTTTACATACTTTTTCAAAACGCTCTCAATGGCATTGATATTCTCTGCTACCGTGCAATTCTTCCCATCTTCATTCCAAAAATTTGATACAATGACCGTATATCTTAATTGGCTTGTATCATTTGTTAAAATTCCACACTCTTTGGCTTCTAGCAACAGCTGCTGCTCTCTGTCTTCTCCTGACTCTTCTTGATAACTGTCTAGAATCAAAGGCATCAAAAAATTTGCAATTTCCGCTCGCCCTTGTTTCTGGGTACTGCCCAAGAACTCGGCAAATTTATCATCGATTTTTCTCTTAATATTCTTTAATTCTATCGTTAAATCCTGAGCTGTAATTGGCTTTAGCATATAACTGACCACATTGTATTGAATGGCCTGCTGGGCATAGGAAAAATCATCATACCCACTCAAGAAAGCAATCTGAGTATTTGGTCTAACTTCCCGTACTTCTCGTGCTAGTTCAATCCCTGTCATAAACGGCATCTTCACATCCGTCAACAGCAGGTCTGGCTCTAATTTTTCCACTAATTCTAGGGCCTCAATCCCATTTTCCGCCTCTCCAATTACTTGAAATCCAATCTCGTCCCATTTCACCTTGCGGATCAGAGCTTTTCTCAAATCCCATTCATCGTCTACTACAATCACTGTGTACATAAAGTTCGTCCCCCTATGTCAAATCATTTATGCTTCAAACTTCGCTAAGTCCCGTCATATCATCACTCCAGATACACTAAATACCATTAAGTTCCTGCAAGAATTTCTTTAATTCTTTCACTACATTATCGGTACTATGTGTGCAAAAATCCTTGATTTCCTTAGGTGCTACATTCATCGCATAACTCTGTCCCACAAGTTTAAGCATCTCTACATCATTCCATTGGTCTCCAAACGCCATACATTCCTCTGGTCTAATTCCCAAATCATCTATAACATGTTGCAACGCACTCCCTTTTGTAACCCCAAAAGGCATAATATCCATCCACCAACTTCCAGATGTGACAACATGTGCCTTTTCCCTAAATAAGGTTTCGAATTTCTCAGCGATTTTTTCTGTTCCATTTAACCCACAAATTGAAACATTAATAACTTCTTTATCTAAAGTTAATAAATCCTCTACTTCAATTACATTCAATTCTGATTTTAACTCGTTAACATAGGCCTCGTTCTTTGAGTCCACATAGAGTCCATCAGGGCAAGAGAATGCGAGCTCACACTGCTCATCATCTCGAACCACTTCTAACAACTCTCCAAGCAGTTCCTTCGAGTGAACATTTGGAACATGTATTTCGCCATCTACCGTATACATACTTCCGTTGTCTGCTATGTATAAGATTTCATCCTTTACTTCCTCAAATAGACTTACAATATTCTGATATGGTCTCCCACTTGCAGCAACAAAGACAATCCCCTTTTCTTTCAATTTTCGAATCACATCAAACAATTCTGGCTCAAAAGACTTCGCGCCATCTTGTAATAAAGTTCCATCAATATCACTTGCAATTAATTTTATCATTTCATTCTCCTCATATTACTATTGAAATAAATCAACAAAACACTTCATTCGAATCTTATACAAAATAAAGTTATCTGTCAAGATATCTTTACTGCATAAACGTCAAAACCATAGAAAAAATCCCCTTTAACCAATGTTTTATACATCAATTCAAGAAGATTTTATTTTCTCTTTATATAATCTTGACAGTTCCAAAACTAAGAAACAGTAATTTTATCATCACCTACACAAAGATTATGAATTATCTCTGTACCTCCTTCAATCACCCCTCTGTCAATGGTATCTGTCCATGGGTTAAAATTAATGGTCTTTTGAATATAAATATATACCATCAGTGCACCCCAATGATAAAATGCATCACTACCGTTTAACTTATCTCCTCCCTCTCCCGTAATGGCATTGTAATTCTCGCCTACCACACTATTCTCTTTCCAATTTTTCAAAAACATCATCATGCCGTTATCTGCTAATTCTGCGAACACATCCTTCTTGCCATAACGAATCAGTCCTTCTCCAACCAGATAATTTAGTGGTGCCCAAATTCTACCTCGCCAATAATTCTGCTCAATAAATCTTGGATCATTCATTGGTGTTGAAGGCAATTTATATTCACCCCAGAATTCATCTTTATTAGTCAAATGCTTTCCAATCATACAATCTGCTTGTTCTGGTGATGCAATACCTGCTGTCATTGAATAAAAATGTGTCGGAGATAACGTCTGCTCAAATTCTCCACTCCACTTTTTATTCATAAAACATCCAACCTCATCATTCCACAAATTTTCTCTTATCTTTTCTGTCAGCGCTTTTCTTCTTTCTTGCAAAACATACATTTCTTCTTCTTTTCCAAGAAGCTTCGCCATTTTTTCTAGCATCTCACAATCCAAAACCATTTCAGCATTAACTCCTAGATAATACAGCTTCATGCATTTTTTTTCATAGTCCAGCTCTGCATCATCCCACATCGTAGAATTATCCAGTCCCGATTCACACCCTAAAGCCCATTTTAATCCAAGATCGATATATGGCCAAATTTCTTCGTCTTCTCGCCATCCACCTGGCACTATAGCACCTAGTTCCAACAATCCATCATGATTAAAATCTCTATGCCCCATCCTCCATCCATTCCAGTCATATAGTCTAGGAAAACACTCTTTTATAAACCATGTATCACCAAATTGGATATACAGCTTCCATACACACACTGCACCTAGTTGCGGTTGTGTCCTATCTCTCACTTTCCCATTGCCTGTACTTGCATTTGGTACATAACATCCTTCACACATCTCTTCTAAGGCAGAAAATGCTGTCATATACGCTAGTTCTTTGTTAAACAGTCCATACATTAAAGATGCGAAAAAGGTGTCCCAATCAAATAATACGTAATTGCCATGAATATTAATCTGTGGAATTCCATGCTTTCCATTTTCATCCAACATTCCATCGTTTTCTTCATTAGCATCAAGATTATTAAACATACTTGGGTTAGACCAATTTTTGCTTACAGGCGTAATCGCTCTTTCTGAACGCGGCTCATACATCAGATTCCATAGAAGGCTTCTGCGCATACCTTTTAGTGCTTCTCCCAATTCTCCTTCCGCATGAATAGTTTCTCCCAACCATTTTTCCCTTTGACTCACCAAATAATTTCTAATGTCTGTTTTTGTCTTTGCACTATTGATACGTATGTAGACAGGCTCATCCAACTTTATAACCATATGCGTATACGTAGTAGGATTCCAATCTAATTCCACATTCTCATTGAGACATTGCACTGTATGTCTTCTTTTATTAGCAATCGCATACAAACCTTTTTCTTCATATCCTGTTGTGATTTTGGATCCCCAGATAGAACTTAATTCAATAATCACATGTACATTACGTCGTGGTTTCAATGGCGTAATGCATGCAACAAATTCATCACCTTCTGCCGATGTTTCCACTTGAAAAACACCATCTAAATATTCTATTTCAATTTCGCTATACGTACCATCAATAGAGTGTTCTCCAAAACGCTTTACGTTCTCCCACATAACATCCTTTAAATAAGCTGACATGTGAGGGATACAAAACGAAAAATTGAGCTTAACTTTATCAGGCAGTAATACGTGTGACGTAACAGAATAGACATCCCACGTATTCCACCCTTTACAAAATTTATCGTGCATTTTTCTTGAAATTTCACTTACATACATAGCTCTTTATTCCTTTCAACTCTACTTAGCCCTTTACCGCTCCCGATGTTAATCCTGACACAACATATTTCTGAACAATCATAAACATCGTTGCCGAAGGGATTAGTGCCAATACTGCCCCTGCCATCAACGCTCCCCATTGGACATTATACTTTCCAATTAAAGACTTAAGTCCCACCGGAATCGTCCAATAGTCAGGAGTATTAGAAAATGTTAAGGTCGCAACCAAATCATTCCATACACCTATAAACGCAAAGACAAATACAGATATAATACCTGGCAACATTATAGGTAAAATAATTCTTATTAGTGCCCCAACCTTACTACACCCATCCACATACGCTGCCTCTTCCAGTACTTTAGGAGTCGTGTCAAAAAAACTCATCATTGTTACAATACAAAATGGTAAACTTGATGCAATATAATAGAAAATCAGTGATGGTGGCTGTCCTAAAATACCTATCTTACTATACATACCATAGAGTGGTATCAGTATCAATATCCCAGGTATCATTTGAGTTGCCAAAAACAATAGCATAAATACACTTTTACCTCTAAACTTAAACCTAGCTAATGCATAACCTGCAAAAATAGAGAAAAGAACAACTATAATAGAAGATACAGTAGCAAACACAATACTATTCACTAAGTAATTTTGATAATTTAGCATCTCAAACAAAAGCTTATAATTTTCCAATGTAAAAATCTCAGGAAAATATGTAACAACATGTGGATTAATAATTTCTTCGTGAGTTTTGAAAGACGTAATCACGATCCAGTATAAAGGTAACATAACCCACAAGAAAAAGAATGTTAACACCAACACTCTACCTAGTTTTGGAAGCGTTTTTTTCACATTAATCATCCTTATCTCCTTTCGTTAATTTCAGAAATACAACAGCAAAAATACCCAAACCTATCATAAATAACAAACCAATCGCAGATGCCATTCCAAAATCATATGTGGTAAATGCTTTGTTATACATATATGAAGCAAGTGTATTTGTTAATCCCGCAGGACCAAATCCAGTAATAATCATAATCAATTCAAAAGAATTAAATACCCATATAGTTCTCAAAAGCAATGTGGTCACCACTGTAGATTTTATATGAGGACAAGTAATATACCAGAATCGCTTTATTCCTGAGCAACCATCCATATTCGCAGATTCATACAACTCGTCTGGTATAGACTGTAATGCAGCTAATATTAGCATTCCAAAAAAAGGCACACCCATCCATATCATCCCTAAAATCACTACAAACATTCCTGTCTCTGGACTTGCTAACCAGTTAATATTTTCCTGAATCACTCCCATGTTCATCAGCAAATCATTGACAACCCCATACTCTCCATTAAACGACCATCGAAACATCAAACCAATTACAAATCCAGAAAAAGCCCACGGAATAAACACAATGGATTGATAAACTCTTCTACCCCAGAATGGTTTCTTTAAAGCCAATGCCAAAATTAATCCTAGAATAAATTGGAATAATACGGTCGCAAATACATATACCAATGTGTTCAGCACTACTTGTCCCAAAGATGAATCCGTAAAAAGTACTTTATAATTTTCAAGCCCGTGAAAATATATATTATCCTGTTCTGTAAGTTTATAATTAGAAAATGCATATTGGATACTGTTTACTAAAGGGACGCCATAAAAGAAAAGTAACACAATCAATGCTGGCCCTAAAAATAAACATATATACAGTGTTATACTTTTATTTTTATTCACTTTCACACCCCTCTTTCTTTGACAAAGTGACCGTTATCGGCCACTTTGTTTTATTATTATTCAGCTAATGGGTTTAGTACTTTATAGTCAGGATTTTCAGCCATATAATCTTTCATTCTCTCCTCCAATGGAGTACAAATATTATTTAAGGCTGTCTGTGCATCTTGTGTTTCTAATAAATATTTTTGAACCTCTTCATGTAATGTTGTAGAGTGTAAATCAGAGATATCAAATGGCCCATACTCTTGTACACGTTTCATATTTGGATCATTTAATTGTTTAATAAATCCACCATATACACTGTCTTCACTAAAATATGGGTCGTTTGCCACTTCAACTCTTGTTGGTAAAGCACCTTGTACTTTCGCATATTCTAAACTATTTTCTACAGATGATAATGTTTCAATCAATTGCCATGCGGCATCAGGATTTTCACTATCTGTTGAAATTCCATATGGATACGCTACGCCAACTCCACCTGCGTAGATATTTCCATCTTTATTACTTGCTGGAATTGGAAGCACTGCCCATTCTCCGTCTTCCATCACCTCACTACAAGTAGCTGCAACTTCTGTATCATTGATAAGCATAGCTGTAAGTCCACCCGTGAAATTATCCACCATTTCTACAAATCCCCAGTTAATTGATTCTTCTGGTACAATTCCATCAACATACATATCTGTATATCGAGTAAATGCTTCTAAGCCTTCTTCACTATTGATAACTACATTCCCTTCGTCGTCATAAATCCTTCCTTCAAACAACGAATTTGTATACATTTTCACTTGGTCAAAATTACCTCTAGCACCTCTATAAGAAAGTGCGTATCTTTGATTCTCTGGATCCGCAATTTCATATGCAATTTCAAAAAAATCATCCCATGTCCAATCATAGTTCAGCGGAATCCCTGCTTCTTCAAACCAGTCTTTTCTCACAAATACACCTACTGTTGTAAGTCCATCTGGAACTGTATAAAGGTCTCCGTAGTTATTCATTTCATCATCCCAAAAGATATCGTTTACAGAAGTCGCAAAACTCTCTTTAAACCCAGCTTCCTCGATATAGTCTGTTAAAGGAAGTACCCAGCCCGATTCTACATGTTGGCCTAAATAAGAACTATGTACAGAATACACATCTGGTAAATCATCAGCTGCACCAAGAATCGTCAACTTGTTCGTCACCTCATCCCAAGGAACACTTTCATATTGTACCTTTATACCTGTCTCCGCTTCGAAATCTGCAAACACACCCTCATAAAACGCTTGTCGTTCCGGTCTAGGTGTTACATCCATAAACCTCAATGTGACATCTTCTTGATTATCTGCTGTCGCATCTTCATCATTGCCCTCCGCAACGTTCTCACTTTCACTAACTGTACTATTGTTATCTGTGCCACTAGCACACCCTGTAAATAAAATAGCTACGCCCATCAAACAAACCAAAATTTTTTTTACCATAATCCATCCTCCTAGTCTTCAATACAATTTAAAGCAATTTCAATATCTTGTAGCAAATTTTCTTCCAAATCAAGTCCACAATGAATTCTAATTAATCGTTTCTCCAGTCCCATAAACTGTAGTTCCTTTTCAGTATTGTTGTATAGTGGCATCAATACTAAACTTTCATATCCCCCCCATGAACAACCAATTTTAAATAATCGCAACTGATTGACAAACCGCATAATTTTTTTATCATCTTGCGTTTTTAATACGAATGACATCAACCCAGTATGCCCCATCTGTTGCTTTTGAATTGTCTCGCGATTAGGGTGCGAGGACAAACCTGTGTAGTATACTTTTTCCACCTTATCGCTCTGCTCTAAAAACTCAGCCACAGATAGTGTTGTTTTCTGATGTTGTATCATTCTGGGAATCAATGTGCGTAAGCCTCGTAATGCAAGCCATCCTTCCATAGGGCCAATAATGCCCCCATTTAAACCTCTAAAATCCTCAATCTTTTTTGCAAGCTCCTCATCCTTTACAACAAGCACGCCGCCTATGATATCGCTATGTCCGCCTATGTATTTTGACAATGTATGCATTACAATATCACAACCTAATTCTAATGGTTTTTGAAAAATAGGAGTACAATACGTATTATCGATATAGGTTAAAATATTATATTGTTTGGCTAAATCCGTAATCTTTCTTATATCGACTACTGAATTCTTAAAAGTACTAGGACTTTCCAAAATAATCAACTTTGTATTCTTTGTAATACTCTGTTGAAATTCCGCCATATCTTCGCCCGATAGATACGTTACTGTGATGTTTTGCATGACTGGTAAGATATTATCTAAATACGCTTTTACACAACCATATACATTTGCCATACATATAATGTGACTATCACCAGGGCACACACTATGTATTGCTGCACATGAGGCTGCTTGTCCAGATGCAAATGCATACCCATACGTCCCTCGCTCCAATGCTGCTAATTTTCTCTCTAGTATATGTGTTGTTGGATTGGCAGTTCGACCATAGACATATTGATTTGTCTCGAATCCTGGTATACCCAAATAACTCTCCATGTTATTAAATGTATGTAGCGATGTTAAATAAATCGGTGGTGTTATAGCTAATTCATAATTTTGTCTATCTTCAAATTCGTCTATGATGATGTCACTATCTTTTCGTAAATATTTTTTTAAATCCAATTCATCCTCCTTTCTTTCATTGTGGTATGACTTATATTTATTGGTCTGACCAATTTATTATATTTTATATCTAAATTGAATAAAAGTCAAGTTTGTTTTTTATTTTTTCTGTGCTTTTTGCACAACTACTTGATATTTAAAGAAAGTCTATTGCATTTTTTAAACAAATGATATAGACTGACACTAACAAAACCATATTCTATGGATATAAAGGAGACTATATGCAACCAATCAAAAAAACTAATTTGCATTACACTGTGGCTGACTTAATAAAATCATACATTGAAGAAAACAACCTTCAAACTGGTGACCGCCTCCCCACTGAAAGAACACTAGCGGAAATGCTTGATATTAGCAGGGCTTCTGTCCGTGAGGGACTACGACTTTTGGAAGGTATGGGAATCATCGATGTGATTGTGGGGCGAGGCATCTTCATAAAAAACTTTGAAAGGTATGCCATATTTTTGAATGTTACAAAAGAACGTGAAAGTGCTTTGGAATTATTAGATATCAAAAAAATGATAGACCAGCACGCTATTATCACAGCAATACAGAAAGCCGGAATGGAAGATATCGAAAAAATAGAAGAGAAACTAATAATTTTAGAAAAACATTATCACGAGAACCAAACATGGTCTGACCAAGATTGGGAATTTCACTGTGAGATATATAAGTGCTGTAAAAATGAGATTCTTTACAACCTTATAACCTCCACAATCGACCTAATGGTCAAACAAGGGTGGAACAACTTGGTCTCAGATAGTCGCGGTTCTTTTGAAGCCTCGCTCCCACTACATAGAGAACTATACAATTCCATTAAATCCCGAGATAAAGATTTAGGTTTACGCACAATTGATAGCATCTATGAAATACTGATAAACGAAGTTAAACATTAGTCCCAAAATTCAAAAGCCTGTATTTCTACAAGTAATACTTAGCAGAAATATAGCTTTTGAATCTCGAATTTCTATCATCCTAATAAATAAAACCCAATGAATTGCAAATCTACAGATTCTGTGAATGATAGTACCACTTCATATATTCCTGCTGGCACTATAAAACACGAACTATCTTGTATTCCATTTACTATTTCGTAGCGATTAATAACCTCCCCATTCATTATGACTTCTATCTCTCCACTCCCCTCACACAGAAACCAAATCTCTTTGTATGCATGTTCATGTTCTACATATCTAAAATACGCCTTATTACCAACATCGATATTTGTTAGTACTTCGCCGTGTTCATCATTAACATCAATATATAGATTTCCCACTAACTTGCATGCTTGATATCCCATAATTTCTTCGTTAATAGAAAAAGGCTTGCCGATTCCTTGGGATGTCATAACCACTTCATCAATAGTTCCATCGGGGCAAATGGTAATTGGTTCAATACACAATCGCCTAAAAATCCTAGTATTTCTAGAACATCTATGGTAAAACACATACCACTTTCCATGAAAACACTCAATGGAACCATGGTTATTCCAGCTTTGTGGGTCACAGCCTTGATTATCTACAATAATCCCCCTATATCGAAATGGTCCTAGTGGAGATTTAGAAGTAGCATACCCAATTGAAGTAGGCCTGCCTCTTTCCATATTAGAATAAACAGCATAGTAAGTGTCTTCAATTTTTCTCATAGAGCATCCTTCATGAAAGAAATGCTCCCTCTCTGTCAATACATGATTTTTTACATTCTCTTGTGAAAATGACATCATATCTTGGTTCAATGCAACTGCATGCGAATAGAATTGTCCCCAATAATAATAACCCTGGCCATCTTCATCTATGAAAACAGCTGGATCTATCCCTCTACAAGGTAGTTTCACATAATCAGCAAAAGGTCCTTGAGGATAATCCGAGGTAGCAACCCCTTCCGATCCATCGCTTGTGCAAAAATACAGAAAATATTTTCCATTATGATAAATAGCATCAGGGGCAAACAATAGTTTCTTCCCCTTCAAAAACTCTTTCTTTTCCTTGTCATAGTTCTCGGATTCATACGGATCTGTAGGAATATCTCCATTTGCTAGTATTTTCTTTAACAATGGTGTCATTTCTTCTTGATAAAAATCAGGATATTTACTAATATCAATATTTTCTTTCCATTTTACTTCTTCTGCCACCATGCTGACAGGATGGATATTCCAATGAATCATATCGTTGGTTGAAACAACACGATATTGATTACTACAATAATCATCTGGTTGCAAGTCTAGACTTCCATAGATATAAAGATTGCCATCGGGCATAACATGTGCTTCTCCATCTGGAATGTGGATATCAAGTGGCAAAATAGGATTTCGTCTGTTTATATATTGTCGTTCCATCGTTAGTCACTCCATTTCTCAATTTCTTAAATCAGTCAATTTCCTTTATAATACATAACCATCTCTTTTGAAACGTAATGTAACAATCTCAAATTGTCTTATTGGAAATGTAAACTCATTGGCATTTACTGCATCTATCCGTTCGATAGATTCTTCTAGAATATTACATTTCTCGCAATATACTATTGGCACATTCCATTTTATTGTTACTTCTCCCTCATCTCCTCTATACTCATATCCTCGCACGATGATGTCCTCATTAGTTTCCGCCTTTTTTACCGTTTCTACTATTAGGTTTCCATTAATTTCAAAAAGTGATTTGCTTATATGGTTATATTTCCCCCGAACAGAAACACTCGGAATATTAAATTCATAAGCCTGTTGCATGATATTAGCCTGATTTGCATTTCCAATATGCGGAATAATAGCATATGTAAATTCTTGCAATCCAATATCTTGCTTCGGGTCTGGAAAGTTAGCGGATTTCGCCAACGTAATTCTCATAACATTTTCTTTGACATCACATCCATATTTGCAATCGTTTAATATGGCTACTCCATATTTTCCATCTGACAAATCCATCCATTTATGTGTATTTACTTCAAACTGTGCCTTTTCAACAGAATTTAAGTTAGTGGTAGGTCGTTCTAACGTCCCCATAGAGATATCATACGTAGCAACTGGCGCATCCACATCCACCTCAAAAACAGCCTTTAATAATCTTTGTTTTTCCATTAAATTCAATCTGCACTTTATATCAATACGTGGAGAATCTTCATAAATTGAAATCCATTGAACACATGTCGATTCCCCAAAACTCTTTGAAATTTTAATAGTTTGTACTAAGTCTCCTTCTTCAACAATACATATACGTTCCACACACTGAGCTTCTTCATTATGATATTCGAATTCAGGAACAATATCCCAAGACTCAAAATAGCCAGGACGGCACATATAGGAAACAATACGATTGCTAGTGCCCCTCAATACTTCTCTCTTATTCCATTTATCTATAAGAGATATCATATTGCCATCATCATCGAACAAAATTCTATATCTGTTATTCTCTAATACACACTTTTCCTTTTCTTCATATACAGGCTTTCTTTCTGCTGATACTATAGACTTTCTATATTCAACCGTCACTGCTGCAAACGCAGGAATATTCTCTACCAACACAAATACGAAATCCTCAACTATTTGTTTTTTTAACTCTCTTCCATCTTGATAAAATTCGAAAGCCTCCATATCTTTGCTCAGTACAACAATAGAGTTACGCTTCCACCCCAAGGTATTGTATATAGTTACAGACTCACTTTCACTTACTAATGCATCCAATACTTTCTTCTGAATTTGCGTAAAATCATTCCGTATGTCTTCGTATTGTTTTAATGCATCTTCTACCGCGCAGCGAACCAATGAACCCGAAATGATGTCATGGAATTGATTGAACAAAACCTTCTTCCCAATCTCTGTTAATGCATCGGAATAATACGGCGTTTCTTTATATATCATTGAAAGCGTATTTAATATCTCCACATTTCTCCACATTAATTCTACTTGACGATTTCCTTTTTTTATTCCACCTTGTGACGTATAGACCCCTCTATGTGCCTCAAAATATAATTCACCTTTTATAGTAGGAATCTGATTGAGTGCACTTTGTATTTTGTTAACCGCTTGCTCTAGCGAGGCATGCTCTACTGTTGTAATCCCTTCTATTTCTTGAAATATCTGTGTATGTAATAGCATATCTTCACTGATACCGCCTCCACCATCACCTTCACCAAAAGGGTATATGTAATACGACGTGCAACCCTTTTGTCTTGAATCATTACAATATTTTTCCATTCTTTCCACATCATATGTTCCGCCATATGTGCTTGCCAAAAGATGTGAAAAGATATGTGTACCATCAATTCCTTCCCAGTTGAAAAAAGCATACGGAAATCTGTTCGTATCTTGCATGATTAATTTAGAGGTAACAAATGAAGTATATCCTGCACTATGTAAAATCTGTGGCAGAATTCCACTATATCCAAATGTATCTGGCAAAAAGCATACCTTGCTTTCTGTCTGTAGTACCTGTTTTGTATATTGTTTTCCATACAATATTTGTCGAATGATGGATTCTCCGCTTGGAATATTGGTATCGAATTCACAATAGATATCTCCTACTGGAACAATTCGATTTTCTTTCACATTTCGCATCACTTCTTGAAATAATTCCGGATAATATAACTCTAATGTTTCAAAAATAACTGTTTGAGATTGAACATACACGAATTCCTCATATTTCTGCGCCAAAGAACAAGTGTTAGAGAAGGTTCTCTCAATTTTTCTAACAGTATCTTTCCACCCCCATTTAAATGCCAAATCCAAGTGTGAATGCCCAACTACGATAGATGTGCCATAAATATTTGGTAACTTTAATTCTTTTAGCTTTTCAAATATTCTGTCATAAGACTTTCTCGTTTGTTCGGAAAATTCGTCATTGCTTTTATAGTAATCAACGGTGTATAGTTCTTGCTTTAATATACTATACAGTGTAGCTTTCTTCTCTTCTAGCATGCTAGAAAGTAATATCAAATCCCATATTGCAACACAAAGATGATAGTATTGTTCAATCACCTTATCTCTTTTTGTAAATGCTACACGCTCCATAATATGAGGTTCATATCGGTGTTCAAATGCACGCTCACTTCTCACCATATCGTGCACATGTCTTGTTGCATCAATACGAACATGTAATTCTTCGCCCACTTTCCCTGACTTGCAAATGCAAACCCTATCATGTCCAGTATCGATACTTCCCATAGCCTTCTCTTCTACAAATACTTCTAACTCGCCTCCAATATGGACCTCAAGATAGATCTCCTCGTCATCCCAACCTGACGGCACTTGATAATCAAGAGTAAATTGATATGTATGTTCCTGATCCCATAATTCACCTTTTTTTA
The DNA here is from genome assembly GCA_964367905.1 of uncultured Lachnospiraceae bacterium. Taxonomy (GTDB): domain Bacteria; phylum Bacillota; class Clostridia; order Lachnospirales; family Lachnospiraceae; genus CAUPWF01. The sequence continues at coordinate 35,753 of CAYIZP010000031.1, forward strand.
ATATACCATCTTCTACCCATTTGTATGATACAATGTCTATATGTTCAAATTTGCTATATTTCATCTCGGTTATTTCTTGATCATCTTTTATAATTCTTCGTTTCAGCTGATCCAGAATATGCTTGATAGCCCACTTTTCATCAAAAATATCTACTTTTGTCATCATAGTATTTTCCTCCCTTAATTACAATCTGTTTTCCCTCACAATCAATGTGTATTGTTTATCTACGCATTTTGCATTTGATTATTATATAAGATTTAATTGTTTTTGTCTATATTGTAATAAATTCTTTACTTTTTGTTTTTTTTACTATACAATACCACCATAACCAGACAGAAGAGAGGGGAAATGTCATGAAATATCACAACCCAATAATCCGAGGATTCCACCCGGATCCAAGTATCTGCTATGATGGCAATTTTTACTATATGGTGACATCTTCTTTTGAATTCTTTCCAGCTGTACCTTTGCATCGCAGCAAAGATTTAATCAACTGGGACTTCGTTGGACATTGCTTAACTCGCAATAGCCAAGTTGACTTGCGTGGTTGTTTGCCATCTCGTGGGATTTATGCACCTACGATTCGCTATCATGATAATACTTATTTTTTAATTACAACCGACACTAACACCAACGAACAAATAATTGTTTACACACATAACCCTATGGTTGGTTGGTCAGATTCTGTGAGATTTTCCCTTGGAGCAATTGATCCCTCCTTAACATTTATAGATGACCGTGTATATTTCACGTCTAATCAAGTCGTAAACGATACAATTTCCATTGGTTTATGTGAAATAAATCCTTTTACTGGAGAACAGCTTTCACCCTTTATCACCATATCTTCTGGGTTTTGTGGCAAAATACCCGAAGCACCTCATCTATATAAAATAGGGAATTATTATTATTTACTACTTGCTGAGGGCGGCACTGAATATGGTCATATGGCAACCATAGGACGCTCACTATCTCCATTTGGTCCATATGAATCCTGTCCATATAATCCGATTTTAACCCATCGCAACAGTACTTCTCCTGACATACAATGTACAGGACACGCTGATATTTTTCAAGATAAGAATGGAAATTGGTGGAGTGTTTTTCTCGGCGTGCGACCTGCCTATAATTTACTACACAACTTAGGTCGAGAAACATTTCTAGCACCAGTTATTTGGAAAGATGAGTGGCCTCTTATTAATAACGGTAGCGAAATCTCCCTAGTTATGGATGTAGCTATGGAGGATTCTACTATATATCCACTCAGATGCACAAACTTTTTTGATGATTTCAAAACACCTCATTTTGCTCCTCAATGGTCATCTGTAAAAGGAAGTTTTGAGTCTTTTGCTTTTAGATCGGATATCTCCAAAATATTATCTCTAAAAAGTGTAAATGGCCAAGCACACACTTTAGACAATGCAATAAAAACACCTGCCTTTTGTGGCATTCGTCAAACCGAATTCGATACCTGTGCTACTATAGATGTTTTATTAAATAATACAGTTGATTTTTGCGGTGGATTATCTGCATTTTACAATGATAGCTATCATTATGATATACAACTCCATAAATACAGAGAACAGATTTCTATCAATATTTATAAGAAAATACATGATATAAACTGGTACGGCTCCTCTGTGATTTTACCTAACTCTAATAAAATCACCTTAAAAATCACAACTAATCGTCAGGATTATGTGTTTTCCTATTTGATAGATGATGATGAATTTACATTGGGACAGGGTGCTGTTGTTGGACTTTGCAGTGAAACCACCCATAGTATGACTTTTACAGGTGTATTTCTAGGACTATTTTGTGACAGCGGAATGATAGGTTTCCAGAATTTCAGATATGAAATTTTAAATCAATAGCTACTACAAAACCAAATCCCAACATTCATCCGTTGCTAGTTTTATCAAATGTAAATTCATATAATTTTTATCATCTAACACCTGCACACCAACTGTATAACCTGTGCTTTCTTCATATTTTGCTACAATCGCTGTACAATATTTGCATACGTCCTCAGCTCCCCTGTCCTCAATCTTGATGGAGAAGCACAATTTCCTATTACATAAAACAGCTTAAAAATAAAGCCTGGAAAATCAAACATCACTAACTTCGTTTTGATTTTCCAGGTTATATTTTCATCCTTTATTTACACTGCTATCATTCATCGTTTTATTATCATATGGCGAGAACTCACTTCATAGCTTTGAGCAATTGTACAACAATCTGTGCTGAAGTCTTCTCATATCGCATTTCCTCTGCATAACTATAAGAAACTCCATTTCCAGCCGTCGTCGGATCCACTTCCCACCCTCTGCACGATGCATGTAGTTGATGTATCCCTGTGTCTTGCATTAGATTCTTAGCATTTCCTACATTCACTCCACTACCGATGAGGAACTCAATACACTCCCCGTATTTCTCCTGCAATTCTCTTAAGAGTGGCGCTCCATCCATAGCTTTTTCTTGCAATCCACTCGTTAAAATTCTGTCTACACCCAATTCTATACAAGTCTCCACTGCTTCATATGGGTCAATGGTACAATCAAATGCTCGATGCAATACTGCAGTCTTATGATAGCTATGAATCAAATCAACAAAACTCTTCATACGAATCTTATCCAAAGTAAAGCTATCTGTCAAGAACCCAAATGCAATTCCATCTGCATCATTCTTTAAAATCAATTCACAATCCAATAACATCGTATCAAATTCTTCTTGTGAGTACAAAAATCCAGCCCCTCGTGGGCGAACCATTGCAACAATCTCTAAATCTGTATTCTCTCTCGTCATCTTCAAAGTTCCTAGACTCGGTGTCAAACCACCTAGATACAAGGCTTGATTCAACTCGATTCTCTTCGCCCCTGCACGATGTGCAATCAAGGCATCTTCATAACTGCCGCAGCAGATTTCTAATATATTCATATCATTCCTCCTTTAGGGACAGGGATGTTTTCATTTAGGGACAGGGGTGTTTTCATTGGGGACGTAGTTTTTTGGCAAAAAACTACGTCCCCAATGGATAGTCTGGCAACAATAACGGCGATGCTTTCCCCGTTTCTATCCCTGCTTCTTGTAATTGTTTTGCATATTCGTCTACATGTCCTAGATTCAAACTTCCAATTTCTACGTCTTTTGCAGCCTTGGCTGCTGCTTTACCTGCTTGACGACCAAAGACAATGATGTCCAATAGCGAGTTGCCCATTAAACGGTTTCTTCCATGGATTCCACCGACTGCTTCTCCTGCGACGAATAGATTGTGAAATTCTTTTGTATTTCCTTCTGCTTCTATCTCAAGACCTCCATTTTGATAATGAAGTGTTGGATAGATGAGGATAGGTTGTTCTCTCATGTCAATTTCATAATTTAGATACATACGTAGCATCGCTGGTATTCTCGCTTCGATGGTTCCTTCTCCTCCGATTTTTTCTATCATTGGAGTATCCAGCCACACACCACTTCCAAGTGGTGTGTCTACACCTTTTTGGTGTGCGGAACACTCGCGAATGACTGCTGCCGCTGCCACATCGCGTGTCTCTAGTGGATGCATGAATGCTTCTCCATCCTTATTGATTAGCATTGCTCCAAGGGAGCGAACTTTCTCTGTTACCAATGCTCCGAATATCTGAGATGGATAGGCCACTCCCGTTGGATGATATTGAATGGTGTCTTGATATAATAGTGGTGCTCCCAAACGATACCCCATGACCAATCCATCCGCAGTTGCTCCATAGTGATTGGATGTCGGGAAGTTTTGGTAGTGTAGTCTCCCTGCTCCACCTGTTGCAAGAATGACTGTTTTTGCCTTTGCAACCATGTATTCGTCTGTTTCCATATTCAATAACACTGCACCCGCAACCTGTCCCTGGTCATCTCGGATTAATTCCACAGCCGCTGTAAAATCTATCACTGGAATTCCACGATTGATCACCTCATCGCGCAGTGTACGCATGATTTCAGCACCTGAATAGTCCTTGCAAGCGTGCATTCTCTTACGGGATGTCCCACCACCATGGGTGGTCACCATTCTTCCATCGTCATCTTTGTCAAACATAACTCCAAGATCATTCAGCCAAGCAATGGCATCTGGAGCTTCCATAACAAGTCTCTTCAATAGTTCTGGCCGAGCTGCATAATGACCACCACCAAATGCGTCTAGATAATGTTGCACAGGGGAATCATTCTCCTTGTCTGCTGCTTGAATCCCACCTTCTGCCATCATGGTATTGGCATCACCGATTCGAAGCTTGGTTACAATTGCCACATTTGCCCCTGCTTCCTTTGCTTCAAGGGCTGCGGATGCTCCTGCTCCACCACCACCGATTACCAGAACATCTACATCATAATCGACCTGTTCTAGATCGATTGACACCCCATAAATACGACTATTGGAATGTAACAATTCACTCAACTCTACGGGTGCTTTCTCTCCCTTATTTTTTCCAACTTTGATTTCTTGAAACCCATTGGTTCTATAATCTGGATGAAATCCTTCTAGGAGGGTTTCTTTTTCTTCTGCCGTCATACGTCTTGGCTCAGTCTTCATTCTTTCTTCACGTGTAGCCTCAACGTTTTTAATCGATTCGAGCATTTCTGCTGTAAACATATTCTTCCCCTCCTTATTTCTCAATCTCTCTTGTATTATATAGTTCTTTCATCTCTGCAATCGGCTTCTGCATGATTTGTTCAATCAGTTCATCAAATGCCCCACTTCGTACCTCTTCCACGCGCTCGCGCAGATGTTCTGTGTCTGGCATAATATACTTCCCTGTCAATCGCCTCGCAAGGATTCCAACTTGAGGATGAGAGATACCCGCTGGACACCTCGTAACACAACATCCACAGCCCACGCAATCAAAAGATTCCTCGGCACAACTTTCAAAATCCCCACGTTGTGCATATGCAATATAATGCATCACTTTTAGATCCTGTGTACATGCCTTTGTACAGGCATTACACCCGATACAACTATAAATCTCTGGATATAACTCCATCATAATTTGTTCCGTAGGCTTAATCTGATTGATATCATACGCCTTCTTATCCGTTGGAAAAAATGGAATACTCGCGATGTACATCCCCTCTTCCACCTGCGTCTGGCAAGCAAGACAAGTCTTAATCTCATTCTTTCCTTTTACTCTATAAATTGTAGCACAAGCACCACAGAAACCATGGCGACATCCGCACCCTCTCTTCAAGGTATAGCCTGCATATTCTTGTGCTGTCATAATTGTAAGTTCAGCTGGAACAGAATACTTCTTTCCACTGAAATATACATTTACCATCTCTTGCATATATATCCTTCCTTTCTTGCATTCCGCAACTGTTCAGCATTCATCTGCTTACATGCAAGCATGTCACAGATTCACTTTCATTCTACTGCAATGCTGAAC
>CAYIZP010000032.1:0-6288 GCA_964367905.1 uncultured Lachnospiraceae bacterium
AACAATTTGGTGTTGGTGATTCCATCTCAATGGTTAAGTCTCCATTCACATAAACCCCTTTTTCAACCCTAAAACTTGAAAAAAGGTTACTATCCTTCAACACAACTGTCAAATCTCCATCTGCTATAAGCCCTGCATTGATTGCCTTGCCATTGACCGTTATATCTACGCTCCCTGATTGCACCACCCCATCCATCATTAGCTTGCCAGTAGTCCCATCATATTCCACACCTGATACTGTTGCTGCTGGTGCTCCATTTGCATAAATCTGAATCCCCGATACCCACACGTTTTGTGGCAGTGTTCCTTGTGCTTCTACTGTCTTAGTAGGCACGACTGTCGCTATCATTACACACAGAAATGCCAGTACTAACGCATAGCCAACGCCTAATTTACTTACTTTTTCTCTCATGTTTTCCCTCTCCAATTCACAATATTTGTATTTCTATCTTGTATCATGGTATCCGCACTCAAAATATACGGATATGCCTTGCCTTTTATAATACCAATTTTTTCTAATATCGTCAATTCCTTATAACAAAATATAGGGATTTATTTCTCTGGCAACAACACCTCAAACTCCTCTGACGCTTCTCGATTGTATGCCTCGTAGTCGATATCAATCGCCTTCACGTTCCCAAGCATCATCTCTCTCATTCCTTGGTAGATTCCCTCTTCGCTACTCTCGACTAATAAGCCACCATAATGCTCCATGAATCCCTTCGGTCCTAGAATGTCTGTGGACATAATCGGTAATCCTAAGATGTTAGCCTCCGCTAGAACCAGACCGAATCCTTCGTAGAATGAACTGAGCACGAAGTAATCGCAGCGTTTGATAAATGGGAATGGGTTAGATAGCGAGCGAATAAAGATGATATGGTCTCTCGACGCAAGTTCTTCTCTCTCTCCGAGCAACTTCTTGTACTCTGCTCCATGTCCTCCGATGATTACTAGATGCAACTGGTTATTCTCTGCATACAGCTTGTCAAAAGCTTTCATAAGCCGACTTTGCCCTTTTTCTGGCGAATATCTGGCCACATTCACATATGCGATGCATTCTGGGTCGTCGAGAACTGCCATGATTTCGTCATATTTATGGGTGGAGGAAGTGTCTGTATCAAACGTTGGATCTAAGTCTCCACTATATTCCACGTATTGATAGTCTATAATATTTCGCGCCACAGTAATCTTGGATTCATCCTTGCAGTATGCAAGGGTTGGTTGTCGCATGTCTTCTGTCACCATAACCACCTTATCGTAATTGTTATAGCAATAAGTGATGTTATTTGGATCCTGTGATCCTCTGACACGAACCTCTTCCACCATATTACTGTGCACAAAAATAACTTTATTACAGTCGAACCGCCCAAATAGCAGTTGACGTTTTGCCTCATATCCACTATATTGCACCACATGTTTGAATTTGATATCTCCATAACAACGCTTGATCTCGTACTGATATAGTCGATCCAATACCTTGTTGTTGTGATTCATGCTGTGATTTGATTTCCTCATGTAGCGAATGTATAATTTTTCCAATAGTGAGGCATTCATAATCCCGCTCACCGGAAGATAGGATACTCCCTCTGGTAGCAATCGAATGGTATCGCGATACGCTTTCACCCGAGTACTTGTAAATGTCACATAGTAGTTATATCGCTCGAGATCGATATTCTTCAGAAGATTCAGTAAAGCTGTTGTAATCCCGTTCTTAGCCAAGTTTCCAGAATAGATGAGGACATTATCCTTCCCATTCCCCTCTACCGTCTGGACTTCCATATCTCCTTGCCCGTGCAAGACGTACTCCAGCAATTGATTGGTCGCCTTTGGATTCTCTTTTGCTGCGAATCTCTGAATAAATTCCGTGTCATCGTACTGGGTGTCAGAATTAATTTCTCTAACTAAATCTTCCACTGTTTCTACTATCGGAAATGGTAGCTCTTCCATCGAAAAATACAGTCCACGATCTGCTAAGTATTCTTCCATATCGTAGGTGAAGAGTATTACCTTCCTTCGAGTAACAGCATAGTCGAAGAACACACTGGAATAATCTGTGATCAATTTGTCACACAGATTCAAGACCTCGTAGGTTTCATATTGGCTCGGGAAGGAGCGAATCTTCTTGAACAACTTCATGTCGATTGCATTCGATACAAGTGGGTGTAGGTTCACCAACACCACTTGATCGTCCTTTAGTTGTTTATCTAGGAGCAGTAGGTAATGTGTGAGGTGGACAATCTGCCTCTGATTGTCCACGTGACCGATTCCACCACGCCATGTAGGCATATAGCCAATGATTTCTTTTTCCTCTAGTTTCAGTTGCTCGATCAGCTTTTGGTTCTTGTCTTGGAAAAACACTTCATTTCGCGGATAACCGTTTAGGATGCACTCACCCTTATATAGATTCTCTAGCATATAGCCTTCGATCATGTGATCCTTCATATATTGGTTCGGGTAGAGGAGATAGTCCGCTATGACGAAGTTCTTCTGTACATTTCCCAAGCTATGGAACCCGCTATTGTCTCCTTTTCCCAGGATCTTTAGAGGTGTCCCATGCCATACATTGATGATTTTTTGACCATTTTTTTTGATGAAGAATGGCAGAAATGAAGTATCGGTAAACAAGTAATTCGCACTCGAAATCATATGATAATATTCCAGCTCTCCTACAATTACAATCTGTGGTTCTAGCCCATATTGCTCTAGAATCTGACGATTTTTGTCCTCATGATTCCGAGATAAACTCAGGAATACTCGGTAGTTCTGATATGCGGGATTCTCCAGCAACTCCTTTAGGATGTAGAATATATTTCCATTTACATTATTACCATGTTGTGCCTCTAACAGAATGTTTTCTTCCTCAAGTGTAGCTTTTTCCAGCACTTTCAGATATTCTGCTTTATCGAAGAATTTCTTGTTATATTTCTTTAATACTTTTTTCAAATCCAACCCATTACTCCTCCTTCTTCCATGCATCAAAAACATATTCTGAAGTCTTGCGTTCCTTAAACCCTTCTGTACTATCTGCTTTTAGTAGTACCACAATGGTCTGAAGGATTAAGGATATGTCGTGCAGGATACTAAATTGTTCCATGTACATCATATCCATCATCAACTTATCTTTCGGTAATGTATTGTATTTTCCTTCTATCTGTGCATATCCTGTAAGCCCCGCCTTCATCCTCAGGCGGTATTCGAATTCTGGGATTTGCTTCGTGTATCGTCTTACATTTTTTATCATCTCGGGTCTTGGACCTACCACGGACATCTCCCCCTTGAGTACATTCCACAGTTGTGGAATCTCATCGATTCTGGTTCTTCTTAGATATTTGCCCACCTTGGTAATTCGATCGTCATTGTTCTTTGCCGATTTTATCTTGGCATCTGTCACCATGGTTCTCAGCTTGTACACCATAAATGGTCGTCCATGAATGGTTGCCCTCTCTTGTTTGAATATCACTGGACCGCCATCTTCGATCTTGATCAGAATCATGGCAGTAATCCAGACTGGTGCAGTGAGAATCCCACCGACCAAGGATAGGCCGATGTCCATGCCGCGCTTTAGCACACGCTGGGTAAATGTCATTCTCTTTACATTTTTATTGAACAAGAAGGTATCGTTCATAAAATACTTTCTGACATTGTATTCTATCATATTTGAGATATTCGGGTTGAAGTACACATTCACGTTGTATTCATAGCAGTGTTGCATGATTCTCGCCTTCTTTTTTGGTGGCACATCATAGAGAATCACGGTATCCATATCTTTGATAGCTTGCTTGATTCCATTCATCCGATAATCAAGTACTGCCTCGATGGCAAACTGCTTTCTATGCTTCTTCACCGCGCGAACAATCTGGTCTAGGCTCTCCTGCGAGGAGGTGATGATGGCACATCGCTCTGGCTTGTGGGTCTTAAAGTAGAGAAACTGACCGAAATATACATAGAAATAGATGATAACAATCTGGATGATGATCATGATGAATAAGTTCTCGATGTTGCGCAGTCGAAACTCATTGGCGTAAGCGCCTGTGGTTCTCATAATCATAACCTGTAGATAGGTCACGATATCGGTACATATAGTGGCCAAAACCAGCGAGTGGATGATGGGTTTGCTTTTCCTTCGTCCCAGATCAAACCGCCCATACACATAGAGAAATAAATATTCAGACAAGCAAAATGTGACAATCGTGACCCCATACGTTCTCGACAAACGTGTGAGACCAATATTGTCATCAGCCATGACTAGTATGAAAACTGCCATCAATATGATATAGAGCAAGCCGCAAAATCCGCCCCATATGCTTGTGTCTAATTTTTTCCATCTCTGCATCGATTCACCTACTTAATCTTCCTAATCAGTTCCACAATACGTTTTGTGTTCTGTCCATCTGTATGGAGAAAGAACTCCTCTCCAAATGGATTTTGATATTCTTTGCCTTGGTTGACCGCCTCCGCCACCGCAGTAGTTGTCTGGCAGATTGCCCCTGGCATCTCGTCATATTCGATAAACAATCCCACCTCTTCCCGATACTGTTCCAGGTCTGGAACATAGAATATCATGGGTTTCTCCAACAATGAGTAGTCAAATATAATGGAAGAATAATCGGAGATTAACTGGTCACTGACGAAAAATAACTGATACAGTTCTTCTGCACTTACATTGATACACTGTGGATGTTCCACTACTGATTCTTTCGCCAGCAGTGGATGGTATTTGTACAACAAGACCCACTCCTCGCCGATTCTCTCCATCAGATCTGCCACGCCTAAGTATACTCCTGACAGTCCTTTATGGATATTCCCACGAAATGTCGGCGCATAGAGCAGTAGCTTCTTCCCCGAACACTGGGGATATTTTTGATAGAATTTCTCCTCTTCCCTCTGTCGATATTGCCTATCATACAGTTTATCCACTCGCGGCATTCCCAATACATAAACTTGTTCTTCTCGCACTCCAAATGCTTCGCTAAATGGTTTCTTCCAATACGCCCCATTGGCGATGATGTAGTCATAATTCCGGATCTTGTATTCTCTCTCTAAGCAATTCCCGAATCTCTTCACCGCACCAGTCGCATGCCAGACTTGAATCACTTCTACTCCTGTACGCTTGAATGCGCTCACCACATAATTATTGTCATTAATCACAACCACTTTCGAGCGATTAATCTGCCATACTTGAATCATGGCATTGAGCAGATAGCGAAACTCTGTCCACAAGGTGCGACGTGCCACATGCATCAACACGCAGGTCACCGTATAGTCGTCTTTGATTTCTTCGTAAATCTGTAGCAAGTCCCCTTCCAACATGTCACTCTCGAGCGAGACGAAAGTGATATGGTTTTCGCGAATGGGAAATCTTCGTACCACGAGATTTACCGTACTTAATATGCCATGCAAGATCGCCTTTTTCAAATTCATAATAAGTAGCCACCCCTTTCGCACAAACCATGTTTTATCTTCACATTCTAGTGTGAAAAATCTATATCTATACTATCTAGGGAACACTTGATCAATGACCCTCATCGTGGCATTCCCATCTTCTTTGTTGTTAAATATTTTATTAAACTGGGTCAATTTTTCATAATCATATGTTTCTTCACAAATCGCTTCTAATAGCGCATCTTCTTGTTCATAGATCTCACCTGGAAGTTCTGTGTATACATCTAGATAGAACCCTCGCAGTTCCTCTCGATAGAACTCCAAATCATACATATAGAAGTAGATTGGACGACCGAGGCTAGCATAATCAAAGAATACACTCGAGTAATCGGTGATTAATACATCACTAATCAGATACAAGTTGCTGATATCTTCTCTTGCATCCACTTTGTAAACAAATCCTTCTACCTCATTCATATTAAATTTACTAATTATCAGATAATGTGGTTTGAAGATCACTACATATTCCTCACCTAGCATCTCCTTCCATCGTACAAAATCCACTTCTAGTTTGAATGTATATCCTTTGGAAACAAAGCTATTATCTCTCCATGTAGGTGCATAGAGAATCACCTTTTTATCCAATGGAATGCCATGTTTCTTCTTGATCTGTATTAGCCCATCCTGATCATAATTGGAGAGGCAGTCATTTCTGGGATATCCCGTCTCAATCAGACGTTCCTTATCAATCCCAAATGCACTTTGAAACACTTCCATACAAAATGTATTTGGTGCTATCATGTAATTGTATTTCGCTACGTCCACATCGTAACTGGATTTCATCTGCTCGAGTGTCATTTTCGAACGATAAAACGTAGTTCCTTCTGGCGCAATAATGTCATGCCC
>CAYIZP010000032.1:6388-11040 GCA_964367905.1 uncultured Lachnospiraceae bacterium
GTGTCATTTTCGAACGATAAAACGTAGTTCCTTCTGGCGCAATAATGTCATGCCCCAAACGCTTCAGCGGTGTTCCATGCCAGGTCTGAAGGTATACTTGATTTTCCTTCTTATACATATAATCTGGGAGCTTGCAGTTACTCACCCAGTATTTTGCTCGTGCCATGGCAAGAAAGTATCTCGGCCACAAGTATTGCACTACTTTCGCCCCTTCTACTGCCTTCATAGACTTTCTTCTCATTACCCAAATAAAACGATAATCGGAAAATCTTTCGTCATTTTTCATCACTTCATAGATTGCCTTAGGGTTATCTGTATCCCCTCTGCCATGAAAAGAGATAAAGATAACCTCCTTAGGGTTAACAGGTATCCATCGCATCCATATCGGTGCAATTTTTTTCATTAGTTTCATGATTTTTTTCTTTATCTTACGCACAAAAACACCTCATATTATTATCAACTATTCTATTATTGATTTTCTCTAATTTTTTGCTTCATCTCTGTTGTGCTAATTCCCTCCGTCCTCGGAAGGTATACCACCTCACATAGTTCCTTCAGATGGTCAAACTTTCCTGTCCAATCATCCCCCATGACAAATACATCTACATCATGATCCTGAATATCCTTCGCCTTTTGTTCCCAGTTTTCCTCTAGGATTACTTCATCCACGTAGCAAATCGCCTTTAGGATTTCTACACGCTCCACATCAGGATAGGTAGCCACCTTTCCTTTGATTGCATTGAAGGCATCACTGCTCACACATACAATCAGATAGTCTCCGTATTCCTTTGCCCTTCTTAGGATATTCAAATGTCCGATATGAAACAGGTCAAATGTTCCATAAGTAATCACTTTTTTCATATTAATAACCATCCCTTTTTCTTTTTCTCGTGAATCACTCGAGCTTCAAATCTCTTTTCTCCATGTTTCTTCTTCTCTGTCGCCGACAGTTTCTGGTATTCATCGGTGAACTCTGTATATTGTTGTGCAATCTCTTCTACTTCACCATAGGCTTTCAGTTCTCCACCTTCTATCCAGATAGCGGTGTCACAGAAGGACTTCACCTGTGGTAGCGAGTGCGAGATAAACACCACTGTCTTCCCCTGCTTCTTTAGCTCTTGCATTCGATCTAGGCACTTCTGTGCAAATCCCTTATCCCCTACAGATAGCGCTTCATCGACGATGAAAATATCTGGGTCTAGGGCTAAGTTGATTGAGAATCCCAGCCTGGATTTCATTCCACTAGAATACTTCTTCACGGGTTGGTATAGAAAGCTCCCTATCTCAGCAAAGTCAATGACACGATCTGTAATCTCCGCAATCTGCTTCTTGGTAAATCCTAGTAACGCTCCTTTGAGCTCTATATTCTCCAGTCCTGTCAATTGTGCATTGAGACCAGTATTGATTGCAATCAGTGCCTGCTCCCCTCTGATCGTTACACTTCCTTCATCCACTTCGGAGATTCCCGCGAGAATCACAGACAATGTGGACTTGCCAGAACCGTTGGTTCCGAGTACCCCTACCACTTCTCCCTTTGGAATCTGAAGATTGATGTCCTTCAGTGCGTAGAAACTTTGGCTATCTCTATTCTTTTTTTCTTTTGATTTGAGCTTGTATATCTTCGATACATGCTCCAGTTCAATTGCATATTCTTGTGCCATATTAATAACCAACCTTTACATCATATCTATAAACTTGAATTTGAATTTGTACATCATGAAGCTTCCTACCGAGATAAGGCCTAACGTAATCACCCAAAAAATCAACATCTCTTGCCAATAGTACAAGAATCCTCGATGATAGAAGAAACAGTCGCGGTACCCTTGCACGATATAGTAGATTGGATTCCCCTTAAAGATATATTCTAGAATCAACGGAATATCAGCTGGGATTGTCCAAAGTATTGGTGTTAGATATAGAAGTAATCGCATAATCGCTAATATTAGTTTGCGACAGTCTCTCGCAAGCATATTGAGCACCGATGTGGTCATAGATATTGCCACCGAAAATGCAAATGCACAAATCAAGTAATAGATTAATCCGAACCAATGCACGGTTGGAAAATACCCTCCGATTGCAAATGTTACCACTAAGATGATCATGATAATCATATGATTAAACAATTCCTTTAGCACCACTGTCGCTGGGAGAATACTCACTGGAAACTTCATCTTCGTAATCACTCCTACCTTGGAGTGAATCGCTTTACACCCATTCGTAATACATGGCGAAACAAAGAACCAAACCACCATACCACCCAGCATCCAATAAATATAAGGAATGCCATCCACATCACCACGAGCCATGATGAAACCGAACACAAACCAGTACGTTAGCACTTGGATAACGGGATTCGCAAAATTCCAAAACAATCCCAATCGTGAATCTCTAAGATCGGCGAGAATCTCATATTTCGCGATTGAATATATTCGATATATATTTGTTATATTCTCCTTGAATACATATCTTAAACTCTTTACCATTTCTTTCCTCCAATTTTACATTGCCCCTATTATATCCTCTCAGACTTGGTTTTGTCAATTTTCACAGAATTTACATATTATTATTTCTACTATTGTTTACTCCAAGTTAATAAACTATGTGCTATGTATAGTGTGTTCCCTATACATAGCACATATTCTACCTTCAACAATCACTTGCTGTCTTCTTTACTTGTTTCTGCTTCTGTTTCTGTTTCTGCTTCTGTTTCTGCTTCTGTTTCTGCTTCTGTTTCTGCTTCTGTTTCTGCTTCTGTCACTGTATCGGCTTCTTCCTTCATTTCTGCCTCTGTCGCTGTGTCTGCATCTTCCTTCACTTCTACCTCGGTTTCTTCGCTTGCATCTGCCACTATATCAGCTTCCTCACCTTCTATGGCTGTCATCTGACGTTTTCTCGATTTAACAATCAGCGTGACAGCTGTAGCTACCAATAGAACCCCCAATACAATACCAACTATCATAAGTGTATTCACAAGTGATTCTAATTCTTGAATTTTTGTTTGCTTGCTTGCATTCTCAGTGCTAAGCTCATCAATGGATGCTTTATCTGCCTGCTGCTCTACTAAAAATTCTTCATACTCACTCGCCGTAATCGCTGCTAGGGAAGGATTTGCAATAAACCGTTCTTCACTCACGCTATATAAATATTCTGTGGATACACCTGTCTCATCCATAAGCTGAAAGATTTTATAGTTCGCCAAGGCTTCGCTTTCATATCCCCAACCTTTGATGACTGTTCCTGCTACTGTAATGTCTTCGTATACAAACCCTACTCGACCCTGCTCATCTTGCTTCAACTCGAATACGTAATAATTTTTCTCATTGATTGTAATAGCTTGTATTCTCGATGCAATCTGTTCATCTTCGTAGATATAGAATCCTGTTTGCTCTTCTCCATCAATCAGATATAGCATATTCATATCAAGCTGTGTGCTATACCAACCCATGAATTTCTCGCCATTGACCTCAAATTCTATCGGATCAAAGCTTGTAAACCCTTCAACACCTTGTATATTCTTGACCACACCCAATTCAATTCCATTATAGTCGAAGAAAATAGTTGGTGCTTCATTCAATGTAACAACAATGGTGTAGTTTCTCTTCTGTCCATTCTCTGCGGTAACGGTAACTACAACCTCATTGTCTCCTAAGGCAAGATTCTTCTCCCCTGTACCAGACACTGTCGCCTTGCTATCATTTTTTGTTGCCGAAACATTAATCGTTGGTACATCCCACACAACTGCTGTGTAATTTGTTTCTCCTGAACTAAATTCTGGTAATAGCTCTACTCCCTCTATTGAAAGTTGCTTTAGCTTGTTATCACTTGATCTCGTATCTGCTGGCTCGCTTGATGCACTTGACGTACTTGATGTATTTGATGAAGATGTATCTGATCCACCTCCACTTGGCTGATCTGGTGTGCTTGGTGCTGTTGGCACATTGATTGCCACACTTACAGATTTAGATGTACCCGGTGGAATATCTTGATAGTCGGAAGTTGTTGCATTAGTCGCTGTAACTGTCACTGTCACGGTTCCACTTCCTCCAGCTGCAACTGTAAGACTACCACCGCCTTCTACCCATCCAGGACCTGATACCAAGCTTCCCCCTGATACCGAATAGGAATACTGACCTACTGTTCCACCACCAAAGCTGACCGTGAATGTCTCATTTGGTCCAACCGATCCTGGTCCCGATACGCTAAATGAAGCCGCTTCTACATTCATCTGTGGAACTATTATCGTCCATATTAATACTACAAGGATGAATCCTAGTATTCTCTTACTCTGTTCATATCTTTTCACTAAATTCATTGTGTTTTTCCCCTATTCCTTCTTTAGATTCTACGATTCACCTATCGACTCTTCTTCTGGTATTCCTGGCGTTCCATCTCCTTGACTTTCCTCTGGCGTTCCTGACGTTCCATCTCCCAGTGTTTCCTCTGGCGTTCCCGTCATTCCATCTCCTTGACTTCCCTCTGGCGTTCCCATCGTTCCATCTTCTTGGCTTCCCTCTGGCGTTCCCGTCGTTCCATCTCCTTGACTTCCCTCTGGCGTTCCCGTCGTTCCATCTCCTTGACTTTCCTCTGGCGTTCCTGACGTTCCATCTCCTTGGCTTCCTTCTGGGGTTTCTGGTACTCCATCTCCTTGGCTT
>CAYIZP010000032.1:11140-39480 GCA_964367905.1 uncultured Lachnospiraceae bacterium
CGTTCCATCTCCTTGGCTTCCTTCTGGGGTTTCTGGTACTCCATCTCCTTGGCTTCCCTCTGGGGTCTCTGGTACTCCATCTCCTTGGCTTCCCTCTGGAGTTTCCATCGTTCCATCATCCTCTGGACTTGATACTGGCATATCCATCAACATATCAACCAATGGTTCAGCCGCTGGAACTGGCTCTGGCTCTCTGAGATATTCTAAGATACCCATGAAATAATCTTTAATCATAAGGTAATCACTCGCTCGAATGACACCATCTTCTTTCACATCTGCTCGCTTTGTCTGAACTTGTGATAATGTAATTCCTTCTAAGAATGAATCTTTTATTAATAGGTAGTCGCTTGCTTTGATTGCACCGTCACCATTTACATCGCCTACCATATTTGGTTCTGGCGTTGCCCCTTGTGGTAATATGCATACAACAAATTTCGCGACTGCATTTTCATGACTGATGGTGATTACCTTGTTTCCTGCTGTGGAACTATCGAACCCAGACATAGTGTATTCGCCTGGAGCTAAGTCCACATTTCTACCATCACTATATTTTGCATGAACCGTAACCCCTGTCGTATCCAACTTCTCACCAACAAAATACTCTGTTTTTATCGGTGCTGTTATTGTTATTTCAGCACTCAATGTTGAAAGCCCTAGATTGTCTTCTAATGCTTTTACATTCGCCATCGCAAGTGTTTTGAGTTGTGCATCCGTAGATAAATAATTATTTCTATCCGATGCATTACTTAAATATCCATGCTCGATAAGAAGTGCTGGAATCCCGCGCTCCTTCGGTTCACGTAAGAGAGAATAATAATCTGCGGTTGAACCATCTGCATATTTATATTCATTTGCATTTCTAATTTTAATCCCGCGGTCATTCAACCCCACTCCAACTAATTCATTCTGAATGGATTGCGCCAGATTCTTCACTTGATCATATGAAACCGCAGTGTTGTAATTATGTACATAGTTTCCATTTGGATAATATACTTCCGCTCCAGATGCACTGGAACTAGAAGATGCGTTCGCATGGAGGCTAATCATCAAGTCCGCCCCATAACGCGCTGCAATATTTGACCGTTCTTCTAATTCTATGAATGTATCATCGTACCTTGTCAGATATACCTCTGCATTATGGTATTGTTTTAATGCCTCTTCCATATACAGTGCTATTTTCAAATTGACTGTTTTTTCATGGACACCATTATAGGATGCCCCTGAATCTGACCCTCCGTGACCTGCATCTATCACAATTACGATTGGATCAGTCGCTGCTTCTGTTGCTCCCCCTTGAAGTAGTACCCCTATTATAATTGAACATAAGGCCACCATACTTGTGATTTTATTCTTCACCCTATTCTCCTTTTATCTGAATGTGTATTTGTTTTTTCCATACTTTTAAACTATATCATATTTTTTTCCATGCTTCAACTATTCTAATTCCTTTATTCGATTGACTTTTCTCTTGCATTCTACTATGATATTAGCATAGTTAAAAACAACGTATATAATGCAGTACCATTAAATTTTGAAAGAGAGTGGCAATACACATGAAATTACATAAATTTGCATTCGGGAAATCCTCTAATATTGTGATCACATTAGTCTTCTTCCTTATCGCTGTACTAGTTGGATGGTACGCTGTTACGGTTGACGATGAGATACTGGAGGCAACTCGTCTGAAGATGGAAGATATCGGTATGCAGATGTGTGTCGAAATTGAGCGTAGTGTCGAAGAGAGTGAAGATGATTTGTCATTACTTGCTGAATATGTTGCCGAAGCCGATGTTACAGTGGAGAACGCTGTTGAATTTTTTCAGAGCCAATCTCAAGTAGAGGAATTTGACAATCTGTATTATATTGAGACTTCTGGTCAAGGTATTTCACTCACTGGTTCTATGCATGATTTTTCGAATAACACAACATTTCTGCAAGCTCTCAAAGATGAGTTTTGCATCGCTCCACCTCGCACCTTCGGTACATCGGAGGAGGCTGTTTTCGACGTAGCTGTACCAGTGGAGAAAAATGGCGAAGTAACTGGGGTCTTACTCAGTGAGATTCCAATATCGAATTTATACGAAATTATGTATAGTACCGCCAAAGGTGGCTGGGTATTCCTGATTGACCCTGATCTGAATATCTTCTTCACTACTAGTCTTGGACACAACGAGTTTGATTCTGTTCCTTCTGATGATATTGAGATGCTAGGAACTGAGAATGTAGCTGCGGGTGTAGCACGAGCACAAGAAGGACTAGGCGGTAGTTTTACATATATAGCGAACTATGGTAATGGTGACACACAGAAGATTCTCGTGTATTCACCGATTGAGATGACGAATTGGGTTCTTGCTGTTGCTATTGAGGAGAGCGCAATTAATGTTGACCTAGAGACTGCGATTGGTCATATATTGAACATTAGTGCTATCATCTTGGCGGTAATCACCTTCTTTATAATTTATATCTGGTTGTACCGCATATATTCTGAACGCGAGCTTGAGAAGATTGCTTACTATGATCCACTCACGACTCTTCCGAATCTGGCCAAACTTCGGAAGCACATGTACGAGACGTTAAGCAAAAATAAGAAGAAGCAATATTCTGTCGTGAAGATAGATGTTGATAATTTCAAGGCAATTAATGAGTTGTTCGGTTATGATGTTGGTAACCGTGTACTTCAAGCCTTTAAGACTGTTCGTGAATCAGTGGACGAACCGACACTGCAAATTGCCCGAACTGGTATTGATGAATTTATACTATTCTCTGGCAATGGTTTCTTGGAGGATATGGAACTTCGCACAATGAACTATGAGGCATTACACAAGAAACTGATTCCTGAACTCGGGAATTATAAGGTTTCATTCAATTATGGCCGATATCATATCACACCGGGAGACACAAATATTGATGAAATCATGAACAAGCTCAATCTTACCCACAAGATAGCAAAGGAAAGCAAGGGGTTGATTATCTATGATTATGATGAAGCTTATACGAAGAAGCTTCTAGAGGAGGCAAATCTATCCAACAAGATGTATGATGCTCTCCATAATCACGAGTTTCTGCCTTTCCTACAACCGAAGTTCAGCCTACAAGACAACAAGCTTGTAGGTGCCGAGGCACTTGTTCGTTGGAGACTTTCTGATGGAGCAATGGTATTCCCGAATCATTTCATCCCGTTATTCGAGCGGAATGGTTTTATAGTGAATCTTGACCATTATGTTCTAGAAGAAGTGTGTATTCAGATTAGAAAGTGGTTGGACGACGGTCTTACTCCAATTCCAATCTCTGTCAATTGTTCACGCCTTAACCTATTCGTGGAGAATTTTATTGAGCATATCATCGAGATTGTAGACAAGCACGGTGTGCCACATGAATTGATTGAAATCGAGTTGACCGAGACGATTACGATCGAGAATGAAGAGATTGTGGAATGTCTATTTGCCGACTTACGTAAGAATGGCTTCAAGATTTCGATTGATGATTTTGGTTCTGGATATTCCTCTCTCGGGATGTTGCCGAACATGAGGGTAGATACTTTGAAGATGGACCGAAGTTTCTTCGTTCGAAACAAAGAAGTTGTCCGTGCCGAATATGTTGTCGATGGTTTCATCAAGGTCGCACATAACCTAGATATGTATGTGGTGGCAGAGGGTATTGAAACTGAAGAGCAAATTACAGCACTGAAGAGAACAAGCTGTGATGCTGTACAAGGTTTTTATTATGCCAAACCAATGCCTAGTTCTGAATTCGAAGTGAAATATCGTAATCTATTGAACTAGTTTCCAAATATAAAAGCGGTAGAGTATAAAGGCTCTACCGCTTTCTTATTTAACTTAATTTTTGGAACACTTCCGTAACTTGCTCTACATTCATTTTCACAGGATTCAAACCCATGCAACCATGATTAAATGCATCTTTTGTCATTCTATCAATTCCTTCGCTTGTCATGCTGTATTCTGAGAGACTCATTGGAGTTTCAAGCTCCTCAAATAGCTCATCCAACTTCTTCTGCATTCTTGGCACTGCTTCCTCTATTGGACACTCTGTTTTATCTAGGTACTCTATTAGCATTTTAATATTTCCCTTTTTATCTCCTGCGTAGCTCAATGCATCTCTTTGTATCAGTGCACATGCCAAACCATGAGGCACATTATATTGGCTGGTGAGCTGACACCCCATCGCATGCCCCATTGTTCCACAACAGTGGCTCATTGCGATTCCAGCTGTCACTGCTGCGTATGCCATATTGCCTCTCGCCTCTATGTCTCCACCATTGATTCTCGCTTTGTTTAGGTTCTGGAAAATCAACTCTATCGCACGTAACGCTAATGTGTTTGTAAATGGATTTTCTATCGTCGACACAAGAGATTCTAATGCATGACTGAGCGCATCCAACCCTGTAGACACCGTAACACTCGGTGGCATCCCAACTGTTAATTGCGGTGCTATAATCGCTACTTTTGGTGTGATTAAGTCTGATGTTAGAGATTCCTTCAAGTTCGTATTTTCGTCTGTTATGACCGAGTATTTTGACACCTCTGATCCTGTCCCCGATGTTGTTGGTATCGCAATAATCGGTAATGCTTTTGCAATCACCTTCTCTTGCTTCGAATCGTAATAATCGGTTACATCGTCCTCTGTATACGCAACCACAGCTGCTGCTTTGGCACTGTCAATCGGACTTCCACCCCCAAACACCACAAGACCATCTCCCTCATTCGCTTCAATAAAGCACTTCAATTTCATTACAAGGTCACTAGTAGGGTTTGGCAGCACATCATCATAAATCACTGCATTTGCGACAGCACTAATCACCATTTCTACTGTTTCTACTTTTCTTAATATTTTATCCGTAACTACAATCGGCTTCTTTATCCCATATGCCTTGATATACTCCTCGATTCTCTCTACTGCATTTTCACCAAATTCAATTTTGGTTGGGCAGTAATATTCAAAACTATTCATTCTCATTTCCCATCCTTTCGTATTGTGATACTTTACTTATACAATATAATATCAATTTTGACTCATTAGGTCAAATTTTTCACATTAATTCATCTGCTAAATTAACACTTGCAAATTTCCTCTAAATGCGTTATATTGTTGTACAGATATATATAAATTTCAAAAAGAAAAGGAGTGAACTTTAACTTGGACACGAGTGCCGTCATTAGTATTATATCACTAATCATTTTATTATTTTTATCTGCATTTTTTTCATCTGCAGAAACCGCTTTAACTACGATGAATAAGATTCGTATTAGGAGCTTAGCCGAGGAAGGCAATAAAGCCGCAAAACGTTTATTAACTATCACAGAGGATACAGGGAAGATGCTTACCGCCATTTTGATTGGTAATAACATCGTAAACCTATCCGCATCAGCATTGACTACTTCTCTCGCTTACTTAGCCGGGGGATACATGGTCGGAATCGCTACTGGTATTTTGACTTTATTGATCTTATTATTTGGTGAAATCACCCCTAAAACTTTAGCAACCATTCATGCGGACAGGCTATCCATGGCCTACAGTGGACCAATTTTTCTACTCATGAAGTTGCTGACACCGGTTATCTTTATTATCAATGGATTGTCTCTTATCATTTTGTTTCTACTTCGAGTGGATCCAAATGCCAAGAATAAAACTTTAACCGAAAATGAATTACGAACAATCGTAGATGTTGGCCACGAGGATGGCGTTATCGAGTCAAAGGAAAAGGAAATGATTCATAACGTGTTTGACTTAGGCGATGTAAAAGCGAAGGACATTATGGTACCTCGCGTGCATGTCACATTTGCAAATATTGACAGCACATACGAAGAGTTAATCGAAACTTTCCGTCAAGACAAGTTTACACGTCTGCCAATCTATGGCGAGACGACAGATGATGTTCGTGGAACAATCAACATGAAGGACTTGTTATTATATGACAACTCAAAAGAGTTTCATATCAATGACATTTTAAGGGAAGCTTATTTCACTTATGAACATAAAAATATCTCTGAGCTATTGGTTGAGATGCGAAAATCTTCATTTAACATCGCAGTTGTATTAGACGAATACGGCGAAACCGCTGGTCTGATTACACTTGAGGACTTACTAGAAGAAATCGTTGGAGAAATCCATGACGAATATGATGAAGTTGAAGAACAACGCATCAAGCAACTCGGTGAACGTCACTATCTTGTAGAAGGCTCTCTAAGCTTAGATGACCTAAATGATGAGCTAGAATTAGACGAATTAAAATTAGAACTAGAATCCGAGGATTTCGACTCAGTAGGTGGATTAATCATTCAATTACTCGACCGCTTACCAGAAGAGGGCGACGAAGTTACCACTGAGAATGGAATTCAGATGAAGGTTCAAGCAATTGATAAAAACAGGATTGAATCGGTAGAGATTGTGTTACCAGAACCTGTTGAAGAACTCGTTGGGGACGGAGGTTTTTGATAAAAACCTCCGTCCCCAACGGAATTATCCCTGTCCCTATTTATACATCATACAACGTTCTGATATTTCATCTATCTTCTTTAGTTCATCTTCTGTAAAATCCATCTTATCTATAGATTTGATGTTATCCAGAATCTGCTCCGATCTGGATGCACCGATTAGCACACTTGTAATCTGTCTATCTTTTAATACCCAACTCAATGCCATCTGTGCCAATGACTGTTCACGATTTTTCGCAATTTCGTTTAGCTCTTTGATGCACTGTAATGTTTCGTCTGTCAACATTGCTGATTTTAGGTATCTTCCATCTGCCCCGATTCGGCTATCGGCTGGCACTCCATTGATATATCTATCGGTCAACATTCCTTGTGCCAATGGGCTAAATGCAATCAAACCGCAACCAGCTTCCTCCGCAAATTCCTTTAGACCATCATCTTCTATATGGCGATCGAAGATGGAGTAGCGGATTTGGTTGATGATGAATGGGCATTTTAAGTCATTCAGTATTTCAATTGCCTTTTCTGTATATTCTCGATTATAATTCGACACGCCCGCATACAGTGCCTTTCCACTCTTCACAGCTTGATCGAGAGCCTGCATGGTCTCTTCTAGTGGTGTGTCTGGATCCATTCTGTGATGGTAGAAGATATCAACATAGTCTAATCCCATACGCTTCAAGCTCTGATCTAAACTGGCTAACAGGTACTTTCTGCTTCCCCAGTTTCCGTATGGTCCATCCCACATATCATATCCTGCCTTGGTGCTGATTACCATTTCGTCGCGATATGGCATCAAATCCGATGCTAGAATTTTCCCAAAACTCGTCTCCGCACTTCCGTATGGTGGTCCGTAGTTATTCGCCAAATCAAAATGTGTAATCCCCTCATCAAATGCAGTAAAACACATGTCTTTCATGTTGTCCATGTCAGCATTTGCGCCAAAGTTATGCCACAAACCAATTGATACTTTTGGTAGAGCTAACCCACTCTTTCCACTCTTCTGATACTTCATGTTTTCGTAACGTTTTTTACTTGCTTCATACATAGTATTCTACTCCTCCTCTTCTTCTGCTTCTGGATCTTCGCCTGCTAGTTTCAATATATCAACAATCTCTTGTTCAGATATCTTCATATACTCAGATAATTCCTCTATAGTAATCTCTCGTCCCAGATCTTTTTTGAGTGTGGCTACACTTTCATCTAGATCATTAATTTTATCCACGATTTTATCATCATGGATTTTGATTTCTCTAGCTTCTTCCATTAGTATCCGAATTCCTTGCATAACTTCTTCCGCGATATACTCATCTAGTTCTGGTATTCCCTTCATCTGTGTACTCTCTGGACTTTCCAGTGCCAACACTAAACTCATATTTCCTTCTTGGATTAAATCGCCAAGAAATACTTGTCCTTGATACATGTTTTTTGCAATCTCAACGACTTGGCGTAGGTAAGATTGTAGCAAACTTGATTTTGCTGCTTCGCTACCTTCGCAAAATTCTTCATATATTTTTTTCTTCTCTGTCGTTGATATCTCTCTGATGCTCTTCAGATCCTGAACATACATATCTAGATAGTCTTTTTCTTCCTTTGTATATTCTGCACGAGGCAGCTTTTGTACTTCATCTAACTTAACATATCCTTTGATAGCAACCTTCTGCGCTAACAGGTAATCAAACACGGAAATCAATTGCTCCTGTGTAAGGTTGTCATCCCCGAGATAGCTGATGATTTCTTCTTTTGTGATTCGATTGCTATTCGCCTGTGCAATCTGTTTTATTTCTTCTAGTTTTTTTAAAAATTCTGCTTGGTTTTGCATCTTTATTATTCTCCTCTAAATTCAAGAACCTCTTATCTCATTATAACGGATTGGTGAACTACGTCAAGTATATTCATCTACGATGTTACTACTAATGTTGGATATCCTGCCCTCTTCAATCTCTGCTCCATTAGGATAGCATTGGAGAATTCCTCGAAACTCCCGACTTTTACTGTATAATACCCACGCCCATCATAATCGATATACGCTGGAAATCCCTGTGCCAACAGCTCTCTCTCTAATTCATCCGCATAGATTCGATTTCGATAAGACCCCACTTGGACTTGGTAATTATCATCCCCCATATCACCTTCAACCACACTCATAATACCATCGGCAATCCCCTGAGCGATGGCATTGAACTCTGAATCAAACAACTCATTGTCTGCATCATTATTGATAAATCCCACCTCTACCAAGAGCGACGGCATCTCTGTTCTCCTAAGGACTACTAGGTCAGGGCGTTCTGTCACACCTAGATTTTTATAACCAACCCGCGCTAACTCTTCGTTTATCGCTTGTGCAACATCGTATTTTACCCCCTCTTGATCGTATACGAGAGTAACCACACCAGAAGCCGTATTAGGCTGCTCTACCGCATTACGATGAAGGGACACGAATAGATCAGCACCTGAAGTATTTCCCTCCACAGCCTTCTCATATGGTGTCTCATAGACATCATCTGTCCTAGTATACTCCACATCATATCCTTCTTGTTCCAAAATCAACCCTACTGCCAATGCTAAATCAAGCACATCATCCTTTTCCAAACGTTCCTCATATACTG
The DNA here is from genome assembly GCA_964367905.1 of uncultured Lachnospiraceae bacterium. Lineage (GTDB taxonomy): Bacteria > Bacillota > Clostridia > Lachnospirales > Lachnospiraceae > CAUPWF01. Next base: position 20,199 of record CAYIZP010000032.1, read on the forward strand.
CTCCAGGGTCTGAGCCCCCGTGTCCAGCATCTAATATAATTTTATATGCCACTCTAGTCTCCTCAATTACATCTTTACTACTAAATTATGTCAAAAATGTAGAACTGTTTCGTTGGGGACGGGGGTTTTTGCAAAAAACCCCCGTCCCCAACGAAAAAAAGCCTGTCCCTCTTGAGCTTATCTTTCAAATTTGCTAAAATAATCTAGGAACTATCAACCGATAAATTAAAATGAGGACAATATGATAAAATTAGTAATTAGCGATATCGATGGAACTCTACTGCATGAAGGGGCGCAAAACCTCGACCCTGAATTATTTGACATTATCCGAGCACTAAAAGAAAAAGGCATTTTATTTGCTGCTGCCAGCGGACGACAATACTACAATCTACGAAAGCTATTCGAACCCGTGAAAGATGAGATTGATTATATCTCTGAAAACGGTGGAATGTACATCATCCACGGTGAAACACATATCCCTAAAACGCACACGGAAGAATTTGTAAAGCAGTTTGTCACTGCCGTTCGTCAAGACCCAGACTGTGACTTCACTTTCTCTAGCCAGCTTACAACCTATATTGAGCCTGGCAGTGTATTTTTCAAGGATAAATTTACACAGACAGAAAACTATAGTATCACCATGTCAGAGGATGTATTGAACGAGGGAATACTCCCGATGAAACTTGCCATCTGCAATACCAATGGGATTGACTCCTCTATTGATAGATATGTGGATTTATTTTCCGGTCAAGTACATATTGTAACCTCTGGTAATATGTGGATGGACTTTATGCCTCACGGCGTGAATAAAGGTGCTGCTTTGACTCATCTAATTGAAGAACTAGGGATTAAGCCAGAGGAATGTATGGCATTTGGTGATCAATGGAACGACCTTGAGATGCTAAAAATGGTAGGTGTCAGCTATGCAATGAAAAATGCAGCCCCCGGGATTGCCGAGCACTGCACTTACACTACTGATTCTGTAATCAAGGAATTAAAGAAATTACTTGTGTTCGATTACGAATCCTGTTAACAATTCATCAAGTATTTGAGACTGACCTGATACTTCTTCACTCGCTGCAGCACTCTCTTCTGCTGTAGCTGAGTTCGTGTGAACAACTGCTGATATTCTATCAATTCCTACATTTATCTGCTCTGCCCCACTAGCTTGTACTTCTGAAGCATCCGCAATGCTCTCTACCAAGGAGCTCAATTGATCAGCACTTTCAATTGCTGTGTTGATGGAGTTATATGTATTGTGTGCGATTCTGTTTCCTTCATCCACCACAATCACAGTTTCCTCTATAATACGAGCCGTGTTCTTTGCTGATTCTGCTGATTTCGTTGCAAGGGTACGCACCTCGTCCGCAACAACTGCAAATCCTTTTCCCGCCTCTCCCGCTCTTGCCGCCTCGACAGCCGCATTCAAAGCCAAGATATTTGTCTGGAACGCAATATCATCAATCGCCTTGATAATCTTGCTGATTTCATTTGATTTCTCACTAATCTTATCCATAGATCCAACCATATCTTGTATCTGCTCACGGCTATAGTGCAATGCCTGCTGTGACTTGTCATTCGCAGCTTTCGCTGCCTTTGAATCCTTTGCAGTTTCATTCACCTTGTTTGTCATATTAGAGATTGTAGAAGAAAGCTGACTAACCGCTGTCGCTTGCTCGATCGAGCCTTGCGCAAGTGATTGTGCTCCTTGAGCAACTTGACCGTTTCCAGCATTTACTTGGTTCGAAATCACACTAATTCTATGCATGGTGGATGACAATTTCTGTGCTATCATCTCTAGCGAATCTCTTAGCGAGCTAAAATCTCCGATATAATACTCCTTCGCTTGACTTTCTACTGCAAAATTCCCCGAAGCCAATTCTGCCAATGTATAATTCAAATCATTAATCATCATCGTGACCGAATTCACAATAGATTCAGTTGCCTTGGCAAGCTCTCCCGTTTCATCATTTGTACGAATATTTGGCATCGGAGAGTTCAAATCTCCCGCTGCAACCTTATCTAGCCTCTCGGCACAGAGATTGATTGGTTTCGATATATTTCTTGCTACTGCGATTACTACAAATGTAGCAACTGTTAATATAATCAAACTAATAATCACAATCATGCCAATTGAAGATGTCATCTGGTTTAGGAAATTTTCCTGCAATGCCATCACGTAGATTCCCCATCCATTAGATCCTTCAATCGGTGTGTATGCTGCAAACTGATTAACTCCAGCCCATGAAACAGATTTAAATCCACTATTTCCATTCATTAGATCTTGCTCTACATCCGCTAGAACTTGTAATGTTGGATCCGACTTCGCCTCCTCGATTGTGTTATATCCTTGTGTAACAAGCTCAACATCATTATATGCTATTGTATCTCCCAAGCTATTGACGATACTCGTTGTACTTCCTTCTCCAACCGCTATCTGCGAAACAATTTCAGAGAAAATTGTTGGATTAACCGCAATTAATATAACCCCATCAAATTCTCCATCTCGAATGATTGGAGCTGTAACCGTCATCGTCAACTCTCCCGTCACTGGACTAACCAATGGCTCCGATATATAAGCTTCTCCCGTATCTCTTGGAATTGTAAATATTGGGTCATCAAAATAGTTTACGTCTATCTTTAATGTCTGTCCCTCTGTATCAAACAGTTCAACATCCTCATATCCATGCGTTTCCATGATTTTTGCCATGTACTCTGAGACTTCCGCCTTCACCTCGCGATAAGACCTTCCATCTGCCGTCGTACCATTCTCTTCTGGAATCTCCTGAGATAGAACAGCATCAACCGAAAGTTGGCGCACCATATCTCTATAACTCTCCAACTGATTCTCAACGGAACTTGCTGCCGAGTCAATTGTCGCCATCATGGATTCTTCCAAAGCATACATAGTACTGTTGTAGGTACCTATAATAGATGTAATACTTATAACAAGTATACAAACTAATAATAATGATGTCGATAAAGCTAAAATTTTCATTTTTATTGATTTCACCGCAATCTCCTCTTACTGTATCCTATTTTCGCTGTGTACTAAGTTCAGATTACCACTTTCTTCGACATATTTCAACCTTTTTGAAAACGAAAGACACCGAATTCAATTGTTTGATTTTGAATCGGTGTCTTCTTGATTTGTTTTTATTTTTTCTTTGATCTTTTAGCTTTTTTTACCTCATTCAAGAAATCACTATTACGAAGCTGACGCGCTAGTTCATTCCAATTATCCACTTCGAACAATTTTTTTTCCGAATCAATATCACGCACATAATTTGCTTGTGCAATTATATCTTTATCCATGTAAAAAGAAAGCTTCTTCTCCTCTGAGGATGAGGTAAAGTAGTGGCCGTTAAAATCAAACACGTAAAATGGTTTTTTATTGTTTATATTAACATAGTTTGTGTTTAAATGAATTCTCGGTAAAACCCTGTTTGATGCTTCGGATTTCCTAAGCTTAGTCTTGATAAAATTAATTAAATCATCAATTCCTCTTGTCTTAATACCTTTCGCAAAAACAAATTGTCTATCATATATCAATGCAAAGAATTGTGATTTATCTTTCTCATCAATTTCTGTTATCATCAGATTATACTTACAGGTTGTTTCATCAATAACTAAGGAGTGAACAATTTTAGCTATCATCCTAGCCTCATACCCTCCATCTGTAACTCTAATATCTAGCAAGTCATCATAGTTGAAAAACACCGGACGAACAAGGGTAAACGATAACCCTGTCTCAGATATGTCATTAACCTTCCCTTGCAATACATCACCTTTATAATATATCTCAATCGGCAATGAAACTTCAAACCGCTCGCTACTGCGATAATTAATTCTACCAAGCATAAATACAATACTCATAATCAAAAAATATGAATTGATTGATAACCAAAACAAAATAATCAAGTTGAAATATTGTGCCTCGAAAATAATACTTTCGCAAACAAAAACAATACCAATGATGCTAGCAATTAAAAATAATATATTTGGAATTGCATATGAAATATTGCTGTTTTTAGATGTTTCTCTTGACTTTTGCGTAACATTAAATTTCTTCAGCCTTATTCCAAATGTTTCCATAAGAATTGGCAATACCAAATATGGCGCTAATATGGTATCCACAATATTACTCCACCTGAAGTCTTTTAACCCCTCTGAGAGTTGCCTCAAGGCAATATTGTAGATAATGTATGTAGGTATTCCAATTATTAAATATTGACTCATATCTAAATCAACAACCACGATACCAAATACAGCATACAGAATCGGCGCGAATATATATATTGTTCTTCGAAAGAAGGTAGTCCAATATAGTAATGCTCCAAAATATGACAATTTCGACTCTAATGAATTTTTTCCAAATAGAAAACTTGCTTTGAGTAAGGTCTGAACACACCCTCTCCCCCAACGGACGCGTTGCTTAATCAAGCTATCAATCGAAGTTGGAGACAAACCAGAAACCAATGGGTCGGGAATTGCTATGCAGGTGTATCCTTTTCCTTGTATATCCATTCCCGTTGCGAAGTCTTCGGTAATCGTGCCTACTCGAATTCCACCAATTTCATCTAGCGCCTCTCTAGATATTACCGTATTGGATCCCGCGTAAATTGGAGAGTTGGAAGCATTTCTACCTACATTGACCTCTCTGAAGAAATAATCCTGTTCATTCGGTATTGCTTCCTCGGCAAATAAATTATACTGGAACATATCAGGATTATAAAATGTTTGTGGCGTCTGCACAAACCCGATCTTCTCCGATGGATTTATTTCGTCTTCTTTCTTCATCACAAACGTTCCATCTGCTAGTTTCTTAACCTTTGGCAAGAAGAAATATGGAACTGTCTTCATCAAAAAGTCACTTTTAGGAATCATGTCCGCATCTAAAGTCACTATCAATGGGCTATTCGTTTTACTAAATGCGTTATTCAAATTTCCTGCTTTCGCATGCTTGTTATTCAATATTGTTATATATCCTACTTCCAACTCGCTTGCTAATTTCGCAATTCCACTACGATTCATATCATCACATATATATATATGAACTTTGCTTTTATCAGGATATTTTAAGTATTTGCAAGAGTTAATTGTTTTGTACAATAGCTCCGCCTCTTCTGTATGTGTTGCTATCAGAATATCAACATCTGGGTATATTTCATCTGGGATATCCGGAAGCTCAGGTAACACCGTATCATGATATGCATTTTGCGCTAACAAACTTTCTATAACAGCTATCAACTCTGAAACAAATAATAGCACTCCAAAGAAAATATCCAAAAATCCTAAACCTAGCGGAAGTGTAAAAAATAATCTCCAAACAATATACACGATAGAAGAAATGGACATAAGATGATACTGCCATTTTCTTTTTTGCTTTTTTTTGTTATATGACTTCCGAGTTTTCTTGCTATATTTTGTTTTTACCGCCTTGCTATCTACGATATCTTCTTTTCTATCTTCTTCTGTTGTATCATTTTCTAACATTAAATTCTCCTCTGTAAAATTACTACTACACCAATCCAAATCAGTACAAAAACTGTACCCAGTATCGTTCCCCAGTTCAATTCTGTTTCTACAATACTCTCACTGCTAAACTCATCGATTGCGAATTGATATAAGCTATCTATCTCTTCATCTAACCATTTACTATGCGTAAAGATCGTAGTTTTCATTTCTTCTATCTGTTCTTCATATGTAGTATCGGTTGTACTTACAACACTATTTTCATATGAAAAATAGTCTCCATAATAGTAGTATCCCCACCTATCCCATTCACGGTCTACTGCCGTTCCAAGATGTGCTACAGCAGTGTCCATTATATTTTCGATTTTTTCATCACTAAGTTCGTTTTGACGAAGTTCTTTATATCTTTCAATAAGCCCTGTGGTAAACTCCACGTCCTTTAATAAGGTATCAAACCAAGGTGTAGCATGAAAAGCAGTCGCGTCCAATTTCAGTGGTAAGTGTCCGACATTTCCAGCCGACTCATCAAAATCCCAAATTGGTCCCATAATTATTTTCCCTGTATAGTCACTATAAAAATAGGTGGAATTAAACCCCGCATCATAGTTTAGAAGCAACTCGTTCATAATGAAGTAGTCGTAAAATGACTCAATATCTATATAATTTTTGTAAGTTTTGAAAACTTCAGGGTCATCTGAAAATAACGCCTTTTCAAAACTGTCTATCTTTGAAGTTAAGAGATCAATATCATTTTGATTAACATTATTTGGATATAGCACTTCAATAAAACTTTCTGTAAATCCATTCACAGTACCATAATTATCTAAAATTACAGCTGTCCCAGAATCTCTATCTCGCCTCATAATGAAGGTGGCATGAGTTGTACTATTTGCTGAATAAGCAGGAATATCCACTCTATCATTGGATCTATCAATTTGTTCAGTAAGAAGATGTATTCCTAAATATTCAAACCCCTTATCTGTTTTTAAAACTACTTCTGTAAACCTGACATCTGGCGTAGATTCGAGAAATTGTCCTGCTAATGAAAATGCCAAATAATTTCTTATCTGTGTACTGTCTGAAAAGGTTCCGTTTAATCCCCATTCATGTCCAGTACCGATATCAAGCATTTGCAAATCAAGATTCTGATTATTTTCATCAACCGTAACAATTCTATACTGATGTTTATCATAATAAAGGGAAGAATTCCCACGATAAGATATTATTACATCAGACATTAACGCCGGTTCATCTAAAAGTGTATTCACACTATTGGGGTTATCAATCACAGAGATGGCTGCGGATGCATATGGATTTTTACCCTCTTTCAGAATCATATATCCTTTTTCTTCGCTCCATTCATATGATACCTCTAGAGTATTCGAACCTAAATCAATAACCACAAGTGGTAGTTCAGTTGTAAAGTCATCTGATATGGCCATTGTAATGTCGCTATAATTTGTATCACCCCTAGGAGCTTGCATTACTGGATTTTCTTCATTTTCTGTAATAGCCTCTTCTGATAAATCGGTTGTTTGATTATCAAATTGTGCTGGTTCTAGATAATGAAAATCATCAACAAAAAAAAGATTTGTTATTACCCCTGTTGAAGCTGTGAGCGCAAGTAAAATTACCACACAAGCAATCATTATTTTTTTACTGTTCATTTTATCTACTCATCTCATCCATCTGCATAACTAAGCTAAATCTACTTAATGCTACCTTATCTTGAAGATAGGTTGCAAATGATGCAGAATTTTTCTTTTTAGATTTGTTTAAAACATTTTCTGACACTTCATAAATATATTCTACAGAATCTTCTGTGTTGTTTTGCATAGAAAACTTTGCTTTCCCATCAAAATAAATTTGAATTTCTTTTTCATATTTTTCTTGTTGATCATTTGCTAACTCTGCAATGATTAAGTATCTGTCATTCGTCTTTACCGCACTAAACAACAACATTGCAATAAATATAACACCAGATCCTACGAATGCTACCATATATGATTGAACTCCACAACAGATACCAATCGCTATACACCAGAATATGTATGTAGTATCACGTGGATCTTTGATTGCAGTTCGGAACCTGACAATAGAGAGGGCACCTACCATCCCCAACGAAAGCGCAACATTATTCCCAATAACACTCATAACCAAAGTACTAACTAATGTTAAAATAATAAGTGAAACATTGAACCTTCCATTGTACGCGGTTCCTGAATGGCAACATTTATAAGCTACGAATATCAATACTCCTATAATAAATGAAACCAAAAAACTTATAAATACCTGCTGTATGTTAACAGCTGTTGCCTCTGCATTTAAATATGCGATAATATCATTTCTCATTTGTAATCTCCTTAAAATTTGTCTTGTCTTGCTAATATATATTTGCTAATTGCACATTCTGAAAAATTAAATGTTGCAATTGCATTTTTTATCGGCTGTAGTAAAAAACCGTCATATTTAACTTCTACTATCGGCATATGTCTAACCGGTGCCAATATCACATTTTTGTCGAATAAATTAAAATTGCTAAAACTGTACCTTATATCACTATCGAAAGTAACTCTGATTTGATTCGTTGGCACCATGAATGCTAATCGCGAATAAGTCAATAAGCACTTGGGGCGATAGCATCTATTTTTCATTACACTGTACAAATGGCTTGCAAATTCATCATCCATTTTAAGTAATGGTGTGAAATCGCAATCGATAAGTTTTAAAGCATCTTCTTTTGAAATTGTTAAGCTACGCTTGCGTTGCATGGCTCCTTCTTTTTGCTTGAGCTCTAACTTAGCCGATTGGGCTTCCGTATCATAAATCCTTAATCGAATTTTCTTTCTAAGTAGATATCCATCAACCTTATCAAAATAATCTTTGTCATCGTAACTATCAAAATAGAGTGTTCTAACGATATATCCACTTTCATTTTTTGAGTGAGCATCTCTCTTCATCAAATATCCAAGCCTGTTTTTTAACATTAATAACTGGCTTGGCGTTGCATGATACTTTTTCTCTGTTCTAAATACTGATGTAATGTTCTCCACTTTTTCTCCTAATCTAATAATGCCTCTACTATCTCTTTATCCCATTCTCCTGTTTCAAGATCATAAATTCCAAAATTGTGTCCAAGTTCCCAGTACATACAAGAGAATCCATAGTCGCTTGCCACATTAGTTACCACATCGATCCAATCAACTCTAGACTGCCTAGGTGACGTTTTTACAACACCGAATTCCCCTAGCATAATTTCCACATTGTTTTTCTCGGCAAATTCGGCCACTTTACCAAATTCATATTCTATCGTCTCTATATTTTCATCTGTTGGTTCCCAATAAACCTCATCTGAGTTTTCATAATCGTGATTTTCATCTTGTTGAAATGCAAACTCAATCGGGGAATAATAGTGAAATGTGACTACTAAATTATCATCTTCTGGCAATACCAAGTCATCAATCGCCCATAACAAAGCCTGGTCTGCTGTTGAAACCACAATTTTTCTTTCAGGATTTGTTTTTCGAACTATCGCTACAGATTTTTCCACCATTTCATTCCAAACATCGGCTGTAATATCATCTTTGGGTTCATTTAACAACTCGAAAATCAATTCAGCCGGGTAATCTTTGTACCGTTCACTCAGTTGTTCCCAAATTTTATAATATGCCTGCATATAATCAAAATCTGTTGGTAAACTCTTATATTCATCATCCTGCCTGATATTTTCATCCATAAGCTCTATGAAGTGATGAAGATCCAAAACAACAATCAAATCACACGAAAGCGCATACTCTATATATCCGTCGACCTTAACCATAAAATCTTCATCCAGCATATAGTTCTCATCTATGTAGTCCGAAAACCTAACTGGTATTCTTACCGTATCAAATCCTTGAGATTTTATCTCATCAAACAATTTGTTTTCAATATCTACTCCCCAGTCCTTGCCAATTGGAGCATCTAAAGCATTTCCTATCGATATTCCATTGTTCATTATCACGTCTTTCTTGTTAAAATCCACTAGCACCATCAGACCTATAGCGATACTCACTACAACGATAATAAGTCCTATTAATCCATGTGTTCTCTTCATTATCACCTCATACTTCATATGCTACAAATCATCATTTAAACTTCCGAAACATAAACATAAACATTTATTATACAGCATTATCCATATTTAATCAAGTTAAATTTCACGCCAGCTCGGCCCTAGCTCGATGCAGAAACCTGTTCTAGAAACGCTCCGCATCCTGTTAGAACATCATCGTAAGTATCATCAAAATTCCCCGTATACCATGGATCTGCAATATCTCGTGACATCCCCGCAAATTCTAACAACAAGCTCACCTTACCGTCCTCATCTTGTCCGATAATTCGGTTCAGATTTCTCACATTGTGAGCATCCATGCAGATTAAATAATCGAATTCGTCGTAATCTGCTTTCACCACCTGCCTTGCACACCTCCTCGAAAACGGAATCCCCATCTGCGTAAGCTTCTGACGTGTCCCATAGTGGGTGTCATTACCAATTTCCTCGCGGCTTGTCCCCGCCGATTCAATCACGAACTCCTCTTCTCGACCTGCCCTTCTCACCAAATCCTTTAATACGAACTCCGCCATGGTGCTACGGCAGATATTACCATGGCACACAAATAAAATCTTGATTTTTCTCATATTTCCAGTATTTTCGGGCTTTTCAAGCCTTTTTACCTTTCTTCATTTTTCACTTATTCTGGCATATTTGGGCATATCTTTGCATATTTTTGTCATCAATTTTGGTAAAAACTTTGGTAAATTTCAAGTCTGTACCAAAGGCAAATCTGCCATTTGGAATCGACAGGTAAGAAATTGGGGATTAAGATAAATACTGGCATTCAGCCATTTTTCTCTCATTTTTATCAGGTCATTATGAATTGATTGCTTTTTGAAAATCTTCCTGTGCATCCTGAAATTTAACATGAGTATAGGTATTCATCGTAACACTGATATCCGAGTGTCCCATAATATACTGAAGCATCTTCGGATTCATTCCCGACTTAGCCATATTAGAACAAAACGTATGACGACACACATGCGGTGTGATTGGCGGCATCTGAACCTTATATATACTATTATACTTTTCCCGAATATGCTGAAAATACTTTTCCCAATGTAATGCCACCATAGGCATATCATTCTTATCAAGGAATAAAAATCCTGTCATTCCATCAACCATCGGTTCAACTTTGGGATTGACCCTGTCCTTAAGTATTCTCTTGAAACAAGCCACCACCTCATCAGACATTGGAACATATCTCTCGCCGCTTTCTGTCTTAGGCTTTTCAATGATATACTGCATCTGACTTGTTCTCTGTAATTGATGATTTACCCGTATTCTTTTGTTTTTAAAATCCAAATCTGATTTTGTAAGCCCACAGAACTCTGATATACGAAGTCCTGTGTTAAAAAGGATAAATATTGCATCATAGTACTTGCAAAAATGCGCATCTTCTTTTATGAATCTTAGAAATTCACGCTCCTGCTTTCTTGTGACAGCTTCTCTTCTCACACTATCATTCACAATCACATTGACTAATTCAAATCCAAATGGATTTTTGCGAATCAAGTCATCTTCTTCCGCCATCTGAAATGCCGGTCTTAATACTCCCCGGATAGTATGAATTGAACTATAACCTTTTCCATCTACCCTCTGAAGCTTGATCAACCAGGCTTTCGCATCCGATAATTTCACTTTGTCGATTCTTTTTTTGCCAAAATCATCTTTTTTCAGCAGATTAATTACCGTCTTATAACCAGCATAAGTACTCTGTCTGACACCTATTTTAAGGCTTACATATTTCTCCACTAATTCAAGAACTGTAAGTCCTCCACCTCCTGGAACAAGTCCATTAAACATATCCTGTTCCAGTTGTTTTTCCTTTTCTCTTAAAGAAAGCTCCATTTTCTTTCCTTTAGGTATAGGATCATTATGATCCAAACGCCAACTATATAAATTTCCTTCATTTCCATGCATATCTACATATCTAAAACGATAACGTCCATCTGCTCTCTGGTACTCTCCTTCGTGAAGAATTCTATTGCGATTATCTCGTCTTTTCTCACTCATAGCTTTGTCTCCTTTCAAAAAAGAGAGCCCTAGCATGGTTATTGTACCACATTTGTGCCCCCTTTTCTACTACTTTACATATTAAATTGCAGTTGACTCTGCCAGAAATTGCTCAAATTGCTCTTTCTTAAATAAAACTTTGTTTCCTACTAACAGATAAAACTCCCCATTTGGATGGATATCTACAATTTGTCTAAGCCTCTTTTCACCAATGTGATAAAACTGTGCCGCTTCAGTTACAGAAAGCAAATATCGCTTCCATATAGGAATATCTATACTCTGATTTTCTAATTCATTTTCATCATCCATCATATTCTCCAATCTGCAGCTGTCTGACTAACATCGCATCAACCTTTTTTATTGCATCTGTACTGACAATCACCCCGGCAGTCTGTATTATCTGTTCCTCATTTATTGTGACCAGCTGCTCCGGCAAAAACATTGTTGTATGTCTTAAAAATCCTCTAATTTCTGAAGGCTCAATATTGAAATGTACTGGAATATAATTCTTTCTCATCTTAGTTGTCCCTGGAATAACTGTATATACAGGTGATTTTCCGTTTGCTTTGTCGCAGCTTATTACAATACATGGTCTCCTTCCAGCTTGTATATGTCTGAGTCCACTTTTTAATTCAGCCCACACAATCATATTTCTCTTTATCTTCACTGCAGATCACCTCTCTTTGGTGGAATATACAAGTCAACCTTGGGTTCCTTCTCATCTACACTGAATAATCTAAACCCAGCTTCCCTTACTGCTCCAATTTTTAAATAAGAATCTGCTATTCCGTCTGAAATAGCATCGAGATTTGTTACGATAAGTGCATCTGCCTTTCCTGCTCTCATATATCTTATTGCCTTATAAAACACTTCATCCCTTAATCGTCGTCCAAAAATTCCTCTTCTGAATATTTTCATAGGGATAAGATTGTTATTGTCAGCAAATTCCATGATTCGTTTCAACTGCTTATCTTCCTTTTTCTCTGCTGCAATACAGTCATGCTCCTCATCAGAAGACAACATCACAACACACTTTATCGGCTGTATGGTCAGTGGCTTTTTCTTTCTTCCTGCTCTTCTCATTTCAAACCACTTCCTTTCTTGCCTCTAAGCCTTCAATAAAAATCAAACATGTAGACATTGCATATTCTCTATCATTTGGTTTAAGCATCTGCAATTTATCTTTCAATACAGACAGATCTTTATTCTCCTGTTTTTCCCTGCTTTCAATTCCAAACAATGTATTAGGATCTACTCCATACTTTGTTACAATCTTCATCATAAGTTCCAGACTCATCCGATGTCTTCCCTGCTCAATTTGCGAATAATGAATATAACTTACATCAAGGCTCTCCGCCATATCATTCTGTGTATATCCATATTTATTTCTAATACTTCTCAAAGTATTACCAACTGCATAAATATCATATATCATCCTGAATAACCTCACTCTCTAACCGATTCCTGATGTATTCCACTGCCTCAGCCTCTGTTGGGCATTTGATGACCGGCTTCCCATAGTCATCAAATACCACTGTTTCAGAAGCAAATACAATGTAGGAATACCTGCCTAAATTCCTAACACTCAATCGCATAATTGTTGTACCTCGCACTCATAGTACCAAGGTCAAATATTGTCACACCCAAATCATTTATGCGATCTATCATTGACTTTAAATCTTCCGGATTTCTTGTAATCTCATAAATATCTTCTACGACAAGTACCTTGTAATCTGAAATCTCAAGAATTTCCATCAGCTGACGCATCTGAGGTCTGTCAACCGCTGTAGATGCTCCATCATCTACAACAGTCTGCTCACACTCAATCCCCACACTTAATGCATATGTCTGATCAAGTTCTTTCTGTCGGTTCACATTATTCATACTCATCATTGACTTTATAAACAAAAGTCCTTTGTAAAGTTCTTTTCCGTTATACTTTTTCATGGCTATTACCTTCCTTAATCGAAATATTAAAGAAAGCATTGTGCACGCCGCTTTCAAATTCTGTGCTGTATCTCAAGCACAAGTATATTGTAATCTGCCACACCTTAATTGCCGACCGTGTACAGGCGACAATTATGTCGTGTAAACACGACAATTACTTTTCAACTGACACACTTTTCATCGCTTTCATCATTGCAAGGCACTGTCTTATCTGCAATTCATCCATATCTGAAAGAACATCCATTGCCTCAGATAACAGTTCTGATTTTTCTTCATTCTCCCCATACATAATGAAATCAACAGATACACCTAGTACGATTGCCAGATTATCTAATGTCTGTGTCTTAAAATCCCCACCATTTTCAATAGCTGACAATGCTTGTCTGCCTATACCTACTCTATGAGCTAACTCATCCTGTGATAATCCCATCGCCTTTCTCCTATCAGCAATTCGTAATCCTCTCTCATAATCCTTTTCTCTTGTCTGTGCTTTACTGCTCATAAATCCTCCTTGCCGCCCTTGGAAACGAACAAGTCGGATTACCTTTACAGCACAAAAAAAGACGCACGAGGAAACCAGTATCATAAATACTGTTCGTTTCCCCTGCGTCTCTGGTGCTTCCATCTTTCGATGTGCCCTTATCAGGTGGGCTGTAATTTAATTGTCAATCGTTATATTCTGAAAGTCCCATTCTCAGAATGTTCCTTCATCATTCCCTCGGAATACTTCTTGAGTATCATCACTCGCTTGCATCTGTCACACTTAATTCCAATATTCTGAAGTGCCACAGCGGAATCATCACCGCATACAAAGTATTCCATCATTAACTTGTTGCATTTTTTACATCTAATTTCTATAACATTTCCTTTGTTCAATTCAGTTCGCTCCTTATTCATACAAAATCATCAATCTACAATTCTGTACTCGTAAAGGAAAGGGAAATCACCTTTGCAAGCCTTTGCCGGGAGTTCCGATGAATGTCTGCACATTCCCCGGCTTTGCTGATCTAAAGCCAACTGATATGAATTGTGCTGTCAGCACACAATCACATCAGGCTCCGGCTCTTTCCATAAACCACATATTGTTATCTTCATAGAAAAGGAATATTTCCTTTCCATCTACCACACAGGTATAACGCTCTCCAACGCCGCCAGCCCTTGTACTGGCTGCTCTGCGCTTGTCTTTTACTCGTGTAATCTCATACTTTCTGCCATCTTCCCACGTTATCTCTTTGGGAATGAGCAGTCCGTCCTTTGAAAACTCTGCAAGTACATCAACATATACCTTATTGCTCAATGTAATCACCTTCCTTACAAGATTGCTATTGCTCTGGAAGCATCCATCTTCCTTGCTATATAGCCTTTTTCTTCTAATATTTTCAGATGTGCATAAACACTTGAAGTCGATGCCACCCCTACCATCTTGCATATCTCCCTGATAGTAGGAGCATAACCATTCACACGCTGATATTGCATAATGCTTTCATACACATTCTGTTGCTTCTCCGTCAATGGTGCTCTGTCTACCAGATCAATTCTTGCTGCTTCGCTCATGTTCCGCCTCCCTCTTTATCCAAAATACCCATGTGGATGTACTGTGTGTTCTTCTTTTGCATTGACTGCCGATAGAATCCTGTCCCGGTACATGAGTCCCCTCTGGATACTGTAGAATCCAAATCTTCTGCGTATCTCATCCACCGCCGAATCCATCTTCATCTGCTTTTCACGCTTCTCCACACTTGAGAACAAATCAATCTGTTCCCAATAATTATCTGTTACTAAGTCTGCACCTCGGACACCAACACTGCGGATTGGTTTGCTCCAGTTATAGTTTTCCTTAAATATCTGATAAGCATATGCAGCTATCTCTCCGGTGATATTCGTTGCATGGTCAATCTTTTTCTGACGGGTAAAAGAGAATAGCTCATTATCCCTGACACTTATCTCAACCACTCTGCACCGAAATCCATTCTCACGAAGTCTTGTTGCAACACTCTCAGCCAGAATATAAAGAACAATCTTTACATCCTCATCGCATACCAAATCCTTTGGTGTCGTTGTGCTGTTTCCCACCGATTTGATTGGAGCGTGGGTATTCTCCAGCTTGACAGGTGAATCATCATAGCCATTAGCAAACGACCATAAGATACTGCCCATCTTTCCTAGGTGACTATTAAGCACTTCTTCATCTGCCCTTGCAAGATCACCTATGGTTTTGATACCAAATAATGCAAGCTTTCTGTTCGTACTTTTGCCAACGTATAGAAGATCTGCCACCGGAAGTGACCATGCCTTCTGCTTAAACTCACTCTTATACATAGTTGTGATTGCATCAGGCTTCTTATAATCAGAACCAAGCTTTGCAAATATCTTATTGAAAGAAACACCAACACTTACTGTGATGCCAAGCTCTGACTTCATTCTCCTGCTGATTTCCTGTGCAATGAGCAATCCATCCCCTTTAAGGGAGCTGCTCCCTGTCACATCAAGCCAGCACTCATCAATTCCATATGGCTCCTGCCTGTCCGTATATTCTGCATATATCTCATGTGCCATTCTTGAGAATCGAAGATATAAGTCCATTCTTGGTGAAACAAATGTTATGTCCGGACAGACCTCCTTTGCCTGCCAGAGTGCCATTCCTGTTTTCACACCGTACTTCTTGGCAATATAGTCAGCTGTTAAGACAATCCCATGTCTTGCCTCCGGGTCACCACCTACTGCCAATGGCTTTCCTGCAAGCTCAGGATGATGCAGATGTTCAATCGAAGCATAGCAACAATTGATATCTGAATGAAGTATTACCCTGTCTGCCATCTGCATCACCTCCTGCATTTAATCTGTCATTACCATAACCTTTAGTCCAAGTATATGAGTAATGTTTCTTACAGGGCATAGTATAACCCCAAGAATAATCGACTGTCAACGGACACATGTGTCCTTTTTCTCATTATATTGGATTTTTAACTTGAATAATTGGCACTATTGCTATATACTATGGAGTGAAAAGAGACATTTGAAATCAACAAAATGAAAGAAAAGAGGCGTATGTATGTACTCAATCGGAGAAATCATTTCAACATATAGAAAAAAGAAAGGCTTGCTCCAGCAGGATCTCGCTGATGAACTGGCAAAGGAAGGCATCACTATTTCATATAAAGCCATATCCAACTGGGAGAGAAATCTTGCTGAACCAAGCGTTACCATATTTTACAAAGTGTGTAAAATCCTTGGTATTACTAACATGTATGAGGCATATTTTGGAGTAAATCCTGACGATCCTTTCTCATCACTTACTGATGAAGGCAGGGAAAAAGCTATGGATTATATCAATCTGCTCCATGCATCCGGAATGTATGAAAAGCAGACTGCTAAGATAATTCCATTCCGAAGCATTGATATTTTTGAAAATGCTGTATCCGCCGGAAATGGTAATTTCCTTGTAGACGGACCGAAAGAGACTGTACGCATAGATGAATCTATCCTGCCGGAAGATACTACTTTCGGTGTACGCATTAGTGGTGACAGTATGGAACCTGAATTCCACGATGGTCAGATTGCATGGGTATTACAACAGGAATCCGTTGCTAATGGAGAAATCGGCATCTTCGCTCTAAACGGAGAAGCCTATATTAAGAAATTACAAAACGATAAAGACGGAATTTTCCTTGTCTCACTTAATGAAAAGTATGCACCTATCAAGGTTGGAGAAAACGACCGCTTAGACATATTTGGAAAAGTTCTTGGAAAATCTGATGCTTCTGCTATCACAGGACATTGCCGGTAAAATTGCAAGTCCTTTTTATCGGACACATTATTTTGCATAATTGACAATAAGAAAATATCTATAGAACTGAAAGAAGGGATTCTTATGGCGGTTACCAATAATATCAGAGAAATCCGTGAACAGCGAGGCATTTACCAGGATGACCTTGCCGCTGCTATCGGATATAGCACCAAAACTGTCGGCAGGATAGAACGTGGGGACAGCACCCCATCTGCCGAATTTATGTTGCGGATATCAAAGTACTTTAATATGCTGGTGGAAGATGTATTCCATGTGGAAGAATAACGTGGAGCGAGTGAATATCCAGCTCGCTCCGCTATCTTTCTTAAACTGAAAATCTTCTTTTATCTATTCCATGTTCACACCAAATATGTTCTATCATACCATCTCCTCGTCCTAAAAAATCAACTTGTTCGCGCCATGCATTAATACCAGCTTCATCAAGCAACTTTTCAAATTCAACATATTCATCACTATTCAAATTTTTTCTCATTAGATTCTTTAATAATGTATCTTCCTCAGATTGAACATAATCTACACTTATTGATTCGCCTTTTATTAATTCTTTTATAGCACAGTATGTATTAAATATTGAAGCGTTCTCTTTAAGTTTTTTTTCAAGGACTTGTTGAACCAATTGCTTCTCATAATATTTAACATACACTTTATCAACTGCTGGATAAATAAACAATTCTTTAATATTTGTATAATCATCATCAGTGGAAAACACATCGTCATCATAACTTAAAACACATTTACCATCAATATAGTATCTTTTTTCCATAATTCTCCTTTCACGAATTAACCATAAATGGATTTCAACTTCTTTAATCTTACAAACAACCTTTTATCCTTCGGACACATCTTTTCAAGTTCCTCAAGACTATATCTTCTCAAATCATCTTTGCTTTTTATTCCCATTCTAAATGCATCCAAACATAAGAAGTCATCAAATCTGACTCCATGTTCCCTATCATTCAGATCTTCTACACTGCGAAGATTTATGCCTTGCTCTTCACAAATCTTATACAACTCCTTTAATGTTGTAGATCCCATATTACGAAACTTTATAAAAAGCTCCCTTGGATATTCTCTCAATCCTTCCAATGACTCAAATCCGTTCCTTCTCAGAACATTTCGTAGCCTGCTCGACATTTCAATATCATCATAATCTGTTTTTTCAGCGTACATAAAAGCTCCCTTTTGTCATTTTATTTGACGTATAACTTATCAACCTCAGCTTCATACACTGATTCAGTATGAGTATCAAACAGCACCCATTCCACCAAATCGAAGCTGTCTGGATTATCATGTAAGAATCTGTTGACTGTACTTACCGCAATCTTTGCTGCCAACTCAATTGGAAAACTATATACTCCCGTTGATATAGAAGGAAATGCAATAGACCTAATTCCATTATCAATTGCCAACTTCATAGAATTAAAATAGCAGTTAGCAAGAAGTTCCTCTTCTCCATTCCTGCCACCATTCCATATCAGTCGGTCATTTTTTGCGGACAGTTCATACATGCTATCCTTTTCTGTTCTCTGCTCCTGCGTTTGCTCTCGTTTGATTTCTCCCTCCGTATCTTCTTGGCACAAGCAGGACAATACCTTGATGCACCAGAGCCCGGGACATATTCAACGCCGCACACCGTACAATTTTTAGCGGGCATTGCTGCCCACCGTTTTGTAGGTATGATATGTAATTCATCGACAAAGCCGATGAATTTATAGTAAATCTTGATTTCCTGCTTCACTGTTCCGTCTGCCATCTTCTCACGCTCCGAAACAAGTATCTTGTCTATGAGTGCGTTTATAACTGTTGCATCCAGTTCTTTTAAGCCTTGATAATTTCGGATAAGGGCGAGGAAGTCACGGATTCCCCGTGATTTCTCGTAGCTTTCATTAAGAGTTTCCGTCACCTCTTTCAGCCTTGCTTCAATTTCAAGCTGCTCTTTC
>CAYIZP010000033.1:0-37069 GCA_964367905.1 uncultured Lachnospiraceae bacterium
ATTAAATTCATTAAAAAAGAATTGTTTTTTTGTCTTGACAACTGACCCACTATATAGAATGGTGCTCAATAACTTTCTTTTATTCTTTTCAGCACCAACAATGGAAACTTCTTCTGTTTGAATGATTAATTCTAAATCAAATTTTGCAATCTTTCTTTTGATTTTCGTTAAGTCTATTCGGAGTGATGATAATGAAATAAATAATTCATCACTCAAATCATATAAATTCATAGGTTCATCGGATTTGATGAGCTTATTAATGATAAAAATAGAACGCTCGTAGCTAGATTGAGGCAGGGTATCTGGTGTTGTCTCAGTTATTTCTTTTGCGCGAGCAATATCAATTATATACCCATTTTTAGAGGATGAGATTAGGTCTGGGTAGAGTTCATTTATATCACGAACATAATTTTTCACACTACGCAAAGACACATTTAATTTATGTGATACTTGGGATGCAGTTACATTTTTTTGCTCATCAATTAGGATTTTAATTAACTTAGAATATGTTTTTTTCATAAGCCATCTCTTTCTATCGAAGTCAGTTTGTTTGCCTCTATTATAAATTAAGATAGAGAAAATTTCTATCTTAATTATTGCACCGAAGCAGTGTAAATAATTGTATGCCTCGGAAGGGTGCAAAAGACGATTTGATAGTTATGGCATAATCTGTTTTAATGAGAGCAAGAAAAAGGATAGTGTAAAGTGAGGTATGAAAAACGTAGAATAAAAAAATAGGCACTAACAGTACCATGAAAATTGCAAATATAGAAATTATTAGCACCGTCCGCCATCCTTGACAGCGCACAAAAACAATGCTCTGAAGGTCTTACCGACGGCGAAGAACTCAAGAACAGATAGAAGTTTTCCGTCAGCATCACAGCATTGTAGCATTGTTTTTGTGTGCTATCAAGGACACAGTCAGAACCACGGTTCTGATGGCTAGATATTTTACCTCTGGACGCTGAATCTAAGAACAGATAGAGGCTTCGCCTTGTTGTTTTTGAAGTTGTAGAATCGTTTGCTGTCCAAGAAAGATAAGCAATTGCCACTGTCCAGGCATATTGCCTGCTTGAGTCAACATTGGAATCTCGTTTATAACTTTATATCCTGTATGCTTATGTGGACGCAAGAAATTATAATAGGCAACCCAGAGGGAAACATTGTAATTAGCACCTTCAAAGTTATCGTAACCACAGCTTACGCGATAAGAGGATTTGAATGTACGATTTAGACGTTCAATCATCTGTTTGTAAGGACGAAACTCCTTTGAGGTTGCATCATCATTCGATAATCCGATGACTTGAGTGATATCAAATTGGAAGGGGGCTCCGTACTTGTGAAAAAACTGTTGAGCAGCTAGAGGATAAGCACTATATCCATCTGCAATAAACCGAAAGTTTTTAGGGAGTTCTTTTAGGTGTTGAAATGCCATACGCATAGCTAAGATGCATCCACCGACACCACGGTTATCAGATACTCGATAGCCAATAATAGAACGTGATGCTGCATCCATGATAAACCAGATATAGCCTTTGATACCACGGACTTTGATATAGGTTTCATCAGCAGTAAATACACGGGAGGTTTGATAATCGTAAGTGTCAACAAAGGGTTTGATAACCATTGCTGCAGTTCTAGCATAATTAGCTACTTGCTGGTGTGAGATGTTAATCCCATAGAGATCTTTTAATGCATGAGAAGTTTTCCGTAAGGAAAGTTGAAGGTTTACATGCATGGTTAAACAAAGCGACATAACATGAGGATTATGCTTAGTGAATTGTAAAGAAGAAACATTCCTTGGCAAGGTGTTTAAATCCATACGAAAAAAATCTACAGTGAATTCACGATAGATGTAATGGAGTTTATATTTACTCTTGCCGTAATCTTGCGAGAGATCCTCTTTTTCGACTTTCTTCAGATTACGTTTGTAGTAGGAGCATTTGAGGTTTACACATTTATGAAGAATGAAATGTTTGCGACTTTTCTTTGGAACAAGGGTATGACCACAGTGAGGACAGCGAAGAGGCATTTTAGTAAAGCGGCTATCATTAAGTGATGACTTGGAGCCACAAACCTTACAAAGGATTTGCCCCTTAGAACCGTTGTTTTTATAAAGATATATTTGAGGAGCTCCGCAACAAGGACAGCAGTGAGATTCAGGGATGTCACATTGAGACCGGCGTTTTACTGGAGTAACAGTCTTACCGTAA
This sequence comes from uncultured Lachnospiraceae bacterium, assembly GCA_964367905.1. Taxonomy (GTDB): domain Bacteria; phylum Bacillota; class Clostridia; order Lachnospirales; family Lachnospiraceae; genus CAUPWF01. Next base: position 2,214 of record CAYIZP010000033.1, read on the forward strand.
CGCTTTAAATAATAGGGGATTAGATCCTTGTAAGTCCACTCTTGCTGAAAATTCGTGATAAGAGGGAGTTGATCTGTTTTGAATTTTTGGTACTTTGGGGAATGGGAATCCTCGAACGCCCACTGTTTGAGAGGGATATACCTGCAGAGTAATGTTAATAAAGTTGAAATTTGTTGAGATTGATATTGAATGATTTGTAGTAAATAAAGTATAATGTTATCCATAGCAATAGTCCTTTCTGTGATTGGTGTGTGGTAACTTCAATTATACAGAAAATAGGGGGTATTGCTATTTTTATTTTAAAAAATATCAAGAAACCTTATAAATAAAGGATTTATGAAAGAAAAAAACAAAAAAAGGGGTGTCAAACTTGACACTACCAGAAAAAGAACAGGAGGAAGAAAAATGAAGTTAAATGTTTTATTAGTATGCGGATCTGGAGCTAGTTCTGGTTTTATGGCAGCCAATATGAGAAAGGCGGCGAGTGCGAGAGGTATTGAGGCGTCCATTAAAGCAAGGAGTGAATCGGAAATCGAAAATTATATTGAAGAAATTGATGTTTTGATGGTAGGTCCACACTTGGCATATATTTTGGACGAGGTAGAGGAATATATTCATGATGAAGATGTGAAGGTCATTCTTATGAAGGGTGAATATTACGCAACCTTGGATGGAGATAAGGCAATTGAGCATCTATTAAATGAGATGAAATAAAGTATGAAGGAGCAGAAGAGATGAAAAAATTATTAAACTGGTTAGAAAAAGATTTTTCGCCAATTATGTCGAAAATAAACACAAATATATGGATTGTAACATTGAAAGATTCTATTATGCAAACATTACCATTTATTTTCTTAGGATCGATTTTTTGCATGTTAACAATACCAGGGGATGTATTTGGTATTGAAGGTTGGCCTAATTTCTGGACACCATTTGGCTGGACGATGGGAATGGTTTCTCTTATGGTTGCTTTTTTAATTCCATTTAATTTAATGGAGAAAAAAAGATTACGAAAACAAAGGATAATAGCAGGAATAAGTGGATTACTTTTATTTGCGATTATTATTACACCACAATTGGTCAACGATCAGTCAGTTGGATTCGGGCATGCAGCATTTGGAGCAGGTGGAATGTTTATTGCAATGTTTGCAGGGGTTATTTCTGGATTGATTTGTGGTCTTTTTGGAAAGTTTTCATTCTTCAAAGAAGAATCTGTTATCCCAGATTTTGTAAGGGCTTGGTTTGATTCTATGCTACCAGCTGGATTGGTTATCGTAATTGGCTGGATTGCAGTCGATATAATAGGAATTGATATCTATAACATTATTTTATCGATATTTATGCCTTTAGGTAGTGTGCTAGAGACCCCATGGGGATTTGCATTAGTGATGTTCGTGTACTGTTTCTTGTATTCGATGGGAATTTCATCTTGGGTACTACAACCAGTTACATCACCACTTTTATTAGCTGCTATCACAGCAAATGTGGCTGGAACCGCAACAAATTTAGTAACTAGTACAACTATTTTTTCAGCATACTTATGGGTAGGAGGAATTGGATGTACAATGCCGCTTGTATTTATGTTATTATTTTCAAAAGCACCAAAATTAAAAGCGTTAGGGAAGGCTTGTCTGGGACCAGCAATTTTTAATATCAATGAGCCAGTTGTTTTCGGTGCGATTGCATGGAATCCATATATGATGTTTCCGATGTGGTTACAAGGAATTGTTTTACCTTTAATTGTTTGGCTAGGAACAAAAGTGATTGCGTTTGCACCAATTCCAACAGTTCAATTTGAATTATGGTATTGCCCATTTCCTATTTCGACCTGGTTGAGTACAGGGTCAGTTACAGCGGTGATATTAATGCTTGTCGTTGTTGCAGCATCAGCATTAATCTGGTTCCCATTTTTCAAAGTTTATGAGAAGAGTGAATTACAAGCACAGGCAAAATAGTAAAAGTAAGAATGGAGAATTTATATGAGTGAGAAAATTGTAGAAGTATCAATGTCGATTATATTAAATGCAGGAGATGCGAGAAAGGCATGCAAAGAGGCTTTAGATGCACTTGCAGAATTTAATGTAGAGAAAGCGAATCTAAAGCTTAAGGAAGCCAATGAGAAGATTGTGCTAGCGCATAGGACTCAAACTGATACGATTCAAGAATCAATGAGTAATGAAGAAGAAGAGTATACAATGTTATTTGCACATGCTCAAGATACCTTGATGACAATTTATAGTGAAATTAATATAGCAAAACAATTAGTAAAACTTACAGAGGCATATGATAAAAGATTTACAGAGCTAGAGACGAAGCTAAATTAATAAAGGAGGCCTTGATGGACTACAACAAATCATTTTCCCAAGATTTTCTTTGGGGAGGAGCGGTAGCAGCATGCCAAGTAGAAGGTGCATTTGATATAGATGGAAGAGGATTATCTACCTCGGACATTCATCTATATGACAGTAAATTAGATAGAAAGAATATTGAAAAAGAAGGCGGAGGAAAGCTGGAAAATATAAGAAAATCGATATTGGATCAGGAGGGATATTACCCGAAAAGACATGGTATTGATTTTTATCACACCTATCCAGAAGATTTAAAATTGCTGAGTGAAATGGGATTGAAATGTTTTCGAAGTAGTTTTTCATGGTCGAGAATTTTTCCGAAGGGGGATGAACTCGAGCCAAATGAAAAAGGGTTGGAATTTTACGATCGGTTCATTAATGAAATAATTGCTAACAACATGGAACCTATTATGACAATATCTCATTATGATATACCAATTTATTTGGTAACGGAATACGGTGGGTTTGGCAATCGTAAAATGGTAGATTTCTTTGTGCGTTATGCCAAGGTATTGTTAGAACGGTATGGGAATAAAGTTAAATATTGGATTGTGTGCAATCAGGTTAATCTTGTTCCAGTCGTTCAGTTTGGCAGTCTAGGGATATATGATGATCAAGCGGAGGATATGCAGGAGTTGATGTATCAAGCAGTACATAACCAATTTGTTGCAGGCGCAAAAACGGTGGAATTAGCAAGGCAAATATGTCCAAGTGCCAAAATGGGAACGATGCTTGCAGACCTTACCTCCTATCCAGCAACTTGCAAACCGGAAGATATTGTATTGACGATGCAAAGAAACAGGATGCAGTATTATTTCAGCGACGTTCAATTACGTGGTGAATATCCGATGTACGCAATTCGTTTCTTTGAGGAACATGATATTAATCTAAAGATCAAGGAAGGCGATCTTGAATTATTGAAAAATAATTGTATGGAGTTTTTAGCGATATCTTATTATTATAGTAGAATTATTGATTCTACTAAGCATGGAATGAACCCAACAGAGTCAGGGCAAAATCCATACCTTAACCCAACATTGTGGGAGTGGAGAATGGATCCCCTTGGTTTCTATAACTGTCTGTCCCAATATTGGGATAGATATCAAGTTCCGATTATGATAGCAGAGAATGGAATTGGAGCAATTGATGAGGTTGAAGAAGATGGAAGCATTCACGATCCATACCGTGTGGAATTCTATAGAGAACATATTGCACAAATGAAAGAAGCAGTAAAAGATGGTGCAGATATTTTTGCTTATTGTGCATGGGGACCAATTGATTTAATTAGTTCATCCAGTGCAGAAATGAGCAAAAGATACGGATTTATCTATGTAGACAAAGATGACTTCGGGAATGGTAGTGGTAAGCGAAGCTTAAAAGATTCGTACTATTGGTACAAAAAAGTGATAGAGAGTAATGGAGAAAATTTAGATTGAAATTGTTCATTGGGGACGGGGTTTTTGTCAAAAACCCCGTCCCCAATTTGACAAGCTATATGATAAATGTTACTATTTGTATGAATTAAAAGGGAGAGGGAAGGATTAAATACTAGTGACTAGAGCTAAGATTAAGAGGATTGTTTTTTATATTCCAACATTTATTGAAATTATTGTTGGATTGGTTATCACGATGGTGATATGTTTTGCATTGTTTGGAGTTATTACAAGAACAACTGCGAACTCCATATTTGAAGACGGGGGCTTGATGATTTTTCTTCAGAGAATCACGGAAATCATTATAGGGATTGAGTTTGTTAAACTTATATTTTCTCATACGATGGATGCTACGCTCGAGGTTATCATTATGGCGATTGTCAGACAGATTATTATTGACCATTTGCCGCCATTGGATACGATTCTTTTTGTGGCTGCAATTGCGATTTTGTTTATTGTAAGAAAATATTTCTTTGTAAAACAATTGGATCGAGCGGAGGAAGATGAATTTTCTAGAATAAAAAAAATGTTTATAAAAAATGGGGATGAAAACAAAAAACAAGAAGACGAAAATGTAATTGACAGACAATAAGACAAATGTTAATATAAATGAAAGAGAATATTGAGAATGTGCTTATATAGGTTCATAATCGGTTGAACGTTTCTACTAACTACCATAATAGTTAAACTATAAGTACTCGTGGTATAATTGCGAGTTCTTACAGTTTGATATGTGAATAGTGGAGAGGGGTGAGGCTGATGTGTGGATCTATTTTTGCGTTAAAAGGAAATCTGATATGGAATAAAAATCCAGAGGAATTAGAGTATTATGAGAACGGATATTTAGTCTATGAAGGGAATGAAGTCATTGGGGCATTTCGAGAGTTACCGATTGAACATGAAGGGGTTGCTGTTACAGATTATGGAGACAGAATTATTATTCCAGGTATTACAGATCTCCATATTCATGCACCACAGTATGCATTTCGTGGCTTGGGCATGGATATGGAGTTGTTGGAATGGTTGGAGACGAACACATTTCCAGAGGAAGCGAAATTCCAAGATATTGATTATGCGCATAAGGCATATGGAATCTTTGTGGATTACTTACGGAATAGTGTGACTACAAGGGCTTGTATTTATGGGACAGTTCATAGGCAGGCGACAATTGCGCTGATGGATATGTTGGAGGAATCTGGGCTTGTGACAATGGTGGGCAAGGTGAATATGGATCGAAACTGTCCAGATTATTTGCGGGAGGAATCGGCAGAAGAATCCGCGAGAGAGACAATTGAGTGGATTCGAGATGTGAATCATAAGAAGTATCGCAATACGATTCCAATTTTGACACCAAGGTTTATACCTAGTTGTACAGATGAATTATTGGAACAGTTGAAGATGGTGCAAGTCAGGTATCAATTACCATTACAGTCACATCTGTCAGAAAATCCGGGAGAGATTGAATGGGTTCAAAATCTCTGCCCAGAGTCTGAATTCTATGGAGATGCATATGATTCTTTCGGGATGTTTGGGGTAGATTGTCCCACTATAATGGCACACTGTGTACATTCTTCGGAAGATGAAATTGATAGAATGAAAGAAAATGGGGTTTTTGTGGCACATTGTCCTGAATCTAATATGAATTTATCTTCTGGAATTGCACCGATTAAGAAATTTCTACAGAAAGGATTACATGTAGGACTTGGAACTGATGTTGCTGCTGGGAGCAACGAAAGCATGTTTCGAGCGATGGCATTTGCGATTCAGACTTCTAAGATTCGCTGGAGACTGCAGGACAAGGAGTATGCGCCACTGACCACAGAAGAGGCTTTTTTCCTCGCAACAAAAGGCGGTGGGGAATTCTTTGGCAAGGTAGGAAGTTTTGAAGCAGGGTATAAGATGGATGCAGTGGTATTAGATGACTCTCATTTGAGGCATCCACAGCCATTGAGTATAAAGCAACGACTGGAGAGGATGATTTATCTAGCGGATGATAGGGAGATTTATGCAAAGTATGTAGAGGGCAAGCGAATCATATAAATGAAGCGTTATTGATATGAATAAAATGTGGAGGTAGAAGGCGATGAAGGAAAGAGAGCAAATTGTAGGAAAGAGTGTTCCACGAGTTGATGCATTTGAAAAAGTCACAGGGCGTGCTAAGTATACAGCCGATCTATGTGGCGGAAAGACTTATGTGGCTAAGATTCTGCACTCGTCGATTGCGCATGGAAGAGTATTATCTATCGATACCAGTGAAGCAGAGAAAATCAAAGGTGTTGTTAAGATTGTGACATGTTTTGATGTACCTAAGACATATTTTCCTACAGCTGGACATCCCTGGTCTACAGATTCAGACCATCAAGATGTCAGTGATCGATTGTTATTGACAGATGAAGTGAAGTTCTATGGAGACGATATTGCTGCTGTGGTCGCAGAAGACGAAGTGGCTGCGTCTCAGGCAGTTCATGCATTGAAGGTGGAGTATGAAGAGAAACCATTTGTTTTAGACGTTCAGAAGGCGATGGAAGACGGAGCGCCGCAATTACATGAAGCATATCCGAATAATATTCTAAAACATACTACGATACGTAGAGGAAATTACGAAGAAGCAATTAAAGAAGAAGGATTGACGAAAGTAGAGGGGTGGTATGAGACACCAGCAGTACAACATTGTCACATCGAGAATTTTATCTGCTATGCCTATATGGAGCAAGAGAGAATGATTATTGTCAGCTCAACCCAGATTCCACATATCTGTAGGCGTGTTGTGGGGCAAGCGTTGGATATCCCATGGGGTGAAGTGAGGGTCATTAAACCTTATATCGGAGGGGGATTTGGTAATAAACAAGACATTCTCTATGAACCATTATGTGCATATCTATCAAAAATTATAGGCGGACGCAAGGTGATGTTGGATGTGTCTAGAGAAGAAACATTTGTATCAAACCGAGTGAGACATGGAATTCGAACACATATCATCTCTTATGTAAGAAAAGACGGGAGTTTCGCAGCGAGAAAGATAGAATGCTTCTCGGATCAAGGCGCTTACGCTTCTCATGGACACGGAATCGCAGCCAAAGGCATGGGGGCATTTCCGCACCTATATCCTTGTGAACATGTGGATGGCGATGCATATACGGTATTTACCAATAAATCAGTGGCGGGAGCCATGCGCGGTTATGGAATTCCACAGGCGATGTTCGCAGGCGAGAGCCATATAGACGATGTGGCAAGGACGATGGGGATGACGCCTTGGGAATTTCGATGGAAATATATCATGCCAAAAGGATATGAGGACGGCTTCTATCAGATGTCCAATTATGAGGATACCTTCCGCCAATGTATGGAAAAAGGTAGTGAGTATATTGGATATAAGGAAAAATATAATACATACAACAATCAAAGTGGCGATATTCGCAAAGGAATTGGTGTAGCAACCTTCTGGTATAATACAGGGGTATGGCCAATTTCACTAGAAACGTCTGCCTGTCGTATGGTCTTGAATCAGGATGGATCGGTACAAGTTCAACTTGGGGAGACAGAGATTGGGCAGGGGGCAGATACTGTATTTGCACAGATGACGGCAGAGACATTGGGAATCCCATTCAAACAGGTGCATGTAATATCTACACAAGATACGGATATCACACCGTTTGGAACAGGTTCCTATGCATCGAGGCAGACTTATGTAGCAGGATTCGCAATTCGTCAAACGGCGGAACTATTGAAGAGTCATATCTTAGATACGGCATATGAATTAGGAAGACATACGAAGTCGATGCTAGATATTATAGATGGAAATATAATCAGAAATACAGATGGAAAAGTATTGATGACGCTCGGAGAACTGGCAACTGAAAAACTCTATAGTATGAAGAGTAATGGGCATCTGACAGCAGAGAGTACCTATCAAGCCAAGACAAATGCATATTCGTTTGGTTGTACATTTGCAGAAGTAGAGGTAGATATCCCAGCATGTAAGATTACACTTACCAATGTAGTGAATGTTCATGATGCGGGACAGTTGATTAATCCGGACTTGGCATTGGCGCAAGTACATGGTGGAATGAGTATGGGTATTGGTTTTGGATTATCAGAAAAACTACTCTACGATGCACGAAGTGGAAAGCCGTTGAATCCAAATCTATTAGATTATAAATTATCAACAAGTATGGATCATCCAGATTTAGTAGGCTTATTTGTGGAGAATTATGAACCGAGTAGCGCATATGGAACCAAGGCTCTCGGGGAACCACCCGTATGCTCGATTGCACCAGCTATCAGAAATGCAGTGCTACAGGCTACAGGAGTAGGAATTAATGAACTGCCATTGAATCCACATTCACTGTTTAAGTACTTTAGTGATGCAGGTCTGGTATGAGAATATTAGGATAGAAGGAGGAGTGAACGATGTATGATATGAAGGCATTGTACGAGGCTACGAGTGTTGCCCAAGTGATAGAATTGTTACAACAGCATCCAGAAGCACAGATTATTGCAGGTGGAAGCGATGTATTAATCCAGATGAGAGAAGGAAAAAGGGCTGGAGTAGAGTTGGTTAGTATCTATGGAATTGATGAAATCAGAGGGATTACCGTGGAGGGAGATGGAGCGATTAGAATTGGATCTCTTACAAGTTTCTCTCATATTACCAACAATCCAATTATTCAAGAGCACATTAATGTGCTCGGAGAGGCGGTAGATAAGATCGGTGGACCGCAGATTCGTAACGTTGGGACAATTGGAGGGAATACTTGTAATGGAGTTACATCAGCAGATTCAGCATCTACGCTATTTGCATGGGATGCTATCATCGAATTACATGGAGCAAAGGGTATACGAAGAATTCCTATACAAGAATTTTATATTAAGGCAGGAACAGTAGACTTACAACCAAGTGAATTACAGACATGTATTATTATTCCTAAATCAAGTTATGAAGGATATTACGGACATTATATTAAGTATGCTATGCGCGAGGCTATGGATATTGCTACGCTAGGATGTTCTGTGAATGTGAAGCTATCCTCAGATAAGAAAATCATAGAAGATATTCGTATTGCATTTGGTGTGGCAGGTCCAATACCGATGCGGGCAAAGAGCTCAGAGGAGATAGGAAGAGGTAAGGTGATTACGGAAGATGCGATTGTGGAAATAAGCAAAGGGGTGTTAGAGGATATCACTCCGAGAGATAGTTGGAGGGCGAGTAAGGCATTTCGGGAACATATTGCACAGGTACTATGTAAGAGAGCTACTACGGAGGCGATTCGGTTAGCAGGAGGTGAGTGCGCATGGTAGGAAAACAATATAAACTAGTAAGATGTACTATCAATGGTGTAGAGCGTGAAGCTATGGTAGATGTTAGGGCGTCTCTTACGGATATGCTGCGTAATGATTATAGCCTAGATAGCGTGAAAAAGGGTTGCGAGGTAGGTGAATGTGGAGCCTGTTGTGTATTAATTGATGGAGAATGCTTCAACTCCTGTATCTATTTAGCTGTGTGGGCAGATGGCAAAGAGATCCGTACCTTAGAGGGACTTCTAAGTCCTGAGGGGGAATTGTCTGACATTCAACAAGCATTTATCGACGAAACAGCAGTTCAATGTGGATTCTGTACGCCTGGAATGATTATGACGGCAGTACAGATTCTAGAAACAGAAAAGCAATATACAAGAGATGAACTAAGGAAAAACATGTCTGGAAACCTCTGTCGCTGTACAGGGTATGAGAATATCCTAAATGCGGTAGAGAAAACAATGAATCAAAGATTATAACTAAAGCAGGAGAAAAGGAAGACAAAGGTGAGATACCAGGGTCTTCCTTTTAAGGTGGTCGAATTCGACCACCTTAGAGTAATACCCAAAATAGTAACTATTCAGCCTAGCCATTTCGATAGGAATTTGATATAATGAAGAAAAATACATGGAGGTCTAGCACATGCTGAAAAAATATAAGAATTGGGAAAAGAATGCAAATCTAACCGCAAAGTTTCTGCCAGTGCAAATCATTGTTTCGTTGGTTGTATCTGTTTTGATGCTCTCATCTCTTGCGGCAATCGTACTCGTAGATACACGTTATACGAGTATTTTAGAGCGCAATGTTGCAAATGAGCTTGAAGTATATGGAATGATTGAAAACATGTATCTTTGTCGTGTATTAGGCCGAGATATCTTGCTACAAGAAGATGAGGATGCACGCATGGAATTGTACGAAAGATATATCGATGCTTTCAACTCACTCGACGAAAAAATGGAGGCATATCATAGTAAGCTTAGTGGACAAGATGCTGCAGACTTTGCGGTGATTATCGATTGGAAGAACTCATATACCGATGCTATGATTTTATCTGCTGATTTAAAAAATGAAGGAGGGAAAGACATAGAGGCCCTGGAGGCACTTCGCAGTGTAACCCCAGTTGCAAATGATTTCTTTGGCAGTATGGAAGAACTTTTAAGCGAAGAAAATCGCAAGGCAAACGAAGCAATTGCGGCAAAGGACACACTCGTAAGTTCTACCATTATCTTTAATGCTGTATTTGCATTGGGTATTCTAGTGCTGGTTTTCTTTATGATTCGCAATGTAGTAAATAAATTGGGTGACAAACTTACCACTGTTGCCAAAACAGTTTCACATATTGCAGATACAGGTGATATGGAGGTTACAATTTCAGACGAAAATTTAACTGAAGATGAGGTTGGTACGATTTTTGCCTCTACGAAAAAGTTACAAGATAGACTAAATGTGTATTCAAGTGTTGTATCACAGATGGCACAAAAAGATTATACAGCTACAATCACACCACTCTCGGATAAGGACAAGCTTGCTAAAAGCATCTCTGATGTGTTGGAGGCAACCAGTACAGTTGTGCACCAGATTAAGTTTGCTTCTGAAGATGTGCACTCTGGCGCAAGGCATATGCGTAGTTTCTCGAGTGGTTTGATAGATGGTGTAGAAATGCAGACTCAGGCACTAAATTCTTTGTCAAATGCTGTGAATTCAATCTCGGATCAGGTAAATACTAGCAAAGACATTGTTAACCAAACTAGTCATGTTATCGTTAAGACAGGATTACTCCTAGAGGATAGCCAAAAGCAAATTGGCGCATTGCTTGAAGAGATGAAAACGACAAAGAGTTTGTCTGACCAAATACAAAACATTGTAAAAACGATTGATGGCATTGCTTTTCAGACGAATATTCTCGCACTCAACGCAGCTGTTGAGGCCGCACGCGCAGGTGAATCTGGTCGCGGATTTGCAGTAGTAGCAAGTGAGGTTAGAACACTAGCAGAGAGTAGTGCCAAGGCTGCTAAAGATACCTCAAACTTGATTAATACGGTTAGAGCATCTATTGAAAACAGTCTACAAAAAGCTAATACGACAACGACTACTGTTATGAGAGTGGGCGAAAACTCGAATAAACTTACCTCTATGATGGAAGAGGTTGTCAGAACATCAGATGAGCAGTTTGAGATGATTTCCAGAGTCTCAAACGAGCTAAATAATATTACAAGAATTGTGGAAGAAAATACCAATGTGTCTGAACAGGGTGATACACTAAGTACAAAACTATCCTCACAAGCTATGGATTTGCAGGAGTCGTTAGAACAATTTAGTTTGCAAGAAAGTACGTCTAAGAAAGATTATTTCTAGATTTTGTTATATTTGTCAAATCAAAAACAGGGAAATGCTCGTTAATCAAGCATTTCCCTGTTTTTAAATTAGTGGACCTGGCGGGAATCGAACCCGCGTCCGAAAGCCCTTCCATTTCGGCATCTCCCATCACAGTCATTATATTGACATTCCCTCCATCAATCGCCTAATGACAGGCTAGTGACTTTAGTAGCTTCATAATACATCTATTAACTCAAAGCTTTGTTAATAAGGTTTCTCATCAAGTTGAAGCCGAGTACTTAAGCGATGAGTGGCTTAAGGTCGACTGCTGCCACTAGGCAGCGTACGCTAAATTTTCGTCTGCGTTTAAATTTTAATACGGATTGATACGCGGTCCCGCCCCGCGGATGGCTTCCCAAACTTCTAGACCCCCGTCGAAACCAGTACAAGCCCTAAATCTGTACTTGGTAAGAGACGAAATGTGTATTATATTATATGTTGTTTTGACGAAAATGTCAAGTTAAATATTTTGTGTTTTTTTTAACAAACAACTAACTGTTTTTTGTTGATTTTGTGAGTGATATTTAGTACAATGTACACAAGTATACCCATAGGGGCGTATTGCTATGGATAGGGGTATAGGGAAGGGTAATGAAGGTTTATGACGGAGAATAATTTAGCAATATCAGTGGGAGTGATTTTGCTTGTGTGGGTCCACAATTATGCTTTTTTTGAGTTGGTTGATCGAATGTTGGACGAGCGTCGTGTGGCAAAATGGGTTGTGTTGGGTATCTGTTTGATGAATGGTGTTGCGGCAAGTCTAACTCTTCCGCAAGCGCAGGTAAGTTACACACGGTTTTTCTTGAGTCTAGCGTTGATGCTTGTTATAGAGTTTTTTATTTGTTTTCGGAATTCTATTGTAGGGATTTTGACATGTAGTACCGCAATTATATTGCATATATTGTGTTTGCGAGCTGTTGTTGTATCGATAATGGCTCTTGTTCAAGGCGTGGGCTTGTATGACATAGCACACGTGGACAATTATCCGGAAATTTCATTGATTATTACTTTATTTGTACACACGATTGTAATTGTTGTAATTATTAGGATAATAAAATCTGAGTATTTGAAGATTATTAATCAGAACAAAGAGTTTTCTCTACCACTTTGTTTGTTGTCGAGTTTGTTTTTGAGCTATATGATATATAATGGTGTAATCTATGATAATGCAGAAATTGCCATTGCAATGGAAGTGCCACAGATTGTACTACCACTTGTACTCCTCGCGGGTTTATATATGGGAGTATGGATGATGATTGCAATGGTCAAGTTACACGGCTATAAAGACAAGCATCAAGAGTTAGAAGAAAAAATAAACAGAGATCGCGTCTATAAAAGTGCATTGATGAATCGAGCTATTGCGGTTCTTGAAATTAATTGCACACATGATAAGCTAAAGACATATATCCGCAATGGGAAAATACAACGTATGAGTGAATATGAGTTGTATACAGATTTTGTACACGCTATCACTGAATCCGCTGTCCACCCTACTGATAGGGATATGGTGATAGAATATCTTTTACCCCAAAACATGATTCGAAGTTTGAAGAATGGAATTTCACGCTATGTGTATGATTATCGTAGCTTGAATTCTGAACAAAAATATGGTTGGTATCGATGTGAAATTACGACGAGTTTAAATGAAGCAGAAGAGGTTATGGCGATAGCCACAATTTCACAGATACAGCTTGAAAAAGAAGAGGAATTGAAGCTGCGATATCGTGCAGAGAGAGATCCGTTGACAAGTGCGTGTAATAAAGAGATGATAGAGGTGTTTACGGATGAATATCTAAGCGAAGGCGGAACGGGTGTATTGTTTATGTTTGATTTGGATAATTTCAAAGGAATTAACGACACATTTGGACATACTTATGGAGATGAGGTGTTAAAAGAAGCCTATAATAAAGTACAAGGTATATTCCGTGAACATGATATTATTGGTAGAGTTGGAGGAGATGAGTTTGTCGTATTTATGAAGGGTTCCACATCGATTGATATTATCAAGGAAAAAGCGAGGAAAATGTGCGATAAGATCGCAAAAGAGCATGTTGCAAGTGATGGAAAAAAAATTCTTGTTACATCAAGTATCGGAATTGTCGTTGCTCGTTCTGAGGGAGAAAAATACCAGCGTCTATATGATGCTGCTGATACGGCGATGTATGTTTCTAAAAATAGTGGAAAAAATAAGTTCACGTTATATGATAGTCATATGAATAAGTCATTTTACTCTCGTTAATAACGCAATCATAGACCCACGGAGTAGAGTGTAAGAATCTATTCTGTGGGTTTCTTAATATAGCTGGATAATTCACAGTTTTAACATAGATAAATGGTATTATATGTTATAAATAATTTTCAAAACAGAGAGGTAATGATATGGATAAGATAAAGATATTAGTGGTTGATGATGAGAGCAGAATGAGAAAATTAGTGAAAGATTTCTTAGAACGTGAAGGTTATGCTGTCATTGAAGCGGAAGATGGGATGGATGCCGTGGACAAGTTCTATGACAATAAGGATATCGAATTGATTCTACTAGATGTCATGATGCCGAAGATGGATGGTTGGCAGGTATGTAAGGAAGTCAGAGAGATATCGAAGGTACCGATTATTATGCTAACAGCAAGAACAGAAGAGAGAGATGAGCTTCGCGGATTTGAACTGGGAGTGGATGAATATATAGCGAAACCTTTTAGTCCAAAGATTTTGGTGGCACGAGTTTCAGCAATTCTTAGAAGAAGTAATGTCATTGATGCAGAGGAGATTATGCAAGCTGGGGCGATTGTAGTGAACAAGGGTGCTCATACAGTTACCATAGATGAGAAATCAGTGGAGTTGAGTTTCAAAGAATTTGAACTGCTATGTTATTTTATAGAGAATCAGGGACTAGCTCTATCTAGAGAAAAGATTTTAAACCATGTGTGGGATTATGATTACTACGGAGATGCACGAACGATAGATACCCATGTGAAGAAGTTGAGAAGCAAGATGGAAGGCAGAGGGGATTATATCAAGACGGTGTGGGGAATGGGATATAAATTCGAGGTAGATTAAAGTTATGATGAATGTAAAACGCTCAATAAAGAAGCAAATGATTCTTGTGTTTGTAGGGCTGACAACCTTTGTCATCTTCAATAGCATATTGGTAAATGTGCTGTTTTTAGAGACTTATTATCTGATTAATAAGCAGGATGAGCTTGTTGACATGTATGAGCAACTGGAAACAGCGGTAGGGAGTGGAACCTTGCTGGAGGAAAGTACACAGGAACTGCTACAGAGGACGATTGAGAAAGGAAATATAGATCTTCTTTTACTTAATGCAGAGGGGAATGTCGTAGCATATACCAATAATGTGCAGGAAGAACTACAAAGTCAACTGATTCGATATCAATTGGATCGTGCAACACCAAATGTCACCTTGCTAGAGGATACAGTTAATTATCAGATCTGTCAGTATCGAGATCCGCAAAGTGATGTAGAGTATATTGAGATGTGGGGCATGTTTGAAAATTCGGAATCCTTCATCCTACGCTCGCCAGTAGAAAGTATTCAAGAGAGTGTTGATGTATCGAATCGATTTCTAGTGAATACAGGAATTGTAATGATATTCATCAGTATCTTATTGGTGTATTATTTCTCCAATCGAATTACACATCCACTATTGGAATTAGCAAAGCTATCAACTAGAATGGCAGACTTGGATTTTCAGGCCAAGTATGAATATGAGAGAAATGATGAGATAGGGATACTTGGAGCCAGCTTCAATGCGATGTCATATAAGTTGGAGAAGACGATTTCGGAATTAAAGACTGCCAATAACGAGTTGCAGGCGGATATCGAACGGAAAGACAAGCTAGAAGTCATGCGAACAGAATTCCTAGGCAATGTTTCTCATGAGCTCAAGACACCGATTGCATTGATACAAGGTTACGCGGAAGGATTAAAAGATGGAATTAGTGATGACAAGGAAAGTCGGGAATTTTATTGTGAAGTCATTATGGATGAGGCACACAAGATGAATAATCTCGTGAAGAATCTGTTGACTTTAAATCAGCTTGAGTACGGCCAGCAAGAGATGCAGTTGGAACAGTTTGATATTATAGAAATGATCCAAGGTGTGGTACAGAGTCTCGAGATTATGATGCAACAAAAAGAAGTGAAATTCTTATTTGATACAAAGGAAAGTATCTATGCGTGGGGCGAACATTTCCAAGTAGAGCAAGTGGTGCGTAATTATCTCACCAATGCATTGAATCATGTTTGTAACGAAAATGTAATTGAAGTCAAGGTACAGACAGAAGGCGAGAAAGTACGAGTCTCTGTATTTAATACAGGAAATCCGATACCAGAGGAGGACATTGAACGAATTTGGGAGAAATTCTATAAGGTAGACAAGGCGCGCACGCGCGAGTATGGTGGAAATGGAATTGGACTTTCTATTGTAAAAGCCATCATGGAATCATTGAATCAGGATTATGGTGCACGTAATTATGATAATGGAGTAGAATTCTGGTTTGAATTAGATGCAAAATAATGTTATAATCTTCTTAATAAAGAGCTTTGAAAGGAATTGAGAAGATGATAGCAATACTGGATTATGATGCAGGCAATATAAAAAGCGTTGAAAAAGCGCTCCTATCATTGGGAGAGGAGGTAGTCGTTACACGTGATAAACATGTGATAATGAATGCGGACAGAGTAATCCTCCCAGGGGTAGGAGCGTTTGGTGATGCTATGAAGAAGTTGAGAGATTATGATATGGTGGATGTCATCCATGAAGTAATTGCACAGGGGACTCCGTTTCTAGGAATTTGCCTCGGGTTGCAGGTGTTGTTTGAAAGTAGCGAGGAGTCTGTGGGAGTAGAGGGCTTAGGTGTTTTAAAGGGCAAGATTCTGCGTATCCCAAAGCAAGAAGGATTGAAGATTCCGCATATGGGATGGAATTCTCTTAGGTTTCCGAAGCAGGGAAGACTGTTTGAGGGGATTGAGGAAGATGCCTATGTGTATTTTGTGCATTCCTACTATCTAGAGGCAGCGGATACACAGAGTGTGGTTGCGACGACGGAATATAGTACATTGATTCATGCATCGGTGGAGAGAGACAATGTGTTTGCTTGTCAATTTCATCCAGAAAAAAGCGGTGACGTGGGACTTCAGATCTTGCGTAACTTTATTGCATGTACAACCGCGTAATGAGATAGAAGGAGACATGAGATGCTTACAAAAAGAATTATTCCTTGTTTGGATGTAAAAAACGGAAGAGTAGTAAAAGGGGTGAACTTTGTAGAGTTACAAGATGCAGGGGATCCCGTTGAAATAGCAAAAGCATATGACAAAGCAGGTGCAGATGAACTGGTTTTCTTAGATATTACCGCATCATCTGATGCCAGAAAGACAGTAGTGGATCTAGTAAGAGATGTTGCAAAACAGGTGTTTATCCCATTTACAGTCGGTGGTGGAATTCGAACGGTAGATGATTTTCGTGAATTGCTCAGAGAAGGGGCAGACAAGATATCCATTAACTCCTCTGCAATTAACAATCCGCAATTGATTCAGGATGCAGCAGAGAAATTCGGAAGCCAATGTGTAGTAGTTGCCATTGATGCGAAGAAACGTGAAGATAGAAGTGGATGGAATATCTACAAAAACGGTGGTAGAATTGATGTAGGAATTGATGCAGTTGAATGGGCGAAGAAAGTGGAGAGCCTAGGAGCTGGGGAACTCCTATTAACGAGTATGGATTGTGACGGTACTAAGGCAGGCTATGACTTGGAATTGACGAGAACCATAGCAGAGGCGGTATCTATCCCGGTAATTGCATCAGGCGGAGCTGGTAATATGGAACATTTTGCAGAGGCGTTGACTGAAGGGAAGGCAGACGCAGCATTAGCAGCATCACTGTTTCACTATAAGGAACTAGAGATTATGCAGGTGAAAGAATACCTAAAAGACAAGGGGATATCCATTCGAGGCTAGACTGTAGGTTTATATATAATGTTCGATGGATCAGTGAACCAGCAACGTAAGAGTATGAGAGGAATAGGAGCAAGTGAAATGTCAGCGATTGACAATGATTGGAAAGAGGCACTCTCAGCAGAGTTTAGTAAGCCCTATTATCAGACTTTGTTCACAACAGTGAAGAGGGAATATTCAGAACAGATGATATATCCACCAGCAGATGAGATGTTTCAAGCATTTCATCTCACCCCTCTAGAGAAGGTGAAGGTGGTAATCCTAGGACAAGATCCATATCATGGACCAGATCAGGCGGAGGGATTGTGCTTCTCGGTGAAGAAAGGTGTAGCACCACCACCATCCCTTGTAAATATTTTCAAGGAGTTGCACGACGATATGGGATGCGAAATTCCAAGTCATGGAAGCTTGGTGCAGTGGGCGGATCAAGGAGTGTTATTGTTGAATACAGTATTAACGGTGCGCGCCCATCAGGCGAATTCTCATCGAGGAATCGGGTGGGAGGAATTTACCGATGCTGCGATACAGGTGTTGAACGAACAAGATAGACCAATTGTGTTTATCTTATGGGGCAAGCCGGCGGCGATGAAGAAGAGAATGTTGAACAATCCAAAACACTTCATTCTAGAGGCACCGCATCCGAGTCCGTTGTCATCGTATAGAGGATTTTTTGGAAGCAAGCCGTTTAGCAAGGCAAATGAGTTTTTGGAAAAATCAGGTGAAACAGCTGTTGATTGGCAAATTAGATAGATTGGAAATGGGAGTATGAGAAATATAGACGAGAGAAGAAAAAGAAGAGAGTCCATGCAGAAAGATGCGAACCGTCAGGTAGAGAAGGAGTTGATGCGTTCGCTGCGAGATAGAGAAGCAAGAGAAGAAATGAAGCGAAAGCGTGAGCGAAGAAGAAAGCGCTCAGAGCAGCGCAAAAAGAGAAGACGAATCACCCTTATTATAACAAGTATTATCTTTTTATTATTGGCGGTAGCAGTTGGATTCGGAGTGTATCAACTCACCAAGATTGTACAACCAGATCATTTGGAAGATGGTGCAGTTCTCTTGCAAGAGGGAGCTTATGAGGAGGCGATTCTCAAATTCGAGCAGGTGATTACAGAGAGTGAGGCTGCGGAAGAACCAGAGGCAGAGGTGATTAAGAATATTCCAGAAGCATATCGTGGAATTGCGCTAGCAAAATGGGAGTTGCAAGACTATGTAGGTTGTGAAGAAGCGTGGTTGACTGCTATCGATAATGGAGCAGAGCAAACTGGAACCATGTATCATATGTTATCTTCTATTGCAATGCAGGGAGAACGATATGATGAAGTAATTGATTATACGACAACAGGGTTAGCAATTGATGAAATCAGCGATACCCAGAGAAAAGAGATGCTGTTTAATCAGGTAGTAGCATATGAAAAACTTTTAGATTGGGATAATGCTAAGATTGCAATCGAGGAGTATGTGTTGTTATATCCAGACGATGCGGAAGCGCAGAAAGAGGCGGAATTTTTAAGAACACGGTAGAAAAACGGATACTTCCAGAAAGCGGACAAGGGATTTGAGAAGGGATGGGGATTAGTGTGAGAAGAGTAGATTCTACATACGATATGGCGAAAGACCAAGAGCGCGTGATTCTTGTGGGTGTGAGTACCAATGATGGGGACGACACGGAACAATCCTTGGTTGAATTAGAGGAGTTGGTGAATACGGCGGGTGCCGTGACCGTTGGTCGTATGATACAAAATCGTGAGTTGGTGCACCCGGGAACTTATCTTGGTAAGGGGAAGATTGAAGAGTTGAAAGATTTAGTGTGGGAAACAGAGGCTACGGGTATCATCTGTGATGATGAATTGACTCCAGCACAATTGGGAAATCTACAAGATGCACTAGATGCAAAGGTTATGGATAGAACCTTGATTATCCTTGAGATATTTGCAGCGCGGGCTTCTACAAATGAAGGTAAGATTCAGGTGGAGCTGGCTCAGTTGAAATATAGACAATCCCGATTGATAGGACTGGGAAAATCCCTATCTAGACTTGGTGGCGGAATTGGAACAAGGGGCCCAGGAGAGAAAAAACTAGAGATGGATCGAAGGCTGATTAAGAATCGAATTGCTCAATTGAATCGGGAGCTAAAAGACGTAGAGCGACATCGAGAAGTGACAAGGGAACAGAGAAGTAGAAATAAGGTTCCAGTAGTTGCAATTGTTGGTTATACTAATGCAGGAAAATCCACGTTACTTAATAAGTTGACTGGGGCAGATGTGTTGGAAGAGGATAAGTTATTTGCAACCCTCGACCCTACTACTAGATGTTATCAGACGAAGAGTAAGCAAGAGATTTTATTCACAGATACGGTAGGATTTATTCGGAAGTTACCACATCATTTGATTCAAGCATTTCGAAGTACATTGGAAGAGGCGAAATACGCAGATTTAATTCTCCATGTGGTGGATGCATCGAATCCACAGATGGATCAGCAGATGTATACGGTATATGATACTTTGTATCAATTAGGTGTGAATGACAAGCCAATCATCACGGCATTCAATAAGCAGGACCGTGAGGGGGTTGAGACTACAGCTAAGGACATGAAGGCAGATGTAACACTTCGCATATCCGCAAAACAAGGAAATGGACTAGAAGAATTGATCGATGCAATCGAAGATGTGCTTCGACAAGGAAAGATTGCAATCGAGAGGGTATTTTCTTATACAGATGCCCATAAGATTCAATTGATAAGAAAGCAAGGAGAATTGTTGGAAGAAGAATATCGCGACGAAGGAATCTTTGTACGTGCATATGTGACACAAGAAATCTATGGTAGATTATAAATCATTATAGTTAGTTTTTAAAATAAAGGAGGGTATGAGCATGAGAATTACAATGGAGAAGTATGACGGACTTGGGAATGATTATTTTGTTTACGACCCAAACAAAAACGAGATGGAATTGACCAAGGAGAGGGTGGAGCTCATCTGTAATCGCCATTTTGGAGCAGGTGCAGATGGTATTCTGGAAGGTCCAATTATGGATGGAGATGGAATCAGTGTCCGAATCTGGAATCCAGATGGAAGCATTACGGAGACCAGTGGAAATGGCGTCCGAATCTTTGCGAAGTATCTAAAGGACGGTGGATATGTACAGAAGAAGTCCTTCCATATTCAGACAGCTAGCGGAGCCATTGAGGTGTGGTATCTAAATGAAGAGGGCAGCAGATTGAAGATGGCGATGGGGAAGGTATCTTTTTGGAGCGATGAAATTCCAGTTGTGGGTGAGCGAAGAGAGGTCATCAATGAAGACATGGTCTTTGGAGACGTACTCTATCCAGCGACTTGTTGTAATGTGGGAAATCCGCATTGTGTTATTCCGATGCGCGAGGTATCCAAATCAATCGTGAGTAAACTGGGGAAGAAGTCAGAGAGTGCAAGATATTTTCCGAACAAGACAAACACACAGATTATGAAGGTGGTAGACCGAAGCAATATTGAAATCCAAATCTATGAGCGTGGAGCAGGATATACCATTGCATCAGGAACTGGGGCTTGTGCTTGTGCAGCTGTTGCATACAAACTAGGGGCAACAGGAAATGGTGTCAATGTGCATATGCCAGGTGGGGTGCTACAAGTGGAAATCGATGACGAGTGGAATGCATTTATGACAGGGGATGTTTCTTATATTGGAACCATCTTGTTAGGAAGTGAATTTACAGAGAAGTTAGAAGCATTGTAAGAAATAAAAATGGAACATCCTTGCTATGGCAGGGGTGTTCTCTATGTATAGACATGTAGTGTGAAAGGGATGGTGATTAGAATGTCATTACAATTTATCTTGGGAAATTCAGGATGTGGGAAGACGCATCGATTATATCAAACAGGGATTGAACAATCCATTCAGAATCCGAATCAGGATTTTCTAGTCATTGTCCCAGAGCAATTCACCATGCAGACACAGAAAGATTTTGTGAAACTACACCCGAGACGGGGGGTATTAAACATCGACGTGCTTAGTTTTGGACGTCTTGCTCATCGTGTGTTTCAGGAGTTAGGGGTAGAACATGGTCAGATCCTGGATGATGAGGGGAAGAATCTCATCTTAAGAAAGTTGGCGGATGAATTCGAAGATCAATTGAAGGTATTCGGGAAGAACATCAAGAAAATAGGCTATATCAGCGAGATTAAATCTATTATCTCGGAATTCACACAATATGATGTCACCTTAGAAGAGTTAGAAGCATTCAAGGAGCAGATATCGAAGCAATCCATGTTGTCTTATAAATTGGAGGATATTTATCTACTCTACAAGGGATTTCGGGAATATCTTCAGGGGCGTTTTATCACGGATGAGGAGTTGCCTGATTTGTTATGCCGCGTGGCAGAGCAGTCACAGGTGCTACGAAATAGCGTGATTATGTTGGATGGATTTACAGGATTCACTCCTGTGCAGATGCGACTTTTGGGTAAGTTACTTACAGTTGCACAGAAGGTCTATATCACGGTGACCATTGATGATAAGGAGAGCATTAAGGGGCAGCCACATCCATATCAGATGTTCGCCCTAAGTAAGAAGATGATTTATGATTGTCAGAAGGTTGCTGTGGAGAATTCCATAGCGATCGATGAGCCGATTTGGTTGAGTAGCAGTCCGATTTATCGATTGAGAGACAATGTTCCGATGGCATTCTTAGAAGAGCATATCTTCCGATATCACAAGGATAGTTATCAGGAAGAACAAGAGAACATCCAGATGTATCACGGAAGAAATCCCAAGGAAGAATCTCTGTTTGTTGCAGGAGAGATTCGAAGACTGGTTCGGACTTGTGGGTGTCGATATCGGGAAATTGCAGTGGTTGCAGGGAATTTGGATGCTTATGGGAACTACATGGAAGATGCTTGTAGAGCCTATGGGATTCCGATGTTTGCAGATCATAAGCGCAATATCCTATTGAATTCCTTTGTAGAATATCTGAGAAGTTTGTTGGATATGGTGGAGGAGAAGTTCTCCTATGAGTCGGTATTTCGTTATCTCAAATCAGGATTTGTAGAGATTGACCTAGAGGTAAGGGATGAATTAGAGAACTATATCTTAGCAACGGGAATCCGTGGGTTCAATCGTTGGAGCGAGGAGTGGACAAAGACGACCGATGCAGTTCGGGAAGAGCGATTGGAAGTAGTGAACTCTTATCGGGAGGGATTCATGGAAAGGGTCACACCCGTGGTGAAGGGGTTGTCGAAGAGGAAGAAATCGGTAGAGCATATTGCAACAGTGCTATATACACACTTAGATGAGTCTAGGTTAGAGGCTAGAATTCGAGAGTATACGGAAGAATTACGAGAAGAGCAGAGGTTTGACTTGGAGAAGGAATATAGTCAAATCTATCAGATTGTCATAGAGTTACTGGATAAATTCGTTGCTTTGTTAGGGGAGGAAGTTGTTTCCTTGCAAGAATTCTCCCAGCTCTTCGATGCTGGTCTTCAAGAGGCGCGAATCGGAATTATCCCTCCAACCATGGATACTCTGATGGTTGGAGATTTGAAGCGTACACGCTTATCGGAGGTGAAGTATCTCTTCTTCGTGGGAGTGAACGATACCTTCCTTCCAGGGAATTTATTTGGTGGTGGAATTCTATCAGAGAGAGACCGGGAAGTCTGTGCAAGTTCTGACCTTCGACTGAAACCAGAGGCCAAGGAGCAGATGTACACACAGAAATTCTATCTCTATCAAATGCTGACGAAGCCAAGTGAACGCTTGTATCTCACCTATTCGAAGACCTCGGCAGCAGGAAAAAGCATTCGACCTGCCTATGTGATAAACGAGGTGCGAAAGTTGTTTCCAAATCTACGATCTATAGAAATCGAAGACAGTATGCTTCGAGAAGAGGTGACACCATATATCGCATTTGACTTGCTGATTAAGAAGTTGAGAGATGAAGTGAGTGAGAAGGAAGAGACGGACATTGAAACTCTACGTCGTTTCCAAGAAGACCCACAGTGGAATGCCATCCTAGAATCTGTATGGAAGGCGATGGAATATCGAGGTTCCTACGCCTATCTGACAGAGGAGGTTGCCCAAGAGTTATATGGAAAGATTCTGAAGAACAGCGTGAGTCGGTTGGAGAAATTTGCGTCTTGTCCTTATGCTCATTTCCTCAGTTATGGATTGAAGTTGAGAGAACGTCAACTTCATGAATTCCAACCGATGGACATCGGAAATGTCATCCACAATGCAGTGGAACTCTATGGTAGAAAAGTGGAAGAACTTGGAGTTTTGTGGACGGATGTGGAGAAGAGTGAACAGAAGAAACTATCGGATGAAATTGTAGAAGCTTGTGCCAATGTCTATCAGTCAGGCATCTTTGAGAATAGCGATCGAGATGCCTATATGATGCAACGTCTGAAGCGTCTTAGCTTACGCACCATAGAAACATTGACTGAACAATTGAGATGTGGTTCATTTACCCCGAGCGGCTATGAGGTGGAATTCGGTGAGGATAATATGGCCAAGGTGTTACTAGAGGGCGATCATGAGATGCTCCTACGTGGGAAGATTGACCGTGTAGATACCTACGAGGGTGATCAAGATCAGGTGTATATTAAGGTAGTGGACTATAAGACAGGGAAGAAAGAATTCGACCCGACCGCACTCTATCATGGACTGCAATTGCAGTTGGTGATTTATCTCGATGCCGCCATGCAGATAGAAGGGAAGAGGCTGGAGCAAGAGGGAAGAGAAAAAGAAATTGTTCCTGCAGGTGTCTTCTATTATCGAGTAGACGACCCGATTCTGAAGGTAGAAGGCAATCCAGAGAAGAAAGACCAACAAGAGATAGATAAGGAATTGTTATACCAATTAACGCTGGATGGGCTCGTGAACGAACGCGCAGATGTGGTACAAGCCTTAGATGGAGTGTTTGAAACAAAATCCTACGCCATTCCAGTAACCAAAAAGGTCAACGGAGAACTGCGAGCAGAGTCCAAGGCGGTAAAACAAGAAGTGCTAGAACAATTCATCAAATACACTAAGAACAAGGTGGTAGACCTAGGTAACGAAATCGTCAAAGGCAACATCGAAATCAGCCCATATCAAATCAACGGGGAAGAAGGCAATGGCTGTAGCTACTGCGAGTATGGAAGAATCTGTGGGTTCGATACCGGACTTGAGGGATATGAATATCGAAGGCTGGAGAAGATGAAGAAGCAAGAGGCAGTAGAGAGGATACAAGGAAGAAGCGAGGACGAAGATGGGATTTCAATGGACGAAGGAACAACAACAGGTTATATCGGAGAGAAATTGTAATATATTGGTGTCGGCAGCAGCGGGATCGGGGAAGACTGCTGTGCTTGTGGAGCGTATTATTACTAGGTTGACGAAGGATGAGAATCCCATCAATGTGGACGAGCTGTTGATTGTGACATTTACGGAGGCGGCAGCGGCTGAGATGAAGGAGAGGATTCTGCAAGCCATTGAGAAGGCATTGGAGGAGGATTCGGACAATGAACATCTGCAGAGGCAGGCGACTTTAATTCATAATGCGAGTATTACCACGATTCATAGTTTCTGTTTATCGGTGATTCGGGATTATTTTCATGTCATCGACTTGGATCCTGTGTTTCGCATTGGGGATGATGGGGAGTTGAAGCTTTTGCAGCAGGATGTGTTGGCACAGGTGTTAGAAGAAGAGTATCAGGAGAAGCGAGATTCGTTCTTGTATTTCGTGGAATCCATGGCTTCTGGACGCAATGATAAGAACATTGAAGAGTTGATCTTAGAATTATATAAGTATTCCCGTAGCTATCCTCTGCCTGATTTGTGGCTTGAGGATTGCATCCAGCGATATGCAATCGATTCTGTGGACGAATTGGAGCATTCGGTAATGGGGCAATTCATTCTAGAAGATACGGAGAATGAGATTTTCCAGATGCAGGAGAAGTTGGAGCGAGCAATCGGGATATGCCAAGGGGAATATGGGCATAAGCCATATATTGATACATTTTTACAGGATAAGGTATTATTGGACTATGTGGCAGAGGCAGAAGGATTAGAAGCTTTGTATCAGGCCATGATTACTGCTAAGTTTGAGGGACTTTCAAGAAAGCGCGATAAGGAAGCGGATCCAGAGAAGAAGGAAGAAGCGAAGAAACTGCGAGATTCGGTAAAGGCGGATTTCGAGAAGCTGCGGAAGAAGTTCTTCCTAATTCCGCCAATGGAACAGGTGGAAGTTCTTCAAGGGTGTCGGGGGAATATCGAGGAACTTGTTCGATTGTTGCAGAAGTTTTCGAAGGCCTATACGAAGGAAAAGCAATCGAAGAACCTGTTGGATTTTAACGATATGGAGCATTATGCCTTGCAGATTTTGACTGTGGAGCAGGATGGAATCTTAGTGCCCTCTGAGGTGGCGAGGGAATACCAGGATAAGTTTCAAGAGGTTATGATTGACGAGTATCAAGATAGTAACTTGATTCAAGAGAATATATTGACGAGTGTGTCGAAGGTGTCTCAAGGAAGTTATAATATCTTCATGGTTGGAGATGTGAAGCAGAGTATCTACAAGTTCCGTCTTTCTAGACCGGAGTTATTCATGGAGAAGTTTGCAGAGTATGAGGATGCGGGACGGGAGAAGATTCGTATTGACTTGGGTCAGAACTTCCGAAGTCGAAGAGAGGTGCTAGATAGTACCAATTTTGTATTCGATAAGATTATGAAGAGGTCGCTAGGTGGCGTGGAATATGACGAGAAGGCACGGCTGAATCTAGGTGCAAACTATGTGGAAATGCCAGATAATGAGGCAGAGATTCTTATTCTGAATAAAGAGATGGAAGCCTCTGATACGGATATCAAGGGCAGAGATAACCAGAGGAGGCTTGAGGCGATTAGTGTTGCCAGAAGAATCAAGGAATTGGTGGGACATCATCAAGTCTTTGATAAGCGATTGGATGATTATCGTCCTGCTTCCTATGGGGATGTTGTGCTCTTGTCACGAAGTGTGAAGGGCTGGAGTGATATATTCGCAGAAGTATTGATGCAAGAGGGTGTGCCTACCAGTGTGGAGAGTGGTGAAGGATATTTCTCGACTTGGGAGATTGCATTGTTGCTAGATTATCTGAGTGTCTTGGATAATTTTAAGCAGGACATTCCGTTAGCAGCAGTCTTGCGTTCGTGTTTTGGGGAAATTAGTGATAATGAGATGGCAATGATTCGGGGAACATATCCTAAGCTTCCATTTCATCAAGCGGTTCTGAAGTATTCTAGATGTGAGGAGAATCCTTTGCAGGAGAAATTAAGGAAATGCTTGGAACGAATGAATGGACATCGAGAAAAAGCATCTCACCTACCGATGCAGGAATTGTTGCGTCTCATCATAGAGGGGACGGGATATCGTTATTACATTACAGCTATGCCAGGAGGCGAACAGAGAAGTGCAAACCTTGAGATGTTGTTGGTGAAGGCGGCGGCTTTCGAATCCACTAGTTATCGGGGATTGTTTAACTTTATTCGATACATTCAATTGTTGAAGAAGTACGAAGTGGATTTTGGTGAGGCGAGTCTATTAGACGAGAGGGATGATGCAGTTCGAATTATGAGCATTCATAAGAGTAAGGGATTGGAGTTTCCTATCGTATTCTTGATTGGTATGGGGAAGGAATTTAATCTACAAGATGCTAAGAAACGAGTAGTGGTGCATCCTGAATTAGGGCTTGGAATGGAGTATATTCTCCCAGATAAGAGGGTGAGGACGACTTCTCTTATGAAGAATGTGATACAGAAGCAGATTGCTTTGGATGCGTTAGGCGAGGAGCTTCGTGTCCTCTATGTTGCCATGACTCGAGCGAAGGAGAAGCTGATTCTCAGCGGTTGGGTGAAGGATTTAACCAAGAGTCTAGGGACTTATCGCGGTACCTGTTTTGAATCGGATGGAACCATTGGACAAGAAATGCTAACAAAGGCAAAAACTTATTATGACTGGGTGCTGCCATGCGTCTACATGGAAGGGCAGTATTCCAAGGAGAAGAGTCCATTTATGGTTCGTGTGATAAAGGAAGAGGAATTGATTCAGAAGGAAGTGGTAGAAACACTTCAGAAAAAATGGAATCAAAAGGAATGGGCGATGCTCTTAGAGTCCACAAAGGTGGATGAAGATGTGAGGAATTGGATCGAGGAACAATTTGCCTATCAATATCAGTACTTGGCAGAGTCGAACTTCCAATTAAAGCTGACTGTGACAGAGATTAAGAAGCGTACACAGCTAGAAGAGGAAGGCGGAGAGCATCTGCATTCGAAGAAGTGGGAGACTCCGACTATACCAGAATTTATCAAGCAAAAGCAGCCACGGACAGACGGCGCATTCCGCGGAACGTCTTATCATCGATTCTTGGAAATGCTAGATTTTTCGAAAGAATACATAGAGGAAGATATCCAAGAAACCATCCGACAGCTTGTGGAAGATGGAAGAATGCCACAGGAGATGGCAGATTTCATTGATCAGAAGAAGATATTGGAATTCTTGCAGGAGCCGATTGCAGTTCGCATGAGGGAAGCGGCCAAGAATCAAAAACTCTACAAAGAGCAGCCATTTGTAATCGGTGTTCCGGCGGATACAATCTATGGTGTAGAAACAGAAGAAATCGTATTGGTACAAGGAATTATCGATGCATATTTCGAGGAAGATGGGAAGATTATACTAGTGGATTATAAGACAGACAAGGGGAAGACCAAGAAGGAATTGGAAGAAGCCTACCATCAGCAATTAGAGTATTACGAAAAAGCTCTAGTTGCATTGACGGGGAAACCAGTTGTAGAGAAGAATATTATTTCGATTGGATAAAAAGATGGAATCAATTCCGCAAATATATCATGACGAGGTAAGTGAAGATTTCAAATAGCTTAGATATGATTTACTAAATCGTATCTAAGCTATTGACGCTTTGGTATATCTCGGATTAAATTGATATTATACAGAGAAATTAAAGTAACGAAGGGCATTGTTGTAGGAGATGCCCTTTATTATTTTTTCCAAAACAGCATAATCTGCTGGATATTCACCGTTTTCCACCCAAGATCCGATTAGATCGCATAGGATACGACGGAAGTAATCATGCCTTGTATAAGATAAAAAGCTTCTAGAGTCGGTGAGCATTCCGATAAAGTTTCCAAGTAGGCCTAAGTTGGCTAGTGATGTCATCTGATCAATCATTCCGGCTTTGTGGTCATTGAACCACCATGCACTTCCCTGTTGAATCTTACCAATGGCAGTGGAGTCTTGGAAGCATCCGATGATGGTTCCAATGGAGGCATTGTCGTATGGATTCAAAGAATATAGAATTGTTTTTGGTAGTTGGTCGCTTGCATTTAAGTTGTTTAAGAAATCTGTCATTTGAGCAGATGGGGCAAAATTATTGATGCAGTCATATCCTGTGTCGGGGCCCAATTGCTGATAACGGAAGGTGTTATTATCACGTTTGCAACCATAGTGTAGTTGCATCACCCAGTTGCGTTTGTGATATTCCTTACCAACGGCGGTCATAAACGCAGTCTTGAATTTTAATTCTTCTTCACGTTGGATGGTGTCACCGTTCATACGTTTTCTAAAAATCTCTTCAATTTCTTCCTCGTTTGCAGGTACATACATCACATATTCAAGGGCATGGTCTGATACACTACAGCCTACAGATGTGAAGAAGTTCATGCGGTTACGTAATGCATCTAATAGGGTTGCATAAGAAGTGATTTCCATTTGACTGACTTCACTAAGTGTCTTGATGTAGTCTGGATATTCTGGTTTTTCGATATTCATAGCTTTGTCAGGTCTCCAAGCAGGGAGGACTTGTACGTCAAAACTATCATCTGCAGCAATCTTGGTGTGCCATTCTAGAGAATCGATGGGATCGTCTGTAGTGCAGATGAGGGTTACATTGGAACGCTTAATCAAGCTACGAACCGTTGAGTCATCTTCTTGCAACTTCATATTGCATAAGTTCCATACCTCGTCAGCAGTCTCAGCATTTAAGTATCCTTCATATCCAAAATATTCTTTTAGTTCCAGATGACTCCAGTGGTAGAGTGGGTTTCCGATTGCTAACTGAAGAGTTTCCGCCCATTTGATGAATTTTTCATAGTCACTTGCATCGCCAGTGATGTATTTCTCGTCTACACCATTGGAGCGCATTTGACGCCATTTGTAGTGGTCGCCACCGAGCCAGACTTGTGTGATGTTCTCGAACTTGCGATCTTCGAAGATTTCACGTGGGTTGATATGGCAGTGGTAGTCTAGAACTGGCATAGTAGCAGCGTATTCGTGATACAGTTTTTGTGCAGTTGGTGTTGATAGTAAAAATTGATTGTCTAAGAAATTTCTCATCTGATATAACCTCCATAAATTTAGTTTTGTAAGTGCTTACATTTTTTATTATCATTGCATAAAATACAGAGAAAATCAAGTGAAATTTAAATTTATCTTGATTTTCTCTGTATGATGTTGTAAGTTAAATGTAAGTGCTTACATTTTCAGTAAAAGATGTATTTTACTGCAAATACTTTGCAGGGAGTTTGCTATAGTGCGATAAGATTGAAAAAAGAAGATGAGGAGGTAGTAGATGCAAAAATATATTAAAATTCATGGAAATGATAATGTGGCTGTAGCATTGGAGCAGCTACAAGCAGGAATGCAGGTGAGCGAGTTGGGTATCGAGCTGGTATTGAGAGAAGATATTCCACAAGGTCATAAATTTGCACTTCGCTACATAGAAGAGGGGGAAGTAGTTATCAAGTATGCATATCCGATTGGTATGGCGAAGACTACGATTCAAGCTGGGGATTGGGTACACACCCACAATGTGAAGACTGGACTTGGTGATTTGTTAGATTATACATTTGAGAAAGTAGAATGCGAAGAGCAGGTCAGTGAGAAACGATACTTTCAGGGGTATCGGAGAGCGGATGGAAAAGTGGGAATCCGTAATGAGATATGGATTGTGCCAACGGTTGGTTGCGTGAATAATGTGGCGACTTCCATTGCTATGAAGGCACAGAAATTGATTCAAGGAAGTGTGGATGAGGTTGTTGCATTTCCGCATCCTTATGGATGCTCCCAAATGGGAGAGGATCAAGATAATACAAGAACAATCTTGGCGGATTTGGTCAATCATCCCAATGCAGGTGGAGTGCTAGTACTTGGATTAGGGTGTGAGAATAGCAATATTGCTGAACTGAAGAAGTTCATTGGTGATTATGATGAGAAGAGAGTTAAGTTCTTGGTTGCACAAGATTGTGAAGATGAGGTGGCAGATTCGTTGGCTTTGATTGAAGAATTGGTATCGTATGCCGGAATAGCTAGTAGGGAAGAGATTAGTTGTGAAGAATTAATCATCGGTATGAAGTGTGGCGGATCGGACGGATTATCTGGGATTACGGCGAATCCAACGGTTGGGGCATTCTCGGACTTACTCATCTCCAAGGGCGGAACCACGATTCTCACGGAAGTACCAGAGATGTTTGGTGCAGAGACGATTTTGATGAATCGCTGTGGAACGACAGAATTATTTGAGAAAACGGTGAAGTTAATCAATGATTTCAAGGAATATTTTACGAGTCATAATCAAACCATCTATGAGAATCCATCTCCAGGAAATAAAGATGGTGGAATCACAACTCTAGAAGATAAATCTCTAGGGTGTACTCAAAAATCTGGAGCAGCAGAAGTAAAAGGTGTACTTGCTTATGGAGAGCCAGTAGCAGTGAAGGGGTTGAACCTATTAAGTTCCCCCGGGAATGATTTGGTTGCAGCAACAGCACTAGCGGCTTCTGGAGCACATATTGTGTTATTTACCACAGGGCGTGGGACACCATTTGCATGTCCAGTACCAACGGTGAAGATTTCTACGAATACTAGTTTGAATGATAAGAAAAATAACTGGATTGACTTCAACTGCGGAACCATGGTGGAAGGCGAGAGTCTAGAGTCTCTTGCAGAGAAGATGTTCGACTATGTGGTAGAGGTTGCTTCGGGCAAGAAAGTGAAGGCAGAAGTACAGGGATATCATGATATGGCAATCTTTAAGCAAGGGGTAACACTTTAGATATTTATATGTACAGCAAAAAAAGAGGAGAGTGACGATGAAGAAATTAAGTTATCAAACATTGAAAGAACAAGGATATAAAGGGTATTTGTTGGAGAATGCACCTGAGCGGGTGTTGCAGTTTGGCGAGGGGAATTTTCTGCGTGCATTTGTAGATTATTTTATTGATGTGATGAATGAGAAAGTGGGCTTCAACTCCAAGGTGGTTTTATGCCAACCGATTGCGCATGGGTTGACAGAGATGATTAATGAGCAGGAAGGGTTGTACACATTGTTTCTTCGTGGGTTTGAAGATGGGCGGAAGGTGAATCATAAGAGAGTAATCTCTTGTGTGAGTCGCTGCATCAATCCTTATGAGGACTACGAGGCGTTGTTGGAGTGTGCGAAGAATCCAGAACTTCGATATATTGCATGCAATACGACAGAGGCTGGAATTGTCTATGATCCAAGTTGCAAGTTTGGAGATACGCCAGCTAACAGCTATCCTGGGAAGTTAACGCAATTTATGTATCGACGTTTTCAAGAGTTCGGAACACAAGAGGGAAAAGGATTTGTCATCCTCTCTTGCGAGTTGATCGATGACAATGGAAAGGAGTTAGAGAAATGTGTGAAGCAATATGCCAAGCAGTGGGAATTAGGAGAAGAATTTATTTCATGGTTGGAGCAAGAAAATATCTTCTGTTCTACCCTTGTGGATCGAATTGTCACGGGATATCCAAGGAATGAGGCGACTTCTATCTGTGAGGAATTGGGGTATCAGGATAATTTGATTAATACTGGGGAAGTATTTGGGTTTTGGGTAATCGAAGGACCAGAAAAATTAAAAGAAGAGCTTCCATTTGAGGAGGCAGGACTTCCAGTGATTATTACCGATAATCATAAACCATACAAGCAACGCAAGGTTCGTATCTTGAATGGTGCTCATACTTCGTTTGTCTTGGGTGCACACCTAGCAGGGCAGAAGATTGTACGTGACTGCATGGATGATGAAGTGATTAATGGGTTTATGAATCGAACAATCTATGAGGAGATTATCCCGACTTTGGATTTACCAATGGAGGAATTGGAAGAGTTTGCTGCTTCTGTAACAGAGCGCTTCAAGAATCCATTTATCGACCATGAATTATTGGCTATTTCTCTTAATTCTACTTCTAAATGGAAAGCAAGAGTCATGCCATCGCTAAAAGAATACGTAAAGAGAAAGGGTGAACTACCAAAGTACATTACGGCATCATTTGCCATGTATGTTGCATTCTTCAATGGTCATACATTGACCGGTGAGGGTCTTATTGGGACTTGTAACGGGGAAGATTATTTGATCAAGGATGATAAAGAGGTGCTCGAATTCTATTACGCACATAAAGATGATGATGTAAATGAACTTGTGCATCATGTTGTGACCAATGTGGGGTTCTGGGGAGAGGATCTGAGTCTGATAGAGGGATTTGAAGAGAAGGTGGTGGAAATACTTATGGAAATTAGAGAAAATGGTGCTGTTTCTAGTATGAAATGATAGGTTTTGCAAAAAAATACAATTATATTTCATAAAAATCTTGCAAAAATTCATAATGATGTTATGATAATAAAAAAAGCAAGGGGTGTGATTTGGTGTTGAAACTACCATTATATCAAGAGGTTTATCAAAAAATCAAAAATTTAATTCGCACGGGTGAGTATGAAGTTGGAGAATTTTTACCCCCAGAAGGAGAGTTAGAAGCACAATATGAGGTATCTAGAACGACGATTCGTAAAGTGATTAATATGTTAGCATCAGAAGGGTATGTAGAAGTAAAGCAAGGGAGAGGAACTAGCGTTCTTGATTTTCATTCAACACAAAAGTTGAATGGGATTACATCGATTAGTGAAACCTTGCGTAAGCGAGGGATGGATGTCTGTTCTAAGGGAGTGTATATCGATACAGTTCCTGTGACACCAAAGACAGCTGAGAAATTGCAGATCAAAGAAGGTGAGGAGATTTTCAGGATGCAAAGGGTGATTTGGGCAGATGATGTGCCAATTGCGATTATGGAAAATTATATTCAGTGTGAATTAGCACCAAGTTTAGATAATCGTTCGAGTGAAATTCAATCTTTGTATAGATTTTTAGAGGAACATTATGATTTGCATATAGATTTTGCTAAGGATATTATATCAGCGAAGAGTGCAGAATTTTCTGAGTCACAGATTCTTAACATCAGACCTGGGGCAGCGTTGTTGACACTGAGACGAATTACTTATATGCAAGGTCGACCTATTACTTATGATAAAACAACCATTAGAGCTGACAAATATCGATTTGAAATTGAATCAGAGGGTAGAGAATAACATATTTTAAATAACTAGAATTGAGACAAACATATCTATTTGAAGGTATCTATAAAAGGTATCTTTATTGAGAAAAAATAGATATGTTTGTCTCTTTTTGCGCATTTGTTTATGCAATGTGCATATAAAATAAGAAATCATCATACAAAAAAAGATGTTTATTTATTAAATAATACATATTGACCACGAAAGATAGTCATGATAATATTTGTTTAAGAAAGGTTATTATGTTTATGGAGGAGAAACGATGATTAGTTACAAAGAGATACCAAGACTAATTGATGTTAGTGCAGTAAGGACAGATGTTACATATGATGAGTTGAAGTTGATTGCTCATCTCGCCGAAAAATATGATTTTGTTTGTGTCTTTGCAATGCCTTGTTTTACAGACAAGCTGAGAAGATTGATTACGAAACCTACAGTTATGCTTGGTGGGGTAGCAGGATTTCCGTCAGGAGCGGATACGACTGAGAGCAAGATTGATTGTGCAAAAAGGATGGTTGAGCTTGGGTGTGATGAAGTCGATATGGTGATTAATGTAGGAGCCCTAAAGTCGAAAGATTATCTAACTGTAGAAAATGATGTGAAGGCTGTTGTAAAAGCAGTGTTCCCCGTTCCAGTTAAGTCTATTTTAGAGATTAGTTACTTGACGGATGAAGAGATTAAGAAAGGTGCAGAACTTGCAGTGAGTGCGGGAGTTACTTATGTGAAGACAGGAACAGGATGGGCATCCAACCCAACTACAGTAGATACAATTAAGTTAATCAAGTCCGTGGTTGGTAATCATGCAAAGATTAAAGCGGCAGGTGGTGTACGAACATTGGCTGATTTGGAGAATATGGTGGATGCTGGTTGTGATCGATTTGGAATTAGTGCAAAGTCAGCATTATCAATTCTGAATGAAGCATATACACGAGAAGGGATTGTTTTCCCAGATAAAGAATTATTAGAGAACTATGATGTAAGCAGTGTAAACTATTAAAAAGTCCAGCTAATAATTGTCAATAGTAAAATAAAAAAATAATGATTTTATT
>CAYIZP010000034.1:0-36829 GCA_964367905.1 uncultured Lachnospiraceae bacterium
AGATACATTGGCAAATGGACAAAATGTTATCAAAGCATTAATCAAATTCTAATTGCTGGTATAACCCTCAAATTATAAATGCAATAATAGAATAGATAAAGCCCTACAAATTTGTGGGGCTTTTTATATACAAATTTGTAAAAATTTGATATTATTATATAGATATCAGTTATTAAGTTGAAAAATTCTGAATATTTTTAAAATTTAAGTAAAAATTTTTTGCAAAACGGGATATGTCCCATAGGTGTTTGGTGAGAAAGGGATGGTTATTAAGATGATAAAAGTGAAATTAGCAGGACCATTTGCAAAGTATATGCCTGATAGAGATGAAGATGGCTTCTGGAATGCAGAAGGTGGAGAAGGAATGACTGTGAAGGAATTTCTTGATACTTCTACTCGAGTAAGCGAGCATTACATGAATTATTCTGTGGTGGTAAATAATAAGGCAGAGTCTCAAGAGTATGTATTGTGTGAAGGAGATGTATTGAAGGCATTACCGATTTTTAGAGCTGGATAATCTACCATGAGTTCGAGTGGTGTAGGGTGGGTTGACAACAGGGTGTAAGATTGGAGAGGAAAAGGCATGAGAAAGCAACCGAATGTAATACTTATAGTAACAGACGATCAAGGTTATGGCGATATCAAGGCAAATGGAAATCCATGGATAGAGACCCCGAATTTGGACTGGATACATGATAATGGGTTAAGTCTAGAGAGTTTTCACACAGACCCGCTGTGTGCGCCCGCACGTTCGGCGCTGATGTCAGGGCGATATTCATTTGGAGCAGGGGTATATTCGACTGTCAATGGAAGGTATTTTATGAAGCCGGACCTGAAGACTATGGCGGATTATTTCAAGGGAGGTGGGTATGCTACTGGAATGTTTGGTAAGTGGCATTTAGGCGATACTTATCCATATCACCCTGAGAATAGAGGGTTTGATGTTGCGTATAGTTTTGGAGGTGGGGTAATCGGAGAGACTCCAGACTATTGGAATAATAATTATTATGATGATGTGTACTTGCGAAATGGAAAGGAAGAGAGGTTTGAAGGATATTGCACGGATGTCTGGTTTGATACAGCGACTAGATTTATGGACGAGCAGATATATACGGATAAGCCATTTTTTTGTTATCTTCCAACAAATGCACCACATGGACCATACAATGTGGATGCCTCTTTCTATCAAAAGTATTTAGATATGGGGATTCCAGAGGATCGTGCTAGATTTTATGGAATGATTGAGTGTGTGGATGATAATATCGGGAAATTGATGGATCATCTGAAAGAGAAGGATGCGTTCGATGATACGATTATTATATTCTTTGGCGATAATGGGACTTCGACAGGTTGTGTGACAGATGATAATGGCTGGGTGTTAGATGGGTATAATGCGGGTATGAGAGGAAAGAAGGGTACGACTTATGAAGGTGCGCATCGCAATGCTTGTTTTATTACAACGCCAAATGGTGTCTTGGGTGAGTCAAGAAAAATCTATGGAATTACAGCACATATGGACTTGTTGCCGACTTTGATTGATATCTGTGGATTACCACAGGGAGAAAATCTGGATGGGATCAGTATGGCCGATGCATTGAAATCAGGAGAGGTTCATCTGAATCCAGATCGAACGCTTGTCATTCACAATATGCAGAGAGATATGCCACAGAAGTTTAAGGATTATACGGTACTTAAGAATAATATGAGATTGGTGCGACCACTTACGAATGAGTCGAATCCGTTTCTTCTAGGATCCTTTGGTTCGAGCGTGGATATTAATCCAGAGATGTATGACATAGAGAAGGATCCATATGAGAAGAATGATTGCTTTGTGGAGAATGAAGAGCTTGCAATTGAGTTAACAAGATATTATGAGGAATGGTATGATGAGAGATTAGAAGAGGCGATGAAATATAGCCCAATATATCTAACTAAAGAGCATCCAGTGAAGATGACTTGTCATGCTTGGCATGAGTGTACGAAGATGTGTTTCAGTCAAAAGCAAATACGTGAAGGTGTGGATGGCAATGGATATTTTGCGGTGAAGGTGGAGGATGCGGGAACTTATGAGTTCGAACTGCGTAGATATCCGCGTGAGGCAGGACTTGCACTAGATGATACTTGCGATAAATTAGAGAAAGATGAACGTATTTATGAAGAATGGGGTGAAGGTAGACGATACCAGATTCAAAGCGCTGATATTCGTATTGCGGGGATTCAGGAGGAATGTTCGGTTGATTCGGGACAAGATTGTGTAAAGTTTGTACTAGATTTGCCAGTGGGTGAATACCATCTAAGGACAAGATTTTTCTTGAACAATGGAAAAAGCATTGGAGCATATTATGTGTATGCCGAAGCGAGATGATATATAATTCAAAACAGATAGTAGTGAGATTCCTTGTGAGGGGGGACGATTATGCTTGATACAGTATGGGGGGATGTTTTATTTCCTATTTTGATCAGTTTTGATTATTTGATGATTTTAAAATTAATATTGGCCTTCGTGATTATCTTCTTAGAGAGGCGTGAACCACAGACAGTATGGACGTGGATTCTGGTTATTTATTTCCTTCCAGTGATAGGATTTTTGCTTTATTTACTAGTTGGACTGAGTGTTCACAAGAATCAGATATTTCGGATGAAGGAGATTGAGGATGAGGTTCATTCTGCCGTGGTACATCAGGCCACGGTTATCTGGCAGAATGAGGGGGGATTAGTCAATGCGGAGATGGGTAGATTCCAAAATCTAATACTCTATAATCTGGAAACTTCTTCCGCCGTAATTACAGACAACAATGATGTGAGGATATACACGGATGGGGAAGAGAAATTCCATGCATTGAAGCATGAGATTCGTCAGGCGAAGAGTTATATTCATATTCAATACTACATTGTTCGAAATGATAGCTTATGGGATGAGTTGGAAGACTTACTAGCCATGAAGGCGAATCAAGGTGTAGAGGTACGTGTCCTGATGGACGGAATGGGAAGTCGATCCATTGGGGCAAAGCGTCAGAAGGCAATGAGAGAGAAAGGAATTCAAGTGGCCGAATTCTTCCCAGCACTCCTCGGGAAGTTGCATCTGAGGATGAATTTTAGAAATCATCGTAAGATTGTAGTGATTGATGGAAGAATTGGCTTTATCGGTGGATTTAACATCGGAAATGAATACCTTGGAAAAGATAAGAGGTTTGGTTATTGGCGGGATACTCACTTGTGTATAGAAGGGGCGGCAGTTACTTCGCTCGCGGTACGATTTACTATGGATTGGAATTATGCAACCAATGAAAATTTGTTTTTGGAAGATAGATTGTTCCATATTCCAAACTATGTGAGAGGTGGTCAGGAGCCTATTCAGATTATTTCTAGTGGTCCAGATGCGAAGATTCAGCAGATTCGTGATAATTACATGCGATTAATCCATAAGGCAAGGGAGCGGATTTATGTACAATCACCTTATTTTATACCAGATGAGGCGGTACTAGAGGCGCTGCGAGTTGCGGCAAGGTCTGGAATTGATGTACGCATCATGGTGCCATGCAAGCCTGATCATCCATTTATATATTGGGCTACTTACTCTTATATTGGAGAGATGATAGAGGCAGGAGCGAAGTGCTATATCTACAATGATGGATTTTTACATGCAAAAGTCCTGACGATAGATGGGCTGGTAACGTGTTGTGGAACGGCCAATATGGATATTCGAAGTTTTAAGCTGAATTTCGAAGTGAATGCAGTGATTTATGGTGAGAAGACAACCATGGCGATGGAGCGGAAATTTATCAATGATTTGGCGAGCTCCACGCGTCTTACGAAACAGAGGTATGCAGAGAGGAATATTGTGATTCGTACAAAAGAACAATTTTCAAGGCTTTTCTCGCCGTTATTGTGACAAAATGGTGAACTTGTATAAAAAACTTTTTTTTTTCACAATTATGTGTCATAATAGGCTCTAGTATAAAAAGAGGAGAATAATCATGAAGAAGAAAATTGTAACATTATTATTAGCAGGAAGTATGGTAGTTTCATTAGCAGCATGTACACCTCAAGCAGAGGGAGATACAGCAGAAAGCGGAACAGAGGAGTCGGCTGACACAGAGAGCGGCGGAACTGCAAATGTTGTTAATTTAGGAGAATATAAGGGAATCGAAGTTGAGGACACTGGTGTCATCGAAGTAACAGATGATGATATTGATATGGAGATTGAAACTAGACTATCGGCTGAAACAGAGGTTGTGGAGATAACAGACCGTGCAGTCGAGAATGGAGATATGACAAATATCGATTATGAAGGTAAGGAAGATGGTGTTGCATTCGAAGGCGGTACAGCGGAAGGCGCAATGCTTGAGATTGGATCGGGACAATTTATCCCAGGGTTCGAAGAAGGTCTTATAGGCGTAGAAGTTGGAGAGACTGTTGATATTGAGTTGACATTCCCTGAGGATTATGGCTCAGCTGACTTGGCGGGAGCAGACGTTGTATTTACTGTAACAGTGAACTCGATTCAAGAGTATGTGGTTCCAGAACTAACAGAGGAATTTATTGAGTCAGTTACAGGAACAGCAATGACAGAAGAGGAATATCGTGATTCGGTTCGCAGTGATTTGGAAGCACAAAACGAGTCAATCAGACAAGATGCGTTGTTGTCTACAGCATGGGCACAGGTAACTGATGGCGCTGAAGTTGTAGCATTAGATCAGGTGCTAGTAGATGAGTTGACAGCACAAGTGCGTGAGCAGACAGAAACAGAAGCTGCGATGTATGGCATGGAAATGGCGGATTATGTGGCAATGCTTGGAATGACAGAAGAGGCATTTGACGAGGCACTTATAGGTGCAGCTGAAATGGAAGCCAAAGAGCGTACAATTACAGATAATATTATAGAAGCTGAAGGACTTGAGTTCACAGAAGAAGAGTATACTACTTTCTATGAGGCAGTGATTGTTGGCACAGGGTTCGCAAGTGTAGAAGAATTGTTTGAACAAATTCCAGAAGAAGAGATGAAAGAAATGGCGACTCGCGAATTTGTGAAGCAATGGGTTCTAGACAACGCGAAGATCGTAGAGGCAGCACCGGCTGAGGAACTTACAGCGGAAGAAATCGTTCCAGAGGAAACGGAGTAAAGGACGTCATTGTGAGACAAAATTATCAGATAACAAATTGGTGTCGTCAATTTATTCACCAGCACGTGAGTGCTGGTGATATTTGCGTTGATGCAACTGCGGGGAATGGTCATGATACGCAGTTTTTATGTGAGCTTGTAGGTGATGCGGGCAAGGTGTACGCCTTTGACATTCAAGAGGTAGCTATTGAAAGTACAAGAGAACGGTTGGAGAAGGTAGGGCTTGTGGCTGAATGTATTGTGGCGAGTCATGAAGATATGAGGCAATATGTAACCGAAGTGGGTCAAATTACATGTATTATGTTTAATTTTGGATATCTTCCAGGTGGAGACCATAATATAGCAACCAAGGGAAAAACGAGTATTCAGGCGATTGAGGTGGGGTTAGACTTGTTGAAATCGGGTGGAATTATGAGTTTGTGTATTTATAGTGGGGGCGATAGTGGATTTGAGGAAAAGGATGGCATCTTGGAATTTATCAAAACCTTGGATGCGAAGAGGTATATTGTTATTGTAAGTGAGTATTACAATCGGCCAAATCATCCGCCCATACCAGTGCAGATTATTAAGTTATAGTTGAAGTAGACCGATGTAGATTTGAGGGATGAGGAATGAATTTTAATAATGTTTTTAACTTGCAGCTTATGATGCTGGTGATTATGGTAGCGGGCATGGTATTGCGGAAGTTGGAAATTATAAGAGGGCAGGACAAGAGGGTGTTGGTGGATTTGTCTGTGAATATCATCTTGCCTTGCAATATTATTGCGGCTTTTTGTGTGGAGTTTAATCAGGAAATCTTACAACAAGGAGTAACCATTATGCTGATCTCTATGGGGATTCAGCTTTTTTGTGTTGTGTTGAGCAAGGTGCTGTACAATCGATATCCTAAGGAGCAGAAGATGATATTGCAGTATGGGACGATTTGCTCTAATGCTGGATATTTGGGTAATCCAGTTGCGGAGGGGTTGTACGGTCCTATGGGGCTGTTGTATGCTTCGATTTATCTGATTCCTCAAAGGATTGTGATGTGGTCAGTGGGAGTTACATATTTTGCAGAGGTGCCGGATAAGAAGGCGCTAGTAAAAAAGGTAGTGACACATCCATGTATTGTTGCGGTTATGATTGGTGTGGTGCTTATGATCAGTCAGATACAGTTGCCGACATTCTTGTTTCAATCCATTGATCGAATTGGCAGTTGTACGACTGCGGTAACGATGCTGCTGATTGGAGCGACCTTGCAGGAGACGAGGAATTCGAAGATGTTGACAAAAACAACAGCGTTTTTCTCGTTTCTAAGACTAGGAATGATTCCAGCAATTGTATTTTTAGTGTGTAAGTTTGCTCATGTCCCTGAGATGATTGGTGGACTAGCAGTGGTTCTTGCAGCGATGCCAGCAGGGACAACTACGGCGGTTTTGGCAGTGAAATATAAGGCGGATGAGAAATTTGCGACACAATGTGTAGTATTAACTACTCTTTTATCATTGCTAAGTATTCCCATTTGGTGTATGATAATTATGCAGTGGTATTGATTGAG
The DNA here is from genome assembly GCA_964367905.1 of uncultured Lachnospiraceae bacterium. Classification (GTDB taxonomy): domain Bacteria; phylum Bacillota; class Clostridia; order Lachnospirales; family Lachnospiraceae; genus CAUPWF01. The sequence continues at coordinate 6,660 of CAYIZP010000034.1, forward strand.
CTTAGTGAATACTGTGATATTTTATTTAGGAGGGTCCATGAAGAAAATAGCGAAATTCCACAAGGTGTCGTTTGAGCAGTTTATAGAGGCGTTTAATGACACGTTTGGAAAGATGAATGAAGATGTGATTAGAGAGATATATGAGGAAATCAAGATTCCAAAGAGAGCAACGAAGGGTTCTGCGGGGTATGATTTTTATACGCCTGTATCTTTGGAATTGAATCCTGGAAAGACGGCGAAGATTCCAACAGGAATTCGTGTAGAGATGGATGAAAATTGGGTGTTGAAGTGTTATCCGAGAAGTGGACTTGGATTCAAATTTAGATTGCAGTTGAATAATACAGTTGGAATTATTGATAGCGATTATTTTTATTCAGATAATGAAGGGCATATCTTTGCAAAGATTACGAATGATAGTAATGAAAATAAAAAAGTGAAGCTCGATGCAGGGACTGGGTTCATGCAAGGGATATTTGTAGAGTATGGTATTACAGTTGACGATGATGCAATGGAGACACGTAATGGTGGGTTCGGAAGTACAACGGCACAATAGCGAGAGATAAAAATGAGTATAAATATAAAATCCTTTGGAAATACTATTATATAGTAAATATAATGAAATAGTATGGAAGGAGGATTTTTATGCGTACAAAAATACAAGGCACCATTAATGAGATACGTAGTGGGATAAGTCAGCGCTTGCCCATTCAGGAAAGCTTTGACTTGTTACAGCGGGATATGATAATCGGGGAGAGAGAAAGTTCGTTTTATTTCGTCGATGGATTTACCAAGGATGAGCCTTTGCTTAAGATTATGGACACACTCTTTAAAGCGAAGAAACAGGACATGCCAAAGACTCCACAAGAGTTTGCAGAGCGTTTTATCGCATATGCGGAGGTAGATTACCTCGCCACATATGAAGAGGTCATTAAAAATGTTCTGTCGGGAGTAACTTGTTTATTTATTGACCAATATGAGGTATGTATTGCGATTGATTGTAGAACTTACCCAGCAAGAGGGGTGGAGGAACCACAGAAGGACAAGTCCTTACGTGGGTCACGGGATGGATTTGTGGAGACAATTGTGTTCAATACGGCTTTGATTCGCCGTAGAATCCGTAGTACAGAACTTGTCATGGAGATGAAAGAGGTAGGGACTGCTTCAAAGACAGACGTTACCATCTGTTATATGAAGGATCGTGTTAACAAGCAAGTTTTAGAGAAGATTCGCAAGAGGATTAAAGAGATACAGGTAGATTCCTTGCCCATGAATCAGCAGAGTTTGGCAGATGAATTGATGACCAGGAGATGGTTTAATCCATTCCCAAAGTTCAAATTCACGGAACGACCAGACACTACAGCGGAATGTATTTTGGAGGGAAAGGTGGTTATCTTGGTAGATAACTCACCATCGGCAATGATTCTTCCAACATCGATCTTCGACTTGATTGAAGAGGCCAATGATTATTATTTTCCAACAATTACGAATATATATTTGAAGATTACTAGGTTGTTAATCACAATTACCACTTTGTTTCTTACACCGATTTTTGTGCTATTGATGACTAATCAGGAGTGGGTGCCAGAATTTTTCAACTTTATTTTGATTAATGATGAGATTAATATACCGATTGTGTTTCAGTTGCTAATCTTAGAGATTGCGATAGATGGATTGAAGCTGGCAGCAGTTAACACGCCGAGTATGTTGAGTACTCCACTGAGTGTGGTTGCCGGTATCGTACTAGGGGAAAATGCAGTGGCATCAGGGTGGTTTAATGCAGAAATCATGTTATATATGGCATTCGTTGCCGTTGCGAATTATACACAGCCGAACTTTGAATTAGGATATGCTTTGAAGTTTATGAGATTGATTTTGATTGTACTGACTGGTTTCTTCGGTACATGGGGATTCATCATCGGAAGTGTGATTACCTTATGTGCAGTGTTGTTTAATAAGACATTGACGGGGATTAGTTATTTGAAGATTAGTAAGAATTAGGTTTATGATATAGACAAGGTTGAGTAATGTAAGAAGAGTTAGGTTTTACAGGGAGAGAAAGAATGAAATCACAACAAGATGAACGGTTGGGAACAGAGAAGATGGGAAAATTGGTATGGAGTATGGTACTACCAGCTGTTGCCGCCCAATTGATTAATGTACTATATAATATTGTAGATCGGGTGTATATCGGACGTATTGAGGGATATGGAGATTTGGCACTCACAGGGGTAGGCTTGGCTTTTCCAGTAGTCATGATTATTGCAGCATTTAGTGCATTTGCTGGAATGGGCGGGGCACCCCTTGCATCTATGAAACTTGGGAAGCAAGATTATAAAGGAGCAGAAAAAATACTTGGAAACTGTATGGCATTGCTTATGCTATTCTCTGTGATTCTTACTATATTTTTTGCAATCTACAAAACACCAATTTTATATATGTTTGGTGCCAGTGAGAATACAATCACCTATGCAGACCAGTATGTTACAATTTATTTGATTGGAACCATCTTTGTGCAGGTTGCACTTGGATTGAATACGTTCATCAGTGCACAGGGAAATGCTAAAATTGCCATGTTATCCGTGTGTTTGGGAGCTGGAATTAATATTATATTAGATCCGATTTTTATATTTGTGCTTGATATGGGAGTGAGTGGAGCAGCACTAGCAACAATAATCTCGCAAGCATGCAGTGCGATATGGGTGCTATGGTTCTTGATATCAAAGAGGAGTATCATACAGTTAAAACGCAAATATGTGAGATTTAATAAGAACATTATTCTAAGCATCGGTGCGCTAGGAATTTCACCATTTATCATGCAAAGCACAGAGAGCTTGGTGAGTATTACGCTTAATTCTGGACTACAGAGCTATGGCGGGGACATCTATGTGGGAGCAATGTCGATTCTCACCAGTGTGATGCAGCTGATTTTTATTCCTGCAAATGGTATTTCACAAGGTATTCAACCGATTATAAGTTATAATTATGGCGCAGGCAATCATGATCGTGTGTTAGCAGCATTTAAGAGGCTAATTCTGATGTGTTCTACATATACAATTATACTAGGATCCATTGCAATTTTTGCACCACAGGTGCTGGTGGCGTTATTTACAAATAGTGAGGAGTTATTCAATACTACAGTAGAAATTATGCCAATCTTTTGTCTTGGAACAGTGACGATAGGGGTTCTATTGGCCTGTCAGGGCACATTCTTAGCTGTTGGACAGGCAAAGATTTCTATTATCATTGCGTTATTGCGTAAGGTCATTCTATTGATACCATTGGCCATTATTCTGCCAAGGTTCCATGGGGTTATGGGCATCTATTACGCAGAGCCAATTGCTGATATTACCTCTGCCATAGTAGCAGCGATTTTATTCGCACTATTCTTTAAAAAGATTTTACGAAAATAAGAAAATATGGTATCATGATAGAAGAAAATTTTTAAGAACAAATGGGGGAATCCAAGATGAGTGATTTTATTATTTCAACAGATAGTAACTGCGACTTGCCACAGGAGTTTGTGCAGGAAAACGGGATACGAATGATGAAGCTCAGTTACATCCTAGAGGGCATATTCTATAAGGAAAACGAGGGAATGCCAATCCAAGAGTTTTACGAAGCATTAAGAGGCGGTGCAATGCCGACTACAACACAGGTCAATCCAGCGGAAGCAAAAGAAGTATTTTTGGATATTATAAAAGATAAAAAAAATGTTCTACATATCGGATTTTCAAGTGGGTTGAGCGGGAGTTTTGGAAGTAGTGTAATCGCTGCTAACGAGATTATGGAAGACAATCCAGAGGTAAACATCAAGTTGGTGGATTCACTCTGCGCATCTGTAGGAGAAGGATTATTGGTATATAAGGCAGTTCAGATGAGAAAAGAAGGAAAATCTCTAGAGGAGGTGGTAGAGGCGTTGGAGGCGTTGAAGCTTCACATCTGTCACAACTTCACAGTGGATGATTTGCATCACTTACATAGAGGTGGACGTGTGTCTAAGGCGACAGCTATCATCGGAAGTTTGGTAAATATCAAGCCAATCCTTCATGTAAACAACGAAGGAAAATTAGTGAGTTTAGATAAGGCGAGAGGAAGAAAAAAATCTTTGAATTCGCTTGTGGATCGAATGGAACAACAGGTGGTAGGATATGAAGAATTAAACCAAGATATGGTTATGATTGGACATGGTGACTGTATGGAGGATGCTGAGTATGTAAAACAGCGAATGAAGGATAAGTTAGGTTTGGAAAATGTTATAATCAACTATATCGGTTCTGTTGTTGGAACACATGCAGGTCCAGGGACGATTGTAATTGCATTTGTCGGGAACGAACGATAATCATTGGGGACGGGGGTTTTTTTCAAAAACCCCCGTCCCCAATGAAAAAATCCCTGTCCCTTTTACCAATAGCTGTTTAAGGCGATGGCTAAGTTTAGATATCCAGCAAAGGTTACCCAGAGTAGATATGGCAATAGCAGGTATCCTGCTAGAGGCGATATTCTAGAGAATGCATTATAGGTTAGATAGATCAAAAACCATAGAATCACTAGGCATAAGAATGCGAGTAAGTATGCATCGAATCGGAAGAACAGCAAGGGCCAGATTAAGTTGAAAAACAGTTGGACATAATACAAAGTCAGGGCTTGTTTCTTGTTTGGGTCATCTGATATGGATATCAGATAGGCAGAAATAGCCATCAAGAGGTAGAGGACACTCCATACGATGGGAAACAACCAACCAGGCGGTGCTAAGTAAGGTTGATACATTGTGTCATATTGCATGCGACTGTCTCCTGCGAATAGCTGCCCGAAGAAGCTAATAGCTAAAACGATGAATATCTGTAGTAGTAGCGGTTTCCATTGTAGTGATTTCAATTACAGCTCCTTAAAAATTAGTTTTCTATTAATATATGCGAACTTATCTTAGAAATTACCATAAGAAAAAAACTTCCAGAAAATTAAATCTTGGAAGTTTTTTTCTTGTATGTATCAAATTTTGTTTTTTGGCAGATATCAGAGAAGACACATCTATCGCAGTGTGGGCGCTTCGCTGTACAATGGTAGCGACCGAAGAAGATGAAGCTATGATGAGCTCTATTCCAACGATTTCGATCAATTTTTCGCTTGAGCTTCCGTTCTACAGCTTCAACTTTGTCACCGAATTTAGCAAGCCCGAGTCGCTTGGATACACGTTCTACGTGGGTGTCTACGGCGAATGCGGGGATATCAAAGGCTACAGATAGCACTACATTGGCTGTTTTTCTTCCTACACCTGCAAGGCTAGTTAATTCCTTCATGGTATTCGGAACCTGGCCTTCGTAGTCTTCGACTAAGGATGTTGCAAGTGATTTGATCATCTTAGCCTTATTGCGATACAGCCCGATACGTTGGATATAGGATTCTATTTCTGATTGATCGGCAACCATCAGATTATTGGGCGTCGGAAATCGTTCAAATAATGCAGGTGTTACCTTGTTTACGGCCTCATCAGTTGTCTGTGCACTGAGTACAACTGCTACAATTAGCTCATATGCATTGTTATGATGAAGGGCACACTCTGCATTAGGGAACATTTTATCCATCTCATCGAGTATGTAATTTGTGTCCATTCTGTATAGTTCCTTTCGAATTTACTAACTAGATTTTCATTTCTGAACTTGTATTTAAAACATAGTATAGCAGTTTAAATACAATAAATCAAGGCTACTAAAGTAGCCTTGATTGTAAGGGGGTATAATTATTGAAGCTCAAATAATTGATGAAAACTATCTTTTAAATTCGGATACAAATTCTTAAATATTTCATAGTATTTCATATACTCATCGTGAGAGTTTGAATTTGGCATTTGAACATTTTTTGGTGTAATTAACTTAGAACAAGCAGTTTCGATATCGCTATAGATTCCGCTTGCAACGGAAGCTAGGATAGCAACACCTAAGGCAGGACCTTCTTCGCTTTCGTTTGTAATGACACTTGTTCCATATAGATCGGACATCATCTGACGCCAGATTTCACTTTTTGCACCACCGCCACACGCATACATCTGGTCTGGGTAAACACCCATGTCGTTCATCACGTCAAGACATTGCTTCTGCGAGTACATTACCCCCTCCATAATGGCACGAACCATGTGGTACCTGGTGTGAATTCCCGATAGTCCGAAGAATACACCGCGAGCCTTTTCATCGAGAATCGGGCTACGCTCACCCATTAGATATGGAAGAAACAAAAGCTGTTCAGAACCAATCTTAATATCTGCTACACCCTTGTTGATGAAATCATAGCTATCACAATGTAATAGTTCAGCCAATTCTTTTTCAGAACTACAGAAATTGTCACGGAACCACTTCAATGACATCCCAGCCGAAAGAGTACAACTCATCACAGTGTATTTATTTGGCACAGCAGAACAGAAGGTGTGAACGCGCCCGCCAGCATCAATCTGTGGCTCATCTGAATGTGCGAATATCACCCCGGAAGTTCCGATTGTGGTAAATGCTTTTCCTGTGCTTACTACTCCAGTACCGATTGCAGCAGAGGCATTATCGCCAGCGCCATAACAAACAACGGTACTAGTATCAAGTCCAGTAATAGAAGCGGCTTCCTTGGAAATTGTTCCAGCTACATCTACAGACTCCTTACATTCAGGGAGTAAGTCCTCAGAAATTTCTAGCAAGTTTAGGATTTCCTTAGACCAGCAACGGTTCGGCACATCGTATAAGTTTGTCCCTGAGGCATCCGATGCTTCTGCACCGTATAAACCGGTCAATTTATAACGTATATAGTCTTTTGGTAATAAGAATTTATAAGTTTGTTGATACAATTCGGCTTCATTTTCTCTGAACCATAGAATCTTACCAGCGGTAAATCCTGTCAGTGCAGGATTCGCAGTAATGCTGATTAGTTTTTCTTTCCCAACAATGTCTGTAATCTTCTTGCATTGTTCGCCAGTACGTCCGTCACACCATAGAATGGAATTTCTCAATACATTACCTTGTTGATCTACTGGTACTAACCCATGCATTTGTCCAGAGATTCCTAGACCTTTAATGTCTGTAGTGTTCACTCCTTTTGTTACCTCTTTGATCGTGGTAATCGCAGCATTCCACCAATCCGCAGGATCTTGTTCTGCCCAACCATTGTGTGGTTGAATTAGATCATATTCCACTGTAGAACTTGCGACTTTCTTACCATGCTCATCAAAAAGAACAGTTTTGGTACCAGAGGTACCTAAATCAATTCCTAAAATATATCTCATGATCTCCTCCTTCAAAAAGGGACAGGGATTTTTTCATTGGGGACGTAGTTTTTTGTCAAAAAACTACGTCCCCAATGAACGTCTCCTACCCGAAAAATACGGCGTTTACGATGCTTTCTAGATTCTCTTGTCTTCCAGAACCAGGAAGGCTAGGTGCACCTAGGTTTTCTGCGTAAGCAGCAAGCTCTTCGAGTGATGTTTCGCCAGCTATAATTTTTGCTCCGATTCCTTCTTTGAAGCTTGCGTATCTTGTGTCTACGAATTCATCGATTCGTCCGTCTTCGATTAATTTCGCTGCATTGATTAGACCAAGTGCAAAGGTATCCATACCTAGGATGTATCCGTAGAACATATCTTCGGCAGTGTAGCTTGCACGACGGTTCTTAGAGTCAAAGTTTAGTCCACCATTTGTCAATCCACCGTATTTCAGTACTTCGTACATACACATTGTTGCACTGTATACATCAGATGGGAATTCATCGGTATCCCAGCCGAGTAGTAGGTCTCCTTGGTTTGCATCGATGGAACCTAGCATTCCGTTCATGGCAGAAACGCGTAACTCGTGTTGGAAGGTATGTCCAGCAAGTGTTGCGTGGTTTGCTTCGATGTTCATCTTGAAGTCTTTGTCTAATCCGTAGTATCTTAAGAATCCGATTGCAGTCGATGCATCGAAGTCGTATTGGTGTTTCATTGGCTCTTTTGGTTTTGGCTCGATGTAGAAGTCGCCTGTGAATCCAATCTTGCGACCATAGTCTACGGCCATTCTCATTAATCTTGCGATATTGTCTTGCTCGAATTTCATATCTGTATTTAGAAGGGTCTCATAACCTTCACGTCCCCCCCAGAATACATAGCCTGTACCGTTTAATTTTACAACGATGTCTAGAACTTTCTTCACTTGTGCAGCAGCTGATGCAAATACGTCAGCAGAGTTTGTAGATCCTGCGCCGTTCATGAAACGTGGATTTGAGAACATGTTGGCAGTTCCCCATAGAAGTTTGATCCCTGTTTCGTCCATCTTTGTCTTGATATAATCAGAGATTTCATCTAGTCTTTGGTTTGTTTCAGCGATGGTAGCTCCTTCGGGAATTACGTCCACATCATGGAAACAGAAATACTCGATTCCCATCTTCGACATGAATTCAAATCCTGCGTCTACTTTCGCTTTTGCATGCTCCATTGTGCCTACTTCTGCGCCGAAGGATTTGTCCGCTGTTGCTGCACCGAACATATCTCCTCCACCAGCACATAGGTTGTGCCACCATGCCATTGCAAATGGGAGATGTTCTTTCATTGTTTTTCCTAAAATAACTTTCTCAGCATCATAATATTTGAATGCTAATGGATTCTTTGATTGAGGTCCTTCATACTTGATTTTGTCAATACCTTTAAATAATTCTGCCATTGGGTTATCTCTCTTTCTTCTTAAAATTTTGTTTGATCTTGATTTGATTTTCTACCAGAAATCGATCAGATTCTGGGTGTTTGTCATGCACTAGATATTCAAATAATAGCTCCATTGCTTTTCGTCCTTGTAACTCAGGTTGCTGGGAGATGGTTGCCTGGATGATTCCTTGCTGTACCATGGAAATTGTTGTAGGAATTTCATCGAAGGTAATCAACGAAACATCCCTCTTGGAAGCAGTTACAGCACGGCACACACCGAGCACACCTGCGGCCACGACAAAAATAGTATCAATGCTTGGATTTGTCCGCAACATCTTCAGTGTTTCGGCATAAGCGATGTCGTCATCATCTTGAGATTCACATTCGTAGGCAATCGGATAAGAACGATTACTCAGTGTTTGCTTGAAACCATCCACACGGCGCATATGACCATATAGTTTTTTGGAACCATTGACAATGCCGATGGTCGCTTGAGGCTTCATGAGGCTCAACATTCCAGCTGCAATACATCCGCCATCATAGTAGTCAGAACCTACATAACAGAGTCGGTCGGAATTCTCGATATCTGTATTCAGAGTAATTACGGGAATGCCATCCGCTTGAAATTGTACGAGTTTGGCGGCGATGTTAGCATCATTGATGGGAGTGATAATCAATCCGGATATTCCATCTAGTGAATGGATTAAATCCAATTGTTTGTTAGCATCATAGCCTCTCATGGTTCGGAGTTCAACTTGAATGCCATAATGTGTAAATTCTGCCGTAAGTCGGTGAATCTCAGATAGAATAACATCATAGAACTCATTTCCATCTGAATTGAGAATGATTCCTATGGTATAGGATTTCTTCTTCACAGCAAGGGCTTTGGCGGCCAAGTTGGGCGTATAGCCTAGTTCTTCTGCATATCGGCGAACCTTAGCCTCGGTTTCTGGGTGAACACGACCGCGATTGTTTAGCACACGGTCCACCGTACCTCGCGATACGCCACTTACTTCTGCAATTTTCTTGATTGTAATAGCCATGTCATCACTCATTTCTTGGGGTTACTTTTTTAAATATCAGTTTGTGCACAGAATGATGTGCTCGAGCACATTTTTCTTGAAATAAATATAATATATTATAGAATAAATGTCAAGAGGGCAATTTCAACAAAAAAACTGCCACCTAATCTAAGGTGGCAGGATCAAATTCTCTTTCTATATTGTAGCCTGTAGAGTCAGAGTAGTGCCACCATTCTCCAAAATATGGTTCAAATCCATGTTCAATCATGGCGTCCTCTAACAGCAAAGCATTTGCTGCTGCTTCTTCGGTGTTATCACTATAATCACGGTTTGCATAGGCTGAGAAATCGTCAAAACCAGTTGGCATTTCTATATCGGTTCCATCTAGGTTAACGAGGGTGACATCGATGGTGTTTCCCTTGCTGTGAGAGGATCCACCAGTGTTAGGATTCGCAACGAAGGTGGGGTCTGGATAGGCTTCCCAGAGCACGAATTGAGCAGAAACTGGACGGAAGGCATCCCAGATTTTTAGCAAGTAGCCATCTTCTTTCAAGGCCTCTTGGATATCTATTAGTTTTTCTACTGTTCCATATCTCAGGTATGCATCGGTAAAGTCATAGATTTTTATCTCAGTGAAATTATCTGTCGTTGCGTATTTCAAATCCACCACAATGTCTGGAATGTAGTCAGTGACTTTGACAAAAACATGGTCTTCGACAGGATCAGGTGGAGTGAAAGGTTCTTCAACTGGTTCATCTGTTGCTTCCCCCAACGCTTCTTCGGAGCCAGATGTAGTCTTGTCTTGTGAGTCCATTGGTTCTTCAGAGTCAGAGGTTGACTCGTCAGTGTCAGAGAGCATGGAGTCTGGCGGAGCTGGGGGATTAGAAGGAGTATCAGAATTCTCTGATACCTCTTCGATCTGCTCTGTTGGAGAAACGGTCTCTTGGTTGCAGCCATGCAGTAACAGAGAAAAAACAAATATAGTTATGAGTAAATAATATTTTTTCACATGATTCTCCTTTTCAAAGGTAAAGTATTAGTAGAATTGTATTCCTGAAATCGCTACATCTTGGTATTTGTTTCCAGAATATACGGACTCTATTGTTACAGTAATGGAGCTCGTGAGGGTTCCGCTTGAGAAGAAGACTAATTGTCGATTCATCTCGTCATTGAGAGGGAAGACTTCACTCGATCCATCCGAGAATGTTACTCGAATTTGTGATGGTCTGGAATTCTTATAATACAGGTCAGATGACTTGTGGTAACCAGCCTCGATTGCCATAGAGTGTATATAGTAATCTCCATTAAACGAGAACGAAATACTTTCTCCAACCCCATTTCCAGAGCTGCCTTCTACCCAAGCAGTAGAGGCGTTGCCGTCTAGCACCCTGTCTGCAGAATGGGTCATATCGTATTCGGATAGCGCAGAACTAGCACTAACACTGGTAACATTAGTCATATTAAATTCAGCTTCAGACCGCGAGATCGCATCTCGGATATAAGTATTCTCATAGAGGAGAGCTTCTTGCCAAGACGCGTATTCATCTGTTTGTGCTAGGTCAAAGATTTGGCTTGCTACGGGGACATCGGCATTTTCATAATAATACCAACGCATTAGTTCGTCATTAGAGAGATAAAATTCATGTCTATCACTTCCTACAAAAACAGAAAAAATCAATTCTTCTCCCCAATAATAATAGTTGCGTTCATAAGGTACATTACTATAGCCAGAAGGGAGGCTTACGATGAATACACCGTGGTCATCACGGTAGGCAACCATCCCATCTTCCAAAGGTACCTCGTAGTATGCGCCGTCTGATATATAGGAGTTGATATGTCCTACATTTTCAATGATTTCTACCATAGCAGCTTCTACGATTGGATTTACCTCAGGCTCGGTATCCATTTCTGCTGTCTCCGCATCCATTGCCTCTGATTCCGCATCCATTTTTTCTGGTTCCGCATCGATTTCCTCAATAGCATCGGATTCGCTAGGGCTTTCTGATGCGACCTCTTCGGCTGCCGCCTCTGGGGTTGAAGGATTTGCGTTTAGGCTAGAGATCGCTAGGGCTAAAATAATTACACCAACGATGGAACTAACTGCGATAATTGGTATTTTGTTATTCTTCTTTGGTGCATTGCCATTTGAAGCAGAATTATTTACTGGAGAAGCATTTGCAGGAGCCGAAACTTGTGGTGGTGGAGTCTGCGTTGCCGGTGATAGAGTGGTTGGATGAGACTGTGTACTTGAACTCGTCTCGCCATAGAATCCTGCCAATAAATCATCCATGCTTTGCAAACGATCGGTTTGTTTCACTGCTAATCCACGCATAAGAACCGCTTCTTTTTGTGGGGCTATGGGAAAACCTAATGCAGATGGAGGTTGTAGCGTATCTTCTATTAGACGCTCACACGCTTCATCGGGAGTGATTCCAGTGATGACCTTATAGATTGTAGCGCACATGGAATAGACATCGGTCCAAGGTCCTTGTTGTCCCTTGCTACGATATTGTTCTTCTGGTGCATAGCCCGGTTTCAGCATTACTGATAGGCTTTTATTTCCAGATTCAAGGAAGCTTCTGGCTGCACCGAAATCTAGAATCTTTAATTCTCCACTTGTACTCATCATGATATTATCTGGGCTGATATCGCGATGAATCACACCAGATTGGTGGACAGCAGACATGGAGCGGATTACTGAATTCATCAAAGAAAAGACTTGGTCAGAAGGCATCTTTCCTCCAATAGAAGCACAATAGTTCTTGAACGTTACTCCTTCGATATACTCCATAACGATGTAGGCTGTGCCATTTTCTTGAAAAAAATCGTTGACGGACACAATACCTGACATGGTTCTGTATTTCGCTAAGTTTCGGGCTTCCGTTATGAAGCCGTCCTTACCCTTTTGATAGAATTGTAATTTCTCTCCCTGAAAAGGTGTGAGGCAAGTGGTTGTATGGCTTTCACGAGTCACGAGTCCTGTTGGATAGTATTCCTTGATTGCTACACGAAAATCAAGATTGAGATCAATCCCAAGATATGTGATTCCGAACCCTCCTTCTCCTAATACCTTTCCAAGCATATATTTTCCAGCAAGTATGCTGCGAGGGGGCAGATGATTCAGTGCAGGAGTGTAATTACTCTCTGCAAATCCGCATATTGGGCAAACGCCATGATTCGTAATTCCTTGCATACAATTGATGCACAAATATTCAAGCTCTGATAGTTGCATATGTTTCCCCTTTCATTTCATTCATACAATAATTCTATAGCACTTCTGGGGCAAATGCAATGAAATATCTTATGAAAAAAGTTTAAGATAATACAACTTAATCATAATCTAGTCGATTTACTTTTCGATAATGAAATCGTATGATTACAAGAAAGTGAAGAAAATGACTATGCTTTGTATGAGATGTGTAAATAGGAGATTACTATGGAAGATTTATGTTTTCGTTGTTTTAAATTAACTGGAAAATATGATGTTTGCCCTCATTGTGGGTACATAAGAGGAACACAGAATGAACCCGAATTTATGTTGCAACCAAATACTAGGGTTTGGGGGCGGTACCTGATTGGAACGATATTAGGTATTGGCGGATTTGGTGTTACTTATAAGGCGTTTGATCTTCGATTGAACACGATAGTTGCCATTAAAGAATACTTTCCTCAAAATTTGGCAACTCGTATACCTGGAGAATCACAGTTAAGAGGATTCTGGGGAAAAGAGGAAGAACATTACAATATAAATAAACAGAAATTTATAGAAGAAGGAAAGATGCTTGCAAAATTTGCAGGAGATTCTCATATAGTAAATGTACTTGACAATTTCCTAGATAATAACACGGCTTATATTGTTATGGAATATGTGAGTGGTGTGAATTTAAAAGAATATATCTCAGAGCAAGGCGGAACATTAACAAATAATCAGGTGATTGCAATCAGCATGGAACTCTTACAAGGGATAAAATCTATCCATAGCAAAGGAATTATTCATCGAGATATTTCTCCGGATAATATATATATTATGGATAATGAAAAAGTAAAGATTCTTGATTTTGGGTCTGCAAAATTTGGTGAGAACGAGGAGTGGACACAGAGTGTAGTTGTTAAGAAAGGTTATGCTCCGCCAGAACAGTATCGCAATAATATGAAACAGAGTGAGCAAACAGATCTATATGCTGTTGGAGCAACGATGTATAAAATGCTTACAGGAATTACCCCAGAAGAGAGTATCGACCGTTGGGAGAAAGATGATCTAATTTCTCCTAGTCTAGTGAATAATACAGAAGATAAAAAGTTAGATAAAATCATAATGAAAGCAATGGCATTACAACCTTCTCTGAGATTCAAAACAGCGGATGAAATGCTAGCTTCATTTGCGGATAATAGTCGGTTTGATTCACCAGAGGTTATGTTGAAAAAGAGAAAAAGGGCAAGAATGAGTGCTATGATAGCCTCTATTTCTATACTGCTAATTCTAGTTGCTATGGGAGCAACGAGGGTAGCAAATGGAGATGGGTTTTTTCCAACATTTATAACGAAAGAAGAGACCTTAGCGGATAAGGAAATTCTACCTGATACGATTACAGTATGGGTAAATAGTGGATCTAGATATAGTGAGAGTATAAAAGAATTAAGTGAAACATTTCAGGAGATACATCCAGATTATGATATAGTCATTCATGAGAAAGATTATGAGGAACTGGGAGAGCTAAATCAAGAAAGTGTTGAAAAGCCAGATGTACTCATTGCGAATCAGTATTATTCCCTCGGGAGTAATGCAGATTTATCGTTGTTAATAAATGGGCTAGATACAGAACAATATTATCAAATAAATGAAATGGATCCAGACGAGACTGAAGTGATAGATAAAGTGCCGATTGGGTTAGGACTCTCCGTAGTAGCGTTTAGAGAAACGGGAAGCGTAGGATCTTATAAGAGTGTTGAGCAAAGTGGATTGAATGAAATTTTGATTAATGAACCAGGTGCAATTACTTCAATGGAAGAGTTTTGGAACTTGAGGGCTATAACAAGTAATGAATTAGAGTTAAGGGAATATAACTCGATTTTTCAAGTATATCTACCAGGATTTAAGAATCCCGAAACTGACGAGCGAGATTTAGAGACTTATCGAGAAGATTTAAAGTTGATATATGAGATGGATCTTCGAATCTTTGCATTTGAATATCAGAATGACCTACTTCGAGACGGTGACGATGCTGCAGACAAAGTGTTATTAGACTATTTAGGGGGATTTTATCCGTATGCTGAATTGGAGATAGTAAGCACATATAAGGTGTTGAGTGATTTAGAATATAATTCATATCTGCTTCTGCCAATTATTAAAACATCGGAACAAGAAATAAATCAGGCAAACTATTCTAATATACATGCAACAGTCTCTAAGGAAATAACAGAAAACAAACAGTGGGTAGCGATGGAGTTTATACATTACTTACTCAGTGATTCTGCACAGGCAGAATTATGCGTAAAGGATATGGCAGCATTACCTGTGAATAAAGAAGTTATGAATACGTTAGTAGAGCGAAAGCCTCAGATAGAAAATCTAGTTAATTATATGGACATGGAACAGGGAGAGATTTCTGAGGGTATTAATATTGTAGATGCATTAGCAATGGAATCATATGTTGGGCATTTGTTAAACATGGGGGAGATAGGGGCTGTTTTTTCTTCAGCGGAACTCAATGTGGATTATCCAGAACAAGTTATAATGCAATTCGAAACTTTTGATTATTCTTATTGAAAAAGGGAGGCGTAATTATGTTAAATCGGTGTATGAGTTGTATGGCTGAAATGAAGGTGGATGAGGTAAGATGCCCAATCTGTGGAGCAGAAAAAGGGCAAGGGAAAAAAGAGGTTTATCATCTATCGCCAGAAACAATTTTAGAGGGGCGATATATTGTTGGAAAAGTACTGGGTTATGGGGGATTTGGTATTACCTACATAGGTTTTGATGCACAGTTAGAGCGCATTGTAGCGATTAAGGAGTATTTTCCGACAACATTTGCTACACGGCGACAGGAAGAGACACATTTATCCATATATAATACACAAGATGCAGAAGGACAGTTTAAAGCAGGGCTAAAGAGTTTTTTAGAAGAAGCTCAGACGTTAGCGCAGTTCAATGGAGTGGAAGGTATTGTAGATATATATGACACCTTCGTAAGTAATAATACAGCCTATATCATTATGGAATATTTAAAGGGAAATGATGCCAAATGGATTTTGAATAATCAGGGAGCATTTGATTATGAATTTGCAAAGAATATCATAGTTTCTATTTGTGACACCTTAAGTGTGGTTCACAAAAAAAATATCATTCACAGGGATATCTCGCCAGATAATATATATTTGACAGATGATGGCAGAATCAAGTTATTGGATTTTGGAGCTGCAAGATATGAAAGTGCATTTAATTCTAAAAGTCTATCTGTAGTTCTAAAGTCAGGATTTGCACCTGAGGAGCAATATCGCTCGAAAGGGGATCAAGGGTCATGGTCGGACGTATATGCCCTAGCAGCTACTTTTTATAAGATGTTAACAGGTCAAACTCCACCAGATAGTATGGATAGAGCGATTAAAGACGAATTAATTGAACCTTCGAAACTAGGGATTGAATTACCAGAGAATATAGAAAATGCGATATTAAATGCATTGAATGTAAAAAAATCAGACCGTATCCAAACAACAGAAGCGTTTAAAGAGGCTCTGCTAGCGAATAATGTACAAAGAGTTGTAGTAAAGCAAAAAACTGAAAAAACAGGGGTACCATTGGTAGCCAAAATTATTATGGGTATAGGAGGAGGCGTTCTACTGGCATTAGGAGTTTTCGCAGTAACAGGAGGACTCGAAATGGAGGGAGAGCAATTAGAAGATACCTTCGGTACCGTAGAAGAAGTTTTATCCGAAGATTTACCTGTTGAATTTGCAGATGAATCAATGGAAGGATTGATATTCGAAGCGTTGAATAAAAGTGTCCAGTCTGAAGAGGTGTATGCGAGTGATTTAGAGTCGCTGACAGAACTAACCTTTGGATATGATCATAGTACATCAATTACAAGTCTAGATGACTTAAAACATTTGGTGAATTTACAGAAGATAATAATAACTCCGGACTTACCAGTCGATATAGACTTAAGTCCACTAGCAGAGGTTGATTCTCTTAGAACCTTGGAGTTTAATGGTTTTGACTACTCAGCAGGGGTATATGATTTCTCAAAATTAAGCGAGGCAACACAAATCGAAACTTTAATCTTAGACCATGCATTATTTTACTTTGATGAAATCTCAAAGATTCAAGGAATAAAGCATTTGGAGATATATAACGAAATATGGGCGCATGAATTTACCTTTGCGAACTTCGATGCCATTGCTACAATGACGAATCTAGAGAGTATTAAGTGGCATGATGTTGCAGATATGTCAACATCATTTTATCCAACGGAACATATGCCGATAGAAAGAACGTTGGAATTAACATTGGAATCTGGGGCAGAGACAGGTTATTATATGGGGATAAATCCGAACATAAGCTTAGCGCCTCTTGCAACCATGGAGAATCTAAAAACTCTTGAGTTTGTGGGTTGCGGAGGACTTGATATTTCAACCCTAGGAGCTGCTACCAATATCACAGAGCTCACATTCAACAATGGAATTATTACAAATTTTGGATTTGTGAATGACATGACAAATTTAACAAAATTAACGGTTGAGAACAATGTTTGGACGGATCAAGGTGTAGCTGATTTAGACAATGTACAATCAACTAGAACAGATGTAGAAATATCAACAGGAACAATGATAACAAATTAAGGACAATGGAGGGAGTATATGACTGATTTTTGCCACAATTGTTTTGCACCAGGATTTCACGGTGAATGTGGAGTATGTGGTTACAAGGCTCTCTCTGACGCTGGTGTATCGATTGTATTAGAGCCAGGAACTACGTTAAATGGACAGTATCTGTTAGGGCGATTACTCGGTGCAGGGGGATTCGGAGTCACCTATCTTGCAAAAGATACGAAGGGCGGTGGCAAGGTTGCAATTAAGGAGTATATGCCGGCAACCTTTGCTGTGCGAACAAGGGATGGGAAAACGATTATTCCTTCAGGAGGAGATAGCAAAGGGTTGTTTGCTCATGGATTAGAGGTATTCAATCGAGAGGCAAAGACTTTGAAGCTGTTTGCAGGAGCCAATAACATTGTGCAAGTCATGGATGCGTTTGATGAAAATGGAACTTCGTATTTTGTTATGGAATTTCTAGATGGGATTACCTTGGGTGGGCTGCTTCGGGCAGCAGGAGGCAGATTGGCAGTCGATACGGCGACAGAGATTGTTCGATTGACCGCCACTGCATTAACCTCGGTGCATGCGCAAGGAATGCTACATAGAGATGTGAGTCCCGAGAATATCATTATCACGAAGCAAGGTCAGGTGAAGTTGATTGATTTCGGTGCTACACGCTACTTCGTAAGCGAGAAGAGTAGGAGTTTATCCGTGGTGCTTAAGGCAGGATTCGCGCCCCCAGAACAGTACTCTAGCAAAGGGAATCAAGGGCCATGGACAGATATCTATGCATTATGTGCGACGTTCTATAATGTGATTACAGGAAATCGGCTGCCAGACGCCCCAGATAGATTGAATGATCCACAGATAGAGAACTTAAGAACTTATGGCGTTTCGGTAGAAATGGCGGACGCAGTGCAGGCAGGGCTGGAGTTGGATTATAGGAAACGGACACAGTCTATGGATGTATTTCTGGGGAGTATGCAGGGAGACTGCTTGTCACAACCGTCCCCACAACCAGTATCGCAACCCAAACGCGAGAAACCAGTACAACAGAAACCAGTACAACATGAACCACAACTGAAACCTAAGCAATATGAGCCGCAGAAGAATCCGCTGCAAAATAATGTGCAGCAGAGAAATAGGTTACAGGTGCAGGTTCAAGGAACACCGTATGTGAGGTTGGTACAAAGCAGAGACGGAACGGATCAGTGGATCTTGCCCAAGAATGTTCCCATGAGGATTGGGAGGTCGTCAGAGCAGTGTAATATTGTAATCGACCATAAAAGTATTAGTAGAGTTCATTGTGAGTTGAGCTTCGATGAGAAGCTGGGGAGTTTTTTTCTTCGAGATTTATCGTCTAATGGAATCTATGTTGGTAGCATAAGGTTAGAACGGGATAGAATCTATCAGGTGCAGCCTGGAGAGAGTTTTAGTATTGCAGCACAAGATTGTACTTTGGAGGTGGGACTATGCTAGGGATTTTCAAACGTAAAAAACCAAAGAAAGAAGAACTAGAAATGGAAACGAGTAAGAAATCCACAACTGTTCAACTGACACCACTAGATGAAGTAGAATTGCTCTTGTCGGGGAAATCAGAAATGGATCTGCCAGTAGGACAGAATGGGGAGGTACCGCTGGATATTTCCATTGCGCCTAGCATTGATACCGCTGCGATGACCCATATCGGAACAAGAGCATATCAGCAAGATGCGTTTTTTGTTGGACCACCCATGCAGCAGGAAGAGAATGTAGCGGTACTCTGTGACGGAATGGGAGGAATGGACAGTGGAGAGTTGGCGAGTAATGCTGTGATTCAATATTTTGCCAATGCACTTGGTGGGATTGGGGAATGTGAGAATCTATTACAATTACTCTTGGACACCACCAAGGGAGCCAATGATATGATGCTGGAGACTTTTCGTTCACAAGGAATGGCAGCAGGTACTACCATGGTATGTGCATGTGTCAAGGATGGAGGACTCTACTGGACTTCAGTGGGAGATAGTAGAATTTATCTCATTCGAGGTCATGAAATTGCCAGATTAACGAAGGATCATAATTACGCACTACGGCTACAGATGATGGTAGATAATGGAGAGCTATCCCAGCAAGAAGCGGATTCGGATCCTGATCGGGAAGCGCTAGTTAGCTATCTAGGGGCTCCGATGCTTGAGTGGATTGACATTCCAACACAAGCGTTTCCGCTACAAAACGAAGATATTGTATTGCTCTGTAGCGATGGAGTTACCAAGGGCTTGTGTGATTCGAGAATACTCGAGATACTGACACAGCCACAAACCTTACAAGAATTGGTGCATACCTTGGTGATTTCCGCAGTAGACGCGGGGGTATTAGGCAGTGATAACACTACTGCTGTATTGATGAAATATATAAGATAGCACAAGCTTATGTAATGCAATCTTTGATTGCAGTTGGGTTCTGTATTAAGTGGTAGGGCGAAGAGGAAGCTGCTATCATTTTAATAAATTTTACAAAAAGGAGACAGGGATATGAAATTAGTGAAATGTAATAATGGTCATTTTTATGACAGCGAAAGTTTTAGCAATTGTCCGCATTGTACATCAGGAGGAGCAGGAAATGATAATGTTACAGTGCCGATTCATCAAAGTGGAAATGATGATGTTACGGTAGCATTGACTACACCGCCACCAACACCAGCAGGAGCGAGTTCAGGAGGGTCGCTACAAGATGTTGTGAATGCAGCAGTGAACTCTTCTGGTCCGGCAGTCGTACAAGATGACAATAAGACCGTTGGATTCTTCTCGTCATCGATTGGGAAGGAGCCAGTGGTAGGTTGGTTAGTATGTGTGAAGGGTGAGCATTTTGGTGAAGATTTCCGATTGAAGAGCGGGAGAAACTTTATCGGACGCTCTAATGATATGGATGTTTCTATCACGAAGGATAATACCGTGAGTCGTGAGCGTCATGCAATCGTAGTGTATGAGCCACGTGGAAATATTTTCTTGATGCAACCAGGGGATAGCAAGGAGTTGTGTTATCTAAATGATAATGTGGTACTAAGCCCGCAACCATTAGCGGCACATGATAAGATTTTGGTGGGCAAGACAGAATTGATGTTCGTACCGTGTTGCACGAGTAGCTTTAGTTGGGAAACAAAAGAAGATTGATTTAAGAAGAGGAGGATAGAATTATGACATCAATGTTAATGGATATGGCAATGGGGCAAGTCGGCGGAGGTATTTTTGGGGAACTTAATACAATATCGTCATTAATTAGTACTGTATATGGACTAGGAACCTTCGTTATGTTTGCAGCATGGTGGGTGTTTCAAGGATTTACCTGGTTGTACATCGGAAGAAAGGCAGGTCTTGATAAAGACTGGATGCCGTTTGTTCCATTTGCAAAAACAATCTATCGATTAAAAATCGTGAATGAAGAATGGTGGAAGATGTTCTTGTTCGAAGGATATGTAATCTATGGATTCCTACTATTTATTATCATTCAAGCAATTAGTGGATTCCAATGGCTTACATTCGGCGTGATTCTTGTTTTGATTTACTCATTGGCATGTATTGCTTATAATATGTATTGGAGATATAAGTTTTATCTAGCATTTGACATTCGTCCACACATGGCATTGACAATCTTAGTTCCTTTTGTAGCTGTGTATCGTTGGACTTTAGATTGCCTAGTTGCATTTACTTCTAATTATGTTTTTGGAGGACCTAGCAAATTACAACCAGTTTCAGTGGAAGCAGGAAATGCAGCAAATGTACCTCAGAGCCCAGGGGTTCAACCAGGAACAATGACAGGGTTATCGGGGATGTATGCAGGGCAACAGATTCCGCTAGCAATCAATGAAGAATTATTGATTGGACGTGATGGCACTTGTAATCTTATTATTGATAAGCAAGCAGAGAAACTTAGTCGAAAACATTGTAGTATTCTCTATGATAGAGCGCGTAATGTCTATATGGTAACTGATTTCTCTAGCAATGGTACCTATATCGATGGCGGAAATCGATTAGTTGCTAATATGGCGACACAACTTCAGAGAGGAACTGTAATAGCTCTAGGAAACAGGGAAAACAGATTCAGATTAAACTAGTAAAGGAATATTATGATAAAATATGCTTTGTTAAGTGAAGTAGGTGAAAGAGTCAAGAATGAAGATTGTATTGCGGAATTCTCGGGCAAGAATGGACATCTCTTTGTGTTGTGTGATGGTCTAGGTGGACATGGTAGTGGAGAGATTGCGAGTAAAACTACCATTGAAGCTGTTGAGACTGTATTCTATGGACAAATTCTAGAATCAAAGGCATTGTTAAAGCGATGTGTGCAGAAGGCACAACAGGAGTTATATGCAGTACAGAACAGGCTACAGCGACATGATAGTTGTAAGACTACAATCACATTTCTGCATATTAAGGATAATGTTGCACTCTATGCACATGTGGGAGATAGCCGCGTATACATGTTTCAGCGGAATAAATTGGTTGAGAGGACACTTGATCATAGTGTTCCTCAGATGCTTGTCATGCAAGGTGAGATAAAGGAAAGGGATATTCGTTTTCACGAAGATAGGAATCGCCTGATTCGAGTATTAGGTAATGACATTGCTCCACCTAATCTTTCAATCTCTAAGGAAATTTTCGTTGAGGCAGATACTCAGTTTCTATTATGCAGTGACGGATTTTGGGAGTGGATAGATGAGAAAGAGATGATTTGGCATCTTAGGTGGAGCAAGAGTGCGGAGCAGTGGATAGATCGAATGAAGGCAGTGGTCGAAAAAAGAGGAAGAGGAAAGCATATGGATAATTTTTCGGCAATTGCGGTATTTGTACAGAATAAATAGAATGAGGTGATATGAATTATGGCAGTGTTAAAATGTGAGAATGGACATTTCTATGATGGGGCAAAATTCAGTGAATGCCCACATTGTAAGGAACCATTGCCTATGAGTCGAACTTTAAATAGTGAGTTGACACAATTTGGATTTGTCGAGACTGCTTTTCCGAAGAGTAATGTGAAAAAAGAGGCTGTCCGTGTGAATTTGGGCGCTGCTCAAGGAAATGATGAGAAAACGGTAGGTATATTCCGTGAAAAACTGGGAATTGAACCTGTTGTGGGGTGGCTCGTATGTACCCAAGGACGAGAGAAGGGCAGGGCGTATGTCTTGCACTCGGGTAGAAATTTCATTGGACGGAATCTGAAGTCGGATATTGCAATCCCAGATGATGCAAGCGTAAGTGGAGAAGACCATTGTTCGATTGTTTTTGAACCGAATAAGATCATCTATATGTTGGCACGCGGCAAGGGTGAGACTGTGCTGATTAATCAGCAGCCTCTCGATAACACTTATATTCTCACAGGGGATGAATCCATAGAAATCGGTACTTCTAAGTTTGTGTTTGTGCCTTATTGCAAGGAGGGAAGAACATGGTGAAAAAAATAATCTCTCTTGTTGTGATTATAATATTATGTCTTAGCTTTTCTGTTGTTGGATTCGCACAAGGGGAGATGAGAATCGAACAAGTTAATTCTCTATTGCCAGAGATTAAAGTTTGGTTCCACTCTAGGGAAGAGCTAGAGTCGGAGCAGGTTACATTGGAGTTAGAAGGGGAGATTCTTGCGGCGGGTGCACTCTCCAAGGCGAATGAAAGTGAAGTGACACATCATTATTTTTTGGTTGATTCCTCTACTTCTACAACAGGTGCTCAGATGGAAGCGGTAAAACAGAGTATCATGGAATTCGGACAGTCTATGAAGGCTGGGGACACCATGACATTGATTTCATTTGGTGTAGAAGTGCGGGTTCTACTTGAACGAGAGTCCGATTTATCAGTGATAGAACAAGAAGTATCAACCTTACAAGCAAATGAAGCGGGAACGCTATTCTTCGATGCACTAGCTGCAGTAGCGCAGTTGGCGAAAGAGGAAGGAATTGCAAGTGATAGAAAGTTACTATACGTATTTTCTGATTCTGTAGACTATAACCTAGGTGGCTATACAGCAGAGGAGACACAAGAGATGTTGTTAGATGCAGGTCTTCCACTCTATGCATTTGGGTTTGATAATGGAACGAAGGAAAATCTAGATAATTTTGGAGCTCTTGCGAGACAGACAGGTGGAGAAATCAGTATTATAAATGCTGATAATCTTGCTGAAGAATTTGCACAGCAGGCGGTGAGTCTTAGTGAGGATACTTATGTAGCTTATTTCAATGCGACGACGAATGTGTTGCCTGAAAAGGGTACGCATATAAAGCTTGTGGCAGGGAGTGAAGAGGCGGAATTTAGTCCTGCATTCCATTGGTCGGTAGCAGATGAGATTGCCCCAGAGATCTTCTCCGCTAGCCAAAGTGGAGACAGAACCATAGAGATTGTGTTCTCCGAGTTGGTAACAGGTGCAAATCAGAGGGAGAATTACGTAATCGTGGATCAAGCAGACACACCAATTGGAGTTTCTGCCGTGGATTTTAATGAAGAGTCATTCTCTGCGGTACTCACACTAGAAGATATGCCAGATAGTGGGGAACTTCGAATTCGTTGCGATAATATCACAGATACGTCCAGTGAAAAAAATTCTGTTATGAATGAAATGAAATTGGATTATGTGAATAATACTCCCGAGCCAGAGGTTTCGAATACTGGGATTCCGATAGCTGCGTGGGTTGCGATTATTGTAGTTGTAATCGGAATTGGTGTTGGAATTATCGTAGCGGCTATGAAAAAACAATCAAAGACAGAGGATGGAATCGAGCAAGTCTATTCTTCGGCGGAAAAACAAGTTGTGAATGCAGGAGAATCTGATAAGGCACATTTTGTTCATGAGTCGGAAAAAAAAGTCATATTGGAAGTAGCAAACAATGTAGGGGCAAGTAGAAAAGTTACGTTGACGATTAGCAAGACATTATTTGTCGGTAGAAGTGATATCTGTGACGTGGTCTTCGATGATCCGAGGATGAGTAGACAGCATTTTGTCATCGAAGAAAATAATGATAGCTACACAATAACGAATCTAAGTCAAGGAGGAACTCTGCTAAATGGCATAGCAGTAAATAGTCCGAGACCGTTGAATCATGGAGATAAGATTGAAGCAGGTTCACAACAGATCGTGTTTATTAAAGGTTAATTGATCATTGGGGACGGAGGTTTTTGTAAATGGGGACGGAGGTTTTTGTTAAAAACCTCCGTCCCCAATGCCGTCCCCATTGATTATTCCTCATCTGGAATATAGCTATAGTTCATAAAGTAATCAACCATATCATTGGCAAATTGATCTTTGGTTTCCTCTTGATCAAAATTATGCAAGCGGTCTTGAAATTCATTTGCGAAATCATCTCCTACATCCCATATATTGGAATCAGAATTCACTATAATCCCGTCTAGATATGGACGAAAAGTCTCTGCTTCTGGATATAGATCCATATAATCTTCCATTACATTCTTATGTGTAGGCATGCAAGTTTGATTCTGAATGGTCAATATTGTTTGGCCTTTTTCACTAAACATAAAATGGATGAATTGCATGGCAACTAATTGTTTGTTTTCTGTAGTATATCCACTTACACACATCCAAACATCGTTGTCAATATCGAGAAGCTCCGTCTGTCCATCTCTTTCGTGGACGATAGGTAGTAGTTTGAAATCTCCCTGTAAGGTAGTTCGAATATCAGATATTGACCGTACATCATAAGAGATATTGGAAATATATTTGAGTTCATCATCCCAAGACATGTCATACCAATTTCTTACATAATTATCAACAGTATCACTCCAAGGTTCTGGTTCGAAGGTTTGAGTTTCTTCGTTAATCAGTGGAGGGAGATAGAAGCCAGCGAAATCCCAGAAATCATATCCATCAAGGGCATTCTCCCATGTTCCACCGAGTCCTGCTACTAACATCTCATAATCTGATACTGATGTAATTGCTTCTAATGATGGATCTAGTTGTTCCAATGCACTACTAGAAACAGCAAAATAACCTGCATCTGCTGTGAGATGAATATAGGGGACTATCTCTCGTGTCTGTCCAGATTCATCTTGAAATTCATAATATTTAATATCATTTTCCAAAAAGTAATAATCTTCAAAATTAAGTCCATTCACTAAGATGGATAAGTCGGCACGATTATCAAAATCCCACAAGAATTCATTTCCTAGGTCTGGTGCATCGGGAACCTGTGGATCTCCATCTTGATAGATATCAATTTCTTCCCATGTTTTTTGCTGTATATCTATCTGATGTTCAGGGTAGGCAATCATAAATTCCTCCGCAAGTCGATCAAACATTGCTTTATTATCAGACTCTCCAATCCACATTACAATGCTATCAGGTTGGATATTCATATCCGCCAAAGTTTCTTCCATACGTATTACTGGGACAATCGGGTCTTCTCGGGTAAATTGCCATCCTAAAAAACCGACAATAGTAAGTACCATAAGGGAGGCTGCTACAGTTGCAATCTTTCTCTTTTGCTTTCGTTTTTTCCATTCAATTTCTGGATAATCAAACCCCGTATTCCCTTGCAATGCCAAAAGCATGGTCTCGGTATTTTTAAATCGGAGTTCTGGTCGTAATGCCATAGCCTTGAGAATGGTTTTGTCTAATTGTGCATCGACTCCTTGCACTAGCTTAGATGGACGAAGTATCTCATCTTTTTCCCACCGATCGACCGATTCTTCTGGCGTTTTTCCAGTAATCATCTTGTACCAAGTGGCTCCTGCGGCATAGATATCAGTGTATATCCCCTGTTTCATATTACTGCGATACTGTTCTGGTGGGGCATATCCTTTTTTCACTACAACACTCTGTGTCCACTCTTCCTTCTCAGCAAATCTAGCAGCACCAAAATCTATAATTTTTACATTGCCATTATTTAATATATAGATATTATCAGGGCTGATATCGCGGTGAATTACATCCTTTTTATGTATTGCCTGTAGACCTGCCAATAGACCTACCATAATTTTGGATGCTTCTTCTACAGATAGTGCCCCCCCATATTCATTCATATGTTCCTTGAGTGTTTGACCATCTAAATACTCCATTACGATATAGGCAGTACCATTTTCTTGGAAGCTGTCTAGTACATTTACAATGTGTTCGTCACCTGTAAACTTCGCAAGACTTTTTCCCTCATCGATGAATCGCGTTTTTTCCTTCGTAAAGCTTTCTACCACATCTCCTGAGAACACTCGAATCTTCATATCTCCAGGCATTCTTGTTGCAAGATTTTGTGGGAAAAATTCTTTGATTGCCACGATAGTGGATAAGCGTGTGTCATATGCGATATAGGTAACACCGAAGCCACCAATTCCAAGAATGGTACCGATTAAATAACGTCCCCATATGCGCATCCCTGGTTGGAGCATATATTCGGGACTATTGGGTGTACCTTCCATATATCCGCAGTGGGGGCATATCTCATACCCACCTGTATTCTTAAAACAGCGAAAACAAATTGTATTCATAAATTCCTCCTATGATTCGATGCTGTTTGTCTATTCTATTAACCCTTCATTTGTTGGAAGCTCTTTTTCTGGAACATGATCCACATAAGATACATCGGTGATTGGATTGTCCGCTAAATTGACATAATTCAATTCAGTAAGTGAAGCAAGTGAAGAGATATCAGTGATTGTATTTTCTCTCAAGTTAAGAGTTGTCAATGATGTGAGATTATCAATGGCTGTGATATCTCGAATTTGATTGGAAGAAAGCTCTAATTCTTTCAGCCCAGTCAATTCTTTTAATGGTGTAATGTCAGAAATATTTGTATTCCATAATTCTAGTTGGGTCAAGTTGGTTAGGTTTGATAATGCTTCGAGGTTATGAACCTTATAATTTCTAATGGTTAGCTCTGAGAGGTTAGAAAAATCACTCAAATTCGAGAGATCTAAATCAATATAATCTTCCTCTGTATACGCTTCTTCGAGTTCTAATCGATGAATTGCATACAAATCATTAGCTGTAATGTCTCCGCTTGGTTTTGCTAAGGCTGCTCTTACATAATTTTCAATGATTGGATCTGTCCACTCAATTACATAATTTTCCTCTTCCGATAAATATGCTTCTGCCTCCCCGAAATTATCTTCTAGCATCGTTCCACCGATTGTAATCGGTTGAGCATCCTCGCGAAATCCTCCTGTTGCAGCGAAGATACCAAGTGCTAAGAGAAATACAGAACTTACGGCTAATATTATTTTGGTCGGTAGTGGGATTGTTGTAGCTTCTTTTCTTGATTTTGCTCTGATGCGTTGTACTCCATCGGATAATAGAGCTTCTTTGAACTCGACCACCGTCTGTGTCCGATCAGTCCTTCTTACGTTTAGCGCATTGAGGATTGCATTCTCAACAGATTGAGGAATTTGTACTCCTAGTTTTGTTGGCTCCATTATCTCATCGTTGATAGCACGCTCCATGCTGTCTGGTGGTGTTTGTCCAGTAAGCATCTTATAAAAAGTAGCAGCTAGGGCATACACATCCGTCCATGTGCCTTGCTCACCTTTGCTCCGATACTGTTCTTCTGGTGCGTAGCCACTCTTTAATATAACAGAGAGGCTCTTGGAATTGACAGCGCTCTCATATCTAGCAGCACCGAAGTCTAGTAATTTAATCTCCCCATCGTCGGTAAGATAAATATTATCGGGGCTGATGTCCCGATGTATGATATTCTTGGCATGAACTTTGGCTAAGGTATCACAAATACTTAAGATGATTTCACGAGCCATCTCATAGTCAAGTACTCCTTGGTTTGCAAGGACATTCTTCACGTCATGCCCTTTCAAAAACTGCATGATAATATATGCGGTGTTATTCTCCCAAAATGTGTCATAGATATCCACGATTCCAGAGATTCCATTGAATTGGGCTAGGGTCTGAGCCTCATCTACAAATCTCTTTAAGCCCTCGCCAAACTGCTCGGATGCTTGCCCTTGATAGACGGTCAATAGGGTATCCCCTGGTGTCCTCGTAGCAAAGGTAGTGGGTAAAAACTCCTTGATTGCAACTACTCGTTCCAATTCTGCATCAAAGCCAATATAAGTAACTCCGAATCCGCCATATCCTAGCACTCTACCAACGATATAACGTCCTTGCAAAATCGTCGTTGGTGATAGATGATATGCTTCTCGTGGTTTGGTTCCAGATTCATAACCACAGTTTGGACAAGTGGCTAAATCATCTTGATATTCTATCATACATCCCATACATCGAATCATAGTGCTTACCTCCTCATACAAACAATCATAACACTCTATGTCATTATGAAAATAAAATATCTTCATTTTCATTTGCAGAATCTTCATTTGTTTTATGAATTTAACGTATTTTACTTGAATTCCTTTGCTTCTCTATGAGATAATACAAACATATGATAAAAAGGTAAAATAATCGTAGGGTATCTTCGTAATGTTGAGGAGGAAATGATATGTATAAAGTGTATATTGTTGATGACGACACATTGATTTTAGATGAAATTATTCATACAATTCCATGGCTAGACAATGGATTCGAAGTTGTAGGGAGTCAAACATTTCCTAGTCTTGCTTTGGAGGAAATTGTACAGCTAAAGCCTGACTTGATTTTTACTGATTTGAAAATGCCAGAAATCGATGGAGTGGAGTTTATTCAGAAAATTGTGGAGCTAGAATTAGATTGTGAGTGTGTGATGTTGAGTGCCTACCCTAGTTTTGAAGATTCTAGGAAGTTTTTTCGCATGAATGGTTTTGATTATCTACTAAAGCCGATCCAACAAGAAGAAGTCCAAATTGTTTTGGAACGATTATCGTCCAAGTTGTCAAATCGACAATTGCAAGCAGAGGCTGATAGCCAAAATTTGACACCGGCCTTTGCATCGTTGATTCAATATGTTCGAGAAAATTTTGATAAAAAACATACCTTAACTCAGCTAGGAAAGCAGTTTGGTTTAAACCCTAATTATATCTGCAATTTATTTGCAAAGCATTACAATTCTACTCTGACACGTTATATCACGGAATTGCGAATGAAACGAGCTCTAGAAGACATGCGAGGCCAAGGAAAATTATTAAAAGAAATTGCCCTAGAGTGCGGATATCCTGATTATTATTATTTTTGTAAGGTGTTCAAGGAATATTATGATGAATCGCCATCGAATTATATGAAAGTGTTGCAGAGAAAACAGAGCAGTACATAGTCTAAGGAGAGGTTATACCTATGCAGAAACAAGAAATTTCCTTAAGAAAACGTCTGAATATGATGGTGATATTTGTGGGGCTTATGCTCAGTCTTTTCTTGGCCATATTTTTCTTCCACACGTTTCATAATGTGTATTCCTCCACGGAAACACGTATCTCTGAAGTGACGAATCGGATTGTCTCGGATATAGAATATACTTTTTCAACAATAGATCAAACGACGGCATCCATCTCCTCCTTCAGTGAAACCCAGCAGCTTTTGGACATACAAGACCCATTTCTATATACCTATACGGCGAATCACATCCGAGATATTCTTGACTCTATCTATGAGTTTGATGGACTAGTGGAGCATATTCTTTTATTTGATACAAATGGAATGTATAGCCAACTCCGCGGAAACTTGAAGGAAACGATGTCCTCTAGTTTGTATGAATCCCTCCAAACAGCCGACTCATTTGAGCATAATATATTCAAGTTGGATGACAAATTTTTCATTGCATATAAGAGTAGTATTCTAGACGACTC
>CAYIZP010000035.1:0-31738 GCA_964367905.1 uncultured Lachnospiraceae bacterium
TAGAAGAAATCGTTATTTGAACCTCTCTACTCATACATTCATCCTCTAATTAATATGATACCAAGGTCAAAAGGTCATATGTTGTATGCTTGCATACAAAAATATGATTTTGGGACCGCCAAAACATGAAGAAGTAGCCCAAATAGGGCGGATTCTGAATGTTTTAAGGATTGTGAGAGCACAAAGTGCGTAGCAATCCGTAGGTATCTAAGCTCAAAATAACTTTTGACCCCAACATCATTAATATTCTTCTATATTAATTTTCTTAGATGCTTCTATATCATATGGCAGAATCGTGTTTGCAAATTGCTTAAACTTATCCGCCAAGTCACTGACATAGAAATCATAATGCTTCTCCATATGTTTTCCATCATTCAATAAATTCTCTGCCTCTAATAAATGCTTCAAATCCATTGCAGTTTCATAGGCAGGATTGACCAATTGAATGTGTTCTCCCATATACTTACGAATCTTGCGTCTTAAAAGCGGGTAATGCGTACAACCCAAGATGAGCGTATCAATTCCCGATGACTTCATATCACACAGATAATAATCGATGACATCTTCTGCGATCTTATGCTTTGCAAATCCCTCTTCTACAAGATGTACAAATAGAGGGCATGCCTTTCCCTCTACTTGAATTCCAGACTCTATCCCTTGGATAATCTCTGTATATATCTGGCTATTGATTGTTGCTTCTGTTGCAACGACTCCGATTTTTTTATCCACAGTCACTTCGGCTGCCGCCCTCGCCCCTGGTATAACCACACCGATAACAGGGATATCGACCTCTTTACTAACTGTTTCTAGCGCGAGCGCGCTTGCAGTATTGCACGCAACAACAATCGCCTTCACATTCTTAGTCTGTAAAAAGCGTATAATCTGCCTAGAATAATGTATAACCGTCTCTTTTGACTTATTTCCGTAAGGTACCCTTGCAGTATCTCCAAAATATACGATGTTTTCATTCGGCAATTGGCGCATAATCTCTCTTGCTACCGTCAACCCACCGACTCCGGAATCAAAAATTCCGATTGCTGATTGTGTATCGACTTGTTTCCCCACTTTTTAAACTCCTTGTTATAAAGCCAATACCTTCGCTACGTTACGCTGATATGGCGGGATATCCTTCTTCATTGCCAATGCCTCATCGATGTCATAGTCTAGATATTCACCTTCTTTATAAGCTACTACACGATTTGATTTACCCTCAAGCAACAAATCAACTGCCTTTGCTCCCATAATAGATGCATACACACGGTCTTTACATGTCGGGCTACCTCCACGTTGCATGTGTCCTAGGATTGTTGCGCGTGTCTCCATCCCTGTCGCTTTTTCGATTCTCTCAGCCATAGCCATCGAATCTCCGATTCCTTCGGCATTGATGATGATGTAATGTCCTTTTCCACGCTCACGATTGCTGATGATCTTCTCGATAATCAAATCTTCATCATAACCATGCTCCTCTGGCAACAAAATATCTTCTGCTCCGTTTGCAATTCCACACCATAATGCGATATATCCAGCATTACGTCCCATAACTTCGATTACAGAGCATCTCTGATGTGAACTTGATGTATCACGAATCTTATCGATTGCATCCATAGCTGTATTTACAGCAGTATCAAATCCGATTGTATAATCTGTACATGCAATATCCAAGTCAATGGTTCCAGGAACTCCGATTGTATTTACTCCTAGATTCGCTAGAATCTGCGCTCCCATAAAAGAACCATCTCCACCGATTACAACAAGTCCTTGTATTCCGTATTTTTTACAAATTGCAGCTGCTTTTTGTTGTCCCTCTTCTGTTAGCATCTCCAAACAACGTGCAGTTTGTAAAATCGTTCCACCTCTTTGAATCGTATCTGAAACATCTCTTGTTGTCATGTCAATAATTTCTTCATTCAATAAACCTGCATACCCACGACGAATTCCACGTACTCTAATTCCGCGTGCGATCGCTGTTCTTACCACTGCACGGATTGCCGCATTCATCCCTGGTGCATCTCCACCACTTGTTAGTACTCCAATTGTTAATATTTTACCCATTATAATAACCATACCTTTCTAATACTTTTAAAAATTAAATTACCCTAACTTCTATTTTATATTATTTGTTAAATTATATCAATGGACTTTTCGACTACTTTTACACTATTCTCTCCAAAAGAATTCATCAACTTGCTCAATAGCACTTCCTCGATGTCCACATAGTAAGCCCTAGATAGTTTCTTCATCTTCTTTTCTAACTTACAGTAAATAATCACTTCTGAATTTCCTGCATGTTTTTTTAGTGTATCATACAGCATATTTTCTGCTGTTTGAAAGGATTCTATGCTATCAAGTTGAATCCATAACTGTTTTATCACACTTTCAAACGGAACAATCTTCTCGCAGATTAATTTGCTCGGTTTATCATCTTCCTCATTGACTCTACCTTTGATAAAGATTTTATTTCCCTCTTCAAGGAACTGTTTATTCACCTCATAATCTCGCGGAAATACAATAACCTCCACTGTCCCTAACAAGTCTTCGATTGTTAGAAATGCCATCGGCTGATTGTTACGCGTATATTTTACAGTATTTACCGCAATAATTCCCCCTATGATTTCTTTGCTTCCATCCCTCACCTTGGAATGCCCGACTTCTTCATCTGGCAAGAAATCCGCCGTCGTTGCAGATACCGCTTTCTTCCATCTCTCTGCATGAGCCTCTAACGGGTGACCGCTCAAATAAACACCGAGCACATCTTTCTCATACTCTAATGCAGTTTCTTTCTCGAACTCTCCTACATCAGGCAACACGACTCGAAATGCACTTTTTTCCTCTTCGTCTACAAAATCGAACAATGACATCTGACCCGTGATTGCATTTTTTTTCCCTTGATTCACTTCATCAATCACTCTTGGATAATAGATCAGCCATTGCTTTCTCGTACCATCTAGACTATCAAACGCACCAGCCTTTATAAAACTCTCAATCGTTCGCTTATTAATCTCCTTACTAGAAAGTCGTTCGATAACCTCGCGCACATTTTGATAGTTTCCATTTACATTTCGCTCTTCTACAATCGTCTCAACCAAAGGTTTTCCAACACCCTTTATCGCCCCTAATCCGTATCTTATCCTGCCTTCTTCTACCGAGAAATCCCACTGGCCCGAATTGATATCTGGTGGGAGAATCTCTATCTCCATCTCTCTACAGGTATAAATATATTCTGCAACCTTCGTCGGCTTATCAATCACCGAAGTCATAAGCGCAGCCATAAATTCGATCGGATAATAATACTTCATGTATGCAGTTTGATATGCAACCACTGCATAGGCTGCTGCGTGGGATTTGTTGAACGCATATTTCGCAAAATCAATCATGTCATCGAATATCTTATTTGCAACATGCTCTGCAATTCCATTTGCCATACAACCCTGAACGCCTTCTTCTGGATTTCCATAGACGAAATTCGCCCGCTCTCGTTCCATGACATCCGCCTTCTTCTTGGACATCGCTCTTCGCAACAAATCACTACGCCCCAAGGTATATCCTGCCAAGTCCCGCACAATCTGCATTACCTGTTCTTGATAAACAATACACCCATACGTCGGAGCAAGTATAGAAACCAATTGCGGACAGTCATACTGTATGGACGCCTCATCATTCTTCCCGCGTATATACTTGGGAATAAAGTCCATCGGACCTGGTCGATACAAGGAAATCCCTGCAATGATATCCTCTAAATTCTTAGGCTTTAATTCTTTCATAAAGCCCTTCATCCCTGCACTTTCTAGTTGGAATATTCCATCTGTTCGTCCTGTACCAATGGATGCCAAAACCTTCGCATCATTGTAATCAATGTGGTCGATATCTATATGGACATCGTTACTCTTCTCTGCTAATTTCACAGCATTTTGAATCACTGTCAGGGTACGAAGTCCTAGAAAGTCCATTTTCAAAAGTCCCAGTTCTTCCAATGTCACCATGGTAAACTGTGTCGTAATTGATCCATCCGAAGCTTTGGAAACTGGAACATATTCATCTACGCTCTTCTGACTGATTACAACACCAGCAGCATGAACTGATGAGTGGCGTGGCAATCCCTCTAATCTACGCGACATCGCTATCAACTCACCAATCTTGGGATCCTCTTCAACCAATCTATGAAGCTCTGCACTTCCACCTAGCGCTTTTTCAATTGTGATATTCAGTTCATTGGTGGGAATCATCTTCGCAATCGAATCCACCAATGCATACGGCAAATCCATCACTCTTCCCACATCCCGAATCACTCCTCGGGCTGCCAAAGTACCAAAGGTAATAATCTGCACCACTCGATCTGTACCGTACTTCTCTACCACATAATCAATCACCTCTTGTCTTCGTTCAAAACAAAAGTCGATATCGACGTCGGGCATAGATACACGTTCTGGATTTAGGAAACGCTCAAAGAGTAGTTGATACTTTACTGGATCAATATTCGTAATCTTTAGACAATAAGAAACCATGCTACCTGCCGCCGACCCTCTTCCTGGTCCCACTGCAATTCCTTGATTCCTAGCATAATTAATGAAATCCCATACAATCAAGAAATAATCCACATAGCCCATGTTTTCAATCACATCCAGCTCATATTCCAGCCGCTCCACATATGCGGAATCATTCTCTCCATATCGCTCTCGAAGCCCCTCATAGCATAATTGCCTTAGATACTCTTCGGATGTCGCTCCACCTGGCACATCGTACTTTGGTAGTTTTGTCACGCCAAATTCAAGCTCCACATGGCAACGTTCTGCTATCTTCTGTGTATTTTCAATCGCTTCGAGTGCATAGGGGAATAATTGTTTCATTTCCTCTTCCGATTTTACATAGTACTGGCCACCGTCATATCTCATTCGATTCTCATCCGCAAGCTTCTTTCCAGTCTGCAGACAGAGAAGGATATCATGCGGCTTCACATCGTCTGCATTGGTATAGTGAACGTCATTCGTTACAACCAATTCAATCCCCGTCTCTTTGGACATACGCATCAGTTGCGGATTCACCATGGCTTGTTCTGATATTCCGTGGTCTTGCATTTCTAAAAAGAAATTATTAACACCAAAAATCTCCTGATACTCTAGGGCTATTTTCTTCGCTTCATCGTACATTCCACTAATCAACGACCGCTGTACTTCCCCAGCAAGGCATGCACTTAATGCAATAATACCCTCACTATATTTTGTGAGCACTTCTTTATCCACACGCGGCTTATAATAATAGCCCTCTACGAATCCCGCCGACACAATCTTCATGAGATTCTGATATCCTTGGTTGTTCTCTGCCAATAGTACTAGATGGTGATAGCGATCCTCTCCCTGCAAAATCTCTCGTTCAAACCTAGAATTTGGTGCCACATAAACCTCGCAGCCAAGTACAGGGTTGATTCCTGCCGCCCGTGCTTCGCGATAAAACTGAATCACACCATACATGACACCATGATCTGTGATTGATGCACTCGTCATCCCTAATTCTTTTACTCGTGCCACATATTCTTTTATCTTATTCGATCCATCTAATAAACTATATTCTGTATGGACATGTAGGTGGGCAAAACTCATTTCATCACTTCTCTTTCTAATTTCGTTTTTCTCTATGTCTGGTCTTATTTTGATATATGAGAATCTAATCTCCCGATATATCAAATGAGGTGTACGTTTTAAACGTACACCTCATGATCATTAACCGTTGAACATAAATGATATCAATCTATCAATGTCTTCCTTCTCGTACGCTATAATTTCTAGCTCTGGAATCTCACCATTCGAAAAAATATTTGCCATTGAAACATATTGAGAAAGCTTTGATTTAAGATTTAATCTATCTCCTTCTCCTGTTACCAACTCCACCTTCCCTACGCAGCTATCAACTACACTAAAAAACTTCTCAACATCTGTGATATTTTGTACTTTCATTTCTTTCCCTCCTATTATTCAATATCGACATTTTCACTCTGCTATGTATCAGCATTTCTCTTCCTAATTATAACTTATTTCCTTCGGATTGCAATATGTTTTTCACCCAATTCAATCCGGCCGCCCTTCAACAATCTACCAACTGCACGTTTGAATGCATTTTTACTCATGTTGAACTCAGCCTTGATAATCTCTGGATTTGACTTGTCATTGAACGGAAGTTCTCCGCCCTCTGCAACCAATCGCTCCCATATTAGTTTGGCATCTTTATCCATCTGGACTTCTACTCTGTCCTTGGTACTTAAATCTAATTTCCCATCTTCTTTCACTGCAGTGACTCTAGCCTCAATCCGATTTCCAATCTTCATGCCTGCATACACTTCATTTGGAGCAATTCGTGCCGAATATAGATTGTCAACTGCTACAAATAATCCAAACTCTGGGCTAGAATCATATATGATACCAGATACCGTATCGCCTTTTTCATATGGTGAACTTGTCTCGAGTAGATGATACACCTTCATCGTTGCACAGAGTCTCTTACTCTTATCCACATACAAAGTCACCAAGCACTCATCTCCAACTTGTACTTTCTGGTTCTGTTCTTTATACGGCAAGAACAAGTCTTTTTCTAATCCCCAATCCAAAAACGCACCGAACTTATTCACATCTGAGACCTTCAATACTGCTATCTCGTCCAACATCAATAATGGTTGGTTCGTCGTTGCAATCAGCCGATCTCCTGAGTCTTTATACAGAAACACCTCAATAGGATCTCCGATTTCTGTTCCCTCTGGAACCTGTTTCTTCGGTAATAGCACACGGTCTTCTTCATTTCCAAGATATACTCCGAAGTCAACCTTCTTCACTACCATTAACATTTGTCTTTTGCCTAATTGCATATTTTTCTCCTTTTTCATTGAATCAACCGAAGAAGAACCACGATAGTTTCACCTTTTCTGGCTCAGTAATCAACTCGTACGCATCTGGAGTCAATTCTTCCTCTAATAATTCTTTTCCTTCTTCTGGAACCACACCATAGGTTGCATCAATAAAGCATAATTCTGGATACAAGCAACACCACCAATTCGCACCATCTGCCTGTCCAATTTCTACAACCAATGCCTCATACATCCCAGCTGGAAATGTAACATCTCCATAAGTTGTTGTAGGAAAATAAGTTTCTTTCACCGATGCTGTAATCTCATACTCATATCCTAATTCTGTAGCTAGGTTAATGCAAATTTCCTCTATGCTCTCCAGATTACTTTCTGCCCAATCCTTAGTTGCCTGCAAGTCCTGTTCCCCTACCAACGCTTGTTGAAGCCTCGAAATCACTTCATCTTTTAACACAAGTTTTAATGCTTGGTCTTGATCACTATCACTATTCGCCCTAATATGGAATCGTAAAACATCCTCTGCAATCGATTCCTGAGTCGTCCAAAGCTGTTCTCTTGCTTCGGCACTCATCTGACAAACCACAAACCACATAGCGATAATTGCAATCACCAATGCCAGACCAATCCGTATTACTTCTTCTTTCACCCTGTGTTTTTCTTGCTTCATTTCCATTCTTCTATGTACCTCCACTCATGTCATTCATGATTGGAGTATGCACTGATTTTTAATACTTATTCAAATCTTTATTCTTTTATCTCAATTATCTTGCGTACCCCTAACACTTGATTCGTAATGTGCCCCACCATAATCTTCTCTGCATCTTCGCTATTCCCACTCCTCATCGTTTCTACCAATGCAGTATGCTCCTGTGCAATGGATTGTCTCACATCTGGATTTTTGAGATATTCTATCCGGTAACGATACATCTGCTCTCTCATATTATTGAGAAGTACTACTAATTTATCATTATTCGTCGCCCCATAAATCACATCGTGAAACTGCACATCAGTTTCGGCAATCTGTGTAAGGTCACCCCCTTGTATCGCTTCCTCATATGCACGCTCTTTTTCCCTCAACAATGTGATTTGTTCCGCAGTAATCTTTTTACATGCAAGCTGAACAGCCAATACTTCTAGTGCTTCTCGTACCTCCAATACATCACGCAAATCCTTCTCTGTGATTTCTGCTACCTCAGCACCTTTTCTTGGTACCATGAGAACCAGCCCCTCTAACTCCAATTTGCGGATTGCCTCACGAACAGGCGTCCTACTCACCCCTAACATATTTGCCAATTGTATCTCCATCAAGCGTTCTCCCGGCATCAAATCCCCTCTTAGAATTGCTTGTCGGAGCGTTAAGAATACAACATCCCTCAAGGGTAAATAGTTATCCATCAATAATTTTATCTCTGTTGCCATCTCTACTTCCTCCTCGCACAGTGTACATTAGTCAAGAACACCTGCTTCACAATTCCCCTCTCATTTAGATGGCGAATCGCTCGCTGTCCCGCATCTTTGTCCGTGAATATTCCGAAAACCGTAGGTCCACTGCCGCTCATCATAGCATTCAACGCTCCATGTTCCTTCATCACATCCTTTATTTCCTCTATGACTGGATAATCTGTAATCGTTACTTCTTCCAACACATTTCCTAATTTGTTCGCAATTCCCATCAAGTCATTCTTCTCAATCGCCTCTAGCATTCCAGCAATATCTGGGTGTTGGTGAATCTCTACTGCATCTAATTTCTCATAGACTTCCTTTGTAGAAACATGGGCTGCAGGTTTTGCAATCACGATATAGCATTTTGGTATCGAATTGAGTGGCGTTAATATCTCACCAATCCCCTCTGCCAATACCGTGCCCCTCATAATGCAATAAGGCACATCTGCACCTAATATCTCTCCTCTGTCCATCAACTCCTTATTCGACAACCGCAAGTGAAACAATCGATTTACTCCCCATAAGACTGCAGCTGCGTTTGCACTTCCTCCTGCAAGCCCAGCCGCAACCGGAATCCGTTTCTTCAATGTGATTTTCACACCCTGTTTCACTCTAAATTCATCCATCAACAATTTTGCAGCTTTATACGCGATATTCCTCTCATCTGTAGGCAAAAAAATCAAGTTCGACTCTAGAACAATTCCCGCTTCTTCCCTAATCTCTAGCTTTACATCATCATATAGATAAATCGTCTGCATTACCATCTTCACATCGTGGTAGCCATTCTCTCTTCTCCCCAGAACATCTAGGGCAAGATTGATTTTTGCCAGTGCTTTTAATTCTATTTCACGCATAAAACCTACTCCTTTGTATTCTGTATACAATCTATTTATATTATACTAACAATTTCTTTAAAAATCAACAATTTCTGTCCCGTTTTTACATCTTTTTCTTCTAAATTATTAATCTCCAATATTCCATTCACCGTGGTATGGTATCGCTTCGCAAGAGACCACAAATCATCGTTTTGCTTATAGATATATCCCACGATTCCTGCCTGACTCTCTAGCTCTGTTCTGGTAAACGGAATCATCTCTGCTCGATCAATCGCGGAGACCATCTGCCGTGCCCTTACAAATGTTGCAAAGCAGAGAATCGCCTTAATCTCCGCTTCTTCGTTGCTTGTCATCGTAATGGACAATTGTTCCAAGTTCGGCTCTACGTCATAGACTATTTCACCATTCATCGAACATTCAATCTCATGACTAAATGGAATCATTCCTCTCCACGACCCGTAAGATTCATTGTCATCCCCTTTTACATAGAGGAAATTTACATGTAATATTCCATCTACCAAGAGTCCGCTATCTACTCGTGTGATTTTCTCCACTTGTATATTGCCTGAGCAATCACAGATTTGAAGTAGCTCATCTTTTAGTTCTGGTAATCCTATCACTTCCACCAACTTGCATTTAGACTGATTCTGCAATACCAGGGATTCCACTTCCACCTCTCTTTGCTCTAGCACACAATTCTGATCTAGTGCATAGAGGTCTTCTAACAATTCTACCTCCTGCTCTCTGTAAACCTCTATATCCATCTTCATCGTTGCCTCAATGCTCAGAATCCGATTCTCACCATCTTCATCCATATGCTGCTCTACCGACAACTCTCCTACATTCCACCTCAGTGTGTGATACATGCTATCATCCAAACCGTAACATTCTACTCGACCATCAAACTCCACCGTCTGAGAGACCCAATCTTCTTTCCATTCATCTGAGATATACATACAGAAAAACTGAAACTCTCCATGAAGAATAATTTCATCCTGACCATTTCTCGTTTCTAATTTTGTGCACCCAATCTTACTCATCAGAATCTGCCCAATGTTCTCCTTTGTGGCCGGCAACCTTACCTCCTCTTTAATTCGATGCGTATCCTTTTTGGAGGAAGCCATTTCCAATACCGAAATTGTTTTCTGCTGCTTAAAGACGGGAATCTCAGATTCTACATCCACAGATATTTCACCTGAAGCAATATGATATGCCTGCAGTTGCATTTCTATCATAGACTTCAAACTTAATTTTCTCGAATGTATTACACTTGTTTGAAAATCAAGCTGATTACACTCTACACGATATTGTGTACCTTCTCCTCCCTCTACATAGATCATTTCTTCAACCGCAATCTTTCCCTCTATACAGCCTGTTCTCTGCTCCTCATTGTCTGTCGCATATAACACTTGATAACAGAGTGTTCCAGATACTTTTACATATTGTTCCAAACGTACTATATGGTCAATACAAAGCCTCCCCTCTGCTTGCATGATTGTCACAACATCCTCTTTCACATCCGGAACATTCACATCCTCATCCAAATTAAACTGATGTGTAATCATCACTCCATTCACACATGTCTGCATTCCTCTTTTTACTAATTCCATAAACCCCTCCATTTTCTTATTATTGACATCATTCCATTTACTTAATACATCGGTTCAAACACAA
Organism: uncultured Lachnospiraceae bacterium; assembly: GCA_964367905.1. Lineage (GTDB taxonomy): Bacteria > Bacillota > Clostridia > Lachnospirales > Lachnospiraceae > CAUPWF01. The sequence goes on from CAYIZP010000035.1 coordinate 10,801, forward strand.
TAGGCTTTCCATATTCTTCAATTTTAATCACTATGTATGGATACGTTTCTACCGTCTGTATGTTTTCATCCTGCCTTGGACCTAACAAATTCGTACTCACAACCACTGTTGTTTCTGTTTCGTAAATCTCTACTATCTCTATGCTATATCCACTTGTATCTTGAGCTCCATACCCCCTTATAATATAGGTATCCCCTTGGTCTGTGTATGATAACTTCATTTTATTCTTCAGATTCTCTGCGACTAATTCCTCAATTTCATTAGGCAGTTCTGCTTCGTCAATTACCGTATATTCGATGTCAGAAATCCTTTCCTCGCTCACCTCTGTCACTACACAGCCTGTTGTCAAGAATAATAAAATGATGAATAATCCTACAAAATATCTAGTTTTTCGAATTTTTTCACCTCTTCCAAATTTCTTCTGTAATAACATATGAAGTAATCTGTACTTTCATAACTACTTGTGTTAAAATAGTCGAGGAGGATTTTTTATATGATACGTTATATCACAGTTGTGGTTTATTTGGTACTTTATCTTATCTTTTCAGTACCAGTATTTTTTGTCTATCACACCATAAGGAAATTTGACAAAGAAAAAGGAGACCGTTTAGCTCTCCATTCTATCCAAGGTGCTTTTCGCACTATATTGAAGATATCTGGGACAAGTGTCACTGTCATCGGAAAAGAAAAGGTCCCTGAAGAAGCAGCCTTATTTATCGGCAATCATCGCAGTCTGTTCGACATACACCTTACCAGCGTTCAATTCGACAAAATAATGGGATATGTTGCAAAAGATGGCCTATTGAAGGCGCCGATTTTGCGTGGGAGAATGAAAGATATTTACTGTCTATTTTTGAATCGTTCTGATCCACGTGAAGGCATGAAAATGATATTGACAGCCATTGACCATATTAAATCTGGGATTTCTATGTGTGTATTTCCCGAAGGAACACGAAGTGAAGGTGCTGAGACAGAGTTATTGGAGTTTAAAGAGGGAGCATTTAAGATTGCAAACAAGGCAAAATGTGCCATCGTTCCCATCTCAATCAACCATACGCGCGACATATTCGAACGTCAATTTCCGAAAATTAGAAAAGCACATATTGTTATAGAATATGGCACCCCCATCTATATGGATGAATTAGATGCGGAAACAAAAAGACACATGGGCGCATATTGTCGAAATATTATAATAGAAACTTTAGAAAAAAATGAAAAACTTTACTATACAACTCAAGGAGGAAACTAAACATGCAAAATGTAACAACATTCACACACCCACTGATTCAACACAAAATTTCATTATTAAGAGACAAGAGTACTGGAACCAATGAATTTCGCAAGCTCGTAGAAGAGATTGCAAACCTGATGGGATTCGAAGCCCTACGTGATCTCCCTTTAGAAGATGTAAAGGTGGAAACACCAATCGAGACCTGTATGACACCTATGATCGCTGGTAAGAAACTAGCAATCGTACCAATCCTACGTGCTGGACTTGGAATGGTAAATGGAATCCTGAACTTAGTTCCTTCAGCAAAAGTTGGGCATATTGGTCTTTATCGTGACGAGGAAACACATCAACCACACGAATACTACTGCAAGCTACCAAACCCAATCGAAGAGAGAACCATCGTAGTACTAGACCCAATGTTAGCAACGGGAGGATCCGCTGTATCTGCAGTAGACTTCATCAAAGAACACGGTGGAAAAAACATCAAATTCATGGCAATCATCGCTGCTCCCGAAGGCTTGGATAAACTAATTGCCGCCCATCCAGACATTCAGATTTACGTAGGTTGTGTGGATCGTTGTCTAAACGAAGCGGCATATATCTGCCCTGGTCTAGGAGATGCTGGGGATAGGATATTTGGAACCAAATAATTTGTAACTATACGTAGCCACTTCGTTATATACAAAGCACCGAGGTTGAAACAGAACCTGCGGATTCTTCCTCTCTTCCGATTCTGCCTTATTCTATCGAGGGAAATAAAACTCGCTTACGCTCAAACAGTTATTTCCCTCGATGGCAATCATCGGAACATCGTCGAATCTCCGCAATGGTTCTTTATCCTACCTCGGTTCTTTTGTATGTTTTACTTCTTGTAATACGACTCTTATACTTATATTACAATCTAAGACTAGATTTATATGGTTCTTGCGAATAGAGGAAGGGGCTACGAATGTTTTACTTTTTATAGTCTCCACTAGCCCTTACGTCTTTTAATTCTGGTCCGATATTTTCCAATGGTTCGAATCTCACATCATATGGATAATCCTCATATGTCCATTCCATTGAGCCAATATCTCTAACCTTTACACTCATCTGGCGCTTTAATAGTTTCAGTGTCAAATCAGTTTGTATGTCTCTATAATCTGGGTTGTCATACAAATTAATCAACTCATCCATATCGTCTTCTAGGTTGTATAATTCACACACATCATCTCCATAGATTGATAATTTGTAAGCTCCTTTTCTTATCATTGCACCTACTCCAAGTGATGTCGGAACATGTGGCGCATTGATGATATGACCTGATATCGGTTCTTTGTATGTAGGACTTCCTCCCCCAGCCTCGCATATGACTGTGTCCTTGCCTTTGAAGATTTTTTTATTTATGTCCTCAACCCAACTTTTCCCAACCATTGTGGGTGGTATCTCAACACCCAAGGCGTCCAAAAGTGTAGGTACCAAATCAACCTCTTCTGTCAGACCCGAGAAGGTGTTATTTTCCCATCTCCCATCTGGGTGTACTAGAATTGTCGGTATTTTTGTTAGACAATCATAAAATGTTGGGTTTTTGTGTGTCATTCCATAGTCTCCCAATAGTTCGCCGTGATCACTAAAGAATAGGATAACCGTCTTTTTATCTTTGCCTGTTCTATTCAAAGCCTCTAGGATTCGTCCAACACTATCGTCAACATAACTGATCTGACCCATGTAATATGCAATAGCTTTTTTCAGGTCGTCATCACTACACAAGTCCATCTCTGAATGAACTCGAAACACTTCATTTCGAATTGGCTGTTTATCCTTATCATACAAATTTCTACGTTTCGATAGGATTACTTCCTCTGGGTCATACATCGTATCATATGGTTTTGGACAACAAAATGCCGGATGTGGATCTTGATAATTCAACCACAAGAAAAACGGTTTATCTGAAGAATCATTCATAAAATCAATTCCCATTGTCGTAAGCTTATCTGTTATATTAAATTCGTGATTTTCATCTAATGTGAACGAACTAAAGGAATGCACATAGTCTGGATGCCCATCATAATTTCCTAAACACACCTCATACAACTCATCCCACAACTCATGCAAACGGTCATATGTAAATAAATGATTTTTTCCAAACATTCCTGTTCTATAACCAACCTTTTTCAAGGAAGTTACGATGTTTGGCACATCAGGGCTAATCGTAGACCAATAATTTCTATGATTGTGTTCAGAAAAGTATGTGCTTGTTGCAAATGAACACCTTGATGGTCCACACAGCGGAGCTGCACAATACATATTATCAAATTTCACTCCGTTCTTTGCTAAGGAGTCAATATGAGGGGTCTTTATTGTCGGATGACCATAACAGCCTAGATAATCTTGCCTCATTTGGTCTGGTGTTATTATGATTAAATTCAATTGTTCCATTGTTTTCTCCTCTACCACCATTTAATCAATTCAGTAACCTGATCTCTTAGTTTTACAAATTCAGGTGAAGATACATTTCTTGGTCTTGGTAAGTCATTGATGATTTCCGTTTTAATTTGGGTCGGCTTATTTGTCAAAACAATAATTCTATTTGACAGATAAACTGCCTCTTCAATATTATGCGTGATAAAAAGAACAGTAGTCTTGATCTCTTGCCACATTTTAATCAATTCATCTTCTAGTTTATATTTTAATGTCAGATCCAGTTGTCCATAAGGCTCATCCATTAATAGGAGGTCTGGTTCTGTCGCGAATGCTCTTGCAATTACTACTCGTTGTAACATACTTGCCGAGATTTGACTCGGATAATAATTTCTATATTTTTCAAGACCTACAATTCCTATTACTTTATCCACGCGTTGTTTAATTACATCCTCTGATAATTTCTTAACCCTTAAACCAAATTCAATATTTTGCTGCACATTCAGCCACTCCATCGTAGAATATTCTTGAAAAATATAGGCTAAATTTTGTACAGACGGGTCTATATCTGCACCATCTACTTTTATTGTTCCCTTATCTGGTTCATAGATTTTAGTAAGCGAGTTTAAGAATGTTGTTTTTCCACACCCAGTAGGTCCCACAATACATAAAAACTCCCCATCTTCTACATCGAACGAAACATCATTAAGCACTAACAAATCACCAAATCCCTTGGTCAAATTTCTAACTTCTACTTTATTTTTTTTACTCATGCTCCCATCCTTTCTCTACATCTGTTCAACTAGATCCGTTATTTCATCACGTAAAGCCAAGAATTCCGGACTTGTATATTTTCTAGGTCTTGGAAGGTCTACTACGTATTCTTTCACCACATTTGTTGGTGTGTTTTTCAATAGTATAATTCTATCTGCTAAATAAATTGCTTCTTCTACATTATTCGTAACAAAGATAACCGTTCTCTTATCACTGTTGCATAATTTTTCAATTTCTTCTTCCATCAGATATCTAGTCTGGGCATCCAAATGTCCAAATGGTTCGTCCATAAGTATGATTTCTGGATCATTGCAATATGCTCTAGCAATTCCTACTCTTTGTTGCATACCACCAGAAAGCTTAATTGGATAACTATTTTCATAACCTGTCAGTCCTACCATATCAATATATTTTTGAGCGCGTTCCTTCCACTCGCTCTTCTTCACCTTATTAACTTTTGGTCCAAATGCCACATTATTCATAACCGACATCCACGGAAATAATGCCGTAGTTTGATATACCATTCCTCGGTCAGTCTTCGGTCCATCTACTTCTTCTCCATTAACTACAACCGAGCCTGTTGTTTTACTTTCTAGTCCTGCTAATATTCTTAAGATTGTTGTCTTCCCACATTGTCCTGGTCCAAACAATACAACAAATTCATTCTCATATACATCCAAATTAAGATCTTCTATTACTTCATTCACTTCATTTTGCGTTCTGCTTTTCGAAATAAATGTTTTACTTAAATTCTTTACAGATATTTTTAATTCCCTCTCACGGCCCATACACACAATCTCCTTTCTATCCATCTCATAAGATTTGCTAATATAAATCCAACGATTCCAATTGCAAGCATTCCTACCAGAATTTGAACAGTATCACCATTATTCATACCAGTTGTTATAATCCATCCACACCCTTGATTCGAACTTACCATCTCTGCTGCCAACACTGCCATCCATGAAGTGGACAGTGAAACCTGTAATCCAGCAAAAATATAAGGAACTGCACTTGGCAGAATGATTTTGAAAAATATTTGCATTTGATTTGCGCCTAAGAGTCTTGCTGCCCCTACTAATTGTTGATCCACTTTATTGGTTCCATCCATAGAGTTTAGAACAACATTGGCAAATCCTCCCATAAAAATGATAAACCATTTTGTCTCTTCTCCAATTCCAAACCATAGAATCGCTAACGGAATCCAAGCAAGTCCTGGTATAGGACGAATAAGGTTAAAAATCGGACTCACGAATGCATTAATCGTTTTAGAATATCCCATTGCAACCCCTAAAATAATACCGATCACCGAGGATAATCCATATCCAATAAGTACACGTTGTAAACTAAAGCCTACATGTTGTATCAAATTATATTGTCCTATATTATTTGTTATTGATGCCGCGAAGTACTCGAATACATCAAGTGGATTTGGGAATATCAGACTTATGTCGGTATATGCTACTGCTAAATACCATACTAAAAACAAAGAGAAAATCGAGCAAATCCCTACACCAACAGACACTGTTCTATTCTTAATATTGTTCATTTCCTACCTCCTCACGAATTTTCTTTCTAAAAAGTCTAAGATTGCAATTAGAATCGCACCCACACCTGCTAATACAAACATTCCCATAACAATAATATCAGAACGTCCGATTGTCCTAGCAATCTGTAGCATATATCCTACACCTTTCGTTGCGGCTACCAATTCTGCTGCTACCAAAGTCATCCAAGCCACGCCTAGCGCTACTTTCAATCCAGTAAATATCATTGGCATCGCTGTTGGAATCGCTACCTTAAATAGAATTTCACGCTTCTTTGCACCAAAAGTTTTTGCTACATTGACATGTACTTCCTTAGTTTGTTTTATTCCCGAATATGCATTTAATATCATAGGTATAAATGCCGAGATAAATACAACCATGATTTTAGATCCAATTCCAATTCCAAAGATAATAACCATAATTGGTACCCATCCAATTGGTGGAATTGGTCTAATCAAGTCAAATACAGGTTTCACCCACATATCTACGGGCTTATACCACGCCATTAAAATTCCAAGTGGTATCCCAATCACAGCCGCTAATAAAAATCCAAGTAATACAACTTGCAGACTAGCTAAGATATGAACAATCAGAATACTTCCGTCTGGAGATGTATCCACTAATTTACTGAAAAATGCTTCTAGTACCATAACTGGACTTGGCAATGCATATGTAGGAAATATTCGAAGTATGTCTGTTACCAATTGCCAAATAAAAAGAAATACTACAATTGATATAACAGAAAACATCATATATTTTCTATTTTCGCGTTCTAGTTTTCTTCTTTCTTCTTTTTCGCTTATATTGTTATTCATGCTATAACATCCTTTCTTTAAAAAGAGGATGTCGGGAAATAGGTCTACCCCGACACCCTTCCATTATTAGATATTGATAAATTCTAATTATTGTAGTGCATCTTTCAAATAATCTGGTGCAATATTATTCTTGAAATTCTCTAGCCCTGTTTCATCTAATTTATCTTGGCTAGCCATAAATTCTGCATAATCAGTCTCTATTACACCCAATTCCATCGCCTTAGCCTCTTCCGTTGTAACATATGTTTTCAACTCACACTCAGCTCGAACATCTTCTTCAGTCGCTGTTGATCCATTATCTTGATACCACTTATAGACTGCTTCAAATTTCTTCTCAGGATCCGCTTCAAATTCATCACCTACTGAATATAATACTTTTAAGAAGCTTGATATTAATTCCTTCTTCGAATCATCTTCATATACTGCATTTGGAATAATGATTTCTTCATACACTTGAATTCCTAAGTCATCTAATGTCGCTGCTCTTACCATTGTGTCATCTGTTTGGAAACAATAAGGAGAAACTAAACCTGCTACATCGCCTTGATTCGATACAAACGCATTAAATACTTGTGGAAAATCCATATGTACTGTTTCAACTGTAGCATCTTCTGCCCCAATTGCTTCTAGCCATTTTACAACTGTATATTGTGAAGTTGTTCCTGTTGTTTGAAGAATTTTACTTCCTTCTACTGACGCCGCATCTCCTAAAACTTCTGGATAGTCTGCAACCGCACCTTTTACTGCTGCCATATCTGAATCTGCTTTAACCCACACTTCATTACCACCACTACCATTAATATGTGCTCCGATTAGTTTCGCATTAAAGTTAGCAACTCCGAAGATATATGCTCCACCCGTTGGTGCTATATCAAACGAATCTGTCGAAAGTGCTTCATTGATAGGTGCTCCACTCGAGAACATAACTGGTTCAATCTTAAACCCACTTGCTTCATCTAATTTATTATCCATGATATATCCAATCTGTGCTGATACAAAGAACGGCTGACAAGCTACTCGTAATACCGGTAACTCCTCTGATTCCTCTAAGGCTGCATCTCCCCCGGATGTTGTTCCACTACTTGCTTCATCTCCTCCACATCCTACTAACAACCCGCTAATCATTGCCATTGCTAATAATGCTCCAATAAATCTCTTTTTCATACTCTTCTCCTTCTCTCTTTAAAATTTTATTTTAGAGAAACGTTCTCTAACGCTTCTTCAAAAATCTCATAGTCAATATTATCCTTCACATTCATTAGATTTTTGGCTTCCATATTACCCGTATTCACCAAAAAACTTGCATATTCTTCTGCAAACATTCCAAATTCTTCTATATTGTAGTTATCTGGAGTTACATATGTTTTAAACCCACATTCTTTCTCAATATATTGAATTTGAAGCAATTCATCGTTGATATTAGATTTTTCATACCATAGTTTCGCATTTTCTATCTTTTGACTTTCATTACTCTCGAGTGCGATATTTGCTTCCAAAATCAATTCTATAAATATTCTGATTTCATCACGCTTTTTGTCATAACTCATATTATTTGCAATAATCACCTCATAAAATGGAATGTTCAGATCTGTTGCGGAGGCAACAACCTCATATCCACTATCTTCTGCCATAAAGGAAAATGGAGCTGTAAGTGAAGCATATTCCCCTTCCCCTTGAATCAATCCTTCATAGCTAGAATCAAAGTTTCCCAAAACCATTTCAACTGACTCCTTAGGAAGTCCTATGGATGCAAGCCACTTATTTGCAATATACTCTGATGTCGTATTGGGAGAAATCAAAAGCTTTTTCTCTTTCACGCTTTCAGCGGTTCCATGTACATTGGGATACGTCGGATTCACTCCCTTTGTGTCAAAAACTTCATGTCCTCTTTCCGCATATATGTTATTGCTATCTGCTGTGCTAATATGCTCCGCTACCAAAGTCGCCTTATCTTCTGCAAGCGCATATACAAAGGCGCCTCCGATTGTCGCCACATCCCAATCATCTAACACACTATCATCAATCTGCATATTCCCATCATCAGAATAACTTATACTCAGATCCAATCCGGCCTTCTCGTCTAATTGATTATCCATGATATATTGTAATTGTGCACTCAGAAAATGAGGTTGGACCGACACTCTCAGCTGATTTAAGTCCTCGCTTTGGGTTTGACTAATTTCCTCACTTATCTCTTGGTGTTCTGCACAACCACATAAACAAATGACTAGGACAAGGCTTCCAATTAAGTTAATTTCTTTTCTCATCTCATTTCCTTTCATATGTATATTCTATTCATTTCTAGGCATCGTTGATATGCAATATTCTTACCTGAATTTTCACTTTTATGACTTTCAAATATTATTTTGACTTTTTATCACTATATTGACCTTTTGACACCCTAATTCTATATATCAAAAAAACCCAAATAAATCGTAGGATAGTCATCTACATATTTATTTGGATTTCATCTATTCTTTTCTATATTGCAATGGATTTTTCCCTGTTTTACTTTTAAATACTTTCGAAAAATAAGCAACGCTAGAGTAGCCAAGTCGATCTGATATTTCTTGAATGGAATAATCTGTTTTAGCTAGTAACTCCTGCGCCTTTTTCACTTTATATTCCGTTAGATATGTCAAGAATGTCTTCCCAGTTTCCTTCTTAAACACCCTGCAAAAATATTCCGTGTTAATTTTTAACTCATCCACAACATCTACTAATGAGATATTGTCGGAATAATTTTTTTGCACAAAGGCTATTGCCTTCTTTGTGTAGATAGAGTACGTAGTATTGTTCATACTCCCTTCTTCTGTTGCTGTAAAAAGTTGCAACACAACTGAATATACGACTGAAAGCTTTGTAGCTTCTCTCACTTGATTTTTCTTGTCTTCAATTTCTTTTTGCACCTCTATACTTCCCAGACTCAGTAACGACAGTTTATATGCATATAGTATGTCAACTACCATATTTTTCACTTCTTTAACATTAGAATATTTCTTTTGTTTCGTTAACTGAACCATATCTTCAAAACACATTTTCACTTTATAATAGTTATCGTTGTAGATTGCCTTGATACACTCCTGCTGTGTTTTCATCAGCTCCTCTTTTACAGTGAAATTATCATGCTTAGCATAAACATTTACACCTATATCATCCTGATAAAAGTTGAGTTCATACGCTTCTCTAGCTCTTTCAAACGCCTCTTTCGGTGTACTAGACATCCCAGACATTCCTACAGGGATGCTATAGATACTAGAGATATTTTTTGCAGCTATAAGTACTTCATTATACTGACTCACGTTTGATACACCATCGCCACCTTCAACTAACTGATAACAATTCTCGCTTCTATCATAATAGCTTCCTAACAGCCGTACTTTTTCTAGACTACCAAATTCGTTAAACGCTTTGTCGAATTCATTCCTATAACAAATAGCAAAATATGTTTTATAAGTATTTTCTTCCCACTCATAAACCTCTTCGATGTAAATCTTTTTTTTCTCGACTTTCTCCATTCCCGAAACATAATTATCAATAATCTTCTCAATAGACTCTATCGTAACCTCTGTTTTTAATATATATTCATTTGCTCCATATTTCAGCGCTTTTCTTGCATAGTCAAAATCATTATGAGATGTAAGCAAAACAAAATATATATCTTTTTTTATAGACTTAATCTTCTCTAGCAATTCAATCCCGTCCATATTTCCCATCTTGATATCTGATATAATTAAATCTGGGTTATATGTCACAAACGATTTATAGGCCTCCTCTCCACTCGATACACAGGCCACAATTTCAATTTCTCGCTCTACCTTCTGAATCATCATTCGAATCCATTCTCGAATAGGTAGTTCATCATCCACAACCATTACCTTCATAATAGTAATCACCTCATATTCTTAGTTAACATCTAGTGCATCAACTGGTAACTTTACTACGATTTTTGCACCTTTTTCATAAGTAGCATCAATAAACACGCCATAATCTTTTCCATACCGCTTCTTTATCCTCTGTCTAATATTATTTAGTCCAATTAAATTAGATTGCTTATTTTGTTTGTTTTGCTTATCAACCTTGTCCACACGCTTATACAACCGCTCTAGATTTTCTCTATTAAATCCTATTCCATCATCCATGATTGTAATCTGCAAACCATCCTCTTCTATTGAAAATAGAACCTCTACCGATATCCGCTCCTTCTCATCTCGAAGACCATGTTGCAGAGAATTTTCAACTAATGGTTGTAGAATCATTCTAAGGATTTCCTTATCGTATAGTTCTTGCTCACAATGTATGCAGACAACAAACTTATCTCCATATAACACTTTTTGCAGCTTAGTATACTCCTCTAGCAGCACTATTTCTTCTGCTATCGTTACATATTCTGATTTATAGGATAATATATATTTTAAGATAGCTGTAAATGCATTCAAGGTGTCAATCGCACCCTTCTTATCATCCATGTCCACAAGACACTTGATTGAGAACAAGGTGTTATACATAAAGTGCGGACTCATTTGAGCCTGTAGAAATCCTAATTCCGCCTTACTCTTCTCTTGTTCTGAGTGCTTTACTTCCAAAATCAGATTCTTAATCCTATCATTCATAAAATTACATTCATCACAGATTCTATTGACTTCTTCCCATCCCTTCACATCAAACTGTGTATCAACATTTACATCTCTTCCTATTTTTTCCAATTGCTGCACCAACCGTTTCAATGGCGCTGTTGTTCGACTAGAGATATAGCGAAAAAATACAATGGCTATGACAATGCATATAATAGCAACAAACCATAGACGATTTGTTAAGTCACGCACATCTCTCAAAATAAAATCAAGCGGTATCTCTTCTATATAACTCCAGCGAGGCTGTCCATTTGAAACCTTGGAGAATAAAAATTCCTCATTGTTTTTGCTAATAATTTGAAACGCACTGTTCTCATCTCCTTCACCAGTTTCCACTTCATTTTCAAACATGTTATTAAACACTTCCATATCATAATATGGAATCCCGAGCATCTCCTTATTTGTGTGAGAAACAATTTTCCCAGTATCATCCACTATATACATCTCATTGTTTTCAACCAACTCATCATACATACTATAAATATTATCCTCTGGAACATTCAGCAGAAACATACCAATTATATTCCCTGACTCGTCCAAATATGGACGAACCAATGACGAAATGTACTCATCCTGATGATAATCCTTATAAGTAGACACCCATATCATATCATCCTTGTTTTCTACTAAATCCAAATACCACAACTCTTGTTCATATTGCGTAAAATCATAGAATAAATCTTCATTTCTAGAACTATATGAAAAACCATTTTTTAACGTGATTATATATTCATAGTCTACACCGCTTAGCTGATATGCTTGCCCGTTCAAATCATCAATAGCTTGAAATTGCTCAATGATTTGTGCTTCTTGTCTCGCCTCAAATGGTTCTACAGTTTCAGGTATATCCACAAAAGCATTGTACCAGTATAAGTTGAATATCATCTCGGCATCTTCACAGATATCTGTTACTTCATCAGAAATTTTAGACAAAACATCGATACGTGAATCTGCAATCTTACTGGTCATACTATCACTAAAAAAAAGAGTCGAGTATAGACTGATTACTCCAACTGTTAAAATAATCAATATACTCCCAAAAACACTCAGAATATCTTGCAATCTATAGGTATATTGTTTCGATTTATATTCCCTTTTTTTAGCAATATCCATCGTTTGCCCTCTTCTTTCTCCAAACTGATTATTGTTTTAACTGATGTAACTCCTGATAAATATCTCTCTTACTAACACCTCTATCCTTTGCGACTATTTTCATCGCCTCTTTTTCCGTGTACCCTTGTCTTGTATAATACTCCATATGTTGCGTCAGTTCCATCTGCAACCATTCCAGCTTTTCCTCTTCCTTTTTTTGCTCCCGATCTAAGCCTTGAACAATGATTACACATTCCCCTTTTACTTGGTTTTCAGTATAATATTGATATGCTTCAGAAAAGGTGGTTCGATTGACTTCCTCATATTTTTTCGTAAGTTCTCGACATATGGATATCTCACGTTCCCCCAAATGATCATAAAGCTCTTTTAATGTTTTCGTCAGGCGATGTGGTGACTCGTAGATGATGATGGTACGTGTTTCTCTCTTTAATTCTTCTAAGATTTCTTGTCGTTGTTTTTTCACACTTGGCAAGAAGGCTTCGAATGCAAATCGTCTCGTACTCTTACCTGATATAGTTAGACCTGTAATGCAAGCTGCTGCCCCCGGGATGGCGGTCACTTCTATTCCACTATCGTAACACATCTTTACCAACTCTTCTCCCGGATCAGATATCCCTGGTGTTCCAGCATCCGTGATCAATGCAATATTTTCACCATTCATCAAACGATCTACTAGATGCCTTCCCTTATCGAACTTATTATGTTCATGATAGCTGGTCATCGGTGTTTTTATCTCATAATGATTTAAAAGCTTAATACTATTTCTTGTATCCTCCGCTGCAATCAAATCCACTTCATTTAGGATTCTAACACAGCGAAATGTAATATCTTCTAGATTCCCAATGGGTGTCGCACATAGGTATAAGATTCCTGCCATTACCTTCCCTCCTTCTTCATCTCGCCATAACATGCTAGCGCATCTGCTGTATAGCTACCGTCTGCATTGTAGATAATGAGTGGTGGCTCCACAAGAATTCTCGAACGTGCACCCTTAACCCCCTCTATTAATACCATATTCGGTTCTTTATCCACATAAGGATGTACAAACCGCATTCTCTTCGGTTCCAGATCATGCTTCATCATACACTGCATAATCTCCGCTACGCGAAATGGTCTATGCACCATATAGAATCTCCCCTTATTGTGCAATACTCTAGCCGACTCTCTGATAACGTCCTCCAAATCACATAGCACTTCGTGCCTTGCTATTGTTTTACAATCTGCTTCGTTCTTAATCCCATGTTGTTGGATCATATAGGGTGGGTTCACTGTAACAACACGGAAAGAGGCATAGCCAAATAATTTGCTTGCCTCCTTAATATCCCCTGTTACAATTTCTATTTTTTCTTCCAAATGATTGAACTCGACGCTTCTACGCGCCATATCCGCACTCTCTTCTTGAATCTCTAGCCCAACAAAGTTCTTTCCCTCTGTCTTAGATTCCAATAAAATAGGAATAATCCCTGTTCCCGTACCTAAATCAAGGGCGTTCTCTGTAGCTTTTATCTTCGCAAATGCTGCGAGCAAAACTGCATCGATTCCAAAGCAAAATTTTTCTGGATTCTGTATAATATGATAGCCCTTTACCTGTAGATCATCCAATCTCTCATTCTCAGTTAACTTCACCGTTCTCTTGATATTATCCATTATTTCAGTCTCTCTATTTATCCAGTTTTGATTCCATTTCTTTTTTTTCTAATTCCTTCAATTGACGCATCTCTTCCTTGCTCAATTTCGGCTCATTTTTCTTGCGTTTCTTCTTAAACTTTAATTCCTTGACTGGATATTCACGAATCTCTTTTTCGTCATTATCCAAGTTCACAACAACTTTTACCATCTGACGCAAGACACTAACACTCTGTACCTCGCCCTTGCATCCATCTATCGTTGTAACAAAATCTCCATTTGATGGCAATTTACTATTCAAGTCTTCATATGCCTCTTGCTCATTGGTCAAGCAACACATCAAGCGACCACACACTCCCGATATCTTGGTCGGATTGAGTGACAAACTCTGTTCTTTCGCCATCTTAATCGATACCGGCGAGAATTCCGACAAAAACGAATGACAACAGAGTACACGACCGCAAGCCCCTAGACCACCTTTGATCTTCGTCTCGTCACGCACACCGATTTGTCTCAATTCAATTCTCGTTCTAAAAACATTTGCTAAATCTTTTACTAACTCACGGAAGTCAATTCTTCCGTCTGCTGTAAAATAAAATAATAGTTTATTATTATCGAAGGTATACTCCGCCTCAATCAACTTCATCTTTAGATCGTGCTTGCGAATCTTCTCCAAGCAAATCTTGAATGCCTCTGCTTCTTTTTCTTTGTTTTTTTCGCTATGATCTATATCTGCTGAAGTTGCGACTCTAAGAACCGGTTTTAGCGGTGATGTAATCATGGATTGATCCACATCCTTCACCCCTAACACAACTGTACCTATCTCTACACCTCGAGCAGTCTCTACAATCACTCGATTCCCCACCTTCAAACGTTCTCTTCCTGGCGCAAAATAGTATATCTTGCCCGCAGTTCTAAAACGTATTCCTACAATTTTTACCATTCCCTAATTCTCCTTTATAGTAAGTAATAACAATTCTATCGTCAATTCAAAATTCACATTTGCTCTCAATCTGGTCTTAGCAGTCTCTAATGCCTCTAGCACATTCTCGATTCCCTCATAGGAAATGACATTTGCTAGTTCTCCAATCTCATGCATCTGATCTCTGAAAACAAGGCGATCCAGATTTCTAGTAGCCTTGTACATCAGAATATCTCGATACCATATCGCCATAATATCGAAGAAATCCTGAATCTCTAATTTATAATTTGTGATATCCTTTATCATCGATGATAATTGGATCACATCTATATCATAGATACGCTTCAGTAGATAAACCGCTTTTGCCTTAATCTCATTGAAACGCTCTGACTTTGCCAATGTAATGGCTTTTCCAATATTCCCTTGGGCGAATGCTGCACAGATATTCGCCTCATACTCTGGCACTTCTAATTTCTGCATGAGATAAGCCTTCACCAAGGCATCCTTCACATTGCGAAGTTTTAGAGTGATACACCTCGATTGTATCGTAGACAATAATGCTCCATCATTCTCAGCCAATAAGAAAATAATCGCGTAAGAAGGCGGCTCTTCTATGGTTTTCAGAATCGCGTTTTGTGCCTGTTCTGTCATCTTATCTGCATCTACGATTATGTAGATTTTATACTTGCTTGCATACGGTTTTACTGCTGTATCACTCACCACTTGTCTTCGTATTTCTTCAATGCTAATCGAATTCGGTTTCTCATGTGACACATAAATGATATCTGGGTGATTGCTCCCTACTGCCTGCTTACAAGATTTACACATTCCACATGCATCTTCTATACTCTCCTCGCACAACAAAACCTGCGCAAACAAAGTCGCAAGCATCTTTTTTCCAGATCCTTGCTCTCCGCTTATTAAATATGCATGACCTACTTTATCTGAACGAATCGCATTCTTGAAATAATCGATAATCTCCGAATGCCCGATTACATCTCTATAACAACTATCCATAATTACCTCTTGTTCACTACTAACTCCTATGGGTTACTTCCCACCCCGTCCCCTTAGACATTAGTGCTTTATGGTTCTAGTATACCACACTTTTGTGAACTTATATAGTCTATTATTTCATCCATACAATTCTCTAATACTGCATTCTCAAATCTACGTTCTATCCCAGCCCGTTCAATCTTCTCGTCTGAAAAATCCTCTGTGTCTGCTAAAAATCTACGACACAACTCTGCATACTTCGGATTCTCTTGTTTCCGCTCCCTACGAAGCGCCCGCTCTAGTCTATCACCATCATCCACTTCAATATATAAAGGAACCAAATCTGCTCCCCCTAGATATACTTTCATCTTTTCATAAGATTCTAAAGTTCCAATCATCAGATAGGAATGCTTCCCTGTGTCAATCTGTCCATCATCTAACGTAAAATACTTCCAAATCCCATGAACCGTCTGATAGGCACGTAGTTCTATGACCTTCCCAGACCACACTAATTCATCGCACCTCTTCTCATCCACGAAAAAATACTGCACACCATCCTCTTCGCCCTTTCGAATCGGTCTCGTTGTATAGAGTGTAACTGATTTCAATTGAGGAAACCGCTCTCCAATCTTTCTATATATTGTATCCTTCCCTGTGGAACTCTTACCCATGATATAAAATATCTTGCCCATTTTATTTCTCACTTTCTCTCAAGTTTCAATCATCCAACCCATGAAACTTAATTCATCGCCTAAACTTGTCTATGTATTACAAATCCATTTTCTTCATACTGTTTCATTAACGCTTCTATTTCCTCAGTCACTGCCTCATCTGGTGTGACAAAAGGGATCCCTGGTGGGTAGAGATAGTAAAAACACCCATTGCCACTCACCTGTGCATCTATCTTTTTCTTCCCACCAGCTATCGCTTTTAACAGTGGTAACATATCGTCTTCGCTAACAGCACTTGTAATTTCTGAATCGATTTCTAACAAAGCACTTGCCAATCGATTCATCCCTTCCTCTGTATCCCCAATCGATGTCATGCCCAGTACATATTCGTACCCAACCATCTCCATCTGCAACTGAAATCGTTCCAATAATACCTTATATAATTCCCTGCTACTTATATTCGTATTTCTAGTAGAGATTAAAATCTTTGATGGCTCCATATTCTCCATCTCAATCAACTTCAAAAATTTCATTTGTGATAACCTACTCCTCAAATGGTCTAATTGACTCATATATTCCCCAAATAGGAACGTCTTCGCCTCTTCTAATTGTCCAACACATCTATCAATACTCGCCATCAACAGATACGATGGACTGCTCGATTGAAATACCTGTAGATATTTCTCTACACGTCTTCTATCTACAAGCTTTCCATTCACATGCAAAAGCGCCGTCTGCGTGAGGGACGGCAATGTCTTGTGCAAGCTATGTACTACAATATCTGCCCCACATTCATTCGAGTTATGAAATAGATTAGTATGGAATCCCAGGTGTGAACCATGAGCTTCATCCACAATGAGTGGAATACCATATCTATGTGCTACCTCCGCAATTGCTCCAACATCTGAAATCACACCATCATAAGTAGGAGATACAATCACAACCGCTCTAATCTCCACCTCTTCTTCCAGTGCTTGCTCTACGTCCCGAGCTTCAATTACTCCTAGAATCAGAGTCTTCTCATCAAGCTTCGGATAGATATAAGTCGCCTTCAATCCATTCAACTCCAAGGCATGGTAGACCGAACGATGATTATTTCGCGCCACCAAAATCTTATCCCCATAATTTGTACAAGCCATAATTGCTGCTAGATTCCCCGCCGTACTTCCATTCACCAACATATAAGATTGCTCACTATGAAACAACTTACTTGCATGCCCCTGTACATCAAACAACAAATCCGCTGGGTGATGCAAGTCATCAAACCCTTCAATTTCCGTGATATCACAATCGTAGGGTAGTAGGTTCCCAAACCGCTCAACGTTACGTTTATGCCCCGGCATATGAAATCCATACATTTCCGATTGACCATATGCCTTCAATCTCTCATCCAGTCTCATATCATACTCCATCTAGTCCTTGTAGATACATTAATCCCAATTTAATCGGTTGTGCTCAATTGTTTCGCCTTTTTCATATTTCTCTTTTGCTCTTTCAATATCGCTAATTTCTTCATCTAGACTAGTATCTTCTATTTTCAATCTCTTCGCCAACTCTAGAATCAATCTTTGATCTTCTACTGTTAACTTCTCTACAGCTTCACTTATATCTTGAGCTAATGACATACCTACCTCCTTATCAACTTAATCTTTCATTTAACTTTGATTTCATACCATTATAAAGCATATCGCTGTATCTGTACATATGTCTACATACTTTGAACATAAAAAAGATAGTATAAGATTGCAATTAATGCTATACTACAAAATATAAAAACATTATCTTAAACTAATATAATACAAGGAGAAAACTTATGGTAAAACACATTGTAGCATGGAAGATAAAAGATGAATATTCCAAGGAAGAGAAAGAAAACATTAAACAGAATATTAAAAACGAATTAGAGAATCTAAAAAATCTAATTCCAGAATTGGTGGAAATTAACGTTACTACCGATTTGATGGCTAGTAGCACAGCCGACCTTATGTTAGATACACTCTTTAAAACGGAGGCTGATTTAAACATCTATCAGAAACATCCAGACCATCTAGCTGCAGCAGGATATATTCGCTCTGTAATTTCAGAACGTAGTTGCTTAGATTACGAAGTATAAGGTCGTATAATTGTTTTTCGCTCATCAGAAATAGAGGGTGCAATCTCCTATTTTAGGATTCCACCCTCTATTATAACATTTTCATGAGTCGTTTATCAAAGCTGATTACCTCTTCTACAATAATTCTCGCTTTTTCTGACATTTCCATATGGTCTTTAAGCAAATATCTTAATATAATATTGGCATCAATCAATCTGTTCATGTTTTTTTACCATTGCATTTTGAAATGCCATTTTCTATCATACTTTGCTTTGCAAAAATTCTAACAGCCTCCGCAAAAGATGTCCCCATCTCTCTATACAACATCTCTACACTCTCCTTTAATTGTGCATCCATTCTCACTTGTAGTGTTGCTTCTTTTGCCATACCACACCTCCTTGTTTGTAATACAATTGTACTACAAACAATTTTTTTATCAAGAGTTAAAAAGAGATTAACTCTAGTTTGAGTCAATCTCTCATGCTTTTTCTTCACCTATATTATCATTAGCACCGCTGTACTACAAATGCTTATCCTTGTATATTTTTTTCTAAGTACTTATACTAAAATCATCCCATTAGAATCAGCTTTCTTGCACAACCCTGTTATTAAATCTACAAGAGCGATAATTGTTGGAATAAATGTCCATGAAAAAAGACAAAAAAGGATTCCTGTTCCTATTTTCCCAGCATAAAATTTATGTATTCCTATTCCCCCTAGAAAACCTGCTAATAAACAATATACAACTTTATTTACAGCCTTTGTTCCATTAGCAACATAATGTGTCGGTGCAGAATTATTGGCATTAGCTTGCACATTTACATTAATACCACCGTGTGGAATTTCATTTGTTTTTTTCTCAACTTTCGATACAATCGTTTTACTTTCTGTCTCAAAAATCTCTACTTCATCGCCTACATGAGGTACGAAGTTAACATCACAGCTTCGTATCTCCTTTATTCCACCATCATATTCACACTCTTACAAATAGAAATTTTTCTTCTTATAATAATTTAGAAAGGAGCGACTATGAGACAGTGAAAAGATGACCCATTACGCCAATTGCCCATTACTTCTGGAAGTTATGGTAAATTAAATATACGTTCAGATAAGTTGCTAGCTGATAGAAACATCTCGCTTAACCAATTATCATATAGAGTAGAGGTTCAACGAACACAGTTGCGCAATTATAGAGACAATAAGATACAGCGTATCGATATTGATATTGTCTTAAGACTTTGCTATGTTTTAGAATGTAATTTTAATGATTTAGTTGAATATATTCCACCAAATGAGGATGAAATCTAGAATCATCCTTTTCTCTGTATTAAAAAAAGACTCCTAAGCTATGCTTAAAAGCCTTATAATAGTGAAGCATCGGGGGTTCGAACCCCGGACAACTTGATTAAAAGTCAAGTGCTCTACCAACTGAGCTAATGCTCCATAATATAAATGCCCAGAGCCGGAATCGAACCAGCGACACGAGGATTTTCAGTCCTCTGCTCTACCGACTGAGCTATCTGGGCTAAATAAGTGTGTGGAAACCACACACTTTGATTTACTACTCTGTGCAATGGAAACGACGTTTCCTATTACATAAAAAAATTGCGGGGACCGGATTTGAACCGATGACCTTCGGGTTATGAGCCCGACGAGCTTCCAGACTGCTCCACCCCGCGATAATCAATATTTTATTACAATGGATGGAGAAGGATTCGAACCTTCGAAGGCGTTGCCAACAGATTTACAGTCTGCCCCCTTTGGCCACTCGGGAATCCATCCATAAGCCGTTGACCGGACTTGAACCGGTAACCTGCTGATTACAAATCAGCTGCTCTGCCAATTGAGCCACAACGGCGAAATACTTTTGAGCATCTGATTTGTAATCAGCTTGCTCTGCCTCAGCTTGCATTTCATGCAATCTGCCTGAAATGAGCCACAACGGCGAAATACTTTTTGAGCATCTGATTTGTAATCAGCTTGCTCTGCCTCAGCTTGCATTTCATGCAATCTGCCTGAAATGAGCCATAACGGCGAAAAAACAAACTAAAAGTTTAGTTTGAATGGGACCAACAGGGCTCGAACCTGTGACCCCCTGCTTGTAAGGCAGGTGCTCT
>CAYIZP010000036.1:0-30670 GCA_964367905.1 uncultured Lachnospiraceae bacterium
TGTATATAAGTAGTTAGATATTTTTTTGGTGTTACTCCTTTGTATTTTTTAAAAGTCTTGATAAAGTAGCTGAGGTCGTTGAATCCGCAGTTGAAAGCCACCTCTGTAATGGAGTGATCGGTAGTAATCAACTCGAAACAAGCGGCCTCAATTCTATAATAATTGAGGTAGTCAATTGGAGTACGTGAGGTCATCTCTTGAAAAAACTTACAGAAGTATTTTGAATTCATCTGTGCAGCATTGGCAAGGTCATCAAGTGCAAGTGCGGTATGATAAGACGACTCAATTAACTCTAAGGCTTTCTTGAGCTGTAGGATTCGTTTATTATTTTTCTTCGTTATGCTAGATGCTTGCGTGTAGTATTCATGTTCTAATACATAACCGAGGAATCTGCTAATGTGTCCAAAAGCGGTAAGCTCATATCCACTTGCGCGCATGCGGACAGCGTCAAATAAACTCCAAATAATCTCGTGAATTTTTGGATGAGCAGTGCGCGAGAAATAATTTTGTACTAAGATCGCTTCATTGATGATAGATTGAATTTGTTGGTGGCAGACTTTTGTACCACGAAAGAGATCGACTAAGTCGAAGACAACGCATTCATAGGTACAGTTATCTGGAAGTCCTCCATGAAGGACACCACTTTGAATGAAGATAATATCACCAGGTTTTGCAAGAAATTTTTCGTCCTCCAATGCGATGATAATCTTTCCTTTTAAGATGCGAATAATTTCATATTCCATATGCCAGTGATGAGACATGACATAGCGAGGATGTGTTTCTACAATATGGTAAAACTCTAAGGGGAAATCACGTGTACCACGTGATTTTTTTTCATGATAATCTGCATATCGCATAATTCGATCTCCTGTAATAAGTGAATATTGTTATGTTTTTTTCCATTATAGCACGAGAAAAAAAGCAAATGCAAGGATATAATTATACTAAAGTCAAAAATGAAAAAGGAGACAAAGATATGGCAAAGAGTAGATTGATTGGTGATTATCCAGTAATAGGAATTAGACCCACAATAGACGGGCGAAGAGGAGTATTGGACGTTAGAGGTTCTCTAGAAGAGCAGACAATGGGAATGGCAAAAAGCGCAGCTGAATTATTCACTTCGAATTTGAAATATAGCAATGGAGAGCCTGTAAAGGTTGTTATTGCAGATACAACAATTGGTGGTGTGGCAGAAGCAGCGGCATGTGAGCAGAAGTTCAAAAAAGAAGGTGTTGAAATTACACTGACAGTTACCCCTTGTTGGTGCTATGGTTCAGAGACAATGGACATGAATAAGAATACTATTAAAGCAGTATGGGGATTGAATGGAACAGAGAGACCAGGAGCAGTTTATCTTGCATCTGTATTGGCAAGTCATGCTCAAAAAGGATTGCCGGCATTTGGAATTTACGGACACGATGTGCAGAACGTTGGAGAGAGTGAAATCCCAGAGGACGTTGTAGAGAAATTATTAAGATTCGGTAGGGCAGCAGTTGCAGCGGCAACAATGAGAGGAAAGTCATATCTACAAATTGGTTCAGTTTGTATGGGAATTGGCGGTTCTATCATTGATCAAGATTTTATCGAAGAATATTTTGGAATGAGAGTGGAGTCGATTGATGAGGTAGAAATCATCCGCCGTATGTCAGAGGGTATTTATGATGAAGCAGAATTCCAAAAAGCACTGAAATGGACAAAAGAGAAGTGCAAGATTGGATTCGATAAGAACCCAGAATTTGTTCGTAAGACAGATGAAGCAAAAGAAGCGGATTTAGAATTCGTAGTGAAGATGATGTGTATCATCAAGGATTTGATGAATGGGAATCCGAATCTTCCAAAAGGTTGTGAAGAAGAAGCAATGGGACATAATGCAATTGCGGCAGGCTTCCAAGGTCAAAGACAATGGACAGACTTTTATCCAAATGGAGATTATGCAGAAGCATTAATGTGTACATCATTCGACTGGGACGGTGTAAGAGAACCATATATTTTAGCAACTGAAAATGATGTATTAAACGCATTTGGTATGTTGTTTGGAAAATTATTGACCAATACACCACAGATGTTCTCCGACGTAAGAACATATTGGAGCCCAGAGGCAGTAGAGAAGAATACAGGCTATAAGCTAGAAGGAAAGGCAAAAGAAGCGAATGGATTCATTCATTTGATTAACTCGGGTGCATCTTGTCTAGATTTCAATGGAGCAGCCGTAGACGAGAATGGCAATCATTTAGTAAAACCTTGGTATGATGTTACAGAGGCAGACCAAGAGGCAATATTAGAGAATACGACATGGAATCCAGCGGACAACGGATACTTCCGTGGAGGTGGATATTCATCAAGATTTGCAACAAGAGCAGAAATGCCAGCAACGATGGTTCGATTAAACTTAATCAAAGGTCTTGGACCAGTGCTACAAATCTGCGAAGGCTATACAATTGATTTACCAGGTGAGGTAACAGATAAGTTATGGAAGCGTACAGACTATACATGGCCTTGTACATGGTTTGTGCCAAATACGACAGATGATAGTGCTTTCAAAACAGCTTATGATGTGATGAATAACTGGGGAGCGAACCACGGTGCAATCAGCTACGGACATATTGGTGCAGATATGATTACGCTTGCATCAATGCTGAGAATTCCAGTGTGTATGCACAACGTACCAGAGGAGAAAGTATATAGACCGGCAGCATGGAATGCTTTTGGAATGGACAAAGAGGGACAAGACTACAGAGCTTGTGCAACATACGGACCATTGTATAAATAAAATTAATTACATTTACAAGACTGCCCAGGCAGTCTTGTTGTGTATATAAAGGAACATAAAATGTTTTGTTAGGAGTAAAGAGGATGAATAAAATAAAAGAAGATATTAGAATGGGTAACACATCGCTAGGCATTGAGTTTGGTTCTACAAGAATTAAGGCGGTTTTGATCGGAGAGAACAATCTGCCAATAGCTTCTGGCATGTATGATTGGGAAAATACCTTGGTAGATGATGTGTGGACATATGACTTGGATCATGTATCGGTAGGTCTTCAGTTTAGTTACAAAAAAATGGTTGAAGATGTAAAAAATAAATATGATATCACAATTGATCGTATCGGCTCCATTGGAATTAGCGGTATGATGCATGGATATATGGTGTTTGATAAAGACGATAAATTGTTAGCACCATTTAGAACATGGAGAAATACCATGACAGAAAAGGCAAGTGATGAATTGACGAATGTATTCCAGTATCAAATTCCGCAGAGATGGAGTGTGGCGCATCTCTATCAATCAATTCTAAATGGCTATGAGCACGTGAGCGAGGTTGCATATATCACGACACTTGCAGGATATGTTCATTGGAAATTGACAGGAGAAAAGATTGTGGGCGTTGGAGAAGCATCAGGAATGTTTCCGATTGACATTGAAACAAAAACCTTCAATCGTCATATGATGAATCAGTTCGATGAGTTGGTCAATGACAAAAATTATCCATGGAAGATATCAGAAATCGTACCAACAGTTGCAGTGGCTGGAGAAAAAGCAGGAGCGTTGACTGAAGCAGGAGCTTCATGGATTGATCCTTCAGGAACTCTAATGTCGGGAATTCCACTATGTGCACCAGAAGGAGATGCAGGAACAGGCATGGTTGCAACGAACAGTGTGACAAAGCGCACAGGAAATGTATCTGCGGGGACATCGGTATTTGCAATGCTAGTGCTAGAAAAAGAGTTGTCTAGGGTATATAAAGAAATTGACTTAGTTACAACTCCAGCAGGGGATTTGGTTGCCATGGTACATTGCAACAATTGTACATCGGATTTGAATGCATGGGTTAATCTATTCAAAGAATTTGCAGAGAGTATGGGCATGGAAGTTGATATGACCAAGTTATATGAGACATTATATAACAAGGCGCTTTTAGGAGATGCAGATTGTGGAGGCTTGCTTGCATATAACTATTTTTCAGGAGAACACATTACAGGATTTGAAGAAGGTAGACCATTGTTTGTGAGAACAGCTAATAGTAACTTCAATCTTGCGAATTTCATGAGAACACACCTATTTACATCGTTAGGTGCTTTGAAAATAGGGTTAGATTTATTGGTTCAAAATGAAGGTGTAAAAGTGGATGAAATACTAGGACATGGTGGATTATTTAAGACCAAAGGCGTTGGACAGAAAGTTATGGCTGCGGCTGCGAATGTACCAGTGACAGTGATGGAAACAGCAGGAGAAGGCGGAGCATGGGGCATTGCGCTTCTGGCATCCTACATGAGAACGAAATCCGAGGGAGAAACATTAGACAAGTTTTTGGCAGAAAAAATATTTGCAACAGCGGAAGGAACTACAGAGAAACCAGATGGAAAAGATGTAGAAGGATTCGAGAGATTTATGGAGCGCTATAAAGACGGTCTTGCAATTGAGAAAGCAGCTATAAACGCATTGAAGTAAAAATGAATCAAGGGGACAGGGGTAGGACAAGCTTTATGCTTGTATCTCCCCTGTCCCCTTTCCGCTATCCCTTAAAATGAGAGACATCTGCCTTGCAAATTGGACATTTATAATCAGATCCTTCTTTGGTAATATCCCCCTTATACTGATAATTACATATGTCGCAGACATAGACTTCTTCGCGTTCAGTTACCGTTGCTTTTTGATAGCTTGGAGCATTCTTCGGTGAGGTGCCCTTGATGACATTATGGTAATAAGAATAGGTCATTGGCTGATTCTTGTTAAGAGTTTCTCCGGCAATCACTTTCGCAACAAATATATCATGGGTCGATGTTTCGGCAACGCTTACTACTTCACAGATTAAATAGCCCATACAGTTAGTGTCTAGGACTGCTAATCCATCAATTATGGAATACGGAATATCAGTCAATTTATCCACGTCTTTCCCGCTTACAAATCCGAGTTTCGAGATGACATCCGAAGGTGTGCTCTCAGAGAGAATGCTAACGGCAAATCTTTTCTCTCGCATGAGGACTTGATGCGTGTAGTTATCGCGATTCATGCTGAGGGCAACGAGTGGTTCTTGATTTGTTACTTGAAACACGGAGTTTACAATACAGCCAGTTGGTCGCACCCCGTCTTGTGTAGTGATTGCATACATTCCATAGCTTAGTCCAAATAACACATTTAAATCCATAAAATTTAATCTCCTTTCGATAGCTAGTATACGAGAATCATACCAATATTTATTCAAGACTGCAATAGAAACATAAGAAAAAGTATGATGAAAAGTACGATGGAGATAAATTGTGGAAAATGAAAAGTCCTTGAAATAAATAAGTGGAAAGTGTAAACTAAAGGAGTATAAAAAGAGCCACTATTGAAAGGCAGAAGAGGCATTGCGACAGATTGAAGAGAAGAAATATATAGAAGGAATGCAGGTGCAGGGATATACGGATATCCTTGTGTATGGGGTTGCGTTCTCAGGGAAAACCTGTGTGGTGAAAAAAGGATAAAAGAGCGGTAAGAGGTGTACGTAAAGTGACTAAGATAACAAAAATTCAGAAATATTCTATTCATGATGGAGATGGAATTCGCACCACTGTATTCTTCAAGGGGTGTCCACTTCGGTGTGTCTGGTGTCACAATCCAGAGACCATGGATTATAAGGAGCAAGTAATGCTTCGGGTGGAAGCATGTACGGGATGTGCGTCTTGTGAGACGGTCTGTCCCAAGGAGGCGATTGTAATCGAATCGAGAAGCGCCTATACAGATAGGGAGAGATGTGTACGCTGCGGAGAATGTGTGGACGAGTGCATCAATAATCTGCGTGAAATCAGTGGAAGAGAATTTGCCATCGAAGAGTTGGTAGAAGAGATCAAGAAAGATCAAGTGTTCTATGAACAGTCGGGGGGCGGTGTCACGCTATCTGGTGGTGAAGTGATGACCATGAATATGGACGACATAGAAGAATTGCTGAAGCGGTTGAATAAGCTTGGGATATCCATCAATATAGATACCTGTGGGTATGCACCTTATGAGAATTTTCAGAGGGTTCTTCCCTTTGTAGATACGTTTCTCTATGATTTGAAGATTATGGATTCCGAGCTTCATAGGAAGTATACCGGTGTCGACAACCGGTTGATTCTAGAAAACTTAGTAAAGCTTTCTCGGGCAGGTGCAAGGATATACCTCAGGCTACCGATTATAGATGGCATCAATACCACGAAAGAGGAAACTGAGCTTCGGATGAACTTTCTCAGAGAGAACAGTATAAAGCCAGAGCGGATTGATTTGCTGCCCTATCACGATATGGGGAAGGGAAAGTATCAGAATCTGGGATTGGATTATAGGGGAGAAGGATTAAAATCCCCAGATATAGAGGTCTTAAATGAAATAAAAATGATGTTTGAAGAAAATGGATTTGTTATTGCAGTACAATAAAATATGGAAGGTTAAGGAGATGGACCAATGGATAGAAGAGGCATGAATGAGAGGATCAAAAGATTGCGTGAGTTGAGTGTGACAAGTGTTGCACATATTGATATGGAGCGTGCGAGAATTGAGACAGAAGTTTATAAGCAATATGAAGGGAGTGTTTCGACTCCGATGCTGCGTGCTTTGGTCTTGAAGAATTATTTTGCCGAGAAAACCTTGTATCTGGGGGATGATGAGCTGATTGTTGGAGAAAAGGGAGATGCACCGCAGGCGGCACCAACCTTTCCAGAGATTTGCTGTCATACCATCGAAGACATGCAAGTCATGAACGATAGAGAATTGATCAGCTTTCAGGTCAAAGAAGCAGACTATATATATCAGGAAGAAGTGGCAATCCCCTTTTGGGAAAGAAGAGCAATAAGAAATAAAATAATTTCCAATATGACAGAAAAATGGACAAACGCGTATGAAGCAGGAATTTTTACGGAATTTATGGAGCAGAGAGGACCAGGTCATACGGTAGGATCCCATGAAGTATATGGAAAGGGAATGTTGGACTATATTTCAGAGATTGAGCAAGCGCTGGAGGAGTTAGATTTCCTAGGAGATGAGGAAGCCTTGAGCAAGAAGGAAGAGTTAGAGGCGATGAGGGTGGCTTGTGAAGCACTTATTATTTTAGGAGAACGTTATGCTGCTTGTGCGAGAGAGTTGGCAGAAGGAACAGGAGATGAGGTTAGGAGAGAGGAACTCTTGCAGATAGCAGAGAATTGTGATGTGGTTCCAGCGCACAAGCCGAAGACGTACTGGCAGGCGATTCAGCAATATTGGTTCATTCATCTCGCAGTGACAACGGAGTTAAATCCTTGGGATGCATTTTCACCAGGAAGATTGGATCAACATTTGAATCCGTTCTATGAGGTGGATGTAAAACAAGGGATTTTAGATGATGATAAGGCACTAGAGTTATTAGAGTGTCTATGGGTGAAGTTCAACAATCAACCGGCTCCACCGAAGGTAGGAGTAACATTGAAGGAAAGCAGCACCTATACGGATTTCGTGAATATTAATACAGGCGGAATTGCAAGAGATGGCTCAAATGGCGTGAATACAGTGAGTTATTTAATCTTGGACTGTATGGATGAAATGCAGTTGCTTCAACCGAGTTCTAACGTACAGATTAGCAGGAAGACGCCAGAGAAGTTTCTCCATCGAGCATGTGAGATTTCTAGGAAGGGATGGGGACAACCAGCCTTCTATAATACAGAGGCAATTATTCAGGAGTTGATGAATGCAGGAAAGAGCCTAGAAGATGCAAGATGTGGAGGGGCGAGCGGTTGCGTAGAAACAGGAGCCTATGGGAAAGAGGCTTATATTTTGACGGGTTATTTCAATATTCCGAAAATATTTGAGCTGACACTGAATAATGGATATGATAAGGTGGCGCAAAAGCAATTAGGATTAGAGCTAGGCTATGCGACGGACTTCCAAACCTATGAAGAATTATGGGAAGCATTTCAGAAGCAGATCGCATATTTTCTAGATGTTAAAATTCAAGGGAGCAATGTAATCGAAAAATTATATGCGAACTATATGCCAGTTCCATTCTTGTCTGTGATTACCAATGATTGTATTCAGCGTGGAAGGGACTACAATGCGGGTGGAGCCCGTTATAATATCAACTATATTCAGGGTGTGGGAATTGGAACCATAACAGATTGCCTTAGTGCAGTGAAATACAACGTATATGATGAGAAGAAGTTTAGCATGGAAGAGTTGATTCGGGCTTTGGATGATAATTTTGAAGGACATGAGAGAATCTTGAATCTAGTGCGTAATCGTACACCAAAGTATGGAAATGACGATGACTATGCAGATGAAATTATGAAATCAGTATTTACATATTATAGGGATACGGTGACGGGAAGAAAAAACACCAAGGGTGGAAGCTATCGCATTAATATGCTACCTACGACCTGCCATGTGTATTTTGGAGAAGTGATGATGGCAAGTGCAAATGGAAGACTTGCACATAAACCAGTTTCTGAAGGGATTTCTCCAGAAAAAGGTGCGGATGTCAATGGACCAACAGCAGTAATCAAGTCCGCTTCGAAGATGGACCATTTGACAACAGGAGGAACCCTGTTGAACCAGAAGTTTACACCGAGTGTAGTAAAAGGTGAAGAGGGAATCGTTCACATGGGGAATCTGGTGCGATCTTACTTCAATATGGATGGACATCATATTCAATTCAATGTTATTGACAGAGAGACCTTGATTCGGGCACAGCAGAATCCAGCAGAATACAAAGACCTCATTGTCCGTGTCGCGGGATATAGCGATCATTTTAGAAATTTGAGTAAAGAACTACAAGACGAGATTATCAATCGAACTGAGCAAACATTTAATTAATAGAAAGTGAGGAAGCATATGAGAGCGTGTGGAGTGCTATTACCGATTACGAGTCTGCCATCAAAGTATGGAATTGGATGTTTTTCAAAAAGTGCCTATGAATTTGTAGATTTCCTAAAGGTGGCAAAGCAAACCTATTGGCAGGTTTTGCCCATGGGAATTACGAGTTATGGAGATTCGCCATATCAGTCATTTTCCACCTTTGCGGGCAATCCATATATGATTGATCTGGAGCAACTCATTCAAGAAGGATTGCTAAGCACTGAGGAGTGCGAACGCGTGGATATGGGAGATCATCCCCAGTATATAGACTATGAGAAACTATATGAGAGTCGATACTACCTATTGCATTTAGCATACGTGAGACATAATTTAGAGGTGGATGAGAAGTATAAAAAATTTATTAAGGACAACAAGAGTTGGTTGGATGATTTTGCACTCTATATGGCAATTAAGAAAAAATATGGAGATGTTTGCTGGTTGGAATGGCCTAAACCCTTGAGGAGAAGACAGGAAAAAGTTCTGGATATTGAGAAAAAGATATTGAGTAGCGAAATTGGATTTTACAAATATCTACAGTTCCTATTTTCAAAGCAATGGAAAAAACTTAAGGCATATGCGAACAAAAAAGGGATAAAAATAATAGGGGATATTCCAATCTATGTGGCATTAGATAGTTCTGATGTTTGGGCAAATCCCGAATTGTTTCAATTTGATAAACATGGAAGTCCGATTGCGGTAGCAGGGTGTCCGCCCGATGCATTCTCAGAGACGGGACAACTCTGGGGAAACCCACTATATGAGTGGAGGGAACACAAAATATCAAATTATAAGTGGTGGACAAAACGGATGAAACACTGCAAGAATCTGTTTGATTCTGTGCGAATTGACCATTTTCGTGGATTCGACGCATATTATGCGATTCCATATGGAGATAAAACCGCGGAGTTTGGAACATGGGAAAAGGGACCAGGAATGGAGCTTTTCGATGCCATGCGTGAATTTATGGGAGACATGGAAGTCATTGCGGAGGACTTGGGATTTATCACTGACTCGGTAAGAAAACTTGTGAAGGATAGTGGGTTTCCGAGTATGAAAGTGCTAGAGTTTGCATTTAATGAAAAAGAAGATAGTGATTATCTCCCCCATAACTATGATAAAAATTGCGTGGTATATACAGGTACGCATGACAATGAGACCATTGTAGGTTGGTATCGGAACTTAAAGAAGAAAGATCGAAAATACACGAATTGCTACCTGAATATGGAAGGGGAAGAAATCGAGGATATACACTGGAAATTTATTCGATTGGCACACTTTAGTGTAGCTAATTTGAGTATCATACCAATGCAAGATTACTTGGGACTGGATAATGCAGCGCGTGTGAACACTCCATCTACGGTTGGAGATAATTGGAAGTGGAGGTTGGATGAAGGACAACTGACAGAAGAACTTGCTAGGAAGATGAAAGAATTAGCAAAGATCAGCCGAAGAACTCCCAAAAAGATAAAATAAACTATCGTCAAACAAAGGGGACAGTGGAAGGATGAGCATCGCTCATATCTCCGCTGTCCCCGATTTTGTCCCCAAATTTTTTGGCACTATTGAAATGACGACAAAGACAATCTTCTTTGAATTGAAATTTATTAGACGATGAAGCTATAATAAATACAAGAAAAGTGAAGGAGAGAGCGAGATGATGAAAGTAACAGGAAATGTAGCGTCTGATGGAATCGCACTTGGTATCATCAAGGAGCTACAGCAAGAAGAGTCTGTGATTGTAAAAATCATGATTGAGGACATTGTAGCGGAGAGACAACGATTTGATTCGGCACTACAG
Organism: uncultured Lachnospiraceae bacterium; assembly: GCA_964367905.1. GTDB lineage: Bacteria > Bacillota > Clostridia > Lachnospirales > Lachnospiraceae > CAUPWF01. Next base: position 10,637 of record CAYIZP010000036.1, read on the forward strand.
AAAGCGGTTCAACAGTTAGATGATTTGTATCAAATCGCATTGGAGCAGGTTGGAGAAGAAAGTGCTACTATTTTTCAAGTGCATAAGATGATGGCCGAGGACGAAGAGTATACGAGTGCAATTATACAGATGATTGAAGGTGAATCTGTGAATGCGGAGCATGCAGTGTTTCAAGCTGGTGAAAGTCTAGCGCAAGTATTTGCATCCATTGATGACGAATACATGAAAGAACGAGCGGTAGACGTGAAGGATATCTCAGGAAGAATTGTTGCAGTTCTACAAGATAAAGGCGGAACTCAGGATTTAGAGGAACCTTGCATCGTGGTAGCAGATGATTTGACACCAAGCGAGACCATTCAGATGGATAAGAGTAAAATTCTTGCCTTTGTAACCAGAAAGGGTTCTGTAAATTCACACACAGCAATTCTAGCACGCATGATGGCAATTCCAGCAATTGTTGGAGCAGAGTATCCGGAAGATATTGATGGGGCTTATGCAATCGTAGATGGGTTCAAAGGAGAACTTGTAATAGAGCCGACGGGAGAAGAGATTGCGATTGCAAGAGAGGTTGAGAGACAGGAACTTGAGAAAAAGGAGTTGTTGAACGCATTCAAAGGTAAGGCAACCATCACAAAGTCGGGTAAGAAGATTAAACTATATGCCAATATCGGATCGGTGGATGATGTGAAATTTGCGCTAGAAAACGATGCAGAAGGGATTGGACTATTCCGAAGTGAATTTTTATATCTAGAGCAATCTGATTTTCCTAGTGAGGAACTACAGTTCCAAGCGTATAAGCAGGTGGCAGAGAAGATGGAAGGGAAACGAGTGATTATTCGTACCCTAGATATTGGAGCAGATAAGCAAATTGATTACTTCCAGTTGGACAAAGAAGAAAATCCAGCATTAGGATATCGTGCAGTACGTATATGTTTGAAACAAGAAGAAATATTCCGTACGCAATTAAGAGCCTTGGTTCGTGCGAGTGCATTTGGGAAGATTGCAATCATGGTGCCGATGATTTGTTCGGAATGGGAAGTAAAGAGGGTCAAGGAAATTCTAGAGGAAGTGAAGGCAGAACTTGCCAGAGAGGGTGTTGAATTCGACGAGATAGAGTTTGGGATTATGATTGAAACACCAGCAGCAGTTATGGTGGCGCCAGAACTAGCGGAATTAGTGGATTTCTTTAGTATTGGAACGAATGATTTAACACAATACACATTGGCGCTTGATAGACAAAACGAGAAGTTGAATACATTCTATGACGCGCACCACCCAGCGGTGTTGCGAATGATACGAATGGTTGTAGAAGCAGGTCACGCACACAATACATGGGTAGGTATTTGTGGAGAACTAGGTGCGGATTTGGAATTGACAGAAACATTCATAGAATACGGAGTTGATGAGTTATCAGTATCTCCGGCAGCTATTTTGGCAACGAGAAAGGCAATCTGCGAAGCAGAGTAATTAAAGATAATAAGAGAGAAGGAGATTAAGAGAATGAAACAAAAGGTTCAAGTTTTTGGAAGATTTTTAAGTGCAATGGTAATGCCAAATATTGGTGCATTTATCGCGTGGGGGTTAATTACAGCATTGTTTATCCCAGCAGGATGGTTGCCGAATGAGCAACTAGCTAACATGGTAGGTCCTATGTCTACATATTTATTACCATTATTGATTGCATATTCTGGCGGTAAGTTGATCGGTGGTGAACGTGGTGGTATCATGGGAGCGATAGCTACCATGGGAGCGATTGTAGCGGCAAGTGTTACTGCATCGATTCCAATGTTCTTAGGAGCAATGATTATGGGACCTCTAGCGGGTAAAGTAATCAAAGAATTCGATAAAGCTGTAGCAGGTAAGGTAAAAGCTGGATTTGAAATGTTAGTAAACAACTTTTCGGTTGGTATCTTAGGAATGTTATTAGCAATCGTTGCTTATTTTGGAATTGCACCAGTAGTTACAACAGCAATAAACGCAATGGCATCAGGAGTTAACTTCTTTGTAGAGCAGGGACTATTACCATTAGCAAGTGTGTTCATTGAGCCAGCGAAGATATTATTCTTAAACAATGCAATTAACCATGGAATTCTATCTCCATTAGGAATTGCTCAAGTAGAGGAATTAGGACAATCAGTATTCTTCTTGTTAGAAGCTAACCCAGGACCAGGACTTGGAGTTCTATTGGCTTATTGCTTCTTTGGAAAAGGAAGTGCAAAGGGTTCTGCACCAGGAGCTGTTATCATTCACTTCTTTGGTGGAATTCATGAAATCTATTTCCCATACATCTTGATGAATCCGTCATTACTATTAGCTGTAATCGCGGGTGGAGCAAGTGGGGTATTTACATTCGTATTAACAGGTGCAGGATTAGTTGCACCAGCATCACCAGGGAGTATCCTTGCAATCCTAGCAATGGCACCAAAAGGTGGAGCGCTTCCGATTGTACTCGGAGTATTAGTATCGACGGCTGTATCATTCATAGTTGCACTTCCGTTAATTAAATTGTTCTCGAAAGATGATGAAAATGCACTAGAAGCAGCACAAGCGCAGAAAGATTCTATGAAGAGCGAGTCTAAAGGAGCGGTAGTAGAGACAGTGAAAGTTGATGCAACAGGGGAAAGAAATAAAGACGTTAAGAAAATAGTGTTTGCTTGTGATGCAGGGATGGGATCATCTGCAATGGGAGCAACGGTACTTCGTAAGAAATTAAAAGCGGTAGGGCGTGAGGATATTACAGTAGAACATGCATCAGTATCTAGCATACCAGGAGATGCAGAAATTGTAGTAACACACCAGACATTAGAGGGTAGAGCGAGAACAAGCGCACCTCAGGCAGAAATTATTTTGATTACAAACTTTATGTCCGCGCCAGAATATGGTACACTAGTGGAAAGTTTGAAAAAATAAGGGTGCAGAATGGAAAAAACGAAGTGAGGTAACGATATGATTACACCAAGAGTGCAGCAGTTAATTCTAATTTTATTGGATCAGAACAACCCGATATCGGTAAATGCGTTGGCAGCCGAAATCGGAGTGAGTAAGAGAACGGTTCAGAGAGAATTGGGCTATATAGAATATTATTTGGCCAAACAGAAGCTAACGCTGCGCTCGAAAACAGGCGTGGGAGTTTGGATTGAAGAAAGTGAAGGTCGTGAAAGATTAAAGAATCAGCTATTGGATAGTCAAGAAGATGATTATTCTGATCGGTTGGTAAGGCAGAAGCGTCTTCAATATGAATTGCTAAAGAGTCGTACACCTAAGAAGATTTATTATTATGCAAACACATTAGGGGTCAGTGAAACTACAGTGAGCAAGGATCTAGAGCAAGTTCAGAAGAAGCTTGACTCCTATTGCATAGAAATCATAAAAAAGCCTGGATTCGGTGTGTGTCTAGAGGGGAAAGAAACGGATTTTCGTGAGGCAATTCATGACTATTTTGTAGAGAATATTGATACCCCATTATTAACAGCATTGTTTGAACGAGAGGATGGAAGCGAGAAAAACATCCTAGATTATAAGAATATTAAGAGAGAGTATCAGGTGTTGGATGGCGAAATACTAAATCGCGTCATCACCTGTTTCTCTAGTTTAAAGGATACATACTTTGGAGAGCTGACACAGGATTCCTATATCAAGTTGGTCATTCATGCGACGATTGCTTTAGAGAGAATTCAATCCAATGAGTTGATTGAGGGGAAATGTCTAGAGAATGAAATCAGCATGGGGGATGATAACTATAAGTTGGCAGTGCTTACGGTTGAGAGTTTGGAGAAGGAATTTGAAATCGAGATTCCAGTGGTTGAGATTACATATATATATTGGCATCTAAAGGGTGCGAAATTGCAAAAACCAAAAACAGAAACAGACTTGTCGAAAGCCTTGAATACTTTGAGTATGGAGGAAGTTGCAAGAGAATTAATCGTTGCTTTTGATGAGGGAACGGCGTCTTTGTTTTTGGCTGATGAAGAGTTTGTAAGTGGGCTAGTATCCCATTTGTCACCAACCATTGTTCGGCTACAACATCATATGACCATTGAGAATCAGCACTTAGATGAGATAAAAACAACTTATCCAGATGTTTACGAAAAATGTTTGCGAGTTGGAAAGTGCTTGCAGGCAATCACAGGAAAAGTGGTTCCAGAGACAGAGGTGGGGTTGTTAGCGATTCATTTTAGTGCAGCCTTGGTGAAACGTGAAGTGATTCGGGAGGCAAGAAGGACGGTAGACATTGGAGTTATTTGCGCGAGTGGAATTGGGATATCGCGCCTTATGGTGTCAAAATTGGAAAAACTACTGAAGTCAAGGGCTCGCTTTACTACGTATGGAGCGAATGACTTAAATGAATTTACAATCAGTAGTATGGATTTTTTTGTATCAACCATCCCGGCGCATCGAGAGGGTGTGGATATTATATATAGCACTCCGCTCTTATCAGAGCGCGATTTGAGCAGTATTGAGGAGAAGGTTTCTTATTATGAGTGTACACCGAAGAAAGAGGAGTCGGACAAAAAATTCTCCAATCAATTAGAGGTCATTAACAAGGTTACAGCTAACATCAAGGAAATGATTGCTGAGTTTCGTTGTATCTATGTGCATCAAGATGCATCGTTTAAGGAACTTGTGATTATGGCAAGCGAGGAAATCACACCTTACCTTGCACGACAAAAAGATATCTGCCAAAGAATTCAAGACCGAGAAGAAATTGCGACGCAAATTATTCAAGAGTTGGGAATCGGATTGTTGCATAGTATTACGATTGGAGTGACTCGTCCTAGTTTCTATGTGGTAAAACCAAGAAGTGGAGAGTTCTTTTCTGATATATATATGAGACAAGCGAAGGCTTGTGTTGTTCTATTGTTACCAGATGATGAATATAAGTTACAGAACCGAGAGTTACTAGGCTATATCAGTGAGAAACTGGTGGATCAAGAGGTATTCTTGAATGCAATATGGAGGGAAGGGACAGAAGAGATTCGTGTCATCCTAGAGAAAATTCTAAAAGCGTATTTCTTGAAGTTTATAGAAAATCTATGATAAAGTTAATAAAGAGGTTTGGCACTAAGTACTAGTGACAAACCTCTTTTTGTATTTATTGAAATTTGGTTTGACAGGGCATATAATTAGTTTAAAGAAACAACCCGAAGAGAAAAATAAGGGGCGAATAAATCACAGAAAGTTGAGGTAAGAAGTATGTTTTTTAATAAGAAAGAAGCGAAGCCAGAATTATTAACAATGGATAACGTGGTGAAAGGAACTCAAGGAATCACAAAAGAAGATGCGATTAGACTAGTAGGAAATATGCTTGTGGCAGGTGGATATGTGAGTGAGAGCTACATACCAGCGATGTTTGAGCGAGAAGAAACATTCGCTACTTGTATGGGAAATGGAATGGCGATTCCTCATGGAGTAGAGAGTGCAAAAAAAGAGATTTTGAATTCGGGTATTGCAGTGCTAGCCGTGCCAGACGGAGTGGACTGGGGATCGGAAACAGTGAAGATTATTATTGCGATTGCTGGAAAAGGTGATGAGCATATGGAGATTTTATCAAACATTGCTGAAAAGTTATGTGAAGATGGTGTGGTAGATGAGTTGGTGAAAAAACCAAAGGAAGAAATTCATAGTTTTCTTGTTGAGAAAGGAGAATAAATGATTATCACAGTAACCATGAATCCTGCGATAGATAAGACAGCAGAATTGGACACATTTGTACATGAGGGTTTAAATCGATTGCAAAATCCAATCAGCGATGTGGGTGGAAAAGGAATCAATGTATCGAAAACCATTCATGCACTAGGGGGAGAGTCGATTGCAACAGGATTTTTAGCAGGGAATAACGGAAAGATGATTCAAGAAACACTTAGAATTCAAGGAATTAAGACAGATTTTCTCTTCGTAGAAGGAGAAACCAGAGTGAATTTGAAAGTGATAGAGCCTGGTGGAGTGTTGACTGAGTTGAATGAACCAGGGCCTACAATCTCTAAGGAAATCGTTGAGGAATTAATACAAAAACTGGAGTCTTATGCCACCCCCAGAAAATCTATTTGTCCTAGCGGGAAGTGTTCCAAAGGGAGTGAGAACAGATGTATATGGGGAGATGATTCAGCGAATCAAGGCAAAGGGTGCGAAAGTATTTCTAGATGTGGATGGTAAATTATTTGAAGAGGCTCTTCCATATGGACCAAATATTATAAAGCCTAACAAATTTGAGTTAGAGCAGTATTTCGCAAAAGGGGAGCTTGATATAGATACTATGGTAGAATTGGCAACTGGGCTGAAGGAAAAGGGAATTGAGACTATCGCGATTTCCATGGGAAAAGATGGGGCTATTTTCTTAAATGATGGAGAGGCAAAGCGTGCACCCGGACTTAAGATCAAGGCGCATTCGGCTGTTGGAGCTGGAGATGCTATGGTTGCAGCTATTTCATATGGGATGAACCAAGGATATCAGATGGACGATTGGATGAAGCTTGCGGTAGCCACATCGGCAGGAGCAGTAGTTACAATTGGGACAAAACCACCAACAAAAGAGCTAGTAGAAGAGTTGAAGAAAGAAGTAGTAATCGAGTCAATCTAGTAATTATATAGAATAAAGGAGAAGATAATAATGAAAACAAGAGCAGTTAGAATGTATGGAGCAAATGATTTAAGGTGTGAAGAGTTCGAATTACCACAGATCAAAGACGATGAAATTCTAGTAAAAGTAATTAGTGATAGTATCTGTATGTCAACTTACAAGTTGGTAATTCAAGGAAAAGAGCATAAGAGAGCGCCTAAAAATATCGACACAAACCCAGTAATCATGGGGCATGAGTTCGCTGGAGATATCGTTGAAGTTGGATCAAAGTGGAAGGATCAATTTAAAGCAGGTCAAAAATTTGCTTTACAACCAGCCTTGAATTACAAAGGAAGCTTGGCGTCACCAGGATATTCTTATGAATTTTTTGGAGGAGACTGTACGTATTGCATTATCCCTCAAGAAGTTATGGAATTAGGTTGTCTATTGCCTTATGACGGAGATTCATACTTTGAAGCATCATTGGGGGAACCAATGAGTTGTATCATTGGAGGTTTCCATGCAAACTACCACACAAACAAGGTGAATTATGAGCATTCTATGGGTACAAAGGTAGATGGAAATATCATTATTTTAGGTGGTTGCGGACCGATGGGACTAGGTGCAGTTAGTTATTCTCTAAGTATGGAAAATAAACCAAAGAGAGTTGTAGTTACAGATATCAGTGATGATAGAATTGCTCGAGCAAAAGAGGTAATCTCAGAAGAGAGCGCTAAGGAAAAGGGAATCGAACTCATCTATGTAAATACAGGCGAGACAGAAGATCCAGTGAAACAATTAATGGACTTGACAGATGGACATGGATATGACGATGTATATGTATACATCCCTTATCGTGAAGTAGCAGAGTTGGGAGACAAGATTCTTGCGTTTGATGGTTGTTTAAACTTCTTCGCGGGACCTACAGATAACCAATTCACAGCATCAATGAACTTATACAATGTTCACTACACAAGCTCACATATCATCGGTACAACAGGTGGAAATACAGACGACCTTGTGGAAGCGATTGAGCGTTCGGCAAAAGGGGAAATCAACCCAGCGGTAATGGTAACTCATGTAGGTGGATTGGATAGCGTGGCAGATACAACATTAAACTTGCCAAACATTCCAGGAGGAAAGAAATTAGTTTACACACAATTCGATATGCCACTTACTGCAATCGATGATTTCGAAGAACTTGGTAAGACGGAGCCATTGTTCGCAAAACTATATGAATGCTGCAAGGCACATAACGGATTGTGGAATGGAGACGCTGAGAAACTATTATTCGAGCACTTTAATGTATAAGATAAGAAAGAAAAGAGGTAATAAAAATGGTAAGTCAAAATCTAGTAATTAAAAATGCATCAGGAATCCACGCAAGACCAGCGGGAGAGTTAGCAAAAATCGCAAAATTCTGTGAATCAGACACATTAATCCTATATAAGGAGAAAGTAATTAATGTGAAGAGTGTTATCAACATCATGGCAGCAGGGTTGAGACAAGGAACAGAGATTACAGTACAGTGTACTGGCGAGACTGAAGTAGAAGATTTGAAGACAATTGTAGATGCAATCGAGAGTGGTCTTGGTGAGGAAATTTAAAAATATTTTGCAATTGTTAAGCAAATAGGGTATACTTGCAAAGTACATTGAAAATTTAATAGACATCTATACACATATATCTTTTAAACTTATGAAACATTCAGAAACCATCCATAGGGTGGTTTTTGAATGTTTTGATATAATAGAAAAATGTGTAACTATTTAGTCGCAAGGCTGAATAGTTACGAAAACGATACAAAAGCGCCAAGAGCCCGGACAGCCGGGACGACGAGGAAAAGGGCAATCGAAATATTCGGCGGATACCCTTTCGCACCGCTTCTAGTGCGAAACATGAACAACAAATATGCAGGTGACTGCAAAACAAAAATTCATGATAGAAGGCAAAGATGATTAGAATAGGTTCTATCGATGAAACACATCAGATAGAAATGAAGTAAGAACAAAAATAGATTAGAGAACATAGGAGAATAGATATGTGTGGAATAATAGGATATACAGGTAAGAATCAAGCGGAGAGTATTTTGCTACAGGCATTGGAGACTTTGGAGTACAGAGGATACGATAGTGCTGGAATTGCAATTATGGACGAGAAGATTGAGGTTCGAAAGTGTGCGGGACGAGTAGCAGACCTGAGAAAGGTTTGTGCAAAAGCACCACTAACAGGAAACTGTGGAATCGGTCATACGAGATGGGCGACTCACGGAGGGGTAACAGATGGAAATGCCCATCCGCATAAGCGAGGAAAAATAACCCTAGTTCATAATGGAATCATCGAGAACTATGCAGAGTTGATAGAGAGATACGACCTAGAGATGGAGTCAGATACAGATACAGAAGTAGCAGCGGCTTGCTTGGATCGTTATTATCAGGGAGATGTGTTTGCAGCATTTGCAAAATTAGTACGCAAAATCAAAGGGACGTTTGCGCTTGTTGTGATGTTCGAAGATAAGCCAGGGGTAATCTATGCCATCAGACATGTCAGTCCAGTGGTGGTTGGTATAGGTGATGGAGAGAATATTTTGGCATCGGATATCATCGCGGTGAGTCCTTATACAAAGTCATATTTTGTGGTGCCAGAGCTTCATGTCACAGAACTTTCTGAAGGAAGCGCAAAAGTATATAATCTTGAAGGACAGGAAGTAAAACAAGAGCTTTTGACCATTGATTGGGATACGACACAAGATGGAAAAGGTGGATACCCATTTTACATGGAGAAAGAAATCATGGAACAACCTGATGCGATCAGTAGAACCATTGATCCAAGACTGGTTGGAGACGCCATTGATTTTAGTGCGGATCAGATTCCAGATGAGCTTCTAACGGAGTGCAAACGTATCTGCATCATCGCATGCGGAACGGCTATGCATGCGGGATTAGTAGGAAAAAGTCTGATTCAGAGAAGGTTAGGGATTAAGGTAGAGGTGGAGATTGCCTCAGAGTTTCTCTATACACATCCAGTCATAGAAGAGGGAACATTGGTCGTTGCAGTGTCACAATCAGGTGAGACCATTGATACACTTGAAGCGTTGAAATATGCGCAAAACGAGGGAGCGAAAGCACTAGCAATCGTAAATGTGAAAGAGTCTTCTATCGCGAGAACGGCAGATTACGTCATCTACACTAACGCGGGTCCAGAGATTGCGGTGGCTAGTACCAAGGCATATACGACGCAGGTAGCAATCTTTTATCTTCTTACTTGCAAAATGGCTAGATTGGCTGGGAAAATGACTGCAGAAGAAGAGAAGGCTTATGTAGAACAGATTCGTTTGATTCCAGAGAAAATTAGCAAAGTGCTAGAGGATAAGGGAGAGATTCATAAGATTACACGCTCGGTGGTGGACGCAAAAGATGCATTTATGATTGGTCGAGGACTAGATTATGCAGCGCTATTAGAGGCGTCGCTAAAATTAAAAGAGGTGGCTTATGTACATTCAGAGGCATATGCATCTGGAGAATTAAAACATGGAACCATTGCATTGATTACAGAAGAAACACCAGTAGTAGCGCTAGTAACTCAAACAAGTCTTAGAAGAAAAGAAATGCTTAACATCAAAGAGGTTCAAAGTAGAGGCGCGAAAGTCATTGGATTTATCAAGTCATCGTTCTTAGCAGATTCGGATGAAAGTAGCAAGACAAGGGACTTTCAAGCGTATTATGCATTGCCAGATATGGAAGATGAATTCATGATTATGCCAGCGACAGTGGCATTACAACTGTTGGCATACTATACATCTGCTGATAGAGGCTTGGATGTGGATAAACCAAGAAACTTAGCAAAGGTTGTAACTGTAGAATAAATAGGAAGATATGTGTATAGATAATGTACCGTTAAAAGGGACGGGGGAGGTATGAAGCTTGACTTCATACCTCCCCCGTCCCTAATTTTGTCAAGAAAAGCTAAGTTTACATCTTGTTTTTTATATGCTATAATATGCCTAAGATTTTGGAAAGTCTCACACTTTTTCAGAAAAGAGGAATCATTAGTGAAGTATGTTAAGAGCGAGGACGATGTAAACATTTACATGGATCCATACTTTGGAATACCAAATGTGAAATTATATCGAGAAAACATGAAAAAATGTAATTATAACAAATTATGTATGACGGAAATTGTCAATGCAGATTTGACAATTGCGACAGTAGGAATAGACACATACTACGAGGGATGCACAGATGTGTTGAAGATGGTAAAACAGTCTCTAAAGGAATCGGGTTTGGGACATTTGATTCATGTGTACGCAGTGAATTACAAAAACTTTATCTTAGTAGCTGATGAGAGAATCAAGCCAAAGGATTTTGTTACATTGATGAAGGAATTATATGCACGGTACGAGCATGCAACTGCAGATGGAAGCGAAGTCAGTGGGGTGTCTAGATTTGCAATTGTCTTAGAGTCAAATAACATGATTGAGCAAGCGATTAGTACATTTTTACAGAATAAAGGGTCGCAGGAAAACTTTCTGATTTGCTCCAATGATATTTTGAGTTTAGATCCTCTTTATGAACATACCGATGTGGTGGAACTTCTTACGAGGGCAGTGAATCATGATAATATTGTTCCTTACTATCAAGGAATACACAACAACGAGCTAGGGAGAATAGATAAGTATGAAGCGCTGATGCGGATTGTGGACGATGATGGAACGGTATATCTTCCGTATATTTTTTTGGATATTGCAAAACAGTATAAGTTTTATAATAAAATCAGTAGAATGATGATAGAACGGGCATTAACAGAGTTTGAAGGTAGAGATGAGGACGTCTCAGTGAATATATCGCTTTTTGATATTGATACGGAGTCGTTTCGAAATTGGTTTTATCAATTTTTAGAAAACTATAAGAGTCCAGATAAAATTGTGATAGAGTTCGTCGAGACAGAAGATTTTGTTGAGGATGAAATCTATTTTAGCTTTATTAAAAGGGTAAGATCACATGGGTGTAAGATTGCGCTAGATGATTTTGGAGCAGGATACTCTTCTTATGCGCGTGTAATATCGTTGAAGCCAGACTTCATTAAGGTGGATGGTAGTATTATAAAGGATATCACAACGATTAATGAGAATCTGACTATTTTGCAGTCCATCTGTTTCTTGGCGCATCTAATCGAGGCTGAGATTGTTGCAGAATTTGTGGATAGAGATGATGTACAACGACTATTAAGGCGTTGCGAAATTCCATACTCTCAAGGATATTATTTCGCAAAACCAAAACCATTGGAGGAATTATGAAATTTATAACAGTAAAAGAATTATTTAGAGAACAAGAGAAATATATTGACCAGGAAGTGATGGTAGGTGGTTGGGTACGTAGTATCAGAGACTCAAAAACCTTTGGATTTATTGTATTGAATGATGGAAGTTTTTTTGAGCCAATTCAAGTGGTTTATCATGATACAATGGAGAACTTCGCAGAGGTTTCGAAGCAAAACGTAGGAGCAGCCCTTATTATAAAAGGAAAGTTAGTTGCTACACCAGAGGCAAAGCAGCCATTTGAGATTCAAGCGGATTATGTAGAGGTAGAGGGAGCGTCGGCACCAGATTATCCGTTGCAGAAGAAGCGACATACACTAGAGTATCTCAGGTCGATTCTGCACCTGAGACCGAGAACGAATACATTCCAAGCAGTTTTTCGTGTGCGCTCATTAGTTGCGTTTGCAATTCATCAGTTTTTCCAAGAGAGAGGGTTTGTTTATGTTCATACGCCAATCATTACCGGTAGCGACTGTGAAGGAGCGGGAGAGATGTTTCGTGTGACAACCATGGATCTGAATGAAATACCGAAGACAGATCAGGGCAAAATTGACTATGGGGAAGATTTTTTTGGCAAAGAAACGAATTTAACAGTGAGCGGTCAGTTGAATGTAGAGACATTTGCACAAGCATTTAGAAATGTATACACATTTGGTCCAACGTTTAGGGCGGAAAATTCAAATACAACGAGACATGCAGCAGAGTTTTGGATGGTTGAACCAGAAATCGCATTTGCGGATTTAAAAGATGATATGATACTTGCAGAAAGTATGTTGAAATACGTGATTAGCTATGTGCTGGAACAGGCTCCAGAAGAGATGAGCTTTTTTAATTCCTTTGTAGATAAGGGATTAATTGAGCGATTGAACCTAGTAGTAAAATCTGAATTTGCCCATGTGACATACACAGAAGCAATTGAGATTTTGGAAAAGAATAATGAGAAGTTTGAATATAGGGTTTCATGGGGAGCGGACTTGCAGACAGAGCATGAGAGATATTTGACAGAGGAAGTATTCAAGCGCCCTGTATTTGTGACAGACTACCCGAAAGATATCAAAGCATTTTATATGAAGATGAACGATGATGGAAAAACAGTTGCCGCAATGGATTGTTTGGTGCCAGGAATCGGAGAGATTATCGGTGGAAGCCAAAGAGAAGATGATTATGATAAATTGAGCAAACGAATGAAGGAAATGGATTTAAATCAAGACGATTATGATTTTTATATGGACCTTCGTAAGTACGGAACGACGCAACATGCAGGATTTGGATTGGGATTTGAGCGTTGTGTGATGTACTTAACAGGGATGTCTAATATCCGTGATGTAGTACCATTCCCAAGAACAGTAGGAAATTGCGATCTATAGAATCCAGAAACTGCGAGATGTCAATCAGGAGGACGGTGGCTTATGAATATTTTAGTTGTAGACGACGAAAGAGAAATTGCGGATGTAGTAGAGTTGTATTTAAAAAGCGATGATTACGATGTGGTGAAATGTTACAGAGGCAAAGAGGCACTAGACTGTATTGAAGAAACGAAGTTTGACTTGGCGATTTTAGATGTAATGTTGCCAGATATCGATGGGTTTACAATCTTAAAGAAGATAAGAGAAAAACATACGTTTCCGGTACTGATGTTAACGGCAAAGACAGAATATATGGATCGTATTAATGGGCTGACAATGGGGGCGGACGATTATATAGCCAAGCCGTTTAATCCATTGGAGTTAGTAGCACGCGTGAAGGCGCAACTGAGGAGATCGAACCAATATAATGATGGGGCGAAAGAAGTAGAAGAGATTATTGATTTTGCAGGATTAGTATTGAATCGAGAATCTCATGAGTGTTTTTATAATGAGAAGCTACTGACTTTAACACCGATTGAGTTTGATATCCTGTGGTTATTATGCGAAAATCGCGGAAAGGTAATTAGCTCGGAACAATTATTTGAAAGTGTTTGGGGTGAAAAATATTATAAAAATAGCAATAACACTGTAATGGTTCACATTCGACATCTACGGGAAAAGATGAGTGGACCAGCAGGTAAGTCAGACTTTATAAAGACAGTGTGGGGAGTAGGTTATAAAGTTGAAGAATAAGTATAGGAAGTTACGTCTTAGTATATTGATTCAGACGGCTCTGATTACAGCATTTACCTTGTTTATAGGTCAGATTATCTTTCAAATACTGCAGGATGTCGGAATGAATGATTATTTCTTGAGTTTTGTAGTAAGGGTTTTTTCTGCATTTGGTGTTGGCGAAAATGACGCAATGATAATCTATCAGACATTTGTGGGTCAAAATGCAAACTTACTGATATTTATTGGATATTTAACCTTGTTCTGTGTGTTCTTCTACATTGCACTTGCGCAAATGACAAATTATCTTAATCAAGTTGAGAATGGAATTGATAATATTGTTTCTGATTCTATGGAACCAGTGCAGCTATTTCCAGAGTTAGCACCGATTGAAGATCGATTGAACAAGATTAAGATGAATTTGAAACAGCAGGAATTAGAGGCGCAAGAGAGTGAGCGACGAAAAAACGAGCTGGTTGTTTTCTTGGCACACGATTTGAAAACTCCATTAACATCGATTCTTGCATACCTAACAATCTTAGAAACAAGGCCTCAAATGTCAGAGGAGGAGAGAGCAAAATACACTAACATATCTCTACAAAAAGCTGTTCGACTAGGTGAACTTATTAACGAGTTTTTTGAGATTACAAAATTTAACCTTCAAGATATAAACCTTGAAAAAAATCCATTGGATATTGCGATGATGTTAGAACAAATTGCAGATGAGATATATGGAGTTCTTAGAGAGAAAAGTTTAGAATGTAAAGTGGACATAGAGGAAACTTTGGTTGTCGAGGGAGATGCTGACAAGCTTGCCCGTGTATTTGATAATATATTGAGGAATGCAGTTGCATACTGTTATACACACACTGAGATAGAAATTCATGCAGCTTATGAAGGCGACAATGTGAAAATTGTCTTTGTGAATCGGGGTAAGACAATTCCAGAAGAGAAACTTTGTACAATATTTGAAAAATTTTATAGAATTGATGATTCGCGTTCTAGCATTACTGGAGGAGCGGGTTTGGGACTTGCTATCTCGAAAGAGATTATTGAACTTCATGGAGGTAATATCTATGCAGAGAGCGAGGAGGAGCAAACGAGATTTATCGTCTTATTACCAAGAATAAAGGGGACAGTGGAAGGATGAGCATTGTTCAATCGCCGCTGTCCCCAATTGGTTTTGTTGTGCCTTATATTACTTCGTTGTTTTGAAAGCGTTTGATTACATCTTGAATTCGAGCCGCTGGGCTGAGCATGTGACTCAAGGATGTGTCATGGTTTAATGAATCGATGATTAAAGCGATATACTTGCTCATGTCACAATTAATGTAATATGGCTTGCTTAACAATTCTGGTGTTTGATAGATTAGGTTTGTGGTCAGTACACGGTAAATCAATCCCTCTTCATATGCTTTGTCAAAGATATCAAGTCCGCTTGTAAATAATCCAAAAGTAGAAGCTGCAAAAATCCGGTTTGCTTTTCGCTCTTTTAATTGTTTTGCCACATCTAGGATGCTATCCCCTGAGGAAATCATATCATCGATTATAATTACATCTTTACCTTCCACGGAATCCCCTAGAAATTCATGTGCTACAATTGGGTTTCGACCATCCACAATTTTTGTGAAATCACGTCGCTTATAGAACATACCCATATCAATTCCTAGGACGTTTGCCATGTATATTGCACGACTAGTAGCACCTTCATCGGGGCTAATTGCCATCATGTGTTCGTTATCAATTTTTACATCGGGTACATTTTTTAATAATGCCTTGATAAATTGATAGGTTGGTGAGATTGTTTCGAATCCACTAAGAGGAACTGCATTTTGTACTCGAGGGTCATGAGCATCGAAGGTGATGATGTTGTCAACTCCCATGCGTACAAGTTCTTGTAAAGCAAGTGCACAGTCGAGTGATTCGCGCGAGCTTCTCTTGTGTTGTCTACTCTCATATAAGAATGGCATGATGACATTGATTCTGCGCGCCTTTCCAGCAGCAGAAGCGATAATACGCTTTAAATTCTGAAAATGATCATCAGGAGACATGTGATTTGTGTGCCCAGTAAGAGAGTAGGTCAAGCTATAATTACATACATCTACAAGTAAATACAAATCTTTTCCACGAACAGATTCAAGGATAATACCTTTTGCTTCCCCTGAACCAAAGCGTGGTACTTTAGCGTTTACAAGAAATGAGTCCTTAGAATAGTCGGTGTGGAAAGCATCTTTTTTGTGAGCAAGTTGCTCGTGGCTTTCCTTTCTCCACTTACTTAGATAACCATCTACCTGTGTACATAGTGGCTCAGCGCCAGGTAGGGCGATGATTCCAAGTGGCCCGTGTGGAATGTTTTCGATTAAACGTTCTCTTCTTTTTATCATTTTTTTAAATCTCCTTATTTTGCATTTTTTTCTTGATGCGAATATCTTCGCCTGTAATTTTTAATAACGTGTAGTTGCTAATTATTCTGGAAAAAATTCTTTCAGAATATATGTCCATCAACGAAGATAAAGATAGGTTAGTAGAAATAATAATAGATTTCTGCCGTGCGTATCTTTCGTTAATACATGTGAAGAGTTGCGAACTTACAAAGGCGTTTGTCAATTCAGTCCCCAAATCATCGATAATTAATAAGTCGCAGTCGTAAATATATTCATCCATATCCTGTGCAGTGCTATCCTTTTCAAAATGGCTTTTAGCAAGTACTTCAAATAGCTTTGATGAAGAAAAATAAATCACAGAATGGGATTTTGAAATCAGCTCCTTGGCAATGCAATTGGAAAGAAAGGTTTTGCCAACACCAGCGTCTCCATAAAAGAATAGATTTTCCGCAGGAGTATTGCCGAAATTAGTGATGTAATTCTGGCAAGTATCATATGCGGATTTCATCATGTCATAGGAGGAGCGTTTACTTTGTTCATCTATGTGAGTTTTGGAATACAAGGATAAATCAAAATTAGAAAAATTTTCCGTTTCAAGTACTCCGATTAAATTTGATTGGAGGTATAGAAGTTCGACGGCTGCCTTTTTAAAACATACACATTTTCGGCTATCTACATATCCGGTGTCATTGCAAAAAGGACAAGTATAAGTTGGATCCAAGAAATTTTCTGGATATCCGTAATCTTCCAATAATTGCTTGCGCCGTTTTGTCAGTTTGTGAATGGAATGCTCAGGGAGACTAGTTGATTGCGATAGGAGAGAGTGGACTCTCTCGACAGCAAAATCAGCAATAGCCTCATCTAGTTTGGTGAGTTCGGGAATCTTTGAATAAGCTTCCTCGGTACAACGCGCTAAAGCAGCTCGATTTGCAAGCTGCTTCTCTTCGTAGTCACGCATTATTTTATCATATTGAGAATTTGTTAAGGGCATGATAAACTCCTCTGTTATCTAATTGCTTAATAGTTTTTTTTCTAAAGATGCCATGTCATAATCTTTGGACTCGAAATTATTAAAGGAAGTAGAAGCTGTTTTCTTGGTTTTAGAAGGCTTCTGTGCTGTGTTTGCACTCTTGAATTCCGCATCCAATGCATCTAAATCTTTCAAAAAGCATATGTTTTTGATTTTCCAACTCTCGAGAATCGAATTTGTATACTCGAAACTTGGTTGGTGTATCTTGGACATTGTACGATTACAAGCTTCACAGATTAATTCCAAATCAAAGCCCATATCTTTTGTCCATTTATCTATATATTGTTTTTCGCTAGCAGCAGGTCCACGACCAGTAATTCCATATGCTTTTAGCACTTGGTAATAGTCTTTGTTATATGTAAGGATTTGATGTTTAGCATCGATGACAGTTAAAATTCCAGCATCAAACCAACTCAAGGCAACGGCGTGAATATAGTGAAAACTTTTGTGATTGTTTTCAGCACAATATTCAATTAAATACTCAATCAAGTCAAATGGAAATTGAAGATCATCAGAGAAGTATCGGATACGATCCACATCTGTCTTGGTTAATGTTTTCCCGAGGTATTGCTCTGCCACAAATAATAATTGTTGAAATTCCTTTCGACTATGGGCAGAATCTTCCGCAGGCTTTGTTATTACCGTCGGTTTTTTGATTGCGACGATTGGCTGAGCGCTTGGAATCTTCGTAAGCGGTAGCACATCAACATTATTTGCTGATATTGTTGCGATATCAATTCCGGAAATTTTTCCGTTTTCATCATTCTCTAACATTAGTAATCCTTGCTTTTCCCAATATTTCAAAGCTCTTAGTACATCCTTCTCTGTGTGATCGAGCGAATCAGCAATCATTGATAGTGAGATCGAATTATCAGGGGCGTTCAAGTGACGAACCAAATATAGATACACTTTTACATATTCGCCATTTGCTCGAGCCATGTAGGTGTCTATAAATTCGTTCTCGATGATTGTCGTGTTGCTTTTGCAACGTGTTTTTAGTCTTAGTTTTCCCATGTCCTCATTCCACCTTTATTTCTTTTGGTAAGGAGTATTATAACATTGTGATTCATAATTACAAAGTGTTTTTTTGTGGACAGGACAAGTTTTTTGTGGATAAAACTGTGGATAAAACTGTGGGTAACTGCTACTTGAGTAGGGATTCCCCGATGGTTACGACATCACCAGCTCCCATAGTTATCAACAGATCTCCAGGTTTGCAATTTTTCTTAATAAAATCTTCGATTGACTGGAAGTTTGGTAAGTAGTGAGCGTCACAGCCCAAATCCTTGATTGTGCTAGTTAATGCCTCAGAGGAAACGCCTAAAGTATTGGTTTCTCTTGCGGCATAAATGTCGGTTAAAATCAAATGTTTTGCAGGAGCGAGAGCCTCGGCAAACTCTTGAAAGAATGCAGCGGTTCGTGTATAGGTATGTGGCTGGAATACGCACCAGAGCTCCTTGTGTGGATAATGCTTTGCAGCAGTAAGTGTTGCGATGATTTCTGTTGGGTGGTGAGCATAATCATCGATTATGGTGACTCCTTCATAGGTTCCTTTGTATTCAAAACGGCGGTCCGTTCCTTTGAAGGATGCAAGTCCTTTTTGAATCACTTCCATTGGAAGATCTAAAACTTCGCCGACCGCAATTGCGGAGAGGGCATTAGATGCATTGTGTGCGCCAGGAACTGAAAGCTGCATGGTGGAAATAAATACCTTGTTTTTGTAGAAGTCAAACGAGACATGACCACTCTCATTGTGTTGAATGTTTTTTGCGCTATAATCATAGTTGTCAGAGAATCCATAAGTTAGGATATTGCAGTTCACTCCAGTAATGACTTCATGAACTTGGTCTATTTCACCATTGACAATCAATGTTCCGTCATCTGGAAGAAGGTCAACAAATTGATGGAAAGATTGACGAATATCCTCGATATCTTTGAAGAAGTCTAAATGGTCCTCTTCTATATTTAGTATCACGCTGATTTTAGGATAAAAATTCAGGAAACTGTTGGTATATTCACAAGCCTCGGTGATGAAAACATCTGAATTGCCAACACGAATATTACCGCCGATTGCTCGAAGGATTCCGCCAACAGAAATGGTAGGGTCCAAATTACCTTCCAACAATATGTGAGATACCATGGAAGTTGTAGTTGTTTTGCCGTGGGTTCCAGAAATTGCGATTGGGGTTTTGTAGTTTGTCATCAATTGCCCCAAGAATTCAGCGCGAGTGAGTAGTGGAATTTTTTTTGCGACAGCTTCAATTAGTTCTGGGTTTTCGCGACCAATTGCTGCGGTATAAATCACGACATCGATATCAGTGGTGATATTTCGTCCGACTTGCTCGTAATAAATATGTGCACCACGACTTTCGAGTTGCTGGGTGAGTGCTGATTCTTTGGTGTCAGACCCCGAGATTATGAATCCTTCTTTCAATAAAATCTCGGCGAGTCCGCTCATGCTGATTCCGCCGATTCCAATAAAGTGCACATGTAGTTTTTGTTTAAAATCAATTTTATACATTTTTGTATCCTGCTTCCTAAAATTTGAGTTAATGAGTATATATAGTGATATATAACATAATTATACTATATGAATCAAAAAAAAACTACCGTGTAAAATTTATGAAAATTTATATTGGAATCAAAACAATAAATAAAAATATAAAATA
>CAYIZP010000037.1:0-30574 GCA_964367905.1 uncultured Lachnospiraceae bacterium
AAGAGGGATTTTTGTTGCATCAGACCATGAAACAAATTGACAGATTTATTTTTCTCACCATGAATAAAGAAAACAGATTTCACTTTACATATAATCACTAGAAATCACACCCTACTTATCTGTAAGTTTATCCATAAAACAGACTAGCATTCTAGGCTTTACATATAAGACATGATAATAGGCAGTTTCTTATATGTATTTTTCTATAGTTTCATCCATAAAATAAAATCAAATTCTAACTTTTACATATAAGATGCAATAATAAAACCCTCCTTATATGTATTTTCAAAAAATTACGTAAGATATTTTACCGTAAAATACATATAAGTCAGTGAATTAGAGATAACCTTATATGTAATTTCAATTTTTTAATCTGAATTTTGATTAAAAATACATATAAGTATGATACTATTGTATAGTTTTATATGTACACACTTTTGAAACACAGAGTTTGTGAACCTCATGATGAATTATGTTCCTTTGTATATATGAGAACATCGTAACTATTCAGGCTAATCATCTCAGATGGATCACTGTGTGATCTGTTATGCTGTTTCATAGTTACAGAACATATTTAATTGACAGATTTTTCATTGCTTTTTCATGTTTTTTACAGTATAATCAACTTATACATAAAGATTTTCGTATGTATAATATAACGAAAAGGAGTTGACATTATGAAATTTATCATCAGTGGAAAAAACATTCAAGTGTCGCAAGGATTAAAAGACGCAATCGAGCAGAAATTAGGAAAACTAGAAAGGTACTTTACTCCTGAAACCGAAGTTATCGTAACGCTAAGCGTTGAGAAAGGACGTCAAAAAATCGAGGTAACCATTCCTGTGAAAGGGGATGTAATCCGTTCAGAACAATCAAGTGAAGACATGTATGTTTCAATTGATCTAGTAGAAGAAATCATCGAACGTCAATTGAGAAAATATAAGACAAGATTAATGAACCGTTATCACGGCAGTGGAACATTCAAATCATCATTCTTCGAAGAAGAAGACACAGCAGATGATGACGACATCAAAATCGTAAAGACAAAGCGCTTCGGAGTGAAGCCAATGTTCCCAGAAGATGCAGTAGTACAGATGGTATTACTCGGACATGACTTCTTCGTATTCAGCAATGCAGAAACCGATGAAGTAAACGTAGTATATAAGAGAAAAAATGGTTCCTACGGACTGATTGAACCAGACTTTTCATAAAATTTATTGCAGCCGCCTAGAAAACTCTAGGCGGCTGTTTTAAATACACAATACTCGAAAGTATAGACACTTCGCCCTTGTCCAAAGAGATCAAAAGGGCAGATAAAGATGATAAAACTCTTCGGCAACTCGCTATATGTTCTTCCCTTTTCAATCAAATTTAGGTCAATCATTCCTTGATAATAACGACTTCTCTTAGATAGCTGCTTGGTATCAGTCTTAGAAAAACGACACCACATTTCGTGGTAAAGAATTGAACTATTTCATGGATAGAATTACAGATAAGTAAGCTATAATTTTAAACTTTTATATGTAAAGCCCCAAGGTTGCAGCAGAATCTACTCACTGGTTCCTTCTGCAACCTCAGGGCTTTCGCATGTTTATAATCTACTAGCCACCGGTGTCTTCCACAACCTAGTAGGCGCCACCATACGTCTTCCACAACCTAGTAGCCACCATCACAGCTCGTAGAAACCATTGCGTCCATGCATTGTATAGCAGGTTTCGAGAGTTGTGATGGTGGCTACGGATGTTAACGACACACCGTGGCTACGGATGTTTATGAACTTCTAATAGCCGCATTAATCTGCGTAATCTGTTCTGAGATATCACTTGCAATCACATTACTCTGCTCAGCAGTCTGAGAAGTTTGTGTAATGATATCCATAAAGTTATTCATCTGTACAATAATTTCCCCAACTGTATGAACTTGTTTCTCGATGATCACATTGATATCAGAAACTTTCTCTGCCGAATGATTGCTTGATTCGATAACCTCGTCCATATTTTTAGCCGCTTCTCGGATAAAGCGTGCGCCCGTTTGAACATTTGCAATGGAATTATTGATTAATATACTACTTGCATTAGCAGCTTCCGAACTCTTCGTTGCGAGGGTTTGTACCTCTTCAGCAACCACAGCAAATCCTTTTCCTGCTGCCCCTGCTCTTGCTGCCTCAATCGCGGCATTGAGTGCAAGTATGTTCGTTTGAAAAGCAATATCTTCAATCTGTTTGATTATGGTATTGATTTTTCTAGATGAATCTTCCATTTCAGCAATTGTCTTCACTGCTTCTGTCATATTTTCATTGCTCTTAGCCAATATTTCCGCATTATCTCCAACAATTTTACTCGAATCCAATGCCATTTGTTTTGTCGAGTAGATTTCTTCTTCCATCGCTCGACTTTTACTAACTAAATCCGCAATGATGGATGTTTGGTTATTGGCATTTCCATTCAATATACTGG
Source organism: uncultured Lachnospiraceae bacterium (assembly GCA_964367905.1). Lineage (GTDB taxonomy): Bacteria > Bacillota > Clostridia > Lachnospirales > Lachnospiraceae > CAUPWF01. Next base: position 2,457 of record CAYIZP010000037.1, read on the forward strand.
CAATGTCCAGCATCTGATCAGAAGTTGATTTCAGGTTATTCGAGCTTGATTTAATGCCTTCAAATATATTTTGAATCTTAAAGGCACTATCCTCCTGCTCCTTCATCTTCACTTCTACCTGATCGACTAGTTCTAGTGTTGTTTTCTCTTTTTCCAATGACTCATTCTTGAATTTTAATATCCAATTTAATAGTAGCCACAAGAAGAACAAGCAAAAATTAATTCCTAGAAAACTTCGAATTAGGAAAGAAGTTCCTAGACCAACATAGAGACTATCTCTAAAGAACAACGAAATCAATAATATCACATCTGTCAGCACCCATTGAATCATAACGATTTTCTTTATAAAATACGTACTATTCATTGCAATAACACCAACAATAAGTGAGAAACCGCCCGCAAATTCTCCTCCAAGCAGACCAAATAGCACTATAATAGCATATTGTACAAAAGTCAGGAAATATGTAGCAATTTCTTCTCCTAATTTTTTCTTACAGAAATATGCCACTGATGTCATAAATGAAGTCGATAATAAAATCCCTAATCCCAGTGCAATGCTAGACCCCACAAAATAAATGATGCTATAACTAATCCCTCCAATTAGAAGGACGATAATATTTATTTTGAGCAGTCTTTGATTTTCACTAACTTTATTTTCACCCATCGTACTCTCCCCATTTCTTAATCGTATAATTTACTGATTTCATTCAACTCATTGATAATCTCAATATGTTGTGGACAATGTGCCTCACATGAACCACATGCAACACAGTCTGTTGCTTTTCCTGCTCCACCCACATTCCAATTATAAGACCCTTTGTTTACAGGTTCTTTTCCTTCTTCTCCAAAGATTTTGTTTTGGTTTGCAACCGTAAAAAGCTCTGGAATCTTTATCTTTGCCGGGCAATCTTCCACACAATAGCCACACCCTGTACATGGAATGGTTGGAATCTTCTTCAATTCTTCTGTCACCTTATTCAATGCTTCATATTCCGCGTCATTTAATGGACAGACCTCTTTCATGTATGACATATTATCAATCACTTGCTCATAATTGGACATCCCGCTTAATACCGTTACGATATGGTCCAAAGAAGCACAGTATCTCATCGCCCAAGACGCAATAGACAACTCAGGTTGCAATTCTTTGCATATCTTCTTTCCATTCTCTGGAAGATTTGCTAAAAGACCACCTTTAATTGGCTCCATGATAATAACTGGCTTGTTATACTTCCTTGCAACCTCATAGCATTTTCTAGACTGTATATTTTCATTTTCCCAATCCGCATAATTAATCTGTAGTTGAACAAACTCTGTCTCTTCGCCATGAGCTTCTAGCAATTCTTCCAACACATCTACTGTATCGTGGAAAGAAAATCCAAAATGCTTAATCTTTCCTTCTGCCTTCATCTGCTTCATATATTCCCAAGCATTGAATTTCTCTGCCAACTTTATCTTTTCTTTATCTAATGCATGTAGCAGGTAATAATCGATGTATTCTACCCCTAATTGCTCCAGAGATTCATGGAATGTAGCCTGCATTTCTTCTTCTGATTTCAGACTCCAAAACGGCATCTTACTGGTAACCTGAAAGCTTTCCCGCGGATAACGGTCCACCAGCACTTCTTTGAGCATCGCCTCAGCCTTTCCATTATAGTAAGCACGTGCAGTGTCAAAATAAGTGAACCCTTCATTCATAAATGCATCAACCATTCGAGTGGTTTGTTCCATATCCACTTCTTCCCCTTGCATTGGAAGCCTCATAAACCCGAATCCTAGTTTCGGTATACTTTCTCCTAAATACTTGTCCATCGCTCTACACACTCCTCTTCTTAAGTTCAACTTCTGATAATATTACAGAGGTTAAAATAACCCCGCCTCCTACAATCAATGTAGTCGTCAATGTATCTATCCCTAATAATACAGCAAAAACGCTTCCAAATAAACCCTCCATACACAAAATTATTCCTGCTTTTGATGGAGCGGTATACTGTTGCGCCGTTGTCTGTAAATAATAGCATACACAACTCGAAAATATCGCTAGATAAGTAACCGACGGAAGTGCTTCTACCATGATATCAAAATCAATCGCTCCTCTATCAAATATTACCATATATATAAATGCAAGTACACCATTTACGATCATTTGTAAGAAAGTAAGTTGCTTGCTATCCTTGTCTCTCCCCCAGATTCCTAGGTATGCAATGTGAATAGCAAAACATACCGCTGACAAAAACACTAGGATATCACCGTATTGAAAGGACATCCCACCGCTAAAATCCCAGGTCAAAATTCCACTTCCGATCAGAGTCGTAAATCCAAGAATGAAATACTTCGTTTTCGGATGTACTTTTGTAAACAACCACACAACAAAAGGCACCATCACAACATTTGTTGTAGTAATAAAGGAGCTATTCGATACCGTTGTATTGGACTGTCCCAATGTTTGTAGATAGAATCCCGCAAACAATAGACTTCCCGCTATCGCTCCTACTTTAAAGGTCTCTTTTTTTATCGACCTTATACTTTTAAAACACACAATTCCCAATAAAATACCCGCTATTAAAAATCGCATCGCAACAATTAACGATGGACTTGCACCTGTGGCGAGGGCATATTCCGTTCCGATAAATCCCGTCCCCCAAACAACTGCTGTAACTACTAGCGCAATGTCCGCCATTTTTGAATTCTTTATCACATTAACAACCATCTCTTTCTCAATTTCTTCTTTCTGAAAAACAGGGGAGCTCTCACGCTCCCCTTTACTCATTTTATATCATACTATTCTATTCAAGCGTCTTTTAACTTTTCTAATATATCAAAGGACATTCTCGGAATTTCTTGCTCAGGTCGTTCTCCAATACATTTTTGAATAGATTCGTTCAACATCAACATTCTTGCATCTAGATTCGAAACCATCTCCGCACATTCCTTCAAGTCCGAGCTGATAAATTCAGGGGCATTTCCTTTAAATTTATAATATATCTTATGCTCTAGACTAGCCCAAAAATCCATTGCAATTGTCCGAATCTGGATCTCTACCTTCGTATCCACCACACTGTCAGACAAGAAAATCGGTACTGCTACAATCATGTGATAACTCTTATATCCACTATCTTTCGGATTCTTAATATAGTCCTTAATCCCCAAAACCTTCAGATCGCTTTGATTTCCTATCATCTCTGCCAACTGGTAGATATCTGATGTAAATGAACAGATTACACGAATTCCCGCAATGTCATTGACATATCTTACCATGTTTTCCACTGATGTCTCATATCCATATCGCTTTAGCTTTTCTACGATACTTTCTGGCTTCTTTATGCGTGTCTTGATATGCTCGATTGGATTATAACTGTGTACGTGCTGAAACTCTCCATTCAAGATTTCTAGTTTCGTACCCACTTCCTTCAATGCTGAATTGTAGAGAAACATAATGGTTTTCCAACTGTCTGCATCTTCATAATTCTTTAATTCTCTTACCATTATAACTGTTACTCCTTTCTGTCTGCACAAACATGCAATACATTGTCATTATATCATAATTCATCCCTTATCTGTACTGTATTCATAGATTTTTCACTATTTAGTCTGCTCGTGTAAAACTTCCTTTACCTTATGGAGCGCCTCACGAATACCCTGTGGATTTTTCCCACCAGCTTGAGCCATATGAGGACGACCGCCTCCACCTCCACCGACAAGTCCTGCAATTGATTTAATCAAATCACCAGCATGTGCACCTTTTTTCTGTGCTCCGTCAGTCGCTGTTGTCACAAGATTGACTTTACCGTCCTGGGTAGAAGCCAAAACAACAACTCCCTCTCCGATTTTCTCCCTCAAGGAGTCACCTAGGTCTCGAAGTCCATTCATGTCTACACCTTCAATCTCTGTTGCCAACACTTTGACACCATTAATTTCCACTACTTGATCCATCACATCACCAACTGCGTCTTTTGCACGCTTACTCTTAAGGCTTTCATTTTCACTCTGCAACGCCTTTATTTCCGCCATCATACTTGTCAACTTCTGTTCTAATTTATCTGGCGAAGTCTTCACTAATTTTGCTACCTTATTCAAAGAATCTTCTAACTTATTATAGTATTGAATCAGTCCACTTGATGTCAATGCCTCAATTCTTCTCACACCAGCTGCAACTCCAGACTCAGACACTATCTTAAACGCCGTGATAGTTCCTGTATTTGCTACATGAGTTCCACCACATAATTCTTTTGAGAAGTCTCCCATGCTTACCACACGTACAACATCGCCATATTTTTCCCCAAACAATGCTGCTGCCCCAGTCTTCCTAGCCTCATCAATCTGCATCAATTCTGATTCAACTGGTATTCCTTCGTGTATTTGCTCATTTACAAGTCTCTCAACTTCATTAATCTCTTCTTGTGTTAATGCCGAAAAATGAGTGAAGTCAAATCTTAGTCTTTCCGCATTCACATTAGAACCTGCTTGCTCTATATGATTTCCTAATACCATTTTCAACGCTTTTTGTAACAAGTGTGTCGCACTATGATTTCTACCAGATAACATTCTATTTTCTACATCAATCTCTAATGTCGCCTCTGTCTGCACTCGAATCATGCCACTATCTACGATTCCAACATGACCGATTTTTCCACCCAATAATTTAATGGTGTCTTCTACACGAAACACTCCTTCTGAACTGGTAATACATCCTATATCCGCTGCCTGTCCTCCACTCGTCGCATAGAATGGTGTTTTGTCAACGATGATAGTTCCTCGTTCACCCTCTGACAAACAGTCTACCAATTCGTGCTCACCAGCGATTACTGTAATCTTTGATATATAGGTCAAATGATCGTATCCCACAAATTCACTTGTAATGCTAGGATCTATAGACTCATAAACTGTCACGTCAGCTCCCATGTAGTTTGTTACACCACGGGCATCACGTGCTTTTTTTCGCTGAATTTCCATCGATGATTTAAATCCTTCTTCATCTACACTGCATCCTGATTCTTCCAGAATTTCTTTTGTCAAATCAATTGGGAATCCATAGGTATCATATAGCTTAAATGCATCATCTCCGCTTAAAACTGTAGAATTATTTTCTGCCATTTTCTTCTGCATCTCTGCCAAAATTCCAAGTCCTTGGTCGATAGTTTTATTAAATTGTTCCTCTTCTTTTGCAATCACATTGAATATAAACTCTTTTTTCTCTTCTAACTCTGGATATCCATCCTTTGATCCATCGATTACTGTCTGCACTAACTTCACCAAGAAATTTCCATCGATGTTAAGAATTCTTCCATGTCTACAAGCTCGACGAAGCAAGCGACGAAGAACATACCCTCTCCCTTCATTCGATGGCATAATTCCATCCGAAATCATAAACGACACGGAGCGCACATGGTCAGTGATTACACGAATCGACACATCTCTCGCCTCATCTTCTTTGTACTGAACACCTGCTAAGCCACATACATGTTCTCTCAATGCCTTCACCGTATCTACATCAAAGATTGAATCCACATCTTGAACAACAGCCGCAAGACGCTCAAGTCCCATACCAGTATCGATATTCTTCTGTTCTAATTCTGTATAATTTCCTTTTCCGTCACTTTCGAATTGGGTAAATACATTATTCCATACCTCCATATAGCGATCGCACTCACAACCTACTGTACAGTCTGGACTTCCACAACCATATTGCTCTCCACGATCGTAGTAAACTTCCGAGCATGGTCCACAAGGACCAGAGCCATGCTCCCAGAAATTATCTTCCTTACCAAATCTAAAAATCCTTGACTCTGCAATTCCAATTTCCTTGTTCCAAATCTCAAACGCATCATCATCATCTACATAAATAGAAGGATATAGTCTATCCTCATCAATCCCTACCACATCGGTAAGAAATTCCCAAGTCCAAGCAATTGCTTCTTTCTTAAAATAATCTCCAAACGAAAAGTTTCCTAGCATCTCAAAGAAGGTACCATGTCTTGCTGTTTTTCCAACATTCTCAATATCTCCTGTACGAATACATTTTTGGCATGTTGTCATTCGCTTACTCGGTGGAATTTCCTGTCCTGTAAAATACGGCTTCAAAGGTGCCATCCCCGAATTGATTAATAATAAACTTTTGTCGTTATGCGGAACCAAAGAGAAGCTCTTTGCCACTAGATGCTCCTTACTTTGAAAATAATCCAGGAACATTTTTCTTAATTCATTTACTCCATATTGCTTCATTTCTTGTATATCCTCCAATTTTCTTCTCTATTATTCTAGAAGCTCAGCTTCCTAAATCACAAACATAAAAACCTCGTTTCCATTGCGCAAAACAAAGTGGGCATATTGAACGCCCACTAATTCACGAAACTATTAACTTCCTTCTACCTCTTTATTCTGCCGCCTCTTCACGTGCAGCTTTCGCGTTTTTTAGCATTCTAAATTTTTTACCTATCATAATTCCACCGAAACCAACTGCTCCTAAAACCACAGCCTTCATTATTGTCATAATAAGTTCTGCTACAAAGTCCATATCCAAGAACCTCCTATCGTCTCTTCTTACTATTACACTCATGATATCATATTAAGGTAAGTATTTCAAGCAAAAACTATTTACTTAAGCACTGTATTGTGATAAAATATTTTCGTATGAAATAACATTAATATCTTCTGTTATTAAAAGAATACGATAACAGAGAAGGGAATAAAAATGAAACGACGAATGCTACAATTTTTTGCCGTTTTAGCCTTTTCAACGAGTCTTTTTACATTGACCTCTTGCGGATCATCAGATGCAGCAGCTCCTGGTGATAACTCCGAAGCAGCAACACCTGTTAATGGGGGCAATTCAGAAAATGAAGTCACAGATACGAATGCAGTCGGAAGCAGGGACTCTACTCCCATCATTTTAACAACGACAGCAGACGGTTCTAATTTGCTAGAAGGGAATGCTTCGCAGATAGATTTGTCTAATACTTCAAAAGGCTATATCATGGTAAAATATACAGGTTCTGCGGAAAAAGTCAAAGCCCAGCTAACATTCCAGGGCTCCGAGCCATATACATATGATTTGACACCAGGAGATGACTATGCTGCATTTCCGATTACATCAGGCAATGGAAGTTACACGCTTACAATCAATGAGAATATCGCTGATACCAAATATGCGGTTGTAGATACTGCGGCTTTTGATGTGGCACTAGAAGATGAACTTCTCCCCTTCCTTCATCCTAGCCAATATGTAAATTATACTGCTGATAGTGAAGCTGTTGCTTTAGGAGCCGAACTTGCCAAAAGTGCTAATAGTGATCTTGAGGCCTTAGAAAATATCTATAATTATGTGATTGGTAATGTAACTTATGATTTTGAGCTTGCGGAAAATGTAAAGACATTCTATATACCTGACATTGACACCACATTAAATACTGGCAAAGGAATCTGCTTTGATTATGCAGTATTAATGACCGCTATGTTGCGTACGCAAGGAATCCCTACACAGTTAGTGTTGGGTTATGCTGGAGAAGCATATCATGCATGGATTAGTGTCTATACAGATGAAACAGGATGGATAAGCAATGTGATTGAATTTGATGGAAACGATTGGGTATTAATGGATCCAACATTTGCTTCAACCAATAGCAATAGTCCTGATATTCTAGAATATATCGGTGACGGAAAGAATTACAACGCATTATACTTTTATTAAAAATCACTTGTTAATGACAAGTGAAGAGAGAGGGATATATGAAAAAAACAAAACAGTTATCTGCTAGCGAAATTTCAAACTTATTTGAACAGATGCATATGTTTTCAACAAATGGAATTCCGACCTGGGAAAGCCTAAGCATCATTAGTGAACATTCTTTAGCCGAAAACAAAAAACTTTATAATACAATGTATGAAATTGTTGCCGATGGTAATTTCCTATCGGTAGCCTTAAAAGAGGTAAGATGCTTCCCCGAGTATGTAATTAAGATGATAGAGATAGGGGAACAAACTGGTCATATCGAGGAAGTTTATAGTTCACTCGCTAGTTATTACAGAAATCGTGATAATTTGACGCAATCATTGCGCTCTTCTATCACCTATCCACTGTGCTTAGCCAGCATGGTTCTCATTGTAATCTTCGTTATATTAGTTCAAGTTATGCCCGTATTCGAACAGGTTTTCGCTCAATTGGGACTCGCTCTCAACTCCGTAGCTTCCGCCTTGTTGGATGTTGGACAATTCTTGAATAGTGCTGCTATGTTTATTGCAATCGCATTTGTCGTTCTTGTCGGTTTGTTCTTAATCCTACGCAACACTCAATTTATGCGAAGAAGATTTGTCAAGTTTTATCATAATTCATCTTTGACACGAAAGATTGCACATTCCGAGAATGCCAATCGCTTCGCATACTCTATCTCACTCATGCTTGCAGGAGGACTAGACATTATCAGCTCCGTGGAATTTTCACGAATGCTCATCGATGGCGGAAAACCTCAAGCGAAAGTAACGACCCTCAAAGAGGATTTGGAAAATGGAGCCAGTTTATCAGATGCTCTAATTGATAGCGGGATTTTTGACGAAAAATATAATGGAATCATCATAGCAGGTATTCGTAGTGGGTCAACGGGACAGATGTTGAGCGATTTAGCGGATCGCTATTATGACGATGCACAGAGACAGACACAAAAATTACTCTCTGTCATTGAGCCAGCTATTGTTGGTTTGCTTTGTCTTATGATCGGCATGGTAATGCTTTCCGTTATGTTACCACTCACTAGCATCCTAGCTGGTATGTAGGAGGACATCATATGAAGAGTCCTGTTGTCAACACAATTATAAAACTTTTTAAAAGTTCGCCTTTTTGGTCTATCTGTATTTTTGTTGCATTTGTGATTATGATGCTTTCACTAGTACAAACTTTTTCAACGACCGTTTCAGATGAGCAGATTTCTCTTCTAGAAAATGCAGTAAGGCGAAGCGCAATACAGTGTTATGTTATTGAGGGGAGTTATCCTCCCGACGTTCAGTATCTGGTGGCTAATTATGGCTTATACTACGACGATGACTATATTGTGCATTATCAAAACCAAGGCGGAAACCTTCTACCTGAAATCGATGTCTTTCATCTAGAATAAAAAATGCAAGACAACGTAACACTATAAAACCAAAGGAGAAACAGGTGTGAATACAAAAAAACAAGCATTCTCTAGTACAATATTGGTATTTGCACTATTTTTTGCTTATACCATCGGAGCTTTGCTCCTGTCCATTATCGGTGCCAATGTGTATACCCAAACCGTAGAAGCATCACAAGAAAATTATGACGCAAGAACCTCTGTGGTATATCTCTCTCAGAAAATACGACTGAGTGAACAAACCGATGCAATTTCCATCCAAACTTTCAACGATACTGACGCTTTGGTCATCACCGAAAGTTATGGGGAATATGATTTCAGTACTTGGATATATATAGAGGACGGATATTTATGCGAAGCGCTCCTATCCTCAAATGTAGACTTAATTCCAGGAATGGGACAAAAAATCATGCCTCTAACGTCAATGAATTTCACGTTAGATGATAACGGTCTATTAGACATCAATGTCATGACTGAAGGCGAACACACATATCACTCAAAGATTTACCTCGAATGTATGTAATATAACTTATACTAGAAAGAAAGGTTGACACATGGATACACAATCAAACAAGCAGATCACGTATTTTTTATTTGAATTAATCGTCAATTGCCTATTATTTGTGATATCAGCTGCTATCTGTATTAGTCTATTTGTAGAAGGCTATGTCGATAGCGAAGATAGCAATGCCCTATCCATCGCTATGATAGAAGCATCAAATGCGGCTGAAGTAGCGAAATCTAGCGACGGTAATTTAGATTTAATTGCAGATACATATCAAGACGGAGAGATTGCGGATCAATCTTATATTATGTACTATGACGATTCTTGGCACTCAGTTGCAAGTGAAGAATCATATAAATACTCTCTTGTCATCGATTTAGGAGCATCTACTGATTCTATGATGGACGCTCATATCTATCTGAAACAAACAGATGGTAAGATTATATATGAATTGAATATATCACATTTTATTCCTGTGTAACTGAAAAACACTATAAGGAGATATCCTCTTGAAAAACAAAAATTATTTCCAACCAAAAAAAACAATTATTAGTGTCGGAATGGTGTCGCTCATCACATTTTTCACCATATTGTTACTCACTTCATTCTCGATACTCATCCTATCTTCTTCACATTCCGATAGCCGCTATACTCAAATGGCTGCCGATGCCATTATAGCGCAATACGATGTGGATGCAATTGCTGAACAAAAATTAGAAAGTTTATACAATATTTATACAAATACAACCTCTGATAATTTTACGTCTGAGCTAAACGGAACAGATTATACAGTCATCGATACACCCGATTTTACAGGAACAGTCGTTACATACACCGTTCCTGTAAATGATCAGAAGTATTACTATATAGAAATCGGCTTCCCAAGCAACCCTCAAGAACCTATACAGCGTCTAGCTTGGCAGATGATTACAACAAGCGAAAGTTTATAAATAAAACCGTAGTGTCAGAAATCAAACCACTAAAAGAATGGAGACAATCACATGAAAAACGAAGCAATCAAAAAAGAAAAAACGACAGTATCACAACAACTCAAAGAAATGGTAGAGAGGGAAGCTGCAGATATATTTATCGTTGCTGGAAAACCTGTCAGTTTCAAAACAAAAAAGCATATCGAAAACTATGATGACAACCGTGTATTACCAAAAGATGCCGAAGCAACTATTCGCGAGATTTATGAAATTGCTGGTCGTAACATCCAACCTTTGTTTGATCGAGGAGATGATGATTTTTCATTCTCAATTCCAGGAGTTTCACGTTTTCGTATCAATGCCTATATGCAACGTGGGTCTATCGCAGCAGTTATTCGTGTCGTAGCCTTTGCACTACCAGATCCAAAGAAGCTATCTATTCCAAATGAAATTCTAGAATTAGGAAACTTGCAACGTGGACTTGTATTGATTACCGGAACATCATTCAGTGGTAAAACTACTACTCTTACTTGTATTTTAGATAAGATTAACGAAGAGCAGGAAGCTCATATCATTACATTAGAAGATCCGATTGAGTACCTTCACTCTCACAAAAAATCTATTATCAGCCAACGTGAAATATCACTCGATACAGGAAGCTATCCAATTGCACTACGAGCCGCACTTCGCCAAAGCCCTGATGTTATTCTAATCGGAGAGCTTCGCGATTCTGAAGCAGTCAACATTTCCCTGACAGCTGCTGAAACGGGACATTTAGTATTCTCAGCACTCCATACATTAGGGGCAGCCAATTCCATCGATCGTTTGGTAGATACATTTGAGGTGAATCAACAAGCACAAGTTCGTATGCAACTCTCTATGGCTCTACAGACTGTAGTTTGCCAACAATTATTACCAACCGTAGACGGCGGAGTCATTCCTGCATTTGAAATCATGCACTGTACAAATGCGATTAAAACATTGATTCGTGATGGTCGTACCCATCAGATTAACTCCATTATTCAGTCGTCAACATCAGAGGGTATGATTAGTATGGACGCTAGCATCTTAAAGTTATATCAAGAGGGACGTATTACAAGAGAAGTGGCTATGACATACAGCTTAAATCCTGTATTCTTATCACGCCAATTAGATAAAAAATAAGAGGTTGGGGACAGCGGAGATATGAGCAGATGCTCATCCTACCACTGTCCCCTTTGTTTGACGGTTCGTTATCTATGTTTTACACTTCCAATTTCATGTCGCCAGGTCGAATCCACTTCGCCCTTCTCATTCCTTCAGATATAGTCAATGTAATCACCGCTGGTAATACAAATTGAATTACAATGATTTTCAACATCACTACATGCGTCGGTTCTGTTGCAATCATGGTCTGCCAAGTCATCAGTGGGCCTACCAATCCTGCCGTACCCATTCCCGATCCTGTAGCATTATTTGTCATATGTAATAACATGGTACTAATCGGTCCTAGAATTGCACTAGATATAATAGCAGGAAGCCATATAATCGGTCTGCGTACAATATTCGGCATCTGTAGCATAGATGTTCCAATTCCTTGCGCTAGCAACCCACTCCATCCATTCTCTCGATAGCTTGCCACTGCGAATCCAACCATATTGCAACAACATCCCACGGTAGCAGCTCCAGCTGCTAATCCAGACAGACCTAAGATAATACCAATTGCCGCAGAACTAATCGGTAGTGTCAAGAACATCCCCATAAGAACCGAAACGATTACTCCCATAAGCAAGGGCTGTTGTTCTGTTCCCCAGTTCACCATAGCACCCAACTGAACCATGAATTCCGATATTGTGGGTCCAACAAACAGTCCAGCGGCTGCACCTGTACCAATTGTGATAATTGGTGTAACTAAAATATCCAACTTTGTTCTTCCAGAAATCAGATGTCCGATGGAAATCCCTACGATTGCAGCGATAAATGCCCCTAGAGGCTCTCCTGGTCCTGTAAAAAATGGAGTTCCTTCTACTAATAGAGCTCCAGATAAGATTGAGTTCGCATATCCGCCAACCATTCCCGCAGTAGCCGCAGAAAGTGCAACCAGAGGTGGCTCTTTTAGCTTAGATGCAACACCAACACCAATCCCTGCGCTTGTAAGAGATGCTGCCACTTTCCCGATTGCATAGATCAAATCCCCTACTGTACTACCTATCATAAGCCCTACTTGTTGCACAATCGTTCCAATAATCAATGTCGCGAACAACCCCAATGCCATGCCACTCAATCCATCGATTAGCACATAATTAAAAATACTTTTTACTTTTTTCATGCTCTCCCTCTCCATTCATCTTTTTCGTGCTTTATTATATCGGATTATTACTAAAAAAACAAGTATACCATATAGAGTTGTTATGCTATAATCATCAGTATGAGAAACAAAGAAAGGAATTTTGTTATGAGAATCTGGGGAAAACTTATTAAAGACAACCGTATGTTGAGAGATACTGTTGTTGAATTATATACATCCAACACAAGGACAGAAAAAGTCCTCCAAGGCTTAGAGGACATCTGTTATGAATTCGATCTGTCAAAACCTATCTGGTTAGACACAACCATAGAAGAATTTAAGCGACAAGATAAGTGCCGCTTTACCTCCGATAATTTTATTGATTCCATTGATTTTGATTATTTTGAATTTCACATCATAGAAGAATAATCATTACGTTTATTCTTCTTCCACTTCACCTTGAGCCATCTTATGGTTTGTAGCACGCAATACCTGCAAGATAATCGGTAGCACAATAATTTGTACGATAATTCCTGGAATTCCAGCCACAACAGCCGCCTGAACTGTTAACGCCTTCAGTATGCCTCCATTAAGTTGGAACAAGATGGTAAAGATAATACCATAAACCACTCTTCCACAAAACATAGATGCTAAAAGTGCTAAATATCTATTCCATTTTAGTTTCTGATAAAAAAATCCACTGCATAAACCATAGCACGCCAATTCGCCTAGCATAATTGGTAGCATAGGAAATGCTACTGGCATTCCTGTCAGCAAACTCGATAAAAGTGGTGTTACAATTCCCGCTGCCAATCCAAGCATTGGTCCACAAAGGAATCCACATAATAAAACAGGTAGATGCATCGGCAAAAACACATTTCCTGGTATTCCAAATGCGTGTCCTGTGAAGTATGGCAATATAATTCCCACCACAACTAATAGAGATGCTACGGTTAATCTCGCTGTGTTACTTTTAATTCTATCCATTTTAATACCATCTCTTTCCTACAATCCTTGTAGGAGCATAGCATATTCTGGATAAAATTACAAGAGACTCTGACTATTTCTTCATCACAGGTTTAAAGATTAGTGATGCTAAATATCCAAAAATCAAGGCCGCCGATATCCCCACGGCACTAGCAGTAAATCCACCACGGAAGATTCCGATAAATCCTTCTTGATCTACAGCTTCCTTAATCCCCTTCCACAGTACATTACCAAATCCTAGCAAGGGCACACTGGCTCCTGCTCCTGCATATTCTTGAAACCCGTCATACAAACCAAAAAATCCAAGAACTGCACCACCACATACTAACGTCACCATAATTCTACCTGGCATCATCTTTGTTCGATCTAATAAAATCTGAGCCAATGCACAGATAACCCCTCCGACCCAAAACGCATTGAAATATTCCATCTCTTTTCTCCTATCTCATCACCCCACAATTACGAATCGTACTCCAACACAACTCCGTGTGCAATTCCTGGAACACTCCCTCCCTCGTTGTAGCTCACTGTTGACATCAAGGCTCCAGTTGGAACGAATAACACACGCTTCCACTCTCCGCTTTCGATCCGAGGCAAGATATAAGCGGCCAAGGTAACCGCTGCACATCCACAGCCACTTCCTCCTGCATGGGTATCCTGTTGTAACTGGTCAAATATAATCTTTCCACAATCCAGATGTTGCTCTTGAATATGAATATCTTCCTTTCGTAACATATCGCATAAGATTGTGCTGCCGATATAACCCAGATCTCCTGTGATAATGCGGTCATAATCTTCTGGTTTTCGATTCATATCTGTTAGATTACTCACAATCGTATCCCGTGCAGCGGGTGCCATACACGCTCCCATATTCTGAGAGTCTTTCAGTCCATAATCTATAATTTTTCCAATCGTAATGCCAGCAATCTTCACCTTTCGATTCTGTTTCTCTGCGCCCAAGATAAATGCCCCACTTCCCGTCACCGTCCACTGCGCCGATAGAGGACGCTGATTCGCGTAATTTAACGGGAACCTAAATTCCTTCTCAGCACTTGCAAAATGACTGGATGTAGCTGCTATCACATAATTTGCATACCCCGCCGAAACACTCATGGCACCAAGAGCTAGAGCTTCCCCAGACGTGGAGCAAGCACCGAATAGTCCAAATAGAGGAATCTGAAATTCTTCCGCCGCCCCTAGTGAGGTTGCAATTCCTTGGCGCAACAAGTCACCACCAAAGAAAAATCTCATCTCATTTGGGCCAAGGCCAGCTTTTTGCAATGCCATCGCACTTGCCTGCTTCTGCATTTCACTCTCTGCCGCCTCCCAGGTTTCCTGTTCAAACAACGTATCCTTGCCCACCCTGTCAAACATGGGTCCTAGGGGTCCTTCACCCTCTTTTGTTCCTACAATCGACGCACTCGATGCAATATAAGCAGGCCGTTCAAATACAATGCTCTGCTTTCCAACGTATTGTGACATACACTTTTCCTAACCTATCTAATGTTTTCTTAATAGGTTATCCTAAATGGGAAAATTTATGCATGATTTCATTTAAAACTTCATTTGCCACTTCTTCCTTACTCATCGTAGGCAATGACTTCTCCATATCTTTCGTTATGATGGTGACCACATTGGTATCTCCACCAAAACCTGCTCCCTCCACCTTCAAGTTGTTCGCAACAATCATATCCAGATTTTTTCGTTCTAGCTTGTCACGAGAATTCCCAATTAGGTTCTCTGTCTCCATAGAAAACCCACATAGAAATTGTCTCGTGCTTTTCTCTTCTCCCAGTGTTTTTAATATATCGGTCGTTCTTTCTAACTCAATCGATAGGTTTCCGTCTTTCTTCTTCGTCTTTTCATCATGGACTTCCTTTGGACGATAGTCTGCCACTGCTGCCGCCTTAATCACAATATCCTGTGTTGACACGCACTCCATTACCGCCTCATACATATCCTGCGCACTCACCACATCCACAACTCGCACTCCTACTGGCTTACTCAAATTTGTTTCTCCCGATACCAAGGTCACTTCAGCCCCTCGCATCGCAGCTATTCTAGCAAATGCATATCCCATCTTTCCTGTGGAATGGTTGGTCATAAAGCGAACGGGATCCAATGCTTCACGGGTAGCTCCTGCAGTAATCAATATTTTCTTCCCGCACAAATCCTTTGGCATCGCAACCTCACGGACGATATATTCCACCAAGACTTCCGCTTCTACCATCTTGCCAACCCCAACATCGCCACATGCCAAATAGCCACTCACCGGTTCTATCATCTGAAACCCATAACGGCTCAACTTGTCCATATTATCCTGCACAATTTTATTTTCATACATCCCTGTATTCATAGCAGGTGCCACAAGAATCGGGCATTTTGCTGCCAACACCGTTGTCGTCAACATATCATCTGCAATTCCATTTGCCATCTTGCCGATGACATTTGCTGTAGCAGGGGCAATTAGGATAATGTCCGCATTCTTCGCAAGTCCAACATGTTCTACTTCAAATTCATGGTTTCGATCAAAGGTGTCCGTAATACATCTTCTATGACAGAGCGCCTCGAATGTATTCGGAGTAATAAAATGCTGTGCATTCTCGGTCATAATGACATGAACATCTGCTCCCAATTTGACCAGAGCACTGGCTGTATTTGCCATTTTATATGCTGCTATTCCTCCAGTAATTCCCAGAACAACGGTTTTTCCTCTTAGCATAGTTTTCATCCTTTCTACTTTATCTCAAGTGATTCAGATCAAAAGAGCATTGACCTGCAATTATTTTGTGTGCTATCATTACAGTGTAACGTATTGTATTGTATCTTAATTTAAGAACGATAACAAAGGAGGCATAATATGAATCAAAAAAACAGAAACCAAAAGACACTAGACCTTGTACAAGTTGCACTATTAAGTGCCGTCATCATCGTCATGGCATTCACCCCATTCCTAGGATATATCCCTCTAGGATTTACTCGGGCAACCATCATCCACATCCCTGTCATTATTGGATCCATTTTATTAGGACCGAAAAAAGGTGCCCTATTAGGACTGGTATTTGGCCTAACAAGCCTAGTGAACAACACAATCAATCCGACTGTAACTTCCTTCGTCTTCACCCCATTTTATACATTAGGCGAGGTCAATGGTGGTATCGGAAGTCTCATCATCTGTCTTGTCCCTCGAACCTTGGTAGGGATTACCCCATACTACGTCTACAAGGCAGTCCTTAAAATGACCAAAGAGAGAAAGTCGAGCACCTATCTGGCGCTCGGAGCTTCCGGAATCGTAGGTGCCCTCACCAACACTCTTTTGGTCATGAATTTAATCTTTCTATTCTTTCGTGATGCTTATGCGAATGTAAACAGCATCGCAAGCGATGCATTATACGGTTTCATCCTAAGCATCATCGGAATCAACGGCATACCAGAAGCCATTGTTGCAGCCATTGTGACTACATTGGTTGGGCGGGTACTAGTACAGGTTGTAAAATAAAATACAACAATACTAAAACTCCTAGCACAATCCGATAATAACCAAACACCTTGAAATCATTCGTCTTAATATAATTCATCAAAAATCGAATGGTGAAGATTGATACAACGAAAGCAACGAACATACCAACCAGTAGAATAGCTACTTCCATCACACTGAAGTTAAATCCATATCCAATAATTTTTAATAAACTTGCTCCAAACATTACAGGAATGGATAAGAAGAAGGTGAATTCTGCCGCAATATGTCTTGACATTCCAAACATCAGCGCTCCGACAATTGTAATTCCAGAGCGCGATGTTCCAGGAATCAATGCCAACACTTGAAGCAATCCGATGATCAATGCATCTTGGTATGTAAACTGTGAAAACTTCTTAACTCGTGGCTCCACCCCTTTATTTCGATTCTCAACGATAATGAATAACACTCCATAAATAATCAATGTAATTGCCACTACTACGTAACTTCCTAATACTTGGTCGATGGCATCCTCAAACAAAATACCTATGACTGCTGCTGGTATTACTGCAACCAACACCTTGAACCAAATCGTCCATGTCGCACGTTTTTGTCTTGGTGATTTCTTCGGTGAAAATGGATTTAACTTATTGAAATAGATAAGCACTACCGCCATGATTGCTCCTAACTGAATAACTACTAGAAACATATTCAAAAAATCTTCGGATACATCCAATTTGATAAATTCATCAACTAAAATCATATGTCCAGTACTACTAATCGGCAACCATTCGGTAATCCCTTCTACGATTCCTAATAGAATCGCCTTTAGAATGTTTAAAAATACGTCCATGTCTTCCCCCTCTATACTTCCAATACAAATTTATGAATCGCCTTGGCAACTCCGTCTTCATTGTTGCTATCCGTAATATAATCGGCGCTTTCCTTGAGTTCTTCCACTCCGTTTTTCATCACCACACCAAGACCAGCCATCTGAATCATAGTTTCATCGTTCATGCCGTCTCCTAGAGCCATGATTTCATCGAGTTCAATCCCTAAATACTCCCCCAACTTCTGTAATCCGAGACCCTTATGAATTCCAACCTCTGTGATTTCAATATTATTGTGAAATGCCCCATGCATTTCATAATCACCCAAATTCTTCAACGCTCCGACCAGTTCCTCTTTCTCCTCAGTAGTTTCCACTACGATATGTAACTTATCACTTCCCTGATTTCTGCGATGCAACTCCTCTCGGATATTATCTACACGGACTCTAGTGGTCATGATATAATGAATCATCTCATCATTGAGAAACTGAGGCAATTTTTCAATCAAATCCTCTTGTGTATATCCAATTCCATCGAAGAAGACCTCATAGTAAGTGTGATACTTCTGTGCAATATCCAGTAATTGACACACTACATCTGGTGGTAATACCTTTTCAAACACCGTTTTGTTTTCCATCAAATCTACAATTCTAGCTCCATTTGCACTGATTGCATAACGTACCCCCTCTATCTTCGTCAGCTCTTTTGGTATTGCACTAATCGGTCTCCCCGTGCATGCAACCACATGTACGCCCTGCTCGATCGCCTTCAGCAAAGCCTCTCTAGTATAGGGAGTGAGTTCCTTCTCATCATTGAGTAATGTTCCGTCCATATCGATTGCAATTAATTTAATCTTCGAATTCATCCTTCGTTCCTTACCTTTTTTATACATTATGCGTGATAAGTTTATTCCACCACTATTTCATTAGTTCTTCTGCTAATTTCTCCATCTCATGAAGATTCTCTTCGCTGTATCTAGACTTAATTGTAATCGTCGTTTCACATAAGTCAATACTCTTCATCTTCTCGATGACAGCTTTCATCACCTTCATTGCAGATGGTGCCCATGAGCCATTCTCAATCAATGCTATCTTGCGTTTCTGATAATTCTTACTCTGTAAATGGTGCAGAAACTCTTCCATACAAGGGAATACTCCACCATCATAAGATGCAGCAAACAATACCAATCGGTCATAGCGGAAGGCATCTTCTACCGCCTCTGCCATGTCACATCTCGCCAAATCGCAGATGCTCACCTTTGTATTTCCGTATCGATCTAAGATTTCCTTGAACTTCTCTGCTGCTGCCCTCGTATTTCCGTGGATAGATGCATAGGCGATAAAAATCCCTCTATCTTCTGCTTCATAACTGCTCCAAATCTGATATTTCCCGATATAGTGTTCTATGTTATTTTGTAATACTTCTCCGTGTAGTGGACAGATCCTCTGTACATCTAATGCAGATGCTTTTTTTAGCAAATTTTGTACTTGCACGCCATATTTACCTACGATGTTAAAATAATATCTTCTCGCTTCGCAGTCCCATGCCTCATCTGTATCTAGGGTTCCAAACTTACCAAATGCATCTGCCGAGAACAATGTCTTCTCCATCGCTTCATATGCTACCATAACTTCTGGCCAATGTATCATAGGTGCCATAATAAATTGTAGCGAATGCTCTCCTAATGATAACACTTCACCCTCTTTCACTTGTACCGTTCTACCTACTAATTCAAAATCAAAAAACTGCTTGACTAATACAAAGGTCTTCGCATTTCCAACAATCTTCACTTCCGGATACTTGTTCAATAAGCATTGTAAACTCCCTGCATGGTCTGGTTCCATATGCAAACACACCACATAAGTCGGTGCCTTCCCACCTAATACCTCATCTAAGTTCTTCATCCACTCCTCAGATTTCACCGAATCCACTGTATCCATGATTGTAATCTCCTCATCTAGAATCACATATGAATTGTAGGCAATTCCATTTGACACTACATATTGACTCTCAAATAAATCAATTTCCTTATCATCTACTCCAACATATTTAATTGCATCTGAAATTTCTATTTTACTCATCTTCTCCACCCTTCCCATTCTTCTCTATTTCATGGATCTATCGCTGCATCATAGACAATTCATGATCTCTTCAATCCATCGCTTCTATCACAGGTAACTCATAATTCCTTCAATCCATCGCTTCCATCACGGACAACTCATGATTCCTTCTGACCAGAGACAGGCACCACAGGTCGGCGCCTCATTTCCGAAGCAATCCTCCTCATTGGATGCCGGATAGTCACAGTGGCCACAATTGATGCATGGTGAAAATGCAAAGGACTTCACCCGCTCTCTAAACTCTGTATATTCATCCGAATTCCAAATATCTTCCAATGCCTGCTCTTTGACATTGCCAAACGAATGATGATGAACCTTGCGTTCAGTCTCCATCACCGCTGTCGTCCCATTATGAAGCAACGCCATACACGGGCTCACATTTCCATCACTTCTGACAAAGCACATTCCCTCTTCAACGAATCGACAATATTGAGACTGTCTTGGTACATAAGTATCTCCAATATAGAGATTAAAATTCATCTTTGAGAACAATCCATTCAGTCCCTCTTGAACTTTTTCATCATCAAAATCCATATATGGAATCTTCACCTTCGGCCTTGTCAGTCCGAATTTATCTGACCCAATCGACATCGCTAATGTGCGATTGTACAAAGCATTCTCCAAATCCGCCGAATCCGCAGGATAAATATTTGACACATGTACTTCATTGACAAGATAAGCATCCACAAAATATGGAATGTTTTTCAACTGTGTCACATTATCCTTTGATACCACAAATGTCACCCCTAGTTCCATGGTAGACTTTCTAGCATATCTCATGTGATTGAATCGCTTCAGATTCGCCAATACACGCCTCGCACTTGGATGTCCCAATTCACTCGTTGCCCCATCCGTCTCGCCCGCATCTTCCTGCTCGGCTTCCTTGTCCTTATATAAGGTCTTATTGGGTATAATGATATCATCCAGACTCACCCACAACTTATTCAGATTCAGGTCCATCAACTGCCCACACATCTCCTCAGACAGTAGGGATCCATTCGTTAAAAGTTCCACACGATACCCTTTCTCCTTACACACTTCAAGCATGCGAAGAATATCTCTATGATACAATGGTTCTCCCATTCCCCCAAAGAAAATGGTCTCCACACCAAATGGAATTCCTTCTATAATCTGTTCAAACATCTCCCATGTCATATCTGTAAATTTTTCATCAAACCAAGTATGCCGAAAACACATCTTACAATTAAAGTTGCAATTAGAAGTGGGTTCTATATATAATCTCTTTAACATTTATTCACCTACTATTTTTATTTACGAAATCAGACTCTGATAGCATATAATATCATTATCAGAGTCTGTCATAAAAAAGTCAATACACTTTCATGTTTTTTTGCAAATGCTATGTTCTTTTGTAGATGCTATACATCTATTGGGAAACATCCTCTGGGGCATCCACATCCTTCAACTCAGCCGAATCGACCTCAACACAGGTTATATTCTCTAGATACCTATCCATAATCGCTCTTCCACCCACATCTCCTCTCAATTCCAAAAGCTCTGGAAAATACTTCCGCCCCCAATACACGGGATTTCCCCTTCTTCCATCAATTGACGCACACACAATCGCAGACTCTCCGCGATAGGCTTGGTTCAGAATTCTATGAAGAGTCAATCGCTGAAGCATGGGCTGATCACACACCATGAATAGGACACCTTGTAGATTAGGATTTTCTCCTAGGCATGTACGCAAACCTAACTGAATGGAATGAGAGATTCCCCACTCTGGATTCTCATTATAAACGGACTTTATCTCATTGCTCTCTGCCACTTCCTCCACTTCTTTATATCCTGTCACCACATATCTCTCCAACCCTGAGAAGTATTGTAAGGTGTCAAACGCATAGGAAAACAGCGGTTTTCCCTTCCACTCATGCAACAATTTGTTGGAACCAAATCGCACACCTCTTCCCGCTGCCAACAGGATGATTCCATACGACTCTCTTCGATGCCTATAATTCTCCATCGCCTCTAGCACTCCACCTCCGATGGCACGCGCCTTGTCCGATATCGTGTAACAATGCTCCAATTCACAACGAGAATCAATGTCACCTATCTTGAGTCCAAACTTTACATAGACTCCCTTTTGTAGCATTCCCCTGACCATACCACTCATCTGGGCATACACAGGACTCTGATCTACATAGGCAACCACTTGTCCCGATTCCACTTGGTCTCCGATTGTAACACTCGGAATCAGATATCCCTCTGCCGTTGCACGAATCAAGCGCTCCTTTGTATATCCTCCGATTTCTCCTGGCTCTCCCGTATTTGGAAATGCTTGTCCCTCATAATAGACTCTACCGAGATAATGCCCCCTCTTCGTTTCCACAACACAGTGACAATCTTCGCCCGCTGTAAATCCAGGACCCACCCCAATTACCAACGGTGCATCCCACATTCTTGTCCCTAGATTCTTCTTCGCAAGAATCGCATCCACCACTACATCTGGTCGAAACACTCTCCTTATATTCGCCTTCTCATCCAAAAAAACCGGAATTGTTCCTTTACTCCAGCATTCCTCCGCCTGAGAAATCTTAGTTACATATGCACCTTCCACCTCTTCTACTTGTGTGGTTTTCTCATAGATTACACGAGAAAAAGCCACTGTTCGCCTCACCGTCAACGGTTCCCCAATCTCGGTCATAAGAACCTGATGTCCACTATGATATAGCCTCACCGCAATTCCACTAGCCAAATCACCTGCACCTCGAATCAGCACCTTCATCGTACATATCTCCCCGCATACTCTGCTATGATATCTCCGTCTTTTGCTACAAGCCTTCCTCTTAGGAAAACCATTTCTGCACAACCTTTGATCTTCGTTCCCTCTAATGGCGCATAGTCCGTCTTCGATTGTTGTGTCTTCTCCGATATGGTCCATACTTTCTCAGGATTCCACACCACAATATCCGCGTCACTTCCCACCTGAATCACACCTTTTCTCGGGTATAATCCATAGATTTTCGCCGCGTTTTCTGCCAAAAATTCACACATCTGCTCTACACTGATTCTACCCTGATTGACACCGAATTCATAGACTAGCGCTGGCCTCTCCTGAGCTCCAGGCATTCCACACGGTGTCACTGCAAAATCCGCCTCACCCACCGATTTCTGCTCTTGATTAAAACTGCAATGATCCGTGGCAATCGTTTGTATCTGCCCCTGCTTCAATGCCGTCCACAAAACATCTTGATCCAGTTTCTTTCGAAGTGGTGGTGCAATCATATAATTGCGTGCCTTGCCATCTCCCAAAGAATATTTGCTGTCATCCATTACTAGATATTGAGGACAAGTCTCTACATAGACCTGCTGCCCCTCTGCCCTCGCTTCTTCAATCTGGCGATACCCTAGGGCACTGCTCAGGTGCACCACGATGACAGGTGTATCCACACATTTTGCAATTGCCAGCAAGCGATGAATCGCTTCTTCCTCCGCCTCGGGCGGTCTAGTATCTGGATAATCCGCAACATCTCTTCGATGTTCCTTCTTCCGTAATAGCTCCTCTAGCCTCGCATCGATAATCCCCTTGTTTTCGCAGTGAACTCCTGTAATGGCACCTAACTCCTTCAACCGACTCAAAATCTCATAGATTGCCTTGTCATCCACAATCATCGCATCATAGGTCATATAGAGCTTAAATGAGCGGACACCATTGTTCACAACTTCTTCCAACTCTTCGTAAATTGCCTCATTCCAGTCTGAAATGGCTAGATGAAACCCATAATCACAACTAGATACACCCTCTGCCTTACGGTGCCAATTCTCCAATGCATGAGTCAGAGATTCCCCCTTATTCTGGGTGGCAAAGTCTATGATACAGGTCGTTCCTCCTGCGACCTCCGCCTTGGTACCAGACTCAAATCCATCTGCGGTAACCGTTCCACTCACTTCTAAATCCATGTGTGTGTGTGCATCGATGAACCCTGGAAAGAGATATTTGCCACTGACATCTTTCACCTGAGCATCTTCACACGACAAATCCTCACCCACTGCCACAATCTGTTGCCCCTCTATGAGAACATCCAGATTGCTCTGTCCCGTTCCACTTACCACTGTTCCACCTTTTAACAAGTACTTCATGCCAATCCCCCTCTTACATCAACTGACTTTTCCCCTATAGTGCCATTACATAAGAATAATTCTTCTTTATTTTCACTCTGCTACAAATGAATCCGAAGCTCCACACACTGGACATATCTCCATTGCTTCTCTTGCTGGAAACCCACAAAAAATACAAAATTGTTGTTTTTTTCCTTCCTCAGTAGACTCTTTTTCTTCTTGTTTCGCTTCTTCTTGTTTCGCTTCTTCTTGGATAAGAATCATCTCTACAAAACGACGTTCATGGTCACATTCAATCGATGATATCCTCTCAAACATCGCTGCAACATCATCAAATCCCTCTTCCTTCGCTTGCATAGCTGCCTCTGGATAAGAAGTTTTCCATTCTTCATTCTCGTTATTCGCTGCCTTATTTAGATTGGTAATCGTATCACCAGATATATCATGAGTGTATTTGAACCATGTCTTAGCATGTTCCATTTCATTTTTAGCCATTTTCTTAAAGAAATCGGCCGCTTCCTGATTTCCCTCTGCTAAAGCTATGTCTGCATACACTAAATAACATATAATCGCCTTCGCTTCATTGACAAGTGACTCTTCTATATTTTGATAGGTTTTTGTGTTTTTTTCCATTGTTATCTCCTGCTACTATTCTTGAATATACTTCAGATATAGGGCAGTTGCTTCCTCCTGAAATATTCGATAGTTTTCTTTCATTTCCTCACTTACACAATCACATAGTTTCGCTAATTCATCGTAATGATCAATTGCTGCTGTGGCCACATTATGACAAATCTTTCCCTCCTCTGCCATTTCTCGAACAATTGAAATTACCTTCTCCCTCGGAAAGGGGTTCTTATAACTCCTTCGTCCCATAAGCGCACTTAGTATGTCCGCTACTGCCACTATTTTCTCTGACTGCGATAACTCCTCTTCTTTCAATCCATTCGGATATCCAGTTCCATCTAACTTCTCATGATGGCGAATTGCAATCTGCAAAACTTCATCGCTAACACAACCACGAAGAATATGCTCTGATAACAAGACATGATCTTTCATCACCTTAAACTCATTTCCTGTCAAGGACGAAGTTTTCTCGAGTATCATAGGAGAAACCGATATCTTCCCAATATCATGAAGCATGGAACCCAATTGTATCGATTCTACCATATCCGCATCTAATTCTAACAGCTTACCTAGCATCATCGCAACCTGCACGGTTACCGCTGTATGGCTGACTGTATATTCGCTTCGAAAATCAATTGCCTGAGGCAACATCAACAGCAATGAACGAAGATGTTCTTCTTGCACTGTCTGAGAATTCAAAAACCCATGAACCTTCTCTAAGTAACGTCCATTCAGCATTTCTGTAATGACACCTCTCTCACGCTCAAGCTGAATTAAAAATTGTGCCTCTTCTCGACAGAAAACGGGATTCCCAAGAAACTTCTCCACATCTTCTATCGTTCTTGCATAACCCTTAATAATCATAATATCTAATCTATCAGCTATAAACATTCTTGTTGCAAGTTTCTTGTCCTTACAATCTGTGTCTTGTAATTTATCATATGGAAAATGATGAAAAATCACCCCTTCACAATACTCATGGAAAAATTCTTGTCGCTTTAAGAACATATATCCATAAATAGAATGTGATAATGTATTAGACAATTCGAAATTAAACGCTTTCGAAGAAGTCATAAGCGAATCTAACATCTCTGTCTGATACGCACCGATATCATGAAAAATCCCTAGATAACATATCTTAACCAATTGTTCCTCTGTATATCCACCCTCTGCCTCATACATATTCAGCAAAGTATATGCTACCCTTTCCCCATGATCCATAAGTTGATAATTCAATGTATTAAGTGCTCGTCTCATCATATTGAATACATCATTGATCTTCTGCCCCAAAATATCACCTCCTTGGCATCTCTGCCTCGATACTACTCACAGTAATTCCACTTCCCATATTAGGGTTCAAAAGAGAATATGTTGCATCCACCGTGAATACTGCTGTCAAGACACAAGATACCACCACTAAAACCTTCAATCGAACCCTACTTATATAATCGTCAATTAATGGTGCTAATATGTATACGCCTGCAATACCACCCATTCCGAACACCATAAGACCCTCTCCACAAATCCTTCCATGTAGATTGATGAAGTATCCACTGTAGTCCCACCACTTTTCTCCATGAGCCATCTCTAGCGCATAGGAGGTAAAATATTCTACCACTCCCGCTAGAACCACTGCTGCAGCAAATTGCATCCAAACCTTTTTACGCAACTTATAGAGACATGTTAGAACCAAAACTCCTCCTGAACCATAGATTGGCAACCATGGTCCACGTAGCATCCCACGATTCACAAATCTACCTTCATTCACCAATCGTAGCACCACTTCCCATATCCAACCGATAAAACAAAAGGCAAAGAAAATCATAATCAACGAAGGAATGGTATACTTCCTCATATAGTTTACCGTCTCATTCTTCGCATTCTTCGCGCGTCCTGCAATCGTAAATAACCTAAGCGGATACTCCTGACCATCTAAAATCGCTTGATACTCCTTCGCACCATTCTCTCGAATCACTTCAATCTGTCTCTGCGCCTCTTCTTCTTCTCTATATAATGTAATTCCTAGAAAATCCAAGATTTTTCCACCAAATGTCTTCGGAGACTCCAACTTTGCCTTCTTTGAATTCAAAATTGATACAACCTCTATATAACTCTCGTCCAAGGTCAGTTGATCTGCTTTCTCATACAGATATGTATCATTCAGCAATTCACATCCTTGAATCTGCCTCTGCTTCGCTAATCTTCTCATATCCACATAAAACTCGGTATATGATGCAACCTGATATAGATTCGAATAAAACAAACCTGAAAGCCCCACTGTAATCATTCTTAGAACCAACCATCCAAAATAAGAGAGTTCCAATATAAAACACTGGAACTTATGCCCTTCCATCATCCTCTTCGATAAGGAAATCGCTTCATTTGCCGAAACCTTTGGATTCTCCGCCAAAATAAAAGGCACCATAAAATAAGAATACCTCTTGATAATTCCTGGTACAATAAATAACAAATACCATAGGAAATTATAGAAACTAGTAACGAACATTACCCAAGAAACATGTCTCCACCTCTTTATGTAAAATAAAAATAAGAACTTCTGAACAGAAACCCTCTTATAAATCCTACTTTCCAGAAAAATCCTCCTAGAAACCACGACATACACATTGCTAATCAAAAACCAAAACACAAACACTAGAAGCAACGCCAGCCCGATATAGATAAATGATGCAATCAGTCCCGTTCCCACCATGGATGTAATTCCATTCACCATCCAGTCGACGATAGACCCTGAGGTAATCCCTGTAAAAATACTTGCAAATATACCTTCACTCTGCCCAAAAACCTGCTGACTTCCCTCCACAACTGCATCTGGCACCTCAACCATCCCATGTAGATTCGCTGCATTCGAGCTCGTAAGTAAAATCGCATCCGTAAACTCACTCCCTAAAAATGCTGCAAATATACATGTAATAAATAAAAATCTATAATGTGATTTGACTACTTTTCTACTTCTTCTCTTAATGTCTCTCGGACTAATCTTATAGTCTTTTTCTGCCTTACTCACAAGTAAAATCCCCCTGTACTCTGTTCATTAAATAAACAGACAAATTCCTATTAAAAATAACATATTTTTAATAGGAATTCAACTTTTTTGCTCTTATGATAAAAAAAAGAACTCTTGAATCTCAAGAGTTCTTTTTTTTATTAGCGGAGAGGGTGGGATTCGAACCCACGCGCCCTCTCGGACAAACG
>CAYIZP010000038.1:0-26415 GCA_964367905.1 uncultured Lachnospiraceae bacterium
TGTAAAATCAAGTATTTTTAATCAAGGTTAGCATGTTGCCGTGGCAGATGAATAGCACTTTAATACAATATTCTGTATTTAGGGATTTTCCCCCACCATCATTTAATACGACAGGAGAACCCCCTAAAATAACATCGCTTGTCATTCTATTTCGCGAGTCCGACACTTTTGTTTTAATCATGATATCATTATGGGTCAACAAATTTGCTATGCTAACATAATGTTCATAGTTATAAGTTTTATAAACTTCTTTCCATTTAAACATTTTATTGCCTCCTCCCTTCGCACCTTATTTACAGCATCATTTCACGATACTCATTATCTTTGCTTGCATCGAAACCTATCGGCAAATATTCTTCCTCTATGTACTCCGCATAACTAACATCCATGAAATAATTGCAAAATATCATTTCAACATAAACAATTCTGTTATCATCGTCCGCCAAAGCATAAACCAATCCATATTCCTCATCAGAATTCATCGCGATCAACTCATATCCTTCCCTGAACCCAGTCGCTGAATAAATCCCCTCATAATCATCAATTCCGATTTCCTGCAATCTTGCTATCTCATTTGCATAATCAGCTTGATCATACGCAACAACCATTTTACCCAGAAACTGTGCATCAAATGGATTATCATATAGCATTAAGAAGTCTTCCACTTCCTCTTCCTGCCCGATTGTATTTGGAAAAATATCATCATCTACCCCCCATTTATTGTCGAAGGGCTCTACTGCTGTTTCTCCAAAAACAGTAGTGTATTCACTTATATCTGTTTCCATTATTACTTCTCTTGAACATGCTGAAATACTAGCGCTTACTAAAATCAAACTCATCAATAATATAATTTTTCTCATATTGTTTTACCTCCATAAAAGTCGTTTAAGCCACTTACATTCGCGACTACTAACATCTAAATTATACAACAAAAGTTTACAAAACAATGCATATTATATTCTTTTAAGAATTATTTAAGCAATTTCAAATCTGAAATAGAAAATGAATAAATTTTATGTGTTCACCACCCGAATCTGACACATCTTCATTGCCTCCAATGCGTTGTTGTGACTCTCCACCGTAACCCCAGCACAGCAGCTTGCATCGACGGTCAGTGTCGCTTCTGGGAAAAACGCCTTCAATATCATCGCATTGCTGATAACACAGATATCTGTGCATAATCCAACCAGCATGATTGATAAATCTTCTTTGTCTTCATTTATTTTCTCGATGAATGCGGGTAATTCTTTCCCGCCAAATGAGTACTTGTCGTAGATATGTTCTGTCACTAAATCTGCTATCTGTGGATGAATCTGCCACCCTTTCGTTCCTTGAATACAGTGTTTCACTGGCAGGTTCTTCCCCTCCTGTGTGTCTAGATAATTCTCAAAATGAGTATCCCTTGTAAATACGACTGTCCCCTCAAAGTTTTCTATCTTGCTCCTCACATTTGGCAAGATTTTTACAGCCTCTTGTGTTCCGAGGCTTCCGTCAATAAAATCCACCTGCATGTCTACTACCAATAAAATATTTTTCATTCCACACTACCTCCCTTGTCCTTCATCAAATCTATTTTAGTTCATAATGTTACGCTTCAGCCCCTAAATATACTATAATTAAAAACCCATTTACCTGTGTAAAAGAAATGAATTTTACTTTACATATAAATACTTGAAACCACAGCCTACTTATCTGTATTTCTATCCACAAAATTGACTCGCCTTCTCCGATTTACATATAAGATGTTATCGCAAACAACTTCTTATATGTATTTAGAGTCGTTGTGTGAGCCATTTTGCTGCAAAATACAGATAAACCATTGAATTTGAACTAGGCTTATATGTAATTGCATTATAGGCAACCTCGAAATCGCTTAAAAATACATATAAATGGGGCTCTGTCTAATAACTTTATATGTATACACTCTTAAAGTGAACTACTCGATAATTGAAGTGCCGAGAATTCCCACTATATTTCTTAAAGAGTTCATCCTTTGCATGGTAATTCTACCATAAACTCATGAGAAAATATAGCTCTAGACTATCCAAAATCATTATGTTACAATTTGATTATAACTATTCAGCCTTGCACTGAATGCGAGTAAGTCTGTGCTGTGTTTACATAGCATCAGACGCATCTTGCGATTCAGGCATAAGACGTTTAGCCGCAATCGAGGATGTAGCTGTGAAACAGCGTAATGGATCACGCAGTGATCCATCCGAGATGTTTAGGCTGAATATCGTTCAGCTCACTGATTTAATACCAAGGATAAACTGATTCATAAGAATTACTGGAGGAAAAAATGAAAAAGATATGTTTAATGTTAACTCTCACACTAATGTTAACCACCCTATTTACTGCTTGTGCTTCACCAAGTACTACTTCGGAGGAAGCTACCGCTGAGGAAACCGTTTCGGAAGATGCTGGTGAAGTGGAGTCTAATTCGAAAGTGCCACAAGATACCCTTATGGTGGGTACTGCCGAAATGAGCGGAGATTTCATCAGTGGGTTCGGGAATAATGCCTACGATCTTTCTATTAAGACGTTAACTGGAGGATATATTGAAACCTACTCTCTGACAAACGATGGTGACATCGTGTTAAATGAAACTGTAGTAAAAGATTTAGGGATTGCCGATGATTCTGATGGAAACAAAACCTACACCTTTACCCTTCATGAAGACCTGTTCTGGAATAATGGCGATTCCATCACTGCACAAGACTTTGTAGCTTCCATTATGTGGTATTCTGCACCTGAATGGGCAGAAGCTGGTGGTTCTTCTGCTGGATATGATGCACTGGTTGGATATGAGGACTATAACACAGGTGCCTCCGAAGTATTTGCAGGGGTTCAATTAATATCTGATTATGAATTCTCCGTGACCGTTTCTGCAGAGCATTTTCCATATTATTGGGAGTCTATCAATGCGATGATTGGACCAACTCATTCTGCCACTTATCTACCAGAATGTGAGATTGTTTCGACAGAAGCTGGAACTGAACTTGTCTTCTCTGAAGGTGACTTACTTGCAAACTGCAACCGAATTGCAACCACTGAACGATATGCACCAACCGTGACTTGTGGCCCATATACCTTTGTTTCTTTTGAGAATCAAACTGTAACATTGGAATTGAACGAATATTTCAAAGGTGACTTCAATGGAGACAAACCTACGATTCAAAAGGTTGTACAAAAAGCTATCCCACAAGATACGAATGTCGAATGGGTTCTAAATGGTGAAGTCGATTTAGTTACTAGTATTGTAGAGGGTGAAAAAATCGAGGCTGCAAAAACATCGGATGCCGTTTCCTATCAATCTTACCTACGTTCTGGATTTGGCTATCTTGCAATGATGTGTGATGTTGGACCAACCGCGGATGTGAATGTCCGCTGGGCGCTTGCCTCTCTCATTGACCGAACATCTGTTGTGGACTATGTATTGGGTGGATATGGAAGCACAGTCGATTCTGAATACGGGATTGGTCAATGGATGTACATGGAAAAAGCTGCCGAGCTACAAGAATCGCTCAAGCCAATTTCCTTTAATATTGATGTGGCAAATGACTACCTGGATCAAACAGAATGGACCTTTGAAGCGGATGGAACAACTGCCTTTGATTCTACCAAAGCAACTGAAGACGGTTCCTATCTTCGCCACAATGCAGCAGGCGAACCATTGGTTATCAATCATCTTGGAATTACAGACAATGTTCTGACTGATATTATTGAAATTCAATATGCTGCCAACGCTCCTCTGGCTGGACTTGAATTTAACCTTCAAAAAAGTGAGTACAATGCCGTTTTAGATGAGTTCTATTTTGCCTATGAGACACCAGACGAGGAACGAACCTATCATACCTTTAACTTGGCTACGAATTTCACTGCCGTATTTGATCGTTATTATTCATGGCACTCTGATTTTATGGAGACACAACAGAACAAAGGACAACTCAGCGACTCAGAGCTTGATGAGCTTATCATCGCAATGCGCGAGACAGAACCTGATGACCGAGATGCTTATTTAGATGCTTGGCTCGATTATCAAGTTCGCTGGAATGAGCTCATGCCACAAGTACCTCTGTATTCCAATGAATATTACGACATCTACAACACAGCCCTTACTGGTGTAAATACTGGACCTTATGCAGGTTATGAAGATGTAATCTGTCAAATAACAAAGAACTAAAACTAGAGGTGATTTCATGTTACGCTACATATTAAAACGTATTTTGATTTTGATACCTGTTGTAATTTTGATATCCATCCTTACATTTGCACTCGTAAAGGTAATGCCTGGCGATCCTGTTCGCCTGGCATTGCCAACGGATATCACGGAGGCTCAATATGAAGCCTCCTACGATGCAATGTATCAAAGACTCGGACTAGACAGAAGTTTGGTCGAACAATATTTCATATGGATCACGAACATATTTCGAGGCGATTTTGGCTATTCAAGTACCCATAATCGCCCTATTTCTGATATCATTGCGGAGCCTATGAGAAATACCTTGATTCTGAATCTGGGTGTAAATTTTCTCTATCTGCTGATTGCCATTCCCGTAGGTGTTCGTTGTGCTGTCAAACGCATGTCATTCTTCGACAACAGTTGGCAAGTGTTTTCTCTCATCACCCACTCAACTCCTACCTTTTTCATTGCAATTTTATTAATCTATATATTTTCTGTAACTCTCGGCTGGTTTCCAATGGGCGGGATGCCTAGTTCTGCCACAACCCAAGGGATAGAATACATCTTAGCATGGATTCAGACCCTAGCACTTCCCGTAATTTCCCTAACGATTGTCAGCCTAGCTGGTGCTACAAGATACATTCGAAATGCTATGATAGAAGCCCTGAGCCAAGACTATATTCGTACCGCAAGGTCGAAGGGACTCTCGGAGAAAATCGTGATATACAGGCATGCATTTAGAAATGCTCTCATTCCCATCTCTTATATTATCGTGGGAACGTTATTCTCATTGTTTGCTGGTTCTGCAATCACTGAAACGGTCTTCCAGTACCATGGAATGGGAACTTTGCTCGTAGATGCGGTCTTTGGTCTTGATAATAATTTGATTATTACACTGAACTTATTTTACGCGACACTAAGTCTTGCTTCTGTACTTGTCGCCGATGTTGTGTATGCGATTGTAGACCCACGTATTAAGATGAATTAATAAGGAGAACAGAATGATAAAAAAATTCATGCGCAACAAGCTTGGAATCGTAGGCATCATAGGATTTTTATCTGTATTCCTCTTTTGTTTCGTCGGTTCATATTTATTTCCAATCAATGAAACTTATACAGAACTATCCCATGCGAACTTGCGCCCAGGTTACAATTATTTAGATTATCCCCCTGAACTTCAGGAGGAATCCATCGTTCAGATTGCTTCTGGAATTTCTTTTAGTGCCGGAATTACGGAAGAAGGTGATTTTTTCCTATGGGGCACTGAATCGAATAAGACGCAGGGAGAGATCTCTCAACCTATATTCAATGTTCCCCAAGAAGTGTATGACAACAATATCGTCAATATTGCCTGTGGTGGCAATCATATCGTTGCAATCGACGACACAGGGCAGTTTTATACTTGGGGATATAATGAAGGTGGGCAAACAGAGATTCCAAATAATATCATCAACGAATTTGCAAACAATAACCTCGACGCTGAGCAAATGGAAGCAAAATCACAATGGACTGCCACCCTCAGTAGCGAAGGCAAGCTCTTCCTCTGGGGAAACACACAGATCCAAATGACCTTTCTCATCCCCCCAAGCAGTCAGGGTCGTATCACGAAATTTGCTGGTGGAGATACCAACATTGCTCTATTGCATGATGACGGTACCGTTGCTGTCATTGGAGACCGCGGAACAGAGTTTTATCTTCAACTTCCTACCGAACTAACCGATGGGAGTGTC
The DNA here is from genome assembly GCA_964367905.1 of uncultured Lachnospiraceae bacterium. Lineage (GTDB taxonomy): Bacteria > Bacillota > Clostridia > Lachnospirales > Lachnospiraceae > CAUPWF01. Next base: position 5,917 of record CAYIZP010000038.1, read on the forward strand.
ACTGTTGTGGATATCGCTGCAACGAATAAAAATGTATTAGCATTGGACGATAACGGCAAATTATATACCTGGGGAAGTTCACAAAACAATTTGTTAAATCTGCCTACGATAGATGAGACTACCGTCTCTGTCCATGCTGGTTATAATAATTTTTTCACTCTATCTGATACTGGTAATATCTCTGGATGGGGCAATGACACCTATTCGCAATTAGATAATCTAGATACAATGTCAGATATTCAAATGCTTTATACCGATTATTATCAGTTCTATGCCATAAATACAGAGAATGAGATATCGGCATTTGGAAATGAGGGCTATCTATTCGGTACAGACCAATTTGGTCGTGATATGTTCACCCGGATGATGCACGGTGGTCGCATCTCACTGACTGTAGGAGCGATTGCAGTAATCATCTCTGTGATAATTGCATTGTTTGTTGGTTTGACATCTGGGTATTTTGGTGGAATCATCGACCACATCCTTATGCGAATTACCGATGTGTTTTCTTCTATTCCATTCTATCCAATTGCAATCACGCTTTCTTATGCGATAGGACATTCCATGTCCGAAACGCAGAAGCTCTATCTGATTATGGTTGTACTTGGATTACTGGGATGGATGTCCCTTGCAAAATTTATTCGCGCACAGCTTCTATTAGAACGGGAAAAGGATTTCGTTCTAGCCGCACATGCGCTAGGAATCAAAGACCACGTCATTATGTGGCGCCATATTCTTCCAAATATTTTAAGCCTAGTAATTGTCAATATCACACTGGCATATGCTTCTTCACTCTTAGCGGAATCTGCACTTTCATTTCTGGGATTTGGAGTTGCTGAACCGACCCCTTCATGGGGCAATATGCTCAATGCTGCTCAGGATATTGCGGTAATACAATTCTACTGGTGGCGTTGGCTCATTCCTGCACTTTTTGTAATCTTCACTGCACTTTGTGTGAATTTCATAGGCGATGCCCTACGCGAAACTCTTGACCCGAAAAATGCCGAGAGATAAGGTGTAAACACATCTCCCTGTATAGAAAGGAAGTACCTCTATGAGCCTACTGGAAATAAACGATTTATATACCTATTTTGATACAAGACAAGGATTAATCAAGGCTGTAAATGGCGTCTCTCTTCGCATTGATGCTGGAAAAACACTTGCTGTTGTCGGAGAATCTGGTTCTGGCAAAAGCCAAACCGCCATGAGTATTCTTAAACTTTTCGATAAAAACCAAAGAATACATAGTGGTGAGATTTTGTTTGATGGCAAAATCATTTCAAACAATGATAATCATGCAATGCGCGATATCCGTGGCAATTCTATCTCCATGATATTTCAAGAACCCATGAATAGTCTAAACCCCGTATTTAAAATCAGCCATCAAATTGCGGAAGTCTTGATGTTACACCAGAAACAAAACAAGACGGAGGCATTGAACAATGCCGTGGAATTACTGAGAATGGTGAAGATTGCCCATCCCGAAAACATCGCCTCTCGCTATCCACACGAGCTATCTGGAGGCATGAGACAACGTGTCATGATTGCAATTGCACTGGCTTGTAAACCCAAGCTCTTAATTGCAGACGAGCCCACCACAGCTCTAGATGTAACCATTCAAGCACAAATTCTTCATTTAATACGGGAGTTGCAAAGAAAAGATAATACTGCGGTTATGTTCATCACCCATGATCTCGGAGTAGTGAACCAGATTGCGGACGATGTTGCTGTTATGTATTGTGGACAAGTTGTAGAACTTGCTCCTGCATCGCATATTTTCAACCCAACATCCCCATATGTGCACCCTTATACAAAAGCTCTCCTCAATAGTCATCCCGCATACGCTAACACAAATGCAAGACGCTTAGAGACGATAGAGGGTACGGTTCCTCATCCTCTAGATCTCCCTATCGGATGCAAATTCGCACTACGATGCAAGTTCGCAACCGAAGACTGCCACAAGATAGAACCACCACTCGAAGCAATCAGCGATGTGCATCACATTCGCTGTTTTCACCCACAGATTGCGAGGTCGACCCATGAATGAGAAAAAAATCCTAATTCATCTAGAAGATGTGAAAATGTATTTTGAACAAAAAAATAACGCCTCTCTTCTTTCGTCCTCTACTTATGTAAAAGCAGTAGATGGAATTACTCTGGATATTTATGAAAATGAAACGCTCGGTCTCGTGGGTGAATCTGGCTCGGGCAAATCCACCTTAGGAAAACTAATCTTGAATTTATATAATCAAAGCACCGGAGATATTATCTACTCTGGTCAGAACATCAAGAAGCTCCCTCGTAAAAAAATGAGGCAATTAAGAAAAGATTTACAAGTTGTTTTCCAAGATCCTTATGCCTCTTTGAATCCGCGAATGACAGTAGGGGAGTTAATCTCCGAATCGCTCATTGCACACAAACTTTATAAAAAACGTGGGACATCTCTAAAGAATTATACTTTGGAAATCATGGAAAAATGTGGTTTGCAGCCTTATATGTTACATCGATACCCTCATCAGTTTTCCGGAGGACAGCGCCAGCGTATTGGAATCGCACGTGCACTTGCCTTGAACCCCCGATTTGTTGTATGTGATGAAGCTGTATCTACACTTGATGTTTCGATTCAATCACAAATCATCAACTTATTGCTCGACTTAAAAGAAGAGACGCAGCTCACCTACCTCTTCATCTCGCATGATTTATCCACTGTACGATTTATTGCGGATCGCATTGCAGTCATGTACCTTGGCAATATCGTGGAACTGGCACCATCTGAAGCTATATTTGAGACTCCTCTTCACCCTTATACCAAGTCTCTACTCGACTCAATCCCGAGTATGGACACAGATGCCAAAAAAGAGATAACACTGCTTGAAGGGGAAGTTCCTAGCCCCATCGATCCTCCAACTGGATGTAAGTTCCATCCCCGATGTAAGAATGCAACACCTGAGTGTGCCACTGATATTCCTAGTTTGAGAGAACACTCTCTTGGACATTTTATTGCATGTCACCATACATCTTAAAGACTGGAGGAATTATGGATTTTTTTAAGAAATTTCGCTCACGTTTGCCAAAAGAGAAGACAAAACAAGAATTGGATGATCATTTCGAACAGGTAGAGCTAGAAAAAGGTGATCTACTTGCAATGATTATTGCTGCTTTTCTCACGTTTGCTCCTATTATTTTTGCAGTTACACTTATTGTATTCCTTGTTTCTCTCTTTTTTGGTTTGTAGGAATCTTCTTGTATCTAGTATACAAAACCATGTTTCTATGATACAATTTATTAACACATTTACACTTCCTAACACAAAAAACTCATGACAGAATTGTCGCACAGAGGTTAGAACTATGATGGATAAACATTTTGAAAACATAATAGAAAATGAAAAGCTATTTTCAGAACTTTCTGCGCAACAATTCTCTGATAAATCTGGCATAACAGAAGCTACAATCAAGGATGTGCTAAATATCAGAAGTATCAAAATCAGAAAAACTATTTCTGAAACTAATAAATTAATTGAAAAATATGTCACTCCTTATATCGAACATCCAGATTTGATAACTGCGGATATTGCTTCTTCTCTTCAAAATCTTGCGGAGAAGTTATCTGGATATAAGGAGAATTTAGATAATGGTCTAGCCTTTGATATTCGAACTGCTTTAACCATCTATGCAAAAAAAATCAACAATCTGAATCTGTATATTGAAAATCTTTTTTTTAAAGGTCTTAGTCTTTTTTATCTTGACTCTAATCTTTTTCGAACAGAAATGTCGAACTGCTATGAGGAAATCATCTCTTACAGTAATCGATATGCCGAATTTGATCGCCCAACCCGCAATATTATTGTCCGAGCCTATGGAAATCATTATATCAGCGCTCATGTTGATGATCTAGACGACCGTTTCAGGCGGTTTGATTTAGCCATTGACTTTTGGACAAATACTGCACAAAAAGTTGATCCTGATTTCCCATGGCATCTTTACTTTCGTAACGTAGAAGAGAATTTATGTTCCTCCGTGAATACGGCTCTGCGTTCTGAAAATATTGATTATATAAACGAGGAGTATACAGCACGATATCTTGATTCTGCAACTCGCTTGTATGAAGAAACTATCAAAGGGAAAATTTTTGATAGCCATGATTACACGAGCACTGAAGTCAAGAGTTTATATTTTCTTCGTACCGCGCAATACTATAATAATATAATCTCTATCAAACAGCTGACTGATTTTTTTTATGAGGTTTATAAACAGGCTACGCATGACTATGATTATGATAACTTATATAAGAAGCTTCACGTTACCGCACTGTATTTTTATTACCTTGAATTTATACCAGAAGAAGACCTGCCACCTGATAAACGCAAGCTCATCATTGATGAAATTGAAGCTGATGTCTATGAATATGCAATGCATATTCCTCACACTGTTTCGCGTTCCCATGTGAGCACCTTATTGGCAAACTTTGCTATAGGAGCTGACAAGGTATTCGATGATTTCGAATACCTAAAATTGCTATTATCCCTAACTGTATTTCGCCATATACCAACCTTTGTACACTCTGTGATGGTGGGAAAAATCACTTATGTAATCCTAGAATATCTGTGTAAATACAATCCCGAATCATTTGTTTCTCTACCTGGGATAAATAATGTCACGGATGCTAGGGAGAAACTAGACCAGGTACTGCTTTTTTCTTGGTATGCAAGCCTGTCTCACGATATCGGAAAAATTATTTATTCACATATGGTCTCATTTTATGTTCGTAGACTTAACGACAAAGAGTTTGAGATGATAAAACAACATACTACTAGGTCGGAAGGCTTTATAAGAAAATCACCAAATTTTATTTCTGTTGATAAAATTTGGGAATTGTTTAAACCATTACAGCATAACGAAGAATCCGATGACTCCGATCTTTTCTCCTGTATTTCAGATATTGCACTCGGACATCATCGCAGTTATGATGGTAGCTTTGGCTATCCGGCTGATTTTGATAATCTAGCCTCCCCTGTAAAGCTAATCATCGATGTAATCACAATTGCAGATTCTATCGATGCAGCTACAGATAGTGTTGGTCGAAGTTATGCCCACGAGAAGACACTTGCCGATATGAAAGATGATATACTTTCTCAGATAGGTACTCGCTATTCTCCTACTGTTGCAAACCTCATCTTTGACAACAAGGATTTATATCAGGCTATCGATAATCTCATCACCTGTGATAGGTATTCGGTATATTATTCTTGTTTTTCAACTGATGACTTATCAGAAAAAATACATCCCCCAACTAGAACAATTTACTAACCTTTATAAAAGGACAGTCCTGTTTGAGAGGTTCCACTCAATCAGGCTGTCCTTAATTTAACATCTTCTATTTACTTCCGAATTTTATATCAATCACTAAATATTCCGATATACTTGCAATACGAAGCGGTGTATTCCATGTCCCCATTCCCGATGAAACAATCATGGTGCAATCTCCAACCTCTTCGCTTCCATATACTCCATCATAGATAAAACTTTCAAAGAAACCAAGTGGGAATATCTGCCCACCATGTGTATGCCCTGATAGGTACATATCTGCACCAAGTGCCGACATATTGTCCACATCAATCGGCTTGTGTTCTAATACAATAATCGGTTTCTCGTGATCTAGGTCGCCCATCAACACTTCTGCATCTATCAGCTCATCACCCGCGTGCTCATCCATTCTTCCCACAAGATAGAACCGATTGTCAATGAGAATCGATTCATCCTTTAGGATGTGGATTCCATTTGCCTCTACTTGCTCTTGCACATAGGAAACATTTTCCTCTACTCCACCTTCTACCACATGCACCTTGCCCTCATGGTTTCCCCACGTAAAATAAGTCCCATATTTTGAAGTGATTTTTCCGATTTCTGCACATGCAATATCAAGCTCTTCTTTCGTAGTTCTCTCATCGAACATATCTCCTCCGATAACTACGATATCTGGATTTAGCGCCTGTATATCTTCACAATAATCTCCTATGTTTTCTGCATTCAGTGTTACTCCCATATGCAAATCCGACATGTAGACCATCTTGATATCACCACCTGTGATTTCCTTCTCCACCACAACTTCATACTCTGTCACAACTACGTTATATCCCGCTTGTACGCCTAAGTATATAATAATTGCAGTTACAAAAAATGCTGGTACGCCTCCCCAGTGAATATATCTCGTAAACTTCTTATCTGGAAGGAACTTGCGGCATAATACCTCGATTAAATCAAAGATTCCGCAGATCATGAGAAAGTACGCTACTACCATTGTAGCTGTTCCTAGTGGATTAAAAAAAGACATCACAACCACTGCTAGAAGCATCACTCCTATTCCCCATTTAATCATTTTGGGTTTTTTCAACGAATAATGCCTAAATAATTTATCAAAAAAACGATTGAAAAAAAACCATCCTCCGATCATTCCTACTGTAACAATTGCTGAAAATAATAAATCCATCATCTTTTGTTCCTACTTTCTTTTCCTCTCATTTATTTTCTGTACCATACCTGATATTGTCTACTCAATCGCTCCTTGTTCTCTGAGAAATGTATGAATCGCTCCCACTGTAATATCTTGTTGTTCCTCGACTGTTATAGTTGCATCTGGATCCCCTGGTTGCTCCCCATAATTCCCAAACTGAGCATGATTCCCACCTTCTATTACAACTATATTATCCGTGTAATCAATCCCATTTTCCACACTCTGATTGAATGAACCATATATCGTTAGCGAGTTTTCCGTCGGATAATCTCCATACACATACGCCCCTAGCACAATGACGCCTGCAATCTGTTCCTGATTCTTCGATGCATAATCACTTGCCATACTGCCTCCTAGAGAGTGTCCCGCCATGTACCAATGCTCGATTTCCTCATGTTTATTGATAATATCCTCTGCTGCACTGGGATTAAAAAAAGCTTGATTAAATGGCATATCTACCAAAAAACAAGTAACTCCTGTTTCTTCTGCAACCTTCTCGAGCAAGGGTAGATATGCTATACTTTCAACTTTAGACCCTGGATAAAATATAATTGCTATATTCGTCTCTTCTTCTGTCGTTACCTGTGTAAGATTACCCTTCACTACTATATTATCTTTTCCTTGTTGCATATCAAGTACGATTGTGTCTACTGGAAATGGAACTGCTAGGTAAATGCATCCACCAATTAATATAACGACCATTAAAGGCAATATTATCTTCAGTATTTTCCTAAATTGTTTTTGCTTCATAAATTCACTTCTCCTATCGCCACCGAACTATCATACCATAATGTATGCAAAAGGGACAGGGAAATTTTCATCGGGGACGGGGGAAAACAACGTTTTCCCCCGTCCCCAATGATTATCTCTCCATCTCGCTTTCACGACCACTATTGTGATGTGATTCGATGATTGTACTAATTTCTCTGAATCCCGAAGCTTGTGTATCTCCTGGAATTGTATTTTTTACTGCACCTGTTGCATTTCCAAATTGAAGTGCCTTTTGACAATCGCCCTTGAAATGTAATAGTCCAAATAACACTCCTGAAATATAAGCATCTCCACTACCTATTCGATCTACAACATCGATATTTGCATATGGTTCTTCTTCGTAATATGTATCCGTTGCACTTTCATAAATCATGGAACCAAATGTATGTACCTTCGGTGTATGCACAATCCGTTGCGTAGAGGCTACATATTTGATTGGATATTCTTCTGTGAAACTCTTCATGATTTCCTTCACAGTTCCTGTTTTCTCAAATGTCAACCTAGCGGTGTCTTCTGAACAGAAGAAGATATCAACATATGGTAGGATTTGGTCGATGTATTTATGCGCTTCTTCGCCAGTCCATAGATTGCTTCTAAAGTTTACATCAAACGATACTAACGCTCCCGCTTCTTTGAACTTCTTCATCATTTCAATCGCCGTATTGCGACAGTTTTCATTCAAGGCCAGGGTGATTCCTGTGGTATGGAAACATCTTGTAGATGTATACATCTCTTCTGGAAAATCGCCAATATCTACTTTTAACATGGATGTATGTTTGCGGTCATATACGATTCTTGGCTTTCTCGGATATGCTCCATTTTCATAATAATAGATTCCTAGTCTCGCATCTTTTTCCTCGTCTAGCACAAGGTAATCATCACTCACCCCTAGGAAACGCACTCTGTTTTTTGCATATTTTCCAATATCATTATCTGGTATCTTAGATACAATACCTGTACGTAACCCCAGTAATGAAGTTCCGCTGAGTACGTTCAGCTCAGCCCCTCCAACTTGCTTGTCAAATGTCTCGCCCCGAACCATTCTCTCATAACGTGGTGGTGAAAGTCTCAGTAAAATTTCACCCAATGATAATACATCAAATTCTTTTTCTCTAAACATACAAATAACCATCCCTTCTCTCACATCCTGAATTCTTATATGAGTAAAGGGGATGCGCCCACATCCCCTTTACTCGTATAAATGTGAAAATTCTATTTTCACATCATTTCCTCATGGCAAATGAGTATATCAATTATGAATTTGTCAAGAACAACATTCATTGATACCAAAAATTAATTGTTGCAGTTTATCATTACTTTTGTAGTAAATGTACTGCGAATCCAGCGATTTCTTCCTTCATGTATACTGCAAGCATTTTTCCTGCATCGTTACATTTTGCTGTATCCATGTCAAATTCTACTCCAATTCCTTCTAGGTAAGCAAGTGCTCTTGGTACACTGTTTGTAGCAATTGCAATATGTCCTTTTGCTCCTAGGTATGGTGTCTTCATTGCTTCAATTGCAGTTCCTGCAAAGATTGAACTATTGCCTGCTTTTTTACCAAATCCGAACATCTTCTCAAATTTATTTACTGTATCTTCTGCTTCTGCTTCGCTTTCGCAGTTGATACCTACGTGTCTGATTTCAAATCCTAACATTGTCATTACTGCTTCTCTTGTAAGCTCGGTGATCTTGTCATATGCGCCTGCCTTCACTAGGTCTCCGCTTACCATCCAGCTTCCACCGCATGCAATGATTTTATCAAATGCTAGATACTCATTGATATTTTTCGCGCTGATTCCACCTGTTGGCATAAATTTCATTGCTGTATAAGGTGCTGCCATTGCTTTGATCATTGGAAGTCCACCTGCTGCCTCAGCTGGGAAGAACTTCACAACATCCAATCCAAGTTCAATTGCTTGTTCTACTTGACTTGGACTTGTAACACCTGGTGTTACAGGAATATTATTGTCTACGCAGTATTTCACAATCTTAGGGTTAAGTCCTGGGCTAACGATGAATTTTGCTCCTGCGTTTACTGCCTTGTCAACTTGCTCTATCGTTAATACTGTTCCTGCTCCAACTAACATCTCTGGAAACTCTGTAGCCATAATACGGATAGACTCTTCTGCTGCCGCTGTACGGAATGTCACCTCTGCACATGGTAATCCACCTTCACATAAAGCTTTTGCTAGAGGTGCTGCGTCCTTCACATCATTTAATACAACTACTGGTACGATACCTATTTTTTGAATTTGTTCTAAAACTGCGTTCATTGTTTTTCTCCTTAATCACATTCATTTAATTGCGTATAGTTCCATATTATGGAACTCCGTTTTGTATTGTGAAACATTGTTATCTCTATTATACTCTTTTTTAAATCTCTGTCAATACACTTTTATATTTATAATCAAATTTTATTATTGTTTTTTTAGAAAACTAACACTTTGAAAAAAAATATGTTACAATGAGAAAAATCACGTTAAAATGTCAAATAGAAAGGGTTCCCATGACAAAAGAAAAAGAAGAAAAAAACCCGATTCAGGTTGCAGATCGATTGTTTCAGGCAATGGAAACGCTAGCAAGCGATGGAGCGATGGGGCTACTTGAACTCAGCAATAAATTAGAATTAAATAAGAGCACCACACATCGTGTGCTCAACTCTTTGATCTATATGGGATATGTTCGCCAAGACAAGGAAACCTCAAAATACAGTTTGAGCTTTAAGATCTGTGGGATTTCTAGCCAGTTACTGACTCAGATTGATATTGTGTCTATAGCACGACCTTTGCTCAAGCAACTTTCCTCTGAAATCGGCGAAACCATCCATCTCGTACAGCGGGATGGAAATCAAGCCGTGTATATAGACAAGGTAGAATCTTTCTCCAACTCGATTCGAATGGCATCGAAAGTTGGATATACTGTTCCTCTATATTGTTCTGGAGTTGGGAAGGCTCTCTTAGCCCAAATGAGTGATAAGAAGATAAAAAAAATCTGGAAAAGTAGCGAAATCAAGACTCTGACTGAACACACAATTACTGATTTCGATACTTTTATGAATGAGATTGCACATATTCGCGAACTCGGTTATGCCCTGGATAATCAAGAAAATGAACTAGGTGTACGTTGTCTCGCCCACTCCTTCAAATCCTTCGATGGAAAGAACACCTATGCTATCAGTATCTCTGCACCAATCGATCGAATGACCGACAGTCGAATCATGGAGCTTCGTGATATTGTATCTGAAACTTGTGTCAAAATTGAAAACGGAGCGTAATTCAACAGGGAGTAACACCACCATAGAATTAAGCTTAGACCAGCGGTATACCCTTTAAATTTTTCTTTACAGATAAGTAGCTATAATTGCAGGCTACTTATCTGTAATTTTATTGAAAAAATAGAGCCTATCCTCTAGATATACATATAAACTTTACTGACAAATAATGTTTTATATGTATAAATGATAATGGTATGAGATTTTTTTATCAAAAATACATATAAATAGTCAAACTGATGTAGGCCTTATATGTAATTTGATTTTTTTCGTATAAAAGTGAGCTAAAAATACATATAAGTCAAGCTCTCTGTGATGTTTTTATATGTATCCAACGAAAATGGGTACTCATTGGGGACGGGGGAAAACGTCGTTTTCCCCCGTCCCCAATGATTACTTCTTCATTTTGGTTCTCGATTGTGCAATAACCACCGCCAACAGAATTAATCCTGTCGCAATACTTTGCCACCAACTGTTCAAGTTTCCTTGTAGGTTGAAGATTTGTTTCATGATTCCTAGGATTAAGATACCGAAGAATGTTCCTTTTACTCCACCGGTTCCTCCAGTCAACAATGTACCTCCGATTACTGTAGCCGCAATTGCGTCCATCTCCCAGCCATCTCCTGCAGTATATTGTCCTGATCCCAGTCTTGAAGTCATGATAATCGATGCAATGGCTGCTAATCCACCACTAATTGCATAGCTGATTACACGAACTTTTACTGTTTTGATCCCCATCATCTTTGCTGCCTGTAGGTTTCCACCTACTGCATAGTTATAGCGACCATATTTTGTGAATTTCAACACATATAAGCAGATTGCGAATATCACTGCAAATATAATAATAATATTTGAGAATCCTGGAATGATTTCTCCATCTCCAATGGCCTCGAATATTGCTGTCCGATCTGGCGTTGGTACTGATTTACTTCCAGTAACGATATGTACTACTCCACGTAATCCCAACATCATAGATAGGGTTGCGATAAATGGCGGGATGTCTAACCTTGCAACCAACAAACCATTGATGATACCTAATACGATTCCCAAACCGATAACCACCACGAGTGGGATTAAAATCATCTGTGATGATAGCATCGCTGCTACAATTCCGCAGATTGCCATTACCGAACCAACTGAGAGGTCGATGTCTCCACCAATTACAACAAATGTCATACCGAATGCTAATAATCCAATCATAGCATTTTGAGCCAATAAATTTGTCAAGAATGTGTAACTTAAGAACTCATCATACATCACTGCTGCAAATATAAATAATGCTAAGAAAATCATAAATGCACTATTTCTACTAGCAAAATCACGAAATGCTTGCCATATATTTTTATCCTTTACCATTATCGTGCCCCCTTTCTGCTATGTAACACTCTCTGTCCATAAAGAGCTCCAACAATGATAAGTGCTTTGAATACCAATGAATATTCATAAGGTATGTTATTCATAACAACCATGGTTGTCATTACTTGCATAATAATTGCACCAAATACTGTTCCCATAACGTTTGGTCTGCCACCAGTCATGCTAGTTCCACCAATTGCTACCGCTGCGATTGCATCCATCTCAATTGCATCTCCCAATGTGTTCGCATCAGATGCATAGAGTCTGGCTGTGTCCACAATCCCTGCACATCCTGATAGGAAGGCAACCGTTCCATACACACCTACTAATACAAGAAATGTGTTGATTCCTGATAGTCTTGCAGCCTCTGGATTATCTCCAACTGCCTCAATCTTTCTACCAAATGTAGTCTTTCTTGAAATCACCCAGATAATCACAATTGCTACAACCATAATTGGAATTTGAATCGGAAGTTGCTCGCCGATTTTCAATCTACCAATCATCGCATAGGATTCGTTGTCGAATCTCAAGATTTTCGAATCATTTAGAATCTGTGCAACACCACGTAATCCAATCATAAATGGTAGTGTCACGATAATCGGCTGGATGTTGAACTTGGAAATAATTGCACCAATTGCAACACCGCTAAGCACACCAACCAATAGTCCTACAAAAATCGCTGTGAACACCCCATAATCTAGTAATTTTACAGATACCATCGATGCAACTGCCATGACAGAACCTACAGAGATATCAATCCCTCCAGATGCAATTGCCCACGTCATTCCAAGGGCAACTAACACGGTAGATGTCATCTGTATCGAAATATTCAATGCCGTCGTAATACTTGCAAAGTTTGGTGTAAATATCACATTGAAGATAACCAAAATTGCTAATATAATTGCTGGCGAATATTCAATCAAGTATTTCATCAATTTTTTATTACTCATTTTCTCCTCCTTCATCTTTCTCGGATTTTATTATTTTAATGCAATTTCCATTACAATGATAATCGCATCCTCTTTGCTCTCATTTACAATCTCATGGGAACTGTCTGGTTTAATTAAGAAAATACTGTGGTTCCCCATCGGTATTCGCTCTTTCTCTGTCACCATCACTACAGAACCGCGCTCGATGTAATAAAATTCTTCTGTATCCAAGTGTTGATGCATTCCAATACTAGACCCTGCCGGTAAGATTAACCTGTGAACAAAGTTTACAGGTGATTGAAAATCCGTCTTGTCTCCTGGAAAATCTGCCCCCTCCTGAAATCCGAGAAGTTGTGACACATGTAGGTCACCATCTCCCCCATGTGCTCCACTGACTGTGGTCAGTTCTAAGTCCTCCAATGTCCTCATCAAATAACTCATGTCGTCTTCTCCTATACTTCCTTTGCAATCATCTGCATAATGGATGCTTCCGATATTTCTTCATGGCTCAATTCCCCGCTCGTCTGTCCGTCACGCACTACTTGAACACGATCACAAGTCGTAACCAATTCTTCTAGAATCGAAGAAATCACCAATGCACTGATTCCCTGATCTGCAAGTTCCACGACCATATCCAGAATCTCTTTTTTCGCACCTACATCAATACCACGTGTGGGCTCATCTAAGATTAAAAAGTCTGGGTTTGCACACAACCAACGTGCAACTAACACCTTTTGTTGGTTACCACCACTCAAACTACTGATCGGATCATTGACATCTGCAATTTTGATTCTCAATGCCTTTACATACTGATCAACCAATTCGTTTTGCTTCTTCTCGGATACAAATCCAAATTTGGAAATCTTATCAAAACATGCAAGTGTCATATTTTCCTTGATAGACATATTCGGGATGATTCCCTCTTTCTTTCTATCCTCTGAGCAAAATGCAATCTTATTAGCAATGGCTGCCCTTGGGCCTGAAATCTTAGTCGGCGTACCATTAATCTGGATTTCACCTGATTTTGTCACATCTGCACCGAATAACAATCTTGCCAACTCTGTTCTACCAGATCCCAACAACCCTGCCAAACCAAGAACTTCACCCTTTTTTATGGTAATGTCTTGATTCTTTACTTTTGGTAATGCCTTGAGATTTTTCCCTTCTAATAGGACTTCTTTTTTCACATCTTTGTTTTTGTACTCTTTTCTCGCTCCCATAACTTCCGATGCATCTCTACCAATCATCTTTGAGACCATCTCAAGTTGAGTAATATCTTTTATTTCACATCTATGTACAAGCTTACCATCTTTTAAAATCGTAACAGCATCACAGGTTGCATAGATTTCATCCAATCTGTGTGTAATAAAGACAACTGCTATTTTTTGCTTCTTTAATTTTTCAATTACTTCGAATAATGTTTGAACCTCCGAAGTATCTAACGAAGAGGTTGGTTCATCCAACACAACCAATTTTGATTGAATCGAAATCGCTCGCGCGATAGAAACCATCTGTTGCATAGCTGTACTAATCTCTGACAATTTCTTCGTTACATCTAAATCAATCCCCATCGACAAAAGGCTTTCCTTCGCCTTTTCTTCCGTTTTTTTCCAATCAATTCTTCCCTGTTTCAGTATTTCTCTACCCATAAATATGTTCTCAGCAATACTTAACTCTGGAATCAAATCTAACTCTTGATATACTGCACTAATTCCGTTTGCATTCGCATCATGTACGGAATGAATATTTACTTCTTTCCCATCTAGAACCATCGTTCCAGCATCTTTTTTTATAACTCCTGTCAATACTTTAATCAGTGTAGATTTTCCCGCACCATTTTCTCCCATAAGCGCATGGATACTACCTTCTTCTATTGTAAAATCAACATTATCAAGAGCCATAACACCCGGATACTTTTTTGTAATTCCTCGCATTTCGAGAATAACTTTTTTTCCCATATTGACCTCTCTTCATTTTTAAAGATGGGTCATGCTAGCGCAAGACCCATCCTCAATCATCCTATTGCTACAAAATTTAGAATACTAAATCTTCTGTTGAATCTACGTTTTCTGCTGTGATAACTTGATCGTCGATAATTGTTTCTGCTTCAACTGTTCCGCCTGCTTCCAATGTTTCGATTACTTCGAAGATTGTTGGACCATGCTTTGGTGAGCATTGAACTGTCGCTAACATTTCACCAGCTTTTACAGCTTCCCAAGCTTCTCTTTGTCCATCAATACCAACTACTACGATGTCTTCTCCTGGAACTAAACCAGCATCTTTAATCGCTTGAACTGCACCTAGAGCCATCTCATCATTGTGGCAGAATACTGCGTCGATTGCATCAGCACCTTGTGCTTGAATGATGTTTGTCATAACGTTCATACCTTCTTCTCTCGAGAAGTTTGCTGTTTGCTCTGCGATGATTTCCATGTCTGGATATGTAGATGCCATGATGTCACGGAATCCTTGCTCACGTCCTGCTACTGAAGATGTTCCTTCGATTCCACGAAGTTCAACTACTTTCGCATCTGCTTTGTATTCTCCAATAATCTCTGCTGCTCTTTCACCTTCCCAAGCTTGGTCAGAATAAACAGTTGTTACATATTCTCCAGTTGTTGTTCTACCTGTTAAGATAACTGGAACTTCTTTCTCTGCTGCCTTCTCTAATACCGACTCTAATCCTGTATCTTCGATTGGAGCGATTACTAGATAGTCAAGATCTTTTTCAAGCATATCTTCAATATTTGCTACATGTGTTGCCATATCGTCATTAGCGTCTGTGTAGATGTAGTTATCGCCTAAACCATACTCATCTGCTGTGTCTTGCATACTTTCTGTCAAAGCAACCATCCATGGGTTTGGATTTCCACTTTGTGCAAAACCAATTACCAAATCCGATGTTGCAGCCGCTTCTCCACCTTCTTCTGCAGATGCTTCCTCTTCCGCTGGAGCTTCCTCTTCTGCTGCTACCTCTTCTGCTGGAGCTTCTTCTGCTGCTGGTTGACTACAAGCTGTAAGTCCTGCAATCATAGTTAGTACTGCTGCTGTTGCTACTACTTTTTTCATCAAACTCTTTTTCATCATTTCCTTTTCCTCTTTTCTTTTTTATTATAAATGGGTTTCCCCATCTATTACCCTCACTCACTTCTTAATAGGCTCTATCTATATAATCACGTGCATTACTCTCATCATAGATGAGTTCTGTCTCAATCATATAGATTTCTTCTACTTCTTGTCCTGCCTCTAATTTATCAATTATTTCAAATGCCATCGGTCCTAAGAATGGAGTACATTTCACACTCGCCCCTAGTTCTTCTGCAATAATCGCCTTCAATGCATCTTTTTCTCCATCGACCGATGCGAAAATCATGTCTTCTCCTGGAATTTGTCCTACTGCTTTTAAGGCTTGAATCGCTCCAATAGCCATTTCATCGTTATGGGCAAAAACCGCATCTATCTGTCCTGAATATTTTCGCAACATGTTTTCCATAGCATCATTTCCACCACTTCGTGTGAAATCCGAGGCCTCCGATGCGATAATTTCAATGTCTGGATACTCTTCCATAACCTCATAGAACCCTTCACTGCGATACTTTGCAGATGATGACCCTACATTTCCTTGAATTTCAATGACCTTGCCAACTCCTCCTAGCTGCTCTGCTAGCCAATGTGCTGCCATCTCCCCTTCTAGCTTCTGATCCGACTGAATGCAAACGATATTATCTGTAACCGTTCTTGCATCCCTTCCGAGGACAATGACTGTAACATCTTTTTGACTGGCATATCGGATTAATCCCTCGAATCCAAATTCATCACTTGGAACCAAAATCAAATACTTTACACCTAAATCAATCAGCTCTTCCACATCTTCTTTTTGCTGATCCAATGATCCTTCTGCATCCCGCCAGACCAAATCATAGCCTTTTAGCTCTGCTTCTGCAATCACACTATTCGTCTGGGCAACCACCCATGGCCAATCTGTCTGAATCTGCGAAAATCCGATTACCATTTCTTCCTCTTCCACAATAATAACTTCCTCTTCCTGTTGGCACCCTACTAGTACAAGCATACTCATCAGTATTAAAATTATTACCACAAAAAATTTTTGAATGAGTTTTTCTTTCTGGTATTTTTTACTCATGTGACCATTATATAAGATTTTTTTCGAAATAAAATAAAGATTTGTTCGAGATAGCTTAAGTATTTTTCGTTCTTTCATTGACGTTTTCCTTTTTTTTATATATGATTATTGTTGATTTAAGTTAACACAATCTTATAAGCAATCAGAAAAATTGTCAATTTATATAATAAAGAAGCCAAGGAGAACTATGAATCCCTCAAAGAATTTTGTATCGATTAAACATAAATTTTCCAAGTATCTCGTATTTCTCTCTATCGTTCCCATGTTAGGCGTGGGTATTATTTCTGGAATTCTTTCCTTAAATGCCTTAGAGCGAAACTCTGCCGAGCTAGTAGAGTCTGCAACCGATCGAATTGCCAGCGAAACGGATACCGTCTTGAGTAATGCGACTAAAATCGCTGAGCAGATTGCAAATGACAGTTCCATCCAGCAATCTTTAAGCGAACCCTTGCCCCTGTCGGATAAGGATGTTTATGCGCTTGATCTGATGTTGGACTCCAGACTCGGATTTATTCAAGAGCATAATGACAATATATATGGAATCTATGTAATTGCAGAAAATGGGGGAATTTACCGATCTACCTTCCATACCATTCGGAATGAACACATGAAGGATAGTTCCATATACCAAAATGTCATCTTCAGTCAAAATCCGATATGGTTTGAGCCACACCTCGGCTCCTATGTCGGAATCAGCACGGAAATCCCTCTGATTTCCGTCGGGATACGTATTGAAGACAAAACCAGTTCCGATAGCCTCGGAATCGTCCTCGTTGAGATTCCATTGTCAGAAATTCAATATATTTATAACCAAGGATTTCTCGAGGACGGATATGCATTCTTGCTAAACGATGCTGGGAAACCTATTGTATATCCAGATTCCATGACTGCTTATAACCAATTGACCTATGAGGACGCAATTTCAACCCGTTCCTCCCAATATATGTATATCCAGAAACCATCTACCACCTCAAGTTTCCAGACGGTAAGTGTGGTTTCCTATGGAAATATCTACCAGGATGCGGTGCACATTCTATTGCTTGTGTTCATACTAACTGGTGGGTTAAGCGTCGTTGCCATCTTATTGGCCCATCGCTTATCCACAAATATTTCGAATCCAATCACCCAGCTCACAGCCGTGATTACAAGTGTAAAAACAAATGACCTCACGGTGCAGATGGATTCCATCTCCAATGATGAGGTGGGAATATTATCGACCAAATTTAATGAAATGATGCAAGAGATTAATCACTATACCACCAAGGAAATTGAAGACTTGAAAAAATTACAAAAGACTGAATTTGAAGCACTTCAATCTCAGATTAATCCACACTTTCTCTACAACACTTTAGACTCTGTCATCTGGATGGCAAGGACTGGAAATACGGAAGAAGTAATCAAAATGATAACTGCATTAACCCTTTTCTTCCGCATATCGCTAAGCAAAGGGCAAAATGTCATCACCATCGAGAAAGAAAAACAGCACCTAGAAAGCTATTTGACGATTCAGTCAATGCGCTACTCAAGTATACTGTCTTATGAAATTGATATACCTGAAATGTTTTTCAACCATTTCACATTAAAGTTATTGCTTCAACCCTTTGTTGAGAATGCAATTTATCACGGTATTAAAGCAGTGGAACATCCTGGTATAATAAAAATATCTGCTTTTGAAGATTCCGAGAACATATACTTTTGTATAGAGGACAATGGATTAGGAATGGAACCTAATACCCTAGACAACCTAAATGCTGCCTGCCGAACTACAGACAAGAAATCAATCGATAGTTACGGCGTTATCAATGTGAGTCGTCGAATGCAAATCGTATTCGGAAAAGACTACTATCCAATATACACCAGTGTCTGGATGGAAGGAACCAAAGTGACGGTTCCAATCCCTAAAACCTGGAAGGAGGACCCCAACAATGAAAACATTACATAATGTACTAATTGCCGAAGATGAAGATATCATTCGCAATGGTCTGGCCTATTCTATCCCTTGGGAGGAAAAAGGCTTATGTGCAATCACTGCAAAAAATGGGAAAGAAGCGCTTGCCATCTTTCAATCCAAAAAAATCGACCTTATTATCACAGACATCAAGATGCCCTTTGTTTCTGGAATTGAACTAATTGAAAGCGTTCGAAAAACATCTAGTGATGTCCCTATCATCATATTAAGTGGATATGATGACTTTAAATATGCACAACAGGCAATTCGACTGGGTGCATGTGAATATTTACTCAAACCGTTAATCATGGAGGATTTTCTTCCTCTACTAGATAAACTAATTCTCGAAATTAATAAGAAAAAACACCCATCGTCTAGTAATAACAGTATCTCGGATGAACATCGTAAAATATTAGACGCGTTGAAGACCAAAAACAATTATGATTGCTTGCAACCTTACCTATCGGATAAAAAATATTTTTCCTTTTGTCTCGTTCGGTTGAACCAGTTGAGAAATTTAATCTTAGATAATGACTATCTAAACCTATTCGAAATCGACAATGATTTCTATAATAATTTTTCAACTTACATTCAGTCGCAAAACATCCTATGTATCACGTTGCAATTTGGAGAACGCTTATTATTACTAACAGGGGATTCCAAAAATTCTGTTTCAGATACCGCCCAAGGCCTTGCGGACATCTGCAGAGTCGTAAAAAACAAGACTAACTGTCATGTGCTATTAACAGAACCGAGGTCAAGCATCTCAGAAATCGAATTTGCCTATGCCGAGTTATTAGAACTCCAGACCTCGCATTATATAAATGACGCAAACTTCCTTACTACCTACGACTCATTTATTTCAAATGAAGCATCCATCACGAGTTCTACCTACTATTCGGTCAATGCTAGCGAACTCGAAGAGGTTGTGCTCGGAAACAATGTAGATGAAATCATCAATTGGTTTGAGACAATTCAAGCTGATGTTACATCCAAAAAGGAGTTTAACTCTCTTCAGTCTCTTATGATTGCGGGCAGCATCTATCATAAGCTCATGAATATATTTGATAAAAAATGTGATATTGCTTCACAGAGTTTTCTGTCTCCACAGACATCGTATTCAAAATTATTGAAACAAAACTCTTTCGAGGAAATGATATTAATCCTCAGTGCAACAGCCTTGGATATCTCCAATATCATTGCATACGAAGCAAAACCGAATTATTCCGACACATTTCAAGTTGCACTCGACCATATCGATACCCACTATTGCGACCAAGGATTCTCATTGGAATCCGTTGCAAAATATGCCAATATGGGGCGCTGCTACTTGAGCGCCATGTTCACACAAAACATCGGGAAAACATTTATCGAATACTTGACCGAACTTCGAATGAAGCGTGCCATTGAACTGATGCAACAACCATCAAAAATGGTCTATGAAATCGCCGAAGAAACCGGATATCAGAATTCTACCTACTTTAGTACAGTATTTAAAAAGTATTATGGAATGTCGCCGAAGGAATATAAAATGAAATAGCTTCGCTATTTCATTTAGGAAATA
>CAYIZP010000038.1:26515-30101 GCA_964367905.1 uncultured Lachnospiraceae bacterium
GCTATTTCATTTAGGAAATAACACAAACCATTATTTCTGTGAAAACGAATGACTTACGTCATTTCACTTAGGAAATAACACTACGAAAATAGAATTATATGAGAAGGGAAGGTTATAAATATGTCTAGATTAAGAGGAAATTCCGTTGATGTTGCAACGAAGAAGATACTAAAGAAGATTAATAATTATGAATTATCATCAGGTGACGTGGTCTCTGACTTAGAATTGTCTCGGGAGTTGAATATGAGTCGTACTCCGATTCGGGAGGCGATTTTGAAATTACTAGAGGCTGGACTTCTAGAGCGTACTGCGACGAAGGTTGTGGTTAAGACTATGACACTAGAGGATATCACTGAGATTATGCAGGTTCGTGAATCCTTAGAGCTTATGAGTCTACGTCTGATTATGAATCGTGGAGGTCTCGCTACTCAAGAACTGAAAAAACTAGAAGCAATACAAGAGAAATTGTCCGCCGATATCACGCAAGGTCTATACGAGGATAACTTCTATGATGATGGTGCATTCCACGCTACACTTGTGGCTTTCTCTGGGAATTCAAGGATCCAAAAAATCGAAAAACAACTCAGTGTGCAAACAAAACGACTCAGATGGATTACCTTGCTAACCCCTGGACGCTATGCCGAGACATTGAATGAGCATGCTGCCATCCTCGATGCACTAAAAGCTGGTGAACTCGCTAATGCTGAAAAAGCAATTTCTATTCATCTGGAAAATACATTGGCAAACTATACGAAAATCATGAATAACAAACAATGGAGCAAACTAATGAAAGAGCTTACCCGAATGAACTTGTAAACTCCTTTGCATTGGTCTTATAATATATTTCAGGGAGGTAGCTATGGAAAACAAAACATTTGCTTATGACACAACAAAACGCAGTTTGAAACAATGGATTCAAGGTCTCATCTTACTTTTTGTAGGATTAACAATCGCTCATTTAGGAGTATCCTTGTTTCTGATATCCGAGTTGGGAACAGATCCTTTTACCATACTGATTCAAGGCATTGCAAGCACAGTTGGACTGTCCATCGGAACTTGCCATGTAATCGCTCTCATCTCCATTATGGTAATCATGCTATTTACTACTAAGAATTATATTAAACCTGGGACTGTCGTATGCGCATTCTTCGGTGGCTGGATTATCGATATCTTTTTATGGCTCTTTGACGGGATGGTGACCGAAACTAGCCCTCTTTGGTCTAGACTCGTCATCTTGATTCTAGGGTGTATTATTTTAAGCTTTGGAATGTCCCTCGTTATAAAAAGCAACTCTGGAACTGGACCAAATGACCTAATCGCAATTGTAATAACTGATAAAATCAACGAAAAGCGTGAAAAAAAGATTCAATTTAGGATTGTTCGCATCCTCTGTGATATTTTGTTTGCAGTCTGTGGTTTTTTACTTGGAGGAATCTTTGGAATTGGAACTATTGTTGCTGCCCTCTTGATCGGTCCTGTTGTACAGTTTTTCTTGCCGATAAGTGAGAAAATCGCAAAGAATTTTATCCAAGAAAAATAAAATCCTGTTATTCACTATCACTATCATAGCCCAAAGCATGAGATAATCTCTGTGCTTCTTCTCGGATTACTTCTGCATGCCGTGCACGTTCCTCTGCGCCCATGCGGAAGCTAATACCCGTGATTCCAACTGCTCCGACCAGATTGCCTCCTGCCGAAAGTATCGGGCTGGCGATACAGGTCATCCCTACGATGGATTCTTCACGGTCAAATCCCACGCCTTGTCTCCGAATCTCCTCTAACTCTTTTCGAAAGGCCACCTTACTCGTAATGGTATGTTCTGTCACCTTCTTTAGCTTCACTAAATCCATATACTCTTCGATCAACTCAGGCGAACTATATGCGATCATCACCTTACCCATTGCTGAAATATAACTATCATAGATGATTCCTACGGTAGACGTACATTTTATCGGAGTATCACTCTCTACCTGTTCCACTAGCAATGTTTTAAAATTTTCATTCAACTTTGTTAGCACTGCAGTTTCCCCCGTCTTTCTGGCAATCCGCTTCATAAATGGTCTCGCATTTGTAATCAGGGAGAACCTCCCCTTGATCGCATTTCCCATATAATACAGTTTTGGGCTCAATTCATAGCTAGAATCCGAGGCATCTTTTACCACATAGGATTTTTCCTCTAACTCTGTAAAGATTCGAAAAATCGAATTCACAGACACATCTAGGATTCGCGACATCTCTGTCACAGTAAAACTTCTATTCTCTCTTACCATGATTTCTATAATATCCATCGCCCGCTCCACTGCTGGGGCAGCATACTTTTTCTTTTCTTCCATGGAACAACATCTCCTTATTTTTCTTTTATCACACACATTTTCCCACAGAAACCAACTCCATAAGCTATGATTTCTTTATATCCTTGCATCTGAATCCCTTCCACATATTGTTTCTGCCTAATCTGTTTCACGGTCTCTTGCGTTACATCTTCTAGCTTCATATATTCTTTCGTTATCTTAAATTCAAAGATAATTGCCTTTTCCCGCAGCACATGCGTAAGTAATAAATCAGGTCTGCCTAAACCACACTCTATGTTCGACTGTACCAAATACTCTTTCATTCCCTTGTACAATCCACCAATAAATCCATGATAATACGATTCGTTGTAATCATAATAACTGATTGTCTCCATCAACGCTCGCTTTAGCTCCTCTTCTATGGTTTTTGTATCACCTGATAATGTAGCTTCATACAGAGCACTCCTATCTTTTTGCGCTACCTGCTCTTCCACCCACTCCATAATCTGCGTCTCGTAGATATATTTCACTTCCTCATTTGGGATTTCCATGGTAACATATACCTTCCTATCAGCAAATCTCTCACTCACTTTTTTCAAATACCCTGTAAAATACAAGAAATTCCATAAATTATCATTGTTTTTATAAATATCCTCATACGTTATATCTTCTTGAATTGGTTTTTCTATGGTACCACCCTGTACTAGTCTTTCTAGTTCGCTTTTGACTTGTATATCTGCTCTTGCAACCAAGTCTTTGACGATACTATTGGAGCTAGTGTTTGACCAGTATGGTCGTGGCAGATAGGAATCATCATCTAACGCATTGGACACATACTTTATCACACTCCAAGGGTTGTATACTTGTTCCTCCCCGAACAGATATCCATTATACCACTGCCTGATTTGTTCCCTATGCTCTTTCTTATCATAATACGCTAACATCTCCTCAATTTCCGATTGCATGAAACCAAAGTATTCTCCGTATCTTGGTGTTTGTATCGAAACAATATTCAAATTATTGAGTCCTGTAAAAATACTTTCCTTGCTAATCCGCAAGCAACCTGTCAATACTGCAAATTCCAATGACTCATTCGTCTTTAACGCAACGGAAAGCATCCCTCGTATAAACGAAATCATCTCGTCATAGAACCCTCTATAATATGCATTCTCTAACGGCACATCATATTCGTCTATTAACACAATCACCTTTTCTCCATAAAACTTCTCCAAGCACTCGCTCAAAAAAGCCACCGAACTGATATAGTTCCCAACATCTCCATTTCCATCTTGAAT
>CAYIZP010000039.1:0-25309 GCA_964367905.1 uncultured Lachnospiraceae bacterium
CGATGGGCATTTTTTTCATCCCCCTTTATAGGAAATGAAATTTCCTATAAAGTAAATAAGGGTGTGCTTTGCACACCCTCGCCTACGGCGGTCAGCTTGCTGACATCACTCCTTGTTCGCTGTAGTGCGATCCTTGCGGAGCATTTTGTGTAATGGAAACGCAGTTTCCATTACACAAAAAAGCCCACGAATGCAAGCATTCGGGGCTTTCTGTATGTGTTTTTGTTCGCAAGGAAATGCTTATCTTTTTGAAAATTGTGGTGCGCGACGAGCTGCTTTAAGTCCGTATTTTTTACGTTCTTTCATACGTGGATCACGTGTTAAGTATCCAGCTTTCTTAAGTACTGGTCTGAATTCACCGTCTGCTTGTAGTAAAGCTCTTGCGATTCCGTGACGTATTGCTCCTGCTTGTCCTGTGTATCCGCCACCTTTTACTGTTACGATTGCGTCAAATTTATCAACTGACTCTGTCGCTACAAGTGGTTGACGTACCACTACTTTAAGTGTTTCAAGTCCTAAGTAGTTATCGATATCTCTTTTATTAATTGTAATCTTCCCTGTTCCAGGTACTAGATATACTCTTGCGATTGATTTTTTTCTTCTTCCTGTTCCGTAGAATTTTGCACTAGCCAATGTTATATCCTCCTTTTAACCTCTTCTTAAAATGTCAATACTTCTGGTTTTTGAGCTTGTTGGTTATGCTCTGGTCCAGCGTATACGTGTAATTTTTTGTACATTTCTCTTCCTAAAGGTCCTTTTGGTAACATCCCTTTTACTGCAAGTTCGATTACTCTCTCAGGCTTCTTGTTCATCATCTCTCTTAATGTAGTTTCTCTCATTCCACCTACATAATCAGAGTGATTGTAATAAATCTTTTGATCTAATTTCTTTCCTGTTGTAACGATTTTCTCAGCATTTACAACGATTACATAATCACCTGTATCTACGTGTGGTGTATATTCAGGCTTGTTTTTCCCTCTTAATACTTTTGCAATTTCTGAAGTCAAACGACCCAAAGTACATCCTGCAGCATCTACTACATACCATTTTCTTTCAATCTTTTCTGGATTAGCCATATAAGTTTTCATGGATTTCCCTCCTATGTCAATTGTCATTGTTAAATTTAGTACTCGTATTTGAAATCAGATGCTCCGGGGCATTGGTGCATTCTGTTTTCTCCGTTTCATACCGAATTATTATAGTATATTCTTTCGACAATGTCAATCATTTTTCACAAATACTTTCAGTATTATTTTTACACCAAAATTCTTCTAAAGTTTTTCTTTCCTCTTTTTACTACAATTCCGTCTTCTGAAAAATCTGCTGTCGCATATGATTGATGGATATCTGCTACTTTCTCACCGTCGACTGTCACACCGCCTTGTTGTACTGCACGACGTGCTTCTGATTTTGAAGGTACCAATTCCGCCTTCACCATCATGGTTAAGATATCAATCTTTCCATCTATGAAATCCTCTGCACTTAAAGTCGTTGTCGGCATATTTTCTGCCGCTCCACCAGCGAATAATGCTCGGGAACTCTCTTGTGCCTTCTCTGCTTCTTCTTTGTCATGCACCAAGGCTGTCAACTCGTAAGCTAGGATTTCTTTTGCTTGATTTAATTGAGCGCCTTCCCAGCCGTCCATCGCTTGAATTTCTTCGATTGGAAGGAAGGTCAACATACGAATACATTTCAGTACATCCGCATCTGCAACATTTCTCCAGTATTGGTAGAACTCGAATGGTGTTGTTTTATTTGGATCTAGCCATACTGCACCGCTTTGAGTTTTCCCCATCTTCTTACCTTCTGAATTCAGCAACAATGTGATTGTCATTGCACTTGCATCTTTTCCAAGCTTTCTACGGATTAACTCTGTTCCTCCAAGCATGTTGCTCCATTGGTCATCTCCACCAAATTGAAGGTTACATCCGTATTTTTGGAACAATGCATAGAAGTCATAGCTTTGCATAATCATGTAGTTAAACTCGATAAAGCTCAGACCTTTTTCCATTCTTTGCTTATAGCATTCTGCCGAGAGCATTCGATTCACACTGAAATGTGGTCCCACTTCACGAAGTAATTCAATATAATTCAACTCCATCAACCAGTCCGCATTATTCACCATCAATGCTTTTCCTTCTGAAAAATCGATGAACTTACTCATCTGTTTCTTGAAGCAATCGCAATTATGTTGGATGATTTCCTCTGTCATCATAGTACGCATGTCTGTTCTCCCAGATGGGTCACCAACCATACCTGTACCACCTCCGATTAGTGCAATCGGCTTGTTTCCGTTCATCTGTAGTCTCTTCATCAAGCATAACGCCATGAAGTGACCCACATGTAGACTATCTGCTGTTGGATCAAACCCAATATAGAATGTTGCCTTTCCCTCATTAATCAACTCTGAAATCAATTTCTCATCTGTTACCTGTGCGATGAGTCCACGCTCTTTTAATTCATCATACAATTTCATCTTCTTTTCCTCACTTTCTTAAATCTTACAAATAAATTCATCTCAAATTCATGTACATCCTCGTGGAGCGTTTTATGTAATGGAAACGTAGTTTTCTAGTTACATAAAAAAATGCCCTTTCAATAAATTGAAAGGGCGAAAATCGCGGTACCACCTTTGCTTCGTAAGCAACTCACATTACTTACCTCTGGAAGTGACTATCATCACTTCAAACACTATAACGTGTGCTAATCCGTTATCGCCT
Organism: uncultured Lachnospiraceae bacterium; assembly: GCA_964367905.1. Taxonomy (GTDB): domain Bacteria; phylum Bacillota; class Clostridia; order Lachnospirales; family Lachnospiraceae; genus CAUPWF01. The sequence continues at coordinate 2,721 of CAYIZP010000039.1, forward strand.
ACAGACTTTCTCTACTTATGTAGCAGATGTAGCTTTCGGGATAAAGCTCCAAGATGTATTCACCCTACCTATTCAACGCACCTCTCATCAACCGGTTACTTTCTGTGTCTATCTTGTAGTGTTACTTGTTCTCTTCCATGCCTTTTTCTATTTTTTCAAGAAGTGATTTCTCCCTTCTCTTAAATGCTATACTAACCTATGCCATTTCACTTGTCAAGAGATTTTTTCCAATCCACATAAGCTTGCTTCCAACTCTGATAACTCTCGTCAGAGTATTCCGGTTCCACCCCATCGATTACCATATGGTCATAAAACCACAATTTAAAATCACTCTGCTCAATACACTGATTTAGGAATTCGACCTTTTCCTCTAGCATCTTTTTCTGCATAGTAATCATCTCGCGCTTTGTCTCTAGGGTGTCTGTTTCAACTGCATATAACATGATGAATTTTTTTATATCAGCCACGGTCATCCCCGTGAGTTTCAAACATTTGATTACAGCCAAACGATCTATATCTTCCTTGGAAAAACATCGCTTCCCACTCTCATCTCGTTCCATCTTAGTCAACAATCCCATCTTATCGTAATAACGAATGGTATATGCCGTAATGTCTAATTTTTTCGCCACTTCACTAATACTGTATCCCATATCTTCTCCTCTCCTACGCCTTTTCCTTTGTTCCAATCCTTTTATTAATAAGTACCAATCCACAAATCGTCAATATTGCTCCGATAAAGGTAGCATAACTCATCGGTTCTCGCAACACAATTGCGGAAACAACCATAGTCACTACTGGGGACAGATACAAATAATTACTGGTCTTTATCGTTCCAATTCGGCTAATCGCCACATTCCACGTCACAAAGCAGATCGCAGACGCTCCGATTCCTAAAAACACAAAATTCATCGCATAAATCGGATTCAGAAATCGTTCAAATTGAAATTGAAACGGAAAAACCAAGACTGCCGGCAGTAAAAATAAAAATCCATAAGCGAACACACGCCGCGTAACCTGAATGGCGCGATAACCATACTCTCCAATTTTACACATCATATTCGAATAAAATGCCCATGCGATTACTGCTGCAAGTGTTAGCAAATCTCCCATTGGATTCAATTGCAACTCGGTAGCCCCATTATAACTAATGAGAACAACCCCCGCCATCGCAACAAAAAATCCAATTACAAATCTACGTGTCGGTTTTCTCTCTCCGAAAAACATCCAGCCGATTAACCCTGTAAAAAAAGGAACTGTAGAGATAATAACTCCTACATTTGTAGCTGTGGTGAATGTCAAAGCCAGATTTTCGGTCAGAAAATAAAGGGTAATTCCACAGAACCCTGCCGCCATGAACAGCAAAGTATGTTTTTTATTCTGCAATTTCAATCTTTGAGGGACAATAATATTTAAAAATAATATTGCTAAAACAAATCGATAGATTGCAATTTCAATTGCCGCAAAATCTTGTAGCAATATTTTGGTAGAAATAAAGGTAGTTCCCCATACAGCCACCGACAACAGCGCCATCCCATGCCCCATAATCTTATGATTCGATTTCATCTATTTCTCCAAAATGTATATCTAGTAGCTCCCCAAAACTCTGTATCGTCTTCCAAGGATTTATAGCCCTACCAAATCCATAAGATACGTAAATCATCGGAACTCCAGCTTCTTGGCATGCCGCCTCATCTCCAGCCGTATCTCCTACATAAACCACCTTATCTAGTTGATTCCGCTCCATAATCAGTCGAATATTATCTGCCTTAGCCATTCCAGTGTCTCCTGGACAAGTATGATCCGTAATATAATTATGTAAATTCGTCCCATCTAGAAATGTTTCTATATATCCAGCCTGACAATTGCTGACAATGAAGAGAGGAATTTTCTCAGACAATTTCTTGATACCATCAAGCATTCCATCGTACAGGATATAATCTCCTGACTTCATATACTCATTCTCGTATTTAGCAAACATCTCGCCGATTTTATTTCTTTCTTCCTCATCTAATTCAGGAAATAAAATCTCCATAATCTCATCCATCAGTTTCCCAAAGGTAGCCTTTAATTCGTCTACTGTAATCTGTCTATCCACCGTAGTCTTTGTCTTCAGCAGGTGATTCCATGCCTTTGTTGATACCTCCGTGGTATCCCATAAAGTCCCATCTAAATCAAATATAATTCCATCCATCTTATCTTTCGCCTTTCTATATAAAGTTGTCCCCTAAGAATAACTAAGTTTTCTATTGCAAAAACAACAAAACCGCCCCAAAATGGAACGGTTTGTAATTTACATTCGGAAACTTCACTCTATTCTGTTTCTTCAGCTGGCGCCTCTTCCGTTTCTTCAGATTCCGCTTCTACTTCTTCTGTTGTCTCTTCTACTTCAGGAATCACCATCGTAATCGCATAGTCATTGAAATCAATCTTATCCAATACTTCTTGGTATTCCACAATGTCAGCTTCTGCCTTCCAACCATCTACTACTTCATTGTAGACTTCATTTTGTCTCAAACCAATAATCTCTAATTTTTTATCTTCTGTTGCAACTTCATCACTTAAGCTTGTCACCTGTGCAACGTAAAAACTTGAATCCGACTCTATTATATCTGTCAATTCCATCTCATTCAATGCATCTGCTGCCGCAAGAAGTTCCTCATTCACCCATGTAGATTCGCTATCAAAAGTAGTCTCTTGTGGTGATAATCCGCTCTCTGTTGCAACATCATAGAGATTCTTCCCTTCTGTCGATGCCTCTTCAACCAAAGATTCCGCAGCTAGTTTTAGCTCTGCAACCTCTTCTTCAGACAATTCAATCGTTGCGCCCTCAGTATCGGTAGTAACTTTGTCAAATACAACATATGTCATCTTCTTTTGATTCGCTTCTTCATCTGTTACATTCGTATCTGCAGCTTTTTCAATTTCATTTACCATCTTCACATATAGAGAATAAGTTTGCAACCATGTTTCAATATTTTCTTTCGTTCCAGAAACCTTCGTTCTAACACCCTCGCTATTCACACTAATAAACGAATCCGCCGCCTCTGAGATATGAGCCAATTCCTCCTCATTAAGAGAAACTCCATATTCCTCTGCATACTGATTTACCAAGTACATATCCTTGATATTCGTCATAACGTCGGTTTTCACTGTGTCTTGATATGGTTCCTCACCTTCTGCAACTGGTCCCCACATATCTTCTCCCATGTACTCACCGTAATATGTCTCCATAGACGCCTGTTCCATACGCGCGAAGAAATTCACCACACCTGCAGTAATCTCTTCTCCATTGATCGTCGCAACTATTTCCGCATCATTGATAGTGGGTGCACACCCCACAAGGGCTGTAGTCGAACACACTACTGCAAGCAATAAACCAATTAATCTTTTTCTCAACATTTTATCCTCCTTCATACGCATCCCCTTACGTATTTTAATATCTTTCGTATTGTATAACTACAACATTATATCCTTTTTTTACTCTTCAATCAATCTTTTTATGTCATTTAATAGATTTTTCACAATTTCTAGTGGATCATCCTTGGCTGTTTTATTATTTTTTTTATGCCGATATAAGAAATATGGATTATTTGCCACCTTAAACATCAAATCCCCCTTATACAAATCCACAAACCCTGAGATTTCCTCTGTCTTTATCTTCGCTCTCTCATACATAATGAATTTATACTCATTGTCCTTTTGCTCGACACCAACCATATAACACTTATGTGCCAAACTCTTCAGCAAAGCAACTTGCAATAGCTGCTGTACTTTTTTCGGCACATCTCCGAATCGATCGATAAGTTCCTCTAGCATCTCATCCATTTCGTCGATATTCTCAATGCATGCAATCCGCTTATATACATCTAACTTCTGATGTTCATTCGAGATATATGTGCTTGGAATATATGCATCCACATTAATATCGATTGCCGTTTCAAAGGTTTCTGCATCCGCCTCTCCTTTGAAATGCTTCACAGCTGTATTTAACATCTTGCAATACAGATCATATCCCACCTCTTGCATATGGCCAGACTGAGATTCTCCAAGCAAATTCCCCGCCCCACGAATTTCAAGGTCTCTCATAGAAATCTTGAATCCAGAACCAAGATCGGTGTATTCTCGAATTGCAGATAACCTCTTCTCCGCGACCTCCTTTAGCATCTTGTCTCTTCGGTATAGCAAAAACGCATAAGCCATACGATTGGATCTCCCAACCCTTCCTCTCAACTGATACAATTGAGACAAACCCATCTGATCCGAATCATGAATGATAATCGTATTGACATTGGATATATCCAATCCCGTTTCTATGATGGTAGTCGCTACCAACACGTCAATCTCCTGATTAATAAAATCATACATGATCCTCTCTAATTCTTGCTCCTTCATCTGTCCATGTGCAAATGCTACATTAGCTTCTGGCACAAGCTTCTGAATACGGAGCGTAACCTCATCAATATTACTCACCTTATTATATACATAATAGATCTGACCTTCTCGAGCCAACTCGCGTTCAATCGCCTCTCTCACCATCTCCTCATTATACTCCATGACATAAGTCTGAATCGGCATCCTTTCATGTGGTGCTTCTTCTAGCACACTCATGTCACGTATTCCTATCAAACTCATATGCAGGGTTCTCGGTATCGGAGTTGCCGTAAGTGTCAGAACATCAATATTTTCTTTGAATTGCTTAATTTTTTCTTTGTGTCGTACTCCGAATCTCTGCTCCTCATCAATAATCAACAATCCCAAATCCTTAAATCCGATGTCAGAAGATAGAACACGATGTGTTCCTATCACAATATCTACCAAGCCCTTTTTCATGTCTTGAATTGTCTTTTTTTGCTGCGCTGCCGTTCGGAATCGACATAACAATTCAATGCGTACAGGGAACTCTTTCATCCGCTGAACAAAATTATTATAATGTTGTTGTGCTAAAATTGTAGTCGGCACTAGATAAATCACTTGCTTACTCTCTTGCACCGCCTTGAATGCAGCACGAATCGCAATCTCCGTTTTCCCATATCCTACATCACCGCAGATGAGACGATCCATCACTTTGCTACTCTCCATGTCGCGCTTGGTGTCTTCAATTGCCATGATTTGATCTTCCGTTTCCTCATAAGGAAACATCTCTTCAAATTCCCTCTGCCATACGGTATCCTCACCAAAAACATACCCAGTAGCATCCTGACGCTTCGCATACAATTCCACGAGATCCTTGGCGATTTCTTCAACAGCCTTTTTCACTCTAGACTTGGCTTTACCCCATTCTTGAGTTCCGAGATGATTCAACTTCGGCATCTTTGCACTAGAGTCTGCATATTTTTGAATCAAATCCAACTGAGTAGCTGGTATATAGAGACATCCCCCCTGAGCATAAGATATCTTCATATAATCCTTAGATGTCCATTCCCGTTCAATATTCTCTATTCCTTGATAGATTCCAAGACCATGATTCTCATGAACCACATAATCACCCACTTTTAGGTCATTGAAACTCTGAATCTTTTGTCCATCATAGGTCTTTCTTCGCTTTTTTTTCTTTTTCTCTCGGCCAAATATATCACTCTCTGATATAACCATGAATTTGAGGAATGGGTATTCATACCCCTCATCAACATGTCCATACATCACCATAATTTCTTCTGGCTGAATCTGACGATCCCACTCATCTGTGTAAAAACTCTTCAAGTCATAATCTCTCAAGTCCTCTGCCAATCGTTTCGCCCTTGTACGCGAACCAGAGAGTAATAACACACGATAACCTTGCCTCTTGTATTTCTTCAAATCTCTGGTCAAGGTTTCCAAACTTCCATGATAAGGACTAACCCTCGTTCCATCGATATGACACACTTCATTAATCCGAAACTCACTACACCTCACATTAAGTAGCGTATATCCGATACTAGAAACACCCTGGTACTTCGCAAGAACCTCATCCATGGAATGAATCATTTCCCGGCCAGAAACCGTTTCCAATCCCTGCTCAATCCGTTGTGCCATACTTGACACAAATTCCGTTTCGACAGTTCGTCCCTTCTCCACCAACTTCAGTGGCTCATCAAAATGAAATAGGGTGCTTGCTGGATCAAAATAGTCTAAAAAAGAAACCTTTGGAATCTCTGCATGAATATACTCCGTTGCAGGATAAATCCGTATCCGTTCTAAGTTCTCAATAGAACGTTGACTTTCTACATCGAAACTACGAATCGAATCAATCTCTTCTCCCCAGAACTCAATACGAATCGGCACCTCCTCCGTGAGCGGAAAAATATCGACAATCCCACCTCTCACAGCAAATTGCCCAGCATTCTCCACCTGCAACTCTCTTTGATATCCCAATTCTACTAAATCCCTATTCAAGACCTCTAAATCATAAGGTGAACCGCTTCCAATCTCAAGCACCTGACTCTTCACAAACTCCTTTGTTGGCAGTTTATCTAGAAAAGCATCACATTCCACAACAATGGTTGTCTCTTCTTCTTCGATAAGACGCTTGATAATCTCCATTCTTTTTTGCAAGAGAAGATTCCCTGTCAAATCTGCATGATAAAACAACATGTCTTTCGCGGGATAGAAACACACATTGCTATTGAGAAACTTATATTCTTCCATAAACTGTTTTGCACGTAATTCTCCTTTGACAACCACAACATTATATTTTATATCTCTTCCAATTCCATAAATCAGATGTGTTTTCTGAGAACTTGTACTCCCTATGATCTGTATCATCCCTCGCTTCTTTAATCGCTTTTCACAAATGGAATGATATTCCGCAATCTCTCCCATGACACTGCACAATGCTTGCATATCTGCTCCTTTACTGCTCTAATTCTATCTTTTTATTAAACTGATTCATCGCTGAATCCTCGTCTCCAACTACCATAAGCTCAATAGCTGACAAACAACGCTGATAGCCCTCTTCCATATGTATTCTCTCTGCCTTTGTAAAATGCCCTAGAACATAATCTGCGAGATCATATCCCTTAGCTTTCTCACCAACACCGACCTTGATGCGTAGAAATTCTTGGGTGCCGAGATGCGCTATAATACTTTTGATTCCATTATGACCACCTGCACTTCCTTTCTTTCTAATGCGAAGTTGTCCTACCCCTAAGCTAATATCATCATAGATTACAATTACCTCTGAAGTCTCATCCACCTTATAATAGTCCACCAAACTTCTCACACTTTCACCACTCAAATTCATAAATGTCTGTGGCTTTACCAACATGACTTTCTGTCCCTCGATGACTCCCTTTCCAACAAAAGCCCGACTCTTTCTTCCATCTACAGAGATATTATATTTATCTGCCAAACAATCTATCACATCAAATCCAACATTATGACGTGTCCCTTGATATTGCGCCGTTGGATTTCCTAATCCTATAATTAAAACCATTTTAATGACCTACCCTTTCTCTCAAACTGATTTTTCCTTCTGGTCTGGTTATACTTTGCTCAACTCCTAACCAATACTACGCATAAAATCCTTCGTTCTGTCATACATTATATAAATGACAAACACGAAGGAGGCCCTTATGAGTTCAAAAACAAAAATTGTTGTTCTTCATATGAAGGAAATCATCTACACTATTATATTTATACTATTAGGAATATTACTGGTATTCCTTCTGTTTTTTATGTTCGGTTCTGATGAACCTTCTACTGTCGAATCGGCCAATCTCTACCAACCAGGGGTATATACCTCATCCCTCACACTGAGCAATGCCACGTTAGAAGTTGAGGTGACCGTCGACCATGATTCAATCACCGCCATCCGCTTCTCCAATCTAGACGAAACCATTGCCACCGCCTATCCTCTTGTGCAACCAACCATGGAAGATATTGCAGAACAAATCTACGCAACTCAATCTCTTGAAAACATCGCATATTCCGAGGATAATATCTACACTTCACAAGTAATTGTAGATACTATATCCCTCGCCTTGGAAAAGGCGATTCCTTAGAATAAAAAACCTATCTTTTGTGGCTCGACATAAATAGTAGAAACACTTTCTATCCGCTGCCGAGCCACACTCTTTTTCTAGCCTTCAACCACTAAATATTGCCCACTAGGCAATGCAAACACCTCAGACGCATCTTCCAATTCAACTTCCGTCATTCCTTCGACATCTACTCCGTTTTCCTCAAAATACTCTCTGACTTCTTCCAAACTATCCACCACCACAGCCATACAATCCTCTAAAAAAGTTTCCGCTTCTTCCATTGTCCCAGCTACTGGCTCATCAAATAATTTCCCTTGTTTCTTCAAAAATACTGCTAAACATTCTTCCGTGTACTCATACATATGATACCACCCCTTTCTTAACGCGTCCTATAAGGCATTTTTATGCAGCATCAGCTTGTTTTATAACATCATAGTATGGTTACGGTAAAATTTCAATAGATTTTTTATTTTTTATGCAGATAAATATCCTTTCATGATACGAAGAGCATTTTTTTCCAATCGACTAACCTGTGCTTGGGATATCCCAATCATCTCGGCCACCTCCATCTGTGTCTTCCCCTCGAAGAATCGTAAACGAATGATATAGGTTTCTCGCTCATTTAATTTCTTCATAGCAGCCTCGAGAGACAGATTCTCCACCCAGTGATCTTCACGGTTTTTCTTATCGCTAATCTGATCCATCATATACAGTGCATCCCCACTGTCGTTATACACTGGTTCCTGCAAGCTCATAGGACTTTGTATGGCATCTAAGGCCATAACAATATCTTCTTTGTCAATCCCAATCTCTTCTGCAATTTCTTGAATTGTAGGTTCTTTCAAAAATTCTCTCGTATACCGTTCTTTCATATAGATCGCCTTATATGCAGTGTCTCTCAGAGATCTGCTAACACGTATCGCATTATTATCCCTAAGATACCTTCTAATCTCCCCTAATATCATCGGGACTCCATAGGTGGAAAGTTGCAATCCCAAGCTAGGATCGAAATTGTCAATCGCCTTAATTAAACCAATACAGCCAATCTGAAAAAGATCGTCCGCATTTTCATTACTATTATGGAAACGTTTAATCACACTGAGCACTAACCTTAAATTCCCTCTGATATACATTTCTCTCGCATCCATATCCCCATCTTGCATCTTCTTCAACAATTCATCCTTCTCATCTTTTGTCAGTATCGGTAAGGTAGATGTATTCACCCCACAAATTTCCACTTTATTAAGAGCCATAGCAAGAAACCTCCTAGAAAATATTTCTAGTAAAATCATTCTCACTATGGCTCTAAAATATTCGGTTAATCATAAAATTTTATAAAATTTTACCCCTTGACAATCGATGAACTAATAACTGAACGAACCATCTTTTATCATTTCTTTTTTTAATCTTTGCATTATTTTTTTCTCAAGTCTTGAGATATAAGACTGAGATATTCCAAGTAGATCCGCTACCTCTTTCTGGGTTTTCTCTTCCCCGTCTTCATTATTCAATCCATATCGCATCTCCACAATAATTTTCTCTCTTTTGGATAGTGTGTTAATTGCACTATTAAGAAGTTTTCTCTCCACCTCATTTTCCAGTTCTTTGTAGATTGTATCTTCCTCTGTCCCTAATATATCCGATAACAATAGCTCATTTCCATCCCAATCTACATTTAATGGCTCATCTATTGAAACTTCAAGCTTCGTCTTACTATTTCTACGAAGATACATCAGAATCTCATTCTCAATACATCTAGATGCGTAGGTTGCCAATTTGATATTTTTATCTGGATTAAATGTATTGATTGCCTTGATTAATCCGATTGTTCCGATGGATATCAAATCTTCCACCCCTACACCAGTATTATCAAATTTTTTGGCAATATACACAACCAATCGGAGATTGTGCTCAATCAACACCTTTTTTGCCTGAGCATCATATTCTGTCCCCAAATCTCGGATCACTGCCGCCTCTTCTTCCCCCGCAAGAGGTGCTGGCAACACATCTGTTCCCCCAATATAATGCACATCTCCACCGACTGGAAATATCATGCTTTTAATACTAGGTATTACACTCTTCTTTAATCTATTAGAAACTGCTAATTTCACTCTCATATTCATTCCTCCTAAAAAATGTTAGGATTTAAAATCATTTTATACTCATCACCCGAAGAAATTTGGCCAGATTTAATCGCAACATATGCATCTTCTATCCAAAGCTCCTGATCGCCAATCAGATGTAGACGTTCGACGACAAGAAGCGGTATCACTCCTGTACCATTTAAGGTGTGATAGGACACATAACGAATGACATGTTCAGGCATGTTACTCAACAATTGAATCGCAATTTCTTCTTCTAGAATATTGATTGGTTTCCCAGTAACAGAATCTCGCAAACTATTTCCAGTATCTAACAACGCCTTGACCACACAAGACCTTCCATCTATGAAAATCTCCACATCATAGTGATTGTTCTTATGCACCTGCAATGCACATACAAACCACCAGATGGCTTTCACAATGAAATAACTCATTATCGCCAATGCAAAGTATAAACTTCCCAGTTTTAAATAGGCCTGAAAATACTGTTGCAAAAATTCAAAGATTCCGCCTAAGAGAAACCCTCCTATGTATAATGATATAAAACATTTAATAAATGCCCTTTTTGTCTTAGTTTTTAAACCTAACTTAATCATTATTGTGTTTATAATTACATGGAACAGTACAATACGGAGAACTGTGTTCTGTATGGGCAGTAAAAATGATAGACAAGTAAGCAAGGATCCGATTATGCTTCCCAGAACAATTCTGCGATGTGTGGTAGAACATCTCGTAATAATTCTCACCAAGGAAAGCAATAAAAAGTCCATCATAAAATTTACCAAAAACAAAACATCGAGGTACAACTCGTAGTACACATTCCACCTTCTTTCTCTTTGGATACTAAATCGATTTGGTACAAAAGCAAGATTAATTATATGCGATATGATGTGATTAATTTGTCAGAAGAAGAGATGGGAATGTAAAAAATTTCGACAAAAAAATCAGGGACAGCGGAGATATGAGCGAATGCTCATCCTTCCACTGTCCCTTGATATTAATTATTTCTGTTTTTAAAGAAATCTGGTATCTTAATACTCTGTTCTTTGATTTTACTCTGTGGTGCCTGTGGCGTTGGCGCCATCGGTCTTGCCACTCCCATATCACCAGCATCTTGTCTTGGTGCAGGTGTAAACCCACCTACGTTACCACCTGGTTGAAATTGTGGTCTAACTGGTGTAGCACCCTGTTGTTGTAGTTGTTGATATGATAGCTGTGGTATATGTCCTGTATCACCATGATCCAAATCAGCCTCTACACTTGTTAGAGTGCTTCTCTGACGCTCTAGTCTTTCTTTTAATTTCGAAGCTGCTCCACTTGCATTATGAAGTCCTGTTGCGATAACAGTAATAGTAGCTTCGTCTGTTTTACTATCGTCAAATTTTGCACCGAAGATGATATTTGCATCTTCTCCAGCAAGGTCTTGTACATACTCTGCTGCATCACTTGCATCCATCAATGTAATATCTCCTGAGATATTGATAATAACATGGCTAGCGCCTGCAATTGTTGTCTCTAACAATGGACTCGCTACCGCTTGTTTAACAGCCTCTAATGCCTTATCATCACCTTTTCCTTGACCGATTCCGATGTGTGCAATACCCTTATCATGCATTACAGTTTGAACATCTGCAAAGTCAAGGTTAATCAATGCAGGTACATTGATCAAGTCTGTAATACCTTGAATACCTTGTTGTAGGACTTCATCTGCCTTATGCAATGCATCTGGCATCGTTGTTCTTCTATCTACGATTTCTAATAATTTATCATTCGGGATTACAATAAGTGTATCTACATTTTCTTTCAGCTTATCAATTCCTGATACCGCATTGTTCATACGTGCTTTTGATTCAAATCTAAATGGCTTTGTTACAACTCCGACAGTCAATGCCCCTAATTGTTTTGCGATACGAGCTACCACAGGTGTTGCACCTGTCCCAGTTCCTCCACCCATTCCACAAGTTACAAACACCATATCTGCACCTTTTAATGCCGCTATGATTTCTTCTTCACTCTCTTCCGCTGCTTTTTCCCCGATTTCAGGTTTCGCACCAGCACCAAGTCCTTTTGTAATCTTCTCGCCAATTTGCATAATTGTCGATGCTTTGCTCAATTGCAATGCTTGTTTATCTGTATTAACTGCTATAAATTCAACACCCGCAATCTGTTCGTCGATCATACGGTTCACGGCGTTGTTACCACCACCACCTACACCTACTACTACAATCCTTGCAGCTGCATCTGATTCGTCTGTTTTAATTTCGATTAATAATTTTCCGTCTTTCATCATCCTATTATTGCTCAAGAGTTTCTCCTCCTTTGTTTCTCAATTGTCCTTATTTTTATATAGACTCCACCCATACAAGAGTATAATACTCGTTTTTAAAGAATTAATCAATAGAATTTTCTAAATTTTCTGTACTTTTTGGTTCAAAACTAATAATACCCGAGTTAATATCGAAATTTTCTAGGTGCAACACCCCATCTTTGCCATCTATTTCGGATAACGCAGGGGATATCTGTACTATCTTGTCGCTAAAATTATCATCCCCCAGTTGTACTGTCACGCCACCGATCACCAAGTTGATTTCCGCTCCATTGGGGCAAATGATATGTTCTGGACTTAGATCGTTTTCTTCTACTAATTCTGTAACCAATAACAGATTCTTAAAGATTTTATCATTATCCACCTCTAACTCCTGATACAAGACTGGCTTTTCGATTTCTATTCCTTCAATCATAGGAATCCCCTCGATTGGTTCTTTGACTATATTTACAATATTCCCCTCTTGTTCGAAGTACACAAATTCTTCCTCTAATTGGACTCCACCAGCAATCAGCTTCTCTGTCACCTTTACTTCAATATGCCATGGAGCAACGATACTAATATCTAGCTTCTCCAAATATACGGGAAGCTCTGGTGTTTCATACTCAAATGTATACCATGTTGCAAGAGAATAATTCGCTCTTGTATTTGCCTGAACATATTCAGCAATCTCAGTAGCGCCATGAAATTCATTGTTTTTGACTGCGATCTTCTGAACATAAAACAACAAATGCATGGACATTCCTACTATAGCAAAAAAGAGGACCAGTACAATCGTTGCATAAACATAGTCCCCCACCCTCAGAGGTTTCTTTTTCGATTTTCTGTATTTGCCCTTGTTCTCTACTTCCCTCGTCGGTGTGTCCGCTCTTATAATTCTATTTTTCGCTCTTTGTTTTCTTCTATAATCTCGTTCGTCCCGTCCGTCCATTTCATCCTCCTAACAACACAACCCCTTATCCCATTAACTCGTATTCCTCGATACATTCATTGCGATTCCCATTTCCATCAATAGAAACATGACAGATGTTCCACCATAACTGATAAAGGGTAAGGTTATGCCTGTATTGGGTATACTATTCGTCACTACAGCGATATTAAGTATCACTTGAATCATGATATGTGCCATGACACCACCAACAATCAAGGCACCAATCAAATCCTTTGCATGGGAAGCAATCAGATAAAACCTCCATATCAACACCAAAAATATGATGATAATCGTACTGGCTCCAACAATGCCTAGCTCCTCACAAATAATCGAAAAAATCATATCATTTTGCGCTTCTGGGACAAACCCTAGTTTCTGTATTCCATTCCCCAACCCCAAGCCAAAAAAACCGCCCGAACCGATTGCATATAATCCTTGCAAGGTTTGATAACCTTTTTCATATAATTCTGGATTTCTCCATATTGCCAATCGCTCTAGCCGATAGCTTTCTAACGCTAAGAAAACACCAAGAAACCCTATCCCAAAAACACCCATCCATATGAACTGTATATATTTCGATGATGAGGTAAAAATAAGCGCAACAGCTATTCCTAAGATAATAATTGCCGTACTTAGATTACTAACCCCCACCAACCCCACAATGGGCAACACCACCAGCATCACCAGAATCATATATCTAATTTTTTCAATCTTATTTCCCAATTTTACAATGAGCGATGCAAGAAAAAGTATCATCGCAACTTTCGCAAATTCAGAAGGCTGAAAAGAAATAGGTCCCAAAGACAACCATCTTTTGGACCCATTATACTCGTCACCAACAAATATAACAGCAACGGATAGCAGTAAAGCAATTCCATATCCTAATAGGGATACTTTCGCCAGAATATGATAATCAATATTTGCTGTGATATACATCAGTGTCAAACCAATTGAAGTTGCAAATAATTGACGTTTCAAATAGTAAAATGGATCATCAAATTTGTTATTTCCATTATAAGCACTTGCACTATATAAAATAATCAAACCTATAAATATCAAGAGTAAAACAATTGCCAATAGCATGTAATCAATATTTTTTTTACGTGTGGGCACTGTCTGACTTCTCCTATAAATTATTTACCAGCTCTTTGAATTTATCTCCACGTTCTTCATAATTACGGAAAGTTCCCCAACTCGCACATGCAGGAGAAAGTAACACTGAATCCCCCTCTTCCGCTAATCTCACACAAGTATTTACTGCTTCTTCAAAATCTTCTACTAGAATTGTATCTTTGAATTCGCACCGTTCAGCAGCTTCTTGAATCTTGAGTCTCGTCTGTCCCGTCAAGACAAACTGCTTTACCTTGCCATCAAATGCCATAATCCACTCTTCATACGAGGAGTCCTTATCGTATCCACCTCCGATTAGTATCGTAGGACGATTCATCGCCTGTATTGCCTTAATCGCTGCATCAGGATTCGTTCCCTTCGAGTCATTATAATATGTAACCCCATTAACTTCACGAACAAATTCATTTCGATGTTCTACCCCAGAGAACGAACAGACACACTCTCTGACAACCTCCATTGGCACACCATATACAAGCGCCATAGTAGCCGCAGCCATAACATTCTCATGATTGTGCGTGCCTAATACTTGTAATTCATCTACATGACATAAAATCTGTTTCTCACCATTATTATAAACAATATTTCCTTGATCCAAATACATTCCTATATCTAGCACTCTTTGGCTACTGAAATAAATGACATTTGCCTTTGTCTTCTCTGCCATTTTTCTCACCACATCATCTTCGTAATTCAGAACACAATACTCTTTCTCTGTCTGATTCATGGCAATGCGTTCCTTTGCCTCAATATAAGCTTCCATCGTATGATGTCTATTCAGATGATCAGGGGTAATATTGAGAACTGCACTCACCTTTGGTGCGAATGTATGAATCGTTTCTAACTGAAAACTACTTGCTTCAAGTACATAGACTGCTTTGTCGGTTGCATTCAATACCACATCTGCAAATGGTTTTCCTATATTTCCCACCACATAAGTCTCACTTCTATAAGCTTTCATAATCGCTCCCAACAATGCTGTTGTAGTGGTCTTTCCATTTGTTCCTGTGATTGTTAAAACATCACCCTTGGCATATCTATATGCCATTTCTATTTCACCGATAACCTCAATTCCTAATTCGATCATTTTAACAACCATAGGCAAATCAAGTGGTACACCAGGACTCAAGATAACAAGATCCAACCGCCCTAACTCTTCCTCTGATAATTTATGATTATAAATCTCTATATTTTTTCCACTATTAGGTAGTTTCCCATGAATTTTTTCTATTTTTAATTTCGGGTTTTCATCATATAAAACCACACTCGCCCCAAGTGCTTGCATGAATTTCGCTGCCGATATTCCGCTCATTCCCGTTCCGAATACTAGTACCCTCTGCTCTTTCACTATTTATCTCCACTCTCTCTATTATAATATTCCATTTCCTTTACACTCCTAGAGTGCTACCAAACCTATCAAGCACAGCAACGCCGTAATGATAGAAAACACGGCTACTACCCTAGTTTCCGACCATCCACACAATTCAAAATGATGATGAATCGGTGCCATCTTAAAGATTCGCTTCCCACCTGTTTTTTTAAAATAGGTTACTTGAAGGATTACAGATAGAACTTCTGCAAAATAAATAAATCCAACAAGAATGATAAAGATTGGCATCTGCATCATATATGCAGTAGATGCCACAAAGCCTCCTAGTGCCAGCGAGCCCGTATCTCCCATAAATACACTTGCTGGATAAACATTAAATAAAAGAAATCCTAACAACGCACCTACCACTGCACAAGTGATTGGCTCTACTCCACTCTGTGTACCAACTGCAACCACAGTAAAAAATGTAGCTACAAGTACCGTAACACTGGATGCTAATCCATCTAATCCATCTGTAAAATTCGTTCCATTTACTGTTCCCAACATTGCAAAAAACAAAATTGGAATCGCAAAATATCCAACATCAAGTTGCTGACCATTCGTAAATGGAAGCAAAATAGTCATCGGTGTTTTCGTCACATTCGTGATATAATACGCAAATACACCTGTCACAATAAATTGAAGCGTAAATTTCTGTAATGGCTTCAGTCCATCAGAACGCTTCAAGACAACTTTTAAATAATCATCCAAAAACCCAATGACTCCAAATCCTAAAGTCGCGAATAAAATCGGGATAATCTGCGGATAATCTCCAATGTATATCAAAGAAGTAATGACAACACTCGCCAGAATTATGACACCTCCCATAGTTGGTGTGCCAGCCTTTAGAAGATGTGATTGCACTCCATCCGTCCGCTCGGTTTGCCCCATTTTTAATTTTCTCAATAACGGGATCACAACTGGACCCAAAATTACACTTATGGCAAATGCCAGCAACACTGGCATCAATATTGATTCGCTCATCTATTACTCCTCTTCCTTGTTTTTCTTTCGCTTTTTAGAATGCCAATGCATTCCGTATAATTATACTCTATTCATTACGGATTTTCAACTTCAAATCTATAACTCTTCTTCAAGCTCTCCAATCACTGCATCATTTTTATCAATTCCCAAATAAGGCAAGACATTGTCAAATATCTCTCTCACAACCGGAGCAACAATTGTACCACCATAATAAACTCCTTGTGGGTCATGTACAAGTGCAATGGCCATCACCTCTGGATTATCTGCTGGGGCAAATCCAATAAATGATGAAATATATCGATTCGCACTCCTCGGAAGCGTCTGTGAAGTTGCTGTCTTTCCTCCAATTTCATATCCTTCAATGTAGGCATTGATTCCTGACCCTTGCGACACTACACTTTCCAATATTTCTTGCATATTTAGCGACACTTCTTCTGATATCACATCCTCTTCTGTTTCAAATTCAAACTCTTGTTTTAAATTTCCTTCATAATCATAAACACCTACTCCTAGATGCGGGGTCACTCTGGTACCTCCATTTACGATCATACTAACCGTTTTAGCCATCTGAATCGGCGTCACCTGAAACGATTGACCAAAAGAAATAGTTGCCAACTCAACCGCCTTAATATCTTCTTCATTGTGCATAATCGTACCCGCCTCACCAGGCAAATCTATTTGCGTTTGTTCTAATAATCCCCACTCTGAAAAACAATCATAGAATATCTCGACACCTAACCGTGCTCCCAAATCAATAAAAACCGGATTACAAGAGTTTTGCACTCCTTCGACGAAAGTTTGCACTCCATGCCCTCCCACCTTATGACAACGAATGGTACGATCTTCCACAATGCGATACCCTGGACAACTGAAGGTCTCATCCAATTCTACCAATCCCTCTTCTAGCGCTGCTGCTGCTGTAATAATCTTAAAGGTGGATCCAGGTTCGTAAGTATCATTAATACATCCATTCCTCCAAATTTGATTGAGCTGTTCTTGCTTTTCTTCCTCGCTTATCCCATCATCTGGCAAATCAAAGGGATCATTTAAGTTGAATTCCGGATAATTAACCATAGCCAAAATCTCCCCATTTTGTGGATTCATTAATATAATCTGTACTGCATCCGCCTGCTTCTGATCCAATAAATTCTCTGCTGATTGTTGACAGTACTTCTGTATATTATAGTCCAAACTAATTTGTAGCGTATCTCCTTGAATCGGTTCGATTCTATCTTCCGCAATCCCTTCCAACTCTACTCCGCGAGCATCTGTCGTTGTAAGAATTGTACCATTTACACCCTTTAGATACTCTTCGTATTCAACCTCTAGCCCGATAATCCCCTGATTATCTCCCCCCGTAAATCCCAGTACCTTGGAAGCCAAATCATCGTACGGATAATAACGTTTAAAATCTTCATCAACTTTTACCCCTTCATATCCATAAGCTCTTATCGCATCCCCAATCTCCTTTGGTACATTGGACTTGATTTTCTCCATAGAGGAAACTTTCTCCACTTTCTCGCGTACAGTTTCCTCACTTAACTCCAGTTCTTCACAAAGCATATCTATAATCGCCTCTTTTTCCTTCGTCTGACTATAGATTACCGATATGGTACACACTGTTTCATTTTGTGCGAGAACCACACCATTTCTATCCACAATCTCTCCTCTTGCTGCCTTGATTTCACGCTCTCTCTCATGCAAATCCTCAGCCTGTTCTTGATAATACTCCGCTTCATATATCATCAAATATACTAGACGTCCTAATAAGCCGAGAATCATACAAAATGCAATAATAAAAACAAATGAAATTTTTCGTTTATTATAGGCTTTATTTTTCAACACAAAAACCCCACATAGATATTGTTACATTCTTACTCTATCTTATGTGGGATTATACTAAACTACTTGTCTTTTTTATTCATTTCCTGTATCTTCTGTATCTTCAGTTGTATCTTCAGTTGTATCTTCTGTCACAGTTTCTGCTGTATCATCCGCACCCTCTTCTTCTACGTAATTCGGATCCTTTGTCACTCCTAGATATGGCAAAATCTCCTCCATAATATCAGCGGCTAGTTGCTGTGCCAAAGCACTATTTGCCTGATTGTCAACATTTGGCTCATCAATGACAACGTAAATAGACACCTCAGGGTTTTCCGCTGGGACACATGCGATAAATGAAACCAAATATGTATTCGCATCACGTGGTAGCTTCTCCGCGGTTCCAGTTTTCCCTCCAACACTATATCCTTCTACCGCCGCAGTACCACCTGTTCCCTCTTCTACTACCTCTTTCAAAGAAATACGCATCTCCATCGAAGTTTCTTCCGAGACAATTCTGCTGACCAAAGTTGGCTCAATATTTTCCAACACTCTTCCACTCTCATCTTGGATTTGCTTCACAATATAAGGTTCATAATAATCCCCTCCATTGACCAATGCGTTAAATCCACTCATCAACTGAATCATCGTCATATTAAATGATTGCCCAAATGAGTTGGTCGCCAAATCCACGGGTTGCATTGTTTCCTCTGTATAGATTAAAGCACTTGCAGAAATTTCATTTGGCACATCAACCCCTGTCAATTCTCCAATCCCAAATATATCTTGATATTTTGTAAATGATTGAATGCCAATCTCCTCTGCAATATCCATCATAGCAACATTACAGGAATTTGCCATAGCCTCTATGAGAGTCTGTGTGCCATGACCGTTTCGGTTCGCACAATGAATCGTGTAGTCAGCAACCTCTTTGCTCCCTCCACAATAATATGTTTCAGTCCCATCCAACAATCCCAACTCATAAGCTGTCGCAACTGTAAATGGTTTCACCGTAGATCCTGGTTCATAGGAGTTTGTAACTGTATAATTTGTGCGAATACGATTCAACATCTCTGAATTCACTCTCTCGTCAATAATCTCCTGAACTCTCGCCTCAACCATGAGTTCTTTCTCTGCATCACTCCACTCAGATTCACCATCCTCTAGTCTCTCGATCTCTTCCTGAGCTATCTCCTCTTGAGCCTGTTCCTCTATAATCTCAATTAACCTTTTGTCTTCTTCCTCATCCGTTTCAGTATCTACAACCGCTGTCTCTTCCTCAGCTGCTTCCTCTGCCAAAGTTACAACTGTAGGAGTTTCCGCTCTTAAAACCTCGATTTCTTCCTCTGTGTAATAAGGGGATAGCTGACCCGGATTATTCAGGTCATAATTGGGATAATTTGCCGAGGCAATAATTTCATTGGTATTCGGATTTGTCACCAATACAGCTGTATTTTTACTGCCAAATCCTGTCTGAGCTCCATTCTCATGCTCTTCGTTAAATGCTAGAATATGCTTCTCAACGATACTCTGAACCGTATAATCAATAGTAGTTACGATATTATTTCCATTTTGCGGTTCTTGAATTGCAACCTCAACCTGACTTCCAGCAAAATACGAATACTCTCGTCCATCTAAACCATTCAACGTCTCATTATAGTACTGCTCAATCCCTGCACTTCCAACGTTGGATGCATTGGAAAACCCAATCACAGTACTAGCAAGACTATCATACGGATAGTCCCTCAGGTAGTCCTCTTCTAACCAAACTCCTCGCACAAACGGATAAAGTCCCTGATCTTCCATTTTCGCAATAACTTCAATCGTACTAAAATCTACTTCAGTCTCTTCCTCTAGTTTATTAATTTCATCGTAGAATTCTTCTTCTCTATCTTGTAGTTCTTGCTTATGCTCATAATAAGCAACATTCGTTTTATAATCCACGTTCTTTAGAAGAATAACATACTTACTATTTGGGCGTTCTTCAATTGCCTTTTCAACCTCTTCAGGAGCAATACCAAATATCTCTTCCAAGGCCATCATCGTATGAGACTTCGCCGCCTCCATAATAGCCTTCTCCGATTCCGACATATCTTCTACTGTCTTCTCCTCTGATACTCCAAGCAAATCTGGAACATCTAGAATTACATGATACACCCGATTGCTCGTTGCCAACACGGTTCCATTTACATCTAAGATATCCCCTCGCTTATAGGGAATTGTTGTTTCTGATTGATTTTGTTGTGCTAATACTTGTTTCGAATATTCCTCTCCATCAATAATATTGATCACAATAATTCTCCCAATAAGCACTAGAAAAGCTAGCATTACAAATAAATATAGTATCGCTAGCTTTTTTTCCATCTTATTATGAAAACGGTTATCCCAAAATGATTTTTTTCTTTTCTTCGGTCTATTGTTCATAGTTATTTCCCTGTTCTGATGCTGCTCTTGAATTTGCGATGATTCCATTCTCTGGAATATCTTCATATTGCTTCACATAATCCTGGGTAGGACTTTCATAGTGGACTACCTGGTCACTCTCCATGTACACCATCCCCATGCGAAGTGCTTCTTCCTTAATATAATCTATATTCACGGAATTTTCAACACTTTCTTGTTTCGCATCATTTTCTAGCTTCATATCGCTAATCTGTCTCTGAATCACTGTAATCGACTCTGCTTGTCCTGCGATTGTCGCATGAAGTCCGACAAAATTGATTATAACTGTGGCAAGAATAATCCCAGATATAATCACAAACAATGCATATCCTGGTGTAGCATACTCATAACCGACCTTCTTTCGCTCTGGTCTTTTCTCTCGTACCCGCCTCTGTGGTTCCTGTGGCGCTGGAATTGCATGGCGCACAGTACTCCCATAGATGTAATCCGCTCTATTCCTTTCCATAATCTCTTTCCCCCATTATGCATATCATGCACTTCTATAATTTCTTCATCTGAAGGTATCTTCTCTCTCAATTCTTCTCAAACACTCTTAACTTAGCGCTCTTTGATCGACTGTTCATTTCCATCTCTTCTTCTGTCGGTAAGATTGGTTTTCTTGATACCACTCTACCTTTTGATTCTTTCCCACATACACATACCGGAAAACTCGGTGGGCATATGCAAGGATTTTCATTTGTTTTAAAAATCGTCTTAACAATTCTATCTTCTAGTGAATGAAATGTGATTATACAAATTCTTCCATCTTCATTCAACATATCAATCATCTCATCTAAACTCTCACGCAACACTTCTAATTCTCGATTCAGTTCGATACGAATCGCTTGAAATGTTCGCTTTGAAGGATGTCCACCCTCTTTCTGAAACTTCATAGGGATTGCACGTCGGATAATTTCATTCAATTCACCTGTCGTTTCAATCTCTCTTTCATTTCTCGCTAGAACGATGTGTTTTGCAATATTCTTAGCAAACCTGTCCTCTCCAAAATCACGTATGATTCTGAAGAGGTCCATTTCGCTATAGCCATTGATGATATCTCTTGCCGTCATCTCTTGTCGCGTGTCCATACGCATGTCAAGAGGTACATCGACCCGATAGGAGAATCCTCTCTCTGCTGTGTCTAGCTGAAACGAAGACACTCCCAAATCAAGAACAATCCCATCTACCTTCTCAATGCCTATCTGTTGAAGCTGCGACTTCATATCACAATAATTGCTTCGGATTATTGTAACTCTCTCCCCGAAATCGCTTAACTTTCGACTAGCTGCTTCAATAGCCGCTTCGTCTTGGTCTATTCCTATAAAACTCCCAAAATCCCCTAGGCGCTTACAAACTTCATATGCATGACCGCCACCCCCCAGTGTGCCGTCAACATAGATTCCGTCTTTCTTAATCTTTAGCTCTCTGATTGTTTCTTCGAGTAGTACTGATACATGTGTAAATTCCATTTTTAATAACCATCCCTTTCCCAAAACCTAGCAACTTTGGACCTTCAGGTACAAATTGC
>CAYIZP010000039.1:25409-29172 GCA_964367905.1 uncultured Lachnospiraceae bacterium
TCAAAAGTCTAGGTCATCAACATCTAATTGAATCGTTTGTTCCACTTTTGCATTGTTTTCTTCCCATTTTGCTTTGTTCCAAATTTCTACTCGATCTTGCATCCCAATTAGGACAACATCTTTTTCCAAGTGCGAATAATCTCTTAGAGCTTGTGAAAGTTGCACCCTTCCTTGTTTATCAATACCAGTGTCAACAGCACTTCCTGAAAAGAACCGTACAACATCTGCCTTGCTTCGTGGTAATTGAGAAAGCTTTTCTTCAAAGGCAACCCATCTGTTCATTGAATACACTGAAAGACAACCACCAATTTCTTTGGTGACTACTAAATCTTCCCCTAATTCCTCACGGAATTTTGCTGGGATTATTACTCTTCCTTTCGCGTCAATACTATGACTGTATTCTCCCCTAAACATAAGTTTCCCCTCTGAGACTCCAGCGCTCCCCACTTTCGCCCCACTTTCTACCACTTCCCTCTACTCTCTACCACTTGAAACCATTATACTTGCCTTTCTGGGATTTTTCAAGTACTTTTTTCAGTTTTTTCAAAATAAAAGAACGGTTTCCAAAAACGCAAAAAAAACCAGATAGCTTTTACACTATCTGGTTTACTCTGATTATTTACTTATTTATTCACTCACTGTGAAATCATTCATATATCCTTCGATTGCACTATAATCTACTACCAACTCTTCTCTAGGCAATCCTGTCTGAACCCAATTATATACAGAAAACCCAAGCCACCCGATGACAGCAATACCGATTACGATTCCACTGCACTTTCTTATCATGTTCTTTCTTTTCTCTTTCGCCATCAACTTTTGGCGATTTGCTTTTTCCTCTTTATAACGATTAACTTTATCTTGACTCATATTATACTTCTCCTCCGATATTACTAATAAAAAGTATCATATCATATTTTTCATCACACTGCAACTATTATGCCACCATCGTTGGCATATAACGAACTGATTGCTGTTGTGTCATTGATAATAATATCTTTGAACTTCATCTTAGACTCTAGCATCTTTTTCACATGCTCTGCTCGCTCCCTGCAATTACAATGTGAAATCCCCAAAATCTTCTGCTCCGGATTCTTAGCTTCACTCACCACAGTATCCACAAGCTTTGCTAATGCCTTGTTCGTCCCACGTGCTTGCCCCAGTTGTATAATAACTCCTTGATCATCTGCACTCATCACAGGTTTGATATTCAATGCAGAAGCTAAGAAACTTTTAATCCCTGTCAATCTTCCATTTTTTCTCAAGGTATCTAGTGACTCTAATACAAAAACTGTATTTTGTTCTTCTATATAATTCTCTACGATTTGAACAACATTTTCAAACAACTCACCACTTCCCGCCACTTCATTTACTTTCATGCCAATCAGTGTTTCAGCAATAGAAGCAGATCTCGAATTAAAAATGTGGATATTCTTTTCGCCAAACTCTTCGATATACAAATTCTTTCCCAAGACTGCGCTATTATAAGAACCACTCAATTCTGACGACAAAGTAACCACGTACACATCTTCTTCATCACATTGATATAATCGTAGATACTCCTCTGGTGTCGGGCAAGAGGATTTTGGACAATTTGGACTAGCACTTACTTTTTCCAAAAAATCCTTCTGATCAAAAGTTTCATCATCCACAATCTCAAGGTCATCAATCAAGACACTCAATGGCGCCGACTTATATACCCCATTCTCTTTCATTTCCTCTGTAAGTTCGCCACAACTATCTAATATTATTCTAAAACTCATTTTTTCATCCTCCAAGCTTCAAATCATGATATTCATTTCTAAATTATGTAGTATTTAATACTATATATGAATATACCACAATTTTATGTACTTGTGAAGTGTTTAATTAGCATTTTCCTTTACTTCTTTGACCGGAATAGAATTGGATATTCCCCATACCAAACCTATCTCTGACAGTAAAATTATGACGGACGTTCCTCCATAACTAAAGAATGGCAGTGTAACTCCTGTATTCGGTATAAGATTGGTAATAACGGCTATATTTAAAATAACTTGCAATGCCAGATGAATAAAGACTCCTGAAGCAACAAGTCCTCCATATAAATCCGGAGCATGCCTAGCTATTTGGAAAATTCTAAACAACAACATTCCATACAACAGTAGTACAACTAAAACACCTATTATTCCAAGTTCCTCAGCAATAGCCGCTAGAATCATATCATTTTGTACTTCTGGAATTACATCTAATTTCTGTGTTCCATTACCTAGCCCTTTGCCAAACCAACCGCCTGATCCAATCGCATATAGCGCTTGTAAAGTCTGATATCCTCCATCACTTGCATATTCTTCTGGATTCAGCCACACCAAAACACGGTCAATTCTAAATCCGTCCTCTCCTGCCGAAAAAAAGTGACTACTAAAATTCCAAAGCCACCAGTAGATAAATCCCCCGATAATTGCAACTGTGGGAATCCATCCTATTTTAGCACCTACCAGGAATATCCCCATTCCAATTCCCATAACGATAAGCGCCGTACTAAGATTATCCGTCCACTGCCATACTGCTATACCAGTCACTCCACTAATGATCATAATATACACAAGGTATCGATCCATGATCAGAGATAGTAAATTATACAATACTCCTAGAAAAAGATACCACATATATTGTATCCTATATTTTATTTTTCTATTTCTCTGTTTATCTTTTATCCTTTTTACCCAAACAGGAAAACGCTTCAATTGATTCACCTGTATTTTCTGTGAGGAATTCGCCCTTAAGACCAAGATCCATGAAACAAGTAAAATGATTGCAATCTTACTAATCTCATTTGGCTGAAATAGTCTCCCACCAACAGATAACCATCTCTTCGCACTATTAAGTTCCACTCCGAATAACTCCACAAATAACAGCAAAACCATGGAGATGGCATAAATCACTGGCGAAAGTCCACCGTAGAATTTTCGGGACACAAATGAAACAAACACCATGCAAACCAAACCTATTATCGTGTTCTCTAGTTGTCCACTAAAATATGATTTCGGATCAATCTTTTCCTCTAAAACTCCACCTACATCTGCAGCATCTTCTATCTGCCCCTCTTCTGTTCCAATCTCTATATTCAAATCAGCCTCTGCTATCGCAGTATAATAGCTCATGCTATATAACATAATCAGTCCAAAACTAATCAACAATATAACCGCAATCACCAGACTATAATCACAGTGTTCCCATTTCTGAAAAACCGTATTAATGATCCGCTGAAGCAGATTTCTTTTCTTCCTCGCATTATTTCTCTTCCTTGCCATATCCCTTACCTATCTCCCCATATATAAATAGAACAAATGATTTCAATCACTAATCAGTGAAGTGATTAGTCATCAAAATGTAACACTTGTTCCATTATCATATCATTATTTGATTTTTTTATCAAATACGAAATCCTGCTCCCCGTATTTTGTTTTGATAGTGAATTTGATCGTACACTCTCTGCAATTCAAATCCAATTTCGTCTGGTTCATTGTTCTCATCTAAGTTATATATAATGACATCATCAATTTTATCGAGTAATTCATCGACATCCTCTTTATTCATAATTTCATCTATATTTTCGATATACTTTCTCAATATGTCTTTTTGCTCTTGTTTTACTACCATAATTCTCCTTGTTTTGACTTTGGTTTTATATCTGCTGCTTACCAGGTTCTCAAACAGAAAATAGTGGCTTAGATGTGGAAAAACAGTTTTATTCTCCTACTAACTTACAAGGTTCTCAAAC
>CAYIZP010000040.1:0-28643 GCA_964367905.1 uncultured Lachnospiraceae bacterium
TTAGAGAATTATTTGTTTATAGTGGATGATGGCGGATGCATTCATGTGTATTTGAAAGAAGAGGAGGTCAGAGCGGAGGTTCGGGAGTTTTTTTCTAGTCATAGCTGTGTAGAAAAGGTTTTCGAGATGGAGGGAAGGAATCAGAGACAGCCCCAATTTCAGATTGCATTAAAGGAGGGAGTGGTATCCAAGGAATACTTCGACGAGCATCAAGAAGGGGCAACCCATGGGTACGATCCAAAAACTTGTAGAGCTATGAATTCATTCGTTAGTTTCAATAGATGCAAGCATCCGTTTTCAGAGATGAATCAAATCGAATTGAGTGAGATGTATAAACTTATTATTGGAAAAACAAATTTAACATAATTTAGTGTGATTTTACGTTTTAAAATGAAATCTTACAGAAAATTTACACATGTGTAAATTTTGCACGGTAAACTTAACATACACTTAACTTCTATATGATGCAACATGTTTTTTCTCTATGCTACACTAGCTTAGGTGGTAAAACCACAGAAAAAACTTAGAACTCAAAATTAAGGAGAAACAGAAGTTATGAAAAGAATGAAGAAGTTTTTAGCACTAGCATTAGTAGGGGTATTAGCAGTGAGTGCTGTAGGTTGTGGAGCTACAGGAGAAGCAAGTGGTTCAACAGATGAAGGAAGTACAGAAAAAGTAGAAATTGAATATTGGCATATTAACTCAGAGACATTTGCAGGTCCAACAGTTACAGAAATCGTAGATGCGTTTAATGCATCTCAAGATGAAATCCATGTTACAGAGAAGTTTGCAGGTGACTATTTAGGAATCATGCAAGATTTACAGGCGGATGCAGCAGCAGGAACTACTCCGGATGTAGTACAGATTGGATGGTCTTTCAAGGAGTATTTTGGAAATAACTTTGGATATACAGATGTAAATGAATTATTCGCAGATACTGAGACACCTGATTTTGTAACAGAGACATTTGAAGATTCTGTAAAAGAATTGGCAGTACACAGCAATGGTGATATGGTGGGTGTTCCATATGGAATGTCTGTACCTGTGTTATATATGAATACAGAGATTTTATCTGAAGCGGGTGTGGATATAGCAGATATAAAAACATGGCCAGACGTAGAAGTGGCAGCGAGACAAGTTGCGGAGAGTACAGATAAATATGGATTATACATTGGTGAGTATACATATGTATGGGAAATGCAACAAATGATTGAGAGTAATGGCGGACAATATATTACAGATGGTCTATGTAGCATCGATAGTCCTGGAGCAGTTGAAGCGATGGAACTGTATGCGGGATTGGTAAAAGATGGAACAGCACTGCATGTAGTTTCAGAAGAAGGAACTCAAGCGTACTTAGCTGGTGAGGTAGGAATTTACATGGATTCTGTTGCATATACAGAACTGGTACAAAGTTCAACTGATTATTCAGAAATCATGGTAGCGCCGGGCTGGGAAGGACAAGACCTGAAGCTTCCAATTGGTGGTAACTTCTTGGCGATTACATCGTCTACAGATGAGAAAAAAGCAGCGACAGCGGAGTTTATTGCATGGATGTTAGATGCAGAGAATATGCTAGCTTGGGATGGTGCAACGGGATATATTCCTCCGATTAAGTCAGCAGTAGGCAGTGACTACATGGAAGAAAACCCAGTAACACAAATGGCGTATGATCAATTAGGTGCAGCAGTACCATGGGCAGCTTTTCCAGGGAATAATGGTTTAGAGGCAGAGCAAATCTTAATTGCTATGAGAGGTGAAATTCTTTCGGGAGATACATCAGTTGCAGATGCATTGACGAAGGCACAAGAAGATATCAATCAATTATATCAATAGTTTATAGCTATAAATAAAAGGCAGAGGAGTTACTATGGAGTTAAATACAAGAGGGAAACTAAGGTCATTATTGTACCTTAGTCCCACCATTATTTGTTTTGTCGTGTTCGTAATTGGACCGATGTTATATACAGTTTATCTTAGTTTCTTTGATTGGAATATGGTTCGTCCGGAAAAAGACTTTATTGGATTTGAGAATTATATTCGTATCTTTTCGGATGAAGAGACATATAAGGTGTTGGGAAATACATTTTGGTACATAGGAATTATATTAATATTGAACTTTTGTATTCCCTTTGTATTTGCTTTTGTTTGTAAGTTTGTATTAAATAAATTTCAAAACTTTTACAAAGTAACATTCTTCTTGCCAGGTTTTATTTCTCTAATTGTAGGATCAATCATTTTTACTTGGATTCTGAATCCAATTGTAGGACCAGTGGCATACATTCTGGAACTGTTTGGAATAAAAATGCCAGTTTGGTCTACGACAGAGGGATTGGTTATTGTAGTAATCAGTCTCATCACATCATGGAAGTCGTTCGGATACAATTTTATTATGCTCTTTTCAGCAGTGAGTGGCGTGTCGGGAGAAGTAATTGAAGCGGCGCAGCTTGATAATATTTCGCTGCATAAAATCTTTTTGCAGATTGTTGCACCAATGACGGGATCTACTTCGTTCTATATCTTCATTATGACAATTATTCAAGGATTGACTTATGTAATTAATCCAATTGACGTATTGACACAAGGTGGTCCGAACTATGGTAGCAGTAATATTGTCTACCATGCATATTTTAAAGCATTCAATGTCTTTGACACAGGCGGTTCAGCGGCATTGGCAGTAGTTACATTACTCTTGTTTGGATTTGGATTATTCATACTGAATGAAGTGGTAGGAAAGATGGTGTATTATGAAAACTAAATCACGTTGGAGTATATTGTGGCATGTATTGTTCTTTGCAATTGTGTGTGTTTTGCTTTATCCGATTCTATTTGCTGTGGATAGCTCCATGAAAACAGATTCTCAAGCATATAGTGGCGGGATTAGCTTGTTCAGCAATGGAATTTCATTCCATAACTATGTGAAGGTATTTGAGAGAGTTCCATTATTTTTAAACATCTTAAATACATTTATGATTTCACTTTTGAATACAGTCTTTACTATGGTAGTTTCTTTTTTAGCATCATATGTATTGGTTTATTATAAATTTAGAGGCAGTGATAAAGTAGTTTCATTATTTGTGTGGTCAATGTTCGTTCCTTTTACAGTGACAATTATCCCACATTACTTGATTGTATCTAGCTTAGGGCTTGTAAACACTTGGTTAGGGGTTGTTTTGCCTTATATTTTTTCTGGCTCCGCGGTATTTCTATTGATACAAAGTATGAGGAATATTCCATTATCATTGATAGAAGTAGCCAAGCTAGATAATATTAGCGATAGAAAAATCATGTGCGATATTATTTTGCCATTAGTAAAGCCACAACTAATTGCATCTAGTATCTGGTATTTCGCACTGACATGGAATGATTATATCTGGCCAAAACGCGTATTAAAAGAATCGGACACGTATACGCTTTCTTTAGTATTGCAATCTTTCATTGCAGGAGAAGGTGGAGACGGATTCACATCAGCAATGGCTATGTCGGTTATTACAATGATTATTCCGGTAATTTTATATCTAATATTCCAGAAGCACATTATAGAAACATTCACAAATGGTGGAATAAAATAAGGAGAGGTTATGAATAGAATAGAATTAAATGATATAAAGAAGACATATGGGGATTTTGTTGTAATTCCTAATATGAATTTCTCGATAGAAGATGGAGAGAGGCTTGTTTTATTAGGACCATCTGGATGTGGAAAGTCGACTCTCCTAAGAATGATAGCTGGTTTGGAGACGATTCAAGAAGGGCAGATGTTTATTAGTGGAACAGATGTTAGTAAGGTGTCACCAGGAGAACGTAATATTGCAATGGTGTTTCAAAACTATGCACTCTATCCACATATGACAGTGGAAGAGAACATCACATATGGTTTGAGACAAAACAAGGTGCCAAAAGGAGAGATTAAAGAGAGACTTAATACAGTTCTTGGAATGTTAGATTTGCAACCTTATAGGAGTAGAAAGCCTAAGGAACTCTCAGGTGGACAACGACAGAGGGTAGCGCTTGCAAGGGCGACTGTAAAAAACAGTGAAGTTTTTTTGTTGGACGAACCATTATCCAATTTAGATGCACAGCTTCGCGTATCAGCGAGACAAGCGCTTTTAGATATTCATAAGAAGTTTAAACAGACAATTGTGTATGTAACACATGATCAAATCGAAGCAATGACATTCGCAACAAAAATCATATTGCTGAATAAGGGTGAGATACAGATGCATGACAATCCATATAATGTATACCATCATCCAGCCAATGTATTTACAGCAAAATTCATTGGATCACCTCCAATGAATATTGCAAAAGGAGTTGTGATTAAGGATAATTTTATATGGATGGGTAAGCAAAAAGTAATCTTAGATCGTGAGTGGTGGGGGTATTTAAGTGAGAGTGAAGAGTATTTCTTAGGAATACGTCCTGAGTATATGAAACTTTCTAGGACACCATCGGAGAAAGAGTTTGGTCATTTCAAAGCGAAAGTACAATATGTTGAGAATCTTGGAGCGGATTTTGCAGTGTATTTGGAGATTGATGATAACTTGTTTGTTGCAGTTGTAAAGGATTCGGAATATCAGGTTGGGGATGAAGTATATGCTGTATTCTCACAAGATCACCTGCATTTCTTTGATTCGGAAACGGAGCAAAATCTAGGACGGCCTAAAGAGCTTCGTTCTCAGAGGAAATAGAGGTAATATATGAAACAGTTGGGATTTTTAAAAAAAGGAAATTGGTATAAAGGAAATATGCATTGTCATTCAGTGATATCAGATGGCAATGAGAATACAGATCAGTTAATAAAAATATATCTTGAGAAAGGTTATAATTTTCTTGCTGTTACTGATCATGATATTTACAGTGGAGAAGAGCTAGCGAAGGAAACAAAAGATATACTTTTGATTCCAGCAGTAGAAGGATCAGCTTATCTGATAGAGGATGAGGCATTCTTTGCTAAGTCATCTGCGAATTTGGATAGACATAGCTTGAATATACTATGGGATGAACAGAAGAATAAGAAGTGTAAGCAGGCACATCATATCAATGCTTTTCTTGGTACGAGTAAGATGCAAGAAGCAGCCATTGAGCCAATGTTAAGAAGGGGTGAGTTGATAACTCCCCCTGTATTTTTGCATGAGTGGGACGGAAGAGAAGTTCTTCAAGGAATTGTAGATTATTTTCGTAATCGCGGATTCTTCATCTCGTACAATCATCCGACTTGGTCGAAGATAAAGCTAGATCAAGTGTCTGGTGTGTCGGGGATATGGTCTGTGGAGATATATAATCATAGTACACATCTAGGAAGTAGTAATGGATATGATGCATTTTTTATCGATGCAATGGCAGCGGAGGGAAATGATATAAAAATCATAGCCACAGATGATAATCATAACGTGGATGGAGACAGTGACTGTTTTGGCGGTTATGTGATGGTCTGTGCAGAGGATTGTACACATGATAATATTGTGACGAGCTTGCTTGAAGGAAACTTCTACTCATCTAGTGGATGTGAAATCATCGATTGGGGAATTGAGAAAAATACGGCTTTTATTGAATGTGAGGATTGCGAATGGATTCGATTTGTAGTGGATGGTCGAGTGGGGGATGGTCGTACCATAAGAAGACAGGATAGAGAGCTTACAAGCGCATCATATCAACTACAAGGCTATGAGAAGTCGATAAGAATTGAGTGTATGAATACAAGTGGTAAGATGGCATGGACAAATTTTGCAAGATTAAGA
Organism: uncultured Lachnospiraceae bacterium; assembly: GCA_964367905.1. Taxonomy (GTDB): domain Bacteria; phylum Bacillota; class Clostridia; order Lachnospirales; family Lachnospiraceae; genus CAUPWF01. The sequence continues at coordinate 5,742 of CAYIZP010000040.1, forward strand.
GAGTAGGAGAAAACAAATGACATACTATAATCCGGTTCAGATCTATGAGGGAAGAGGAAGTTTTCAGCAATTGCCAGACATAATATCAGGCAAATTAAAAAATAATGAGAAACATACAACATTATTATTAATATGGAATGAACATGTTTTAAACAATGCTACGATACAAATTCTAATGAAGGAGGGGAACTGTAAGGCACATGTAACCACAGTATCGAATCCAGATATCAAGGATTTGTTTTCTCTTCATAGAGAATTAGAGGATGATTATCAACTTGTGGTAGCAATTGGAGGTGGCAGTGTTTTAGACTTGGGAAAATCACTTTGTTGTTTGCATGGCAATTCTTTTGAAAGTGAGGATGATCTTCGTGAGTTTATCAAGGAGAAGAAGTATGAAAATCCAGAAATTGAGTGGATTGGCGTACCCACGACTGCTGGGACAGGAAGCGAAGTGACACCTTGGGCGACAGTGTGGGATTTTGACAATCATGCAAAACTATCCATTGATACACCGCATAATTTTGCTAGCGCTGCGATAATAGATGCGCAATTTCTAGAGTCCATGCCATTATCATTGGCAGTATCATCGGCATTGGATGCAATTGGTCATGCCACAGAGAGTTATTGGGCAAAGGCGAGCAACGAGATATCCAAAGGATTAGCATTGCAGTCAATTCGAAAAATTATGCGGAATATTCCAGACCTATGGTGTGAAGAGAAAAAATGTAATGCACTTGACCAGATTGCCCAAGGAAGTCTATTGGCTGGATTAGCATTTAGCAATACGAGGACGACTGCTTGTCATTCTATGTCATATCCACTTACGATGAGGTATGGTTTACCACATGGAGTGGCTGTCAGTCTGCTGTTGGCACCTATATTTGAGGCAAATGTAGAACTTATACAAAACGTAGATGAGTTATTCTTAGCATATGGTGCGAAATCTACGGAGGAGATTCAAGGTAAAATCAATGGATTTCTAGAGAAAGTAGGGTACAATACGAATTTAGAAAGTTGGGGAGTGAAGAAGGACGAGTTCGAGTGGTTGGTTATATCTAGTATGACAAAAGGTCGAGCAGATAATAATCCAGTAAATCTAACAAAAAATTTAATTTTAGATATATTAAATCAGATTCATTAGTCTATGAAATTAACATGGAATTAACCTGAAGCACACTACAATCTTACGCTGGGAATGTAAAATTAATTAAAAGAATGGAAAGGTAAAATATTTGTGAAGCAGAATATTTTATCAGGAAGATAAAAACAGTGAAATGTAGTAATACTACATCTAGTATAAGATTGAAGAGGAGAACGTAGTGGTTGAGGATATGATTGCTAGGATAAAAATAAAATACGATGATTTGAGAAAATCTGAGAAAAAGGTTGCAAAATATATTGTAAATTTCAGGGGTGATTTTAATGAATTGACAACGGCAGGTGTTGCCAAGAGTGTAGGGGTTAGTGAGCCGACTGTTGTAAGATTCACACATGCAGTTGGCATTGAAAGCTTCAAATCATTAAAAAGAGGCCTGATAGAGGAGCGCATACGGACACAATATAGCCGAATAGAACGGTGCGATGTCTTTGGTGGGTATACATTGTCGGCGATTGATACGCTAGAGGGTATTCCGGATATTGTAATCAATGCAAATGGTACACATCTGGAAAATTCTTTGAAAAATATTGATATCAAAACATTACATGAAGTGATAGAGATGATTAAGGGTGCTAGACAAATACTAATATGTGGAATTGAAAGCTCCACAACCACGGTGTTTGATTTAAATGTTAAGCTAAAGTATCTAGGATATAATTGTAGTTACCAAGATGATCAGTATCTGAAATACATGAGTGCTTGCAATCTCACGAGTGAGGATATTGCGATTGGAGTATCCTATAGTGGACAGAGTAAAGAAACTATTGATGTATTAAAACTTGCTAGACTTAATGGAGCACGGACAATTGGTATCACAAATTTCTCAGAAGGTGAAATTGAGGAGGTGTCTGATGTACTATTTTCCATATCTGGTGAGAATAATTTATATGGAAATAAAGTGTTTTCGCGCGGAGTACAGCTTGCTATAGTAGACATGATTTATATGGGAGTTATACTTACAGATTTTGATTATTATACTAAGAAGATTGATTGTACATGTGAACTTATAAAACACGTAGTGTATGAGGGGAAAAATAGATGTTTGGGATATTAATAGAGGGCAGATGTTAGAATTTATTTCTGATATCTGCTCTTTTTGTAGTGTACTTACATTTCATGTTTGGTTAACGGACACTTAACTTGTATCTAGGTAACTGGTTTGTTATTCTGAATCTGCAAGCGAGGTGTGCGGGCAGTATTGAAAAATCGAGTACATGAGAGTTAGGAGAAAGGCATGAATTATTCAAAAATATTCAGTTATGCGACTACAGATGAGTTGGGGGGAATCTATCAGATGATTTCGAAGCATCATCAAGTGAAACTAGTGAAATCGCCACAGAAGACATTGACTATGATTAAGGTGAGAGAGACCACAGGGAATTCCCTTTTTTATCTAGGGGAAGCAATCTGTACAGAATGCATGGTAAGTGTGGATGATATCCGCGGATTTTCGGTTTTGTTAGGTGATGATTTCGAGAAGGCGGTGAGTGCAGCATCGATTGATGCAGTTCTACATAGCGACTATTTGGAGAAGGAAGAAATTATAGATTGTCTAAGCAAAATAGAGAGAAGGAAGATGGAAGAAAAATCTTATATCAATGCGGAGATTAATAAATCCAAAGTAGACTTTAATTTGATGGGAGAATAGAGGAATGGAAAAAGCATTTAGTTTTGATTTTGTATTTGATACACAGAGTACATTTCGTAAGTTGATGGATGCCATGTCACATCCGTTTCAGAAGTACTCAATAGCTGAGGAGTCAAAGGGTTTTGACGATGAGCAGTCCTTGTTTTTGACGATAGGATGTACTCTGTTAGATAACGAAACTTCATTTTATGTAGAAAAAAATACGGCATTAATGACAGAAATTCAAGAATTGACATTATCGAATGAAGCAGATATTAGAGGAGCAGACTATATCTTGCTATCCTCTGAACTGAATTATGAGACCATCCGATCGATGTTTCAACATGCAAAAAAGGGAGATTTCTATGATCCCCATAAGTCGGCGACCTTTATTATTTATGCGAAGGCAGATGACATATCTGAGAAAATCATAGCAGAAGGACCTGGAATCAAAGAACAGATAGATGTAGCAACTTCAAAATATGTTAAAAATATTTTGGAAATTCGAACTGAGGAAACAGTAGAGTATCCATGTGGGATTGATTTGGTTTTTCTGTTTGACAATGGGGATATTATGGGGTGTCCTAGATTAATTAAGACAAGGGAGGTGTAGGGATGGCTTATGTAGCAGTAAAAGGTGGAGAAAATGCTATTTCACAATCCATTAAATTAATGGATATGTGTCACAAGAGCAATTACACAATTTCAATTGATAGTATTTGTGAGAATATGCCATTTTTAATAGATAAAATTATGAGCGAGGCGGGATTATATGCTCCTAGATATGCGGCACTTGCTCTTAAGCAAGGGAAGGGTAGCGTAGAGGAAGCAATCTTTTTGTTGAGGGCCTATAGAAGCACATTGAAGAGGGATTACTACACCACTCCAGTAGATGTCTCGAATATGAGGATTTTCCGTAGGATATCGGCATCGTTTAAGGACATTGCAGGGGGACAAATTTTGGGTCCAACATTTGATTATATGCACCGACTGTTGGATTTTGATTTGATGGAAAATATAGCGGAGCAAGAAGTGTTGATGGACAAAAAAGAAGATATTGTTTGCAAGGAAAGAGTTGCAGATGTCTTCTATGAAGAAGGGTTGATGGAGAAAGTGGATTTGGATGATACGGAACCATTTGATGTTACATCTAATCTGGTGACATTTCCAGCAGAGCGTAGTGCTAGATTACAGACCTTGACTAGAAGTGATGATGGGTTTCTAGGTGGAATTGCTTATAGTATGCTTCGGGGGTATGGAACGGTTCATGCTACGGTAGGTGAATTACGCTCTGGTGAGATAGAACTAGAGATAGAGCATCCCCTACATAAGGGTGAGACGATATCAATCGGCGAGGTTTATACTACTGAAGTATCTTGCTTTGCGCCTGCTCATGTAGAGACAGAAGGAGAGCGGGATAAGTTGATGTTGACTGGAGGATATGGCTTGGTGTTTGGAAGAAACGAGAGTAAGGCGATTGCTATGTCAATTGTTGATTCGGGGTTGTCTAGTGGGGATATTCTCCTAGATGAAGAGTTCATATTGACGCATGGAGATTGTATCGAGATGTCGGGATTCATCTCCCACTTAAAATTACCACATTATGTGACTTTTGGCTCAAATCTTGACTTGGTGCGTGAAGGAGGAAAAGACAATGATTAATTCTTCTCATTATAATTATGGATTTCTAGATGAGAACTCCAAGCGAGAAATCAGACGTTGCACATTAAAAGCAATTGCCATTCCTGGGTACCAGGTACCATTTGGCTCTAGAGAACTCCCAATTGGTAGAGGATGGGGTACTGGTGGAATTCAGTTGACTCTTTCCCTGATTGGTAAAAAAGATGTACTGAAGGTCATTGACCAAGGAAGTGATGATAGTGTGAATGCTGTAAATATTAAGAAGTTTATCGGAAATTGTACCGATGTAGAATTAACCACAAGTTCAAGGGAGGCTTCTATTATTCAAACACGACATAGAATTCCAGAAATTCTATTGGAAGAGGGGCAGACATTGGTTCTACAAGTTCCAATTCCAGAACCGCTACGGATTGTGGAGCCTAGTGAGGCTATGACAAAGAAGATGCATGCGGAGATAGACTATAGTCCAATGTGGTTGGTACTGTATGAGGATTTGATTAAATACGATCAAGTAGCAATTGGTGTAGAGTATCCGGTATTGGTGGAGGGAAGATATATATTGAACCCAAGTCCGATTCCACGATACGATATCGAGAAATTGCACCAGAGTGAAGGGTTATATCTATTTGGTGCGGGGCGAGAGAAGAAGATTTATGCAATTCCACCTCACACAGATGTGATTCCACTAGTGTTTGATGATGTACCATTTAAAAAAGAAGACTTTAGTGGCAGGACTTGTCGCCTCTGTGGTGCGGAAGGAATATATCTAGATGAAGTGTTCAATGAACAAACCGGAGAAAAATACTATGAGTGTAGTGATACAGGGTTCTGCGCAGAAAGGAGAGGCGAGTGATGGAAAAACCAATTTTGAAAGTGAAGGATTTAGTCATCCGCTATGGGAAGGGTTGTGTACATTGCGTGGAAAAAGGAGGATTGATTAAGAACACTTGTCCTAAATGTAAGACGGTTTGGGCGTGTAATGATGTTAATATAGAATTGTATGAAGGTGAAATCCTTGGAATTGTTGGAGAGAGCGGATCAGGGAAGTCTACATTGATGAAGAGTTTATATTTTGATTTTCCTATTACAGAAGGAGAGGGGTTTATCGAAGGCTATAAAGATGGAGAATCTAATATCTTCGAAGAAAGTCTTCAACAGAAAAAACATATTAAGAACAATGTAATGGGGATGGTTTACCAGAATCCAATCTTAGGGCTTCGTATGGAGTTCTCGGCAGCTGGAAATATCTCGGAAAAGTTAATTGCTGCAGGTCATAGAGATTTTAGTGAAATGACATCTAGGGCAGAAGAATTATTAAAGGCAGTAGAAATTCTGCCACAGAGAATGAAAGAACCACCCAAAAACTTTTCTGGCGGGATGCAACAGAGAGTACAGATCTCCAAGGCATTAGCAAATAATCCAAAGATATTGTTGCTGGATGAAGTGACTACGGGTTTAGATCTGTCAGTACAAGCTAAGGTATTGGATCTAATTAGAAAAATACGGCAAGAGTTTAATGTATCTGTATTGTTAGTATCTCATGATTTGTCAGTTATACGTATGCTTGCAGACCGAACGATTGTGATGCTAGATGGAAAGATTATCGAGAAGGGGTTGACTGATCAGATATTGGATGACCCACAACACCCTTATACGCAGCAATTGGTTCATTCGTTATTGTAGGAGAAAATAGAATATGAAGAAAACATTTATTAATGGCAGAGTGGTTACTCCAGATGCAGTGTTGGAAGGTCACCAAGTGGTTGTAAAAAAAGGTAAAATTATTGAGATATCAGAATTTGATGGCAAGAAAACAGAGGGCGAAAAGTACATTGATTTAAACGGAGCGATTCTAATGCCTGGAATGATAGATATTCATTCGGACATGATTGAGAATATACTGCAACCACGTCCAACGTCACTTATGGATTTCTCTATGGGATTATATGAGGCAGAAAGGCAGTTGGCTGCTTGTGGAATTACAACAATCTTTCATTCGATTGCAATGTTTAAAGAGGGGAACTGGGATACGAAAGAAATTCGTTTACCAAAGAATGTGGAAAAACTAGCAAAACTGATTCATGGGTTGCAAGAGAAACAACATTTGATTAATAATTATCATCATCTGAGGTATGAGATAGATAATATAGAGTGTTATGATAATATAGTGGATTTAGTCAAGGAAGGCTGTGTACAACTCCTTTCTTTGATGGATCATTCCCCAGGGCAGGGGCAGTATCGGGACTTGAACGTGTATAGACGTCATCTTCCAAATGGAGGGAAAAATATTAGTGATGATGAGTTTGATGAATTAATAAATAGAGAGTTATCAAAAGACTTGTTATCGGAAGAGAAGATGGAGGAATTAATCAATATGGCGGCGAAGCGCTCCATTGCAGTTGCAAGCCATGATGACGATTCTGTAGAGAAAATCGACACATATCAGAGGTTAGGCGTTAGCATCAGTGAGTTTCCGATTACGTTAGAGGCAGCAAGACATGCGAAGGAGAAGGGGATGTATACACTGCTCGGTGCTCCGAATGTGTTACGAGGCAAGAGTCATTCAGGAAATCTTTCAGCAATTGATGCGATAGCTGAAGGGGTTGGAGATATCCTATGCAGTGATTATTATCCTCAAGCATTACTAAGATCCGTTTTTATTTTATGTGAAAAGGGGGTCTTGCCACTACATGAAGCAGTGAAGTTAGTGACATTGAATCCAGCCAAGGCATCTAAGATTAATCAGGAAAAAGGATCCATTGAAGTGGGAAAAGACGCGGATCTTATCATTGTAAGTGAAGAAGATGAGCAGATTTGGATGCTAGCGGCGTATGTAAAAGGGCGCTCAGTGTTAAGAACGCAATATATAGGAGGGTAGAGTTTTGGAGAATATACTATCAATCAAGAATTTAACCAAGGATTTCTACTTGCATGAGCAGGGGAGAAAGATATCAAGCTGCAAGAACATTTCATTTGACTTGAAGAAAGGAAGCTTCATAGGAATTGTGGGAATGTCGGGAGCGGGTAAATCTACAGTGTTGCGTTGTATTTATCGCACCTATCTAACTACTAGTGGGGAGATTCGCTATCAATCTTTATCTTACGGGGATATTGATTTGGCAATTGCATCTGAGAGGGAGATGTTGCATCTAAGAAAGGCGGAGATTGGTTATGTGTCTCAGTTTTTGCGAACCCTACCAAGAACGACGGCAAGACAACATGTGGTTGACGCAGCCCTAGAGGCAGGATTCTCTCAAGAGGAATCCGTGAAACGTGCGGAAGAGATGTTGGAATACTTCAGATTACGTAAAGATTTGTGGGAATTATACCCAGCTACATTCTCGGGTGGAGAGAAACTACGCCTGAATTTGGCTCATGCCATGGTTAAGACTCCTCGTCTACTGCTTTTAGATGAGCCGACCGCTAGTCTTGATGGGGATACCAAGCTATTAGTTAGAGATTTATTACAGAAATTGAAGAATGAGGGAACTTCTATGCTTGGAATCTTTCATGATTTAGAATTTATGGAAGGATTATGTGATAATGTCTATAATTTATCGAAAGGAAGTTTTTCATAGATGGAGAGAATAAAGGCAGATCTACATGTGCATTCCAATGTGTCTGATTGTAGTATGGATCGCCACGAAATCTTGGAATTGGCGGTGAGGGAGGAGATTACGCATTTATCATTTACTGAACATGATACGACATTGAAATCAGAGGAATGTGAGGAATTGGAGCGACAATATGGAATTTGTTTGATTAAGGGAATCGAAATCTCCGCATTTGATTTTCAAACAGGGAAGAAGGCGCATATATTAGGGTATGATTATCAGACTACCCAACATATTGAGAACTTATGTAAGCCTATCTTGTTGAGACGACATGAGAATTGTATTAAACAAATAGAGATATTAAATACATTAGGATATCAGATTAGGGTGGAAGATGTTCTGCCATTTGCTCCCTACGGTACGATATATAAACAACATATTTTGGATTACTTGGTTCAGAGTGGGCAGAGTGAAACCTTATTTGGCAAGGTTTATCAAGAAATCTTCAAGAACCAGGGTCCTTGTGATTTCGATATTACATATGTGGCAGCAGAAGATGCGGTGAGTGCAATTATCAAAGACGGTGGTGTTGCAGTGTTAGCTCATCCTATGCAACAGGAGAATTTAAATCTTGTGCTATCGCTAGTAAAAAAAGGACTGCAAGGATTAGAATACGATCATGTATCTGTGGCGAATAACCCTATGGCCAAAACACAGATTATGGATTGCGCAAGAATCAATGATTTGCATCTTACTGGGGGGAGCGATTTTCATGGACGATATGAAAGTGTACATACTTCCTTGGGGAGTTGTCTTGCAGAGGAAAAGATTGTAAAAAAATTATCGAAATCATCGAAATAATTATTGCACTTCTATATAAAACATGATACCTTTGAATAGAGTGGGAACCCTATGTAAATGGGTAAGTGTTTTAGGTTAGAAGTGAGGTTCGATGATGGAAAATGCTAGAAAACAAAAAATCATGGTTATTGATGATAATATAACCAATTTAAATATTGCAAGAAAGGCGCTTGAGAAACAATATGATGTGATGTTGATTCCAAGTGGAGAAAAAGCGCTAAAAGTGTTAGAACGCAACATTCCAGACTTGATTTTACTCGACGTAGAGATGCCGGGGATGTCAGGTTTTGATTTTATTACCTTAGTGAAACAAGAGGAAGGTCCCATTTCGGAGATTCCGATTATATTTGTGACGGCAAAAGATGACTCTAGTAGTGAATACGAGGGACTTGATTTAGGTGCCGTTGATTACATAACAAAACCCTTTTCATTTCCATTATTATTGAAGAGGGTTGCTTTGCATTTAAAATTAACCAATCAGCAGCAAGAACTCCAGAATTATAGCCAGAATTTGGAGGTTATGGTGCGTGATAAGACGAAAGTGATACAAGAGCTACAATATGCTGTAGTACAAGCAATGTCGGATATGGTGGAACGTCGCGACGGTTCTACAGGAGGCCATATTGTAAGAACGAAAAACTATCTGAAGATTCTATTAGAGAAAGCGCAAGAAGATGAACTGTATAATGGAGCTTTAGAGAAGCTGGATTTAGAATTATATGCCCATGCATCACAGATGCATGATGTAGGTAAAATTTCAATTCCAGATAGTGTGCTTTTGAAACCAGGAAGATTGACAGAGGACGAGTTCAATGTGATGAAACTTCATACTTTGTATGGGGAGGAAGCGATTAAGAACTCTATGAATGACTTGAAGGACACAGAGTTTTTGCGAGTTGCCTCAGAATTCGCCGTATCACATCATGAGAAGTGGGATGGAAGCGGATATCCGAAGGGAATGGCGGGAGAAGAGATTCCAGTCAGTGGTCGCTTGATGGCTATCGTGGATGTGTATGATGCGATTATCTCCAAGAGACCGTATAAGGATGCTTATACCCATTCAGTAGCATGTGATATTATCCTCAAAGACAGTGGAAAACATTTCGACCCAGAACTAGTGAAGGTGTTCCTAAAAATATCAGATGTGTTCAAAGAAATATCAGAATCCTGTGAATAGATCGTGCAGTGAAGGAGTTTAGGATGAAACAAGAATTAGAAGAAATATTTAATACAGATGAGTTGGTTCAGTTAATCGATATTACACGAATTGGATATTGGCGATGGGATTGCAAATCCGATGACGTGTTTTACAGTAAAAAATGGGCAGAAATACTAGGGTATACATCGGAAGAGTTAGAGCCTACAATTGAAACTTGGTTTAAGATGCTAAATCCAGATGATTTAAAACAGATGGAAGAAAAAGTATTAGCCCATATGCGTGGAGAGGTAGAGCAGTTTGAGTTAGAATTACACTTAAACAAAAAAGATGGAGAACTTATCTGGGTGCTGGCACGTGCAAAGGTGATTGAATATGATGAGGATGGTTCACCAAAAACAATGTTAGGCGTCTTGATTGATACCGATGATTATAGTAGAACTATGGAGGCTTTGAATGCACAGAGGGAGAGGTTTTCTGTGGCGGTTCGGCTTGCGAATTTTGCCGTTTGGGAATTAGACTGTCCTACAGGAGACGTCATCTACAGTGATGAATTTTATGAAATTTTGGGCTATGAAAAAGGAGATTTAACTCTAAATACTTCTGGGTGGGTGAAAGAATTGATTAGCTCAGAGGACAACGACAAATTATTGGGACATCTTGAGAATGTTATTGGTGGAGAAAAAGAGTCTTATTTGGAAGAAATACAGGTGAAGAAAAAAGATGGTACTTCTATTTGGATGCGTACCTTCGCAGAGATTGTACAGAGAGATGAGAATGGAAAGGCTATTAAAATTATTGGTGGGAATCTTGATGTAGACCAATTGAAGCAATCTCAAAACGAATTGGATATCGTATTGAAGCAATTGGAAGAACACCAGCATACATTAGAAGATCAAATTGAAGAGCGCACACGAGAGATTGTGGAACACGATAAAATGGTGTCATATGTTGCGGAAATGTCTCAAAAGCTGATGTCATGTGATGGCAATATTGAAGAAATGGTAGCAGAATGCATTACGGAGATTTGTCAATTGTTTGGGCGTGCTAGGATTACGGCATGGCAGAATATCACCATTGATGGAGAATTATACTGTAAGAGTGTCTTTAAGTGGAGACGCGGGATAGGTGGAATTAAAAAGGATGCACCAAGTGCGGCTGACCTTACTTCGCATGCACTTCAATATGGTGAGTGTAAGGATGAACAGTATGCAGAATGTTTGATTAAAAGAATTATGAGTGGGAAGTTAATAAAATACGAAGAGGATTTCCCTACACTTCTTAAACATGTGTTAGATGCGAAGGTCATGAATATATTATGCAGAGATGCGCAAGAAAGCGAGAAAGCTTTTTTGAGCTATGAAGGAGTGAAAGCGGCATTGGTTGCACCGATGTATCACAGAGGACAACCATGGGGGTATCTGCGCATTGACAATTTTGAAGAAGAAGTACTTTTTTCTGAGATTGAAGTGAAGGTTCTAAATATCTGCGGGTCTCTTCTTGCAAGTGCCATTCAGAAGGCAGAGGGAGAAGAGGAACTTCGAAGAGCCCATGATGAAGCGATTGCAAGTTCACAGGCGAAGAGTAATTTCTTGGCAAATATGAGTCATGAAATTAGAACTCCTATGAATGCGATTACTGGAATGTCAGAAATCCTGCTTCGTGACTTGGGAGATCATCCAGCGACGGAGTATGCAGCGGGAATCAAACAAGCAAGCTCTAATTTATTGACGATTATCAATGATATCTTAGATATCTCCAAGATTGAATCAGGAAAGTTGGACATTGTTGATGCAGAATACACATTATCGTCCTTATTAAATGATGTCATTACAATGGCGCGACTACGTGTGGAAGCGAAACATTTGGATTTCTTTACCTATATTGATCATACCTTGCCACAAAAATTGTTTGGAGATGAGGGTAGAATTAAGCAAATTCTAATTAATCTTCTTACCAATGCGATTAAATTCACTCACTCTGGTCATGTGGGACTGAATGTAACTGGTGAGGTAACAGCAGGAACAGATGGAGAGATAAAACTCAAGTTTGAAGTATTCGATACAGGTGTTGGCATTAAGGAAGAAGACAGAACGCGTCTTTTCGAGGAGTTTGAGCGTGTAAATACTACTAAGAACAGAAGTATAGAGGGAACAGGATTGGGTCTTGCTATTTCTAGACAATTGTGTGAGATGATGGGTGGACATATTGAAATGCACTCAGTGTATGGTAGTGGTTCTACATTTACAGTAGATGTAAAGCAGAAGCTTGTGGAATATGAACCAATCGCTAGAGTGTCTGAGAAAAAAACTGTCCTATTGTACGAATCTAGGGAGCTATATGTGAAATATTTGAAGCTCGCAATTGAAGAACTAGGGTCTGAATGCGTGGTTTGTGGAAATCAATCAGAGATATTCGAGCAAATACAAGAGCGAAAGTGTGACTTCATCTTCACTCCTGCATTGCATTTGGCAAAAGTGCAGCAGCTAGTAGAAAAGAAAGAGTGTGAGGCTAAAATTGTAATGTGTACACAGATTCAAAATGCACAATTTTCAGAGGGTGTGTATACCTTTATCTTGCCGGCAAATTGTATGCAGGTAGCTGCAATTTTGAATAATACATCGACGATGCAATATCAAAATGCAGAGGTGAATCAATTTAAGGCTCCAGAAGCGAAGATTCTACTGGTAGACGATAATTTTGTAAATCTAAAAGTTGCAAAAGGATTGATGCAACCTTATGAATTCAATATTGATACAGCAGAGAATGGAAGAATTGCAGTGGAGATGGTGAAGAAAGAGAAGTATGATTTAGTATTCATGGATCATATGATGCCAGAGATGGATGGGATTGATGCAACCATTGCAATCCGTAATCTGGATGGTGAATATTATCAGAATCTCCCAATCATTGCTTTGACAGCCAATGCAATTATAGGAATTCGTGATTTATTCATCAAAGAAGGTATGAATGATTTCTTGGAAAAACCGATTGTAATGCGCAAGTTGAATGCGATTCTAGCACAGTGGTTGCCAGCCGAATTACAGATTCCAGTGGATCCAACTACAATTCTTGACAAAGAGCCTATGGATTATGGTGAGATTTATGGAATTGATATTACAAAAGGGGTATCTTCTCTAGGTGGAGACTATGAGAGTTATTTAGATGTTATACGTACTTATTATGCGGATGGGGTGAAGAAGCATGCCTATATACGAACCCTGTATATGGATCGTGATTTACTAGCATTTAAGACAGAGGTTCATGCCATAAAGAGTGCGTCCGCATCCATTGGTGCGCTGGATTTATCGGCTCAGGCCTTGGCACTAGAAACTGCGGCATCCAAGGAGGATTGGTTGTATATTGATGGAAATGTAGAAAGCTTTTTGGCGGAATTTCTAAAGGTACTAGATTCTCTTCGAGAATACCTCGCGAGCAAAAAAGAGGTAGAAGAAAATAAGGTGGTTGGAGCAATTGATCTATTGCAAGATAAGATTGAGGCATTGGCAGAGGCGATAGATTATGTAGACATCGGAGAGATTGAGAAAATATTAGGAGAACTCTGTAAATTCGAGTGGGAGCCACCACTTAGCGAATATCTTGCGGGTATAAAAATGGGAATTGAGTCTTACGATTACGATGAAGGTATGGAATATGTTGAAAAGATTCGAGAAATTTTATAGAAGAAAATTGAGAAGTTGTAGTATATGTTGTAGTTAGGAGAAATGAGAATGCGAAGCACAGTAGATAAATACAGTCCACAAAATATCTTTAAATTAAATATCGTGATAGCGATTACTTTTTATGTAATGATGCCGATTCCCTATATTATCACAGGTGATTACCTGATTGGAGGGGTTATCTTTGGTATTGGAGTGCTGTGTTTTCTTCTGACCTTTGTGTTTGGTTTAGGGAATACCTATGGTAAACGTGTTTGTATCTTGGTGATATCTGAGATGAGTGCAACTGTGGTTCCTGCACTGCTAGGGGAGGGGACTCCACATGTTTATAGTGTAATGGCAGCAGGGATTGCGCTTACAGGATTATTTTTTCATTACAAGATAGTCCTTTTAAATGTGATTGTATCTTCCGTTGTAGCAACCATATTCACAGTCTTTAGCGGATATTTCATACCAGGATATAATTTTACATATTTGGCAAAAGGATTATCTTTTATGATTGTTTCAGGAATTGCGATTGTAATATTCGTGAAAATTGTAATTCTTCGAATAGAAGCAGCAGAGATGAAACAGGAAGAGAGCGAAAAACTGTTAGAAGAGATTGAGATTAAGATGGAGGAAATCGAACGACAAAAAGCAATGCAGAATCAAATGGTGAATCGCATTCAAGTGATTTCCTCGAAACTTGCTTCTTCGGCAGATGGAATGCTTCCTGTTGTAAATGAGTTGACCGATGGTTCTATTCAGCAGTCAGCAGCAGTAGAGCAAATTGCAGCAACAGTTTCCGAGGTTGCGGTGGTTAGTAGAAAGAATGTGAATGATGCGAGACTTGCAAAAGAACTGACAGGTATGTCTAATGTGCAGCTTGAAGTTGGGCGAAATCAGATGAAGATGATGACCAAAGCCATGGATGACATTGCACTCGCAGCTGAGAAGATTGAAAAGATTATTAAGTCGATTGAAGATATTGCGTTCCAAACGAATATTCTTGCTCTGAATGCCGCAGTTGAGGCAGCACGAGCCGGGGAAGCGGGAAAAGGATTTTCTGTTGTTGCAGCGGAAGTAAGGGGCCTGGCTAAATTATGCGCAGATGCAGTAAAAGATACAGAACATATGATAGGGAATACGATTCGTGCAGTGGATAATGGAAAATCGATTACCAAGGATACTGCGGATGCACTTGAACAAATTGTGAAGAGCACGGAAGATGCGGTTGCGATTATCGATGAGATTAATGCATCATCGAATGAACAGTCAGATTCCATTGCACAGGTAGAGGAGAGTTTGAATAGTATTTCCAACGTAATTATCAATAATTCACAAACTGCAGTGGAGATGTCGCAGTCAACAAACGAAATCCACAAGCAAGTTGTGAACCTTGAGGGAATGGTTGTGAAACATGAATAAGATAAGCTTTATACATACACATGAGGAAAAATGTCAGGGTTGCAATAAGTGTATTTATTGCTGCCCTACTTCTGCGAACAAGGCATTCTTTGATGGTGAAGATGGGAAGGTCTTTATCAAGGAAGATGTGTGCATCTCTTGTGGTGAGTGTATCTCTGTTTGCGACCATGACGCAAGAGATTATATGGATGATACAGAACGGTTTTTCAGAGATATTACAGCAGGAGAGGCAATTTCTGTAGTCGTTGCACCATCTGCTAGATTTAATATCCCGAATTTTGACAAAGTGCTAGGATATCTGAAGCAAATCGGAGTTCGGCAGATTTATGATGTATCCTATGGCGCAGATATCTGTACTTGGGGACATGTGAAGGCAATCAAAGAGGGAAAGATTGACAATATCATAGCACAGCCATGTCCAGTCATTGTTTGCTATATTGAGAAATACTATCCAACTTTGTTGGAGAAACTATCACCGATTCAAAGTCCAGTGGTCTGTTTGGGGACTTATTTGAAGAAGTACTTGGGGAAAAAGGAAAAAATCATGTTTCTGTCTCCTTGTATCGGAAAGAAATGGGAGTGTGAGAGTGAACACACTAATGGCGTGCTCGAATACAATGTGACATACGATGTCTTTATGAAGCGTTTGGAGAGAGAACAGGTAGATATCGCGAGTTGTTTGCCAGAAAAATTTGATGAATTAGAGGGTTCCATTGGTTTTACATTTCCAAGGCCAGGAGGGCTGGCTGAGAATATACGATATCATTTTGATGAGAACTTGTGGATTAAACAGGTGGAGGGAATTGATAACGTTACGAAGTATTTTGGTGAATATGTACAAGATATAGAAGAAGGAAGACCAGTACCGCGTATTGTAGATGCACTGAATTGCGAGCAGGGTTGTAATGTGGGGACTGGAACATCGAAGAATGCGAGGCAAAATGAAATTGACTTTGTGATGAATGAGATGAAGTCGAAAACCAATAGGGCAGATGGCGAGGGGTTGATGAAGCATTTTGATGAACAACTCGTTTTAGAAGATTTTTGCCGAATCTATACGGATCGAAGTATTGATTGTACAAAATCCTCTGATGTGGACATGGAGAAAGCGTTTCTGTCCCTTGGGAAAATAACAGAAGAAGATAGAAACATTAATTGTTTTTGCTGTGGATATGGGAATTGTTATGATTTTGTGTATGACTTGGCACAAGGATACAATGATCGAAATAACTGCAGACACTTTTTGTTGAATAAGTTTAAGAAGATCAGTTATTATGATGAGTTGACTGGTGTGAATAGCAGGCATAGTTATCGCGAAAAAGTAAGTCGAATCAAGGGGAAACATCCAGGGTTTGTGGGCATTGTCTACGTAGATATCAATGGGCTAAAAGAGGTGAATGATACCAAAGGTCATAAGTATGGAGATGTGCTGATTACAGCATGTGCAGAGCTGTTAAGAGAGGTGTTTGGTAACAAAATATATCGAGTTGGAGGAGACGAATTTGTTATACTAGACACAGAAGTGAAGGAAGAAATCTTCTTGAATAAGGTGCAACAGCTTCGAGTTAAGGTACAAGAAAGAGAGTATGAGATGCTATCGCTTGGAGCGGCATGTAGCCATACGAGAGCAGATTTTGACCAGAGAATGGAGGAAGCGGACCGCCAAATGTACCGAGCAAAACAAGAGTATTATCGCACTCGAGCGAAGGTGGACAGAAGAAATACTTGACATTTTCACAAAAATTTCATAAAATGGTTGAATGAGTATAAAACTTTATTGCTTTATCTCATTAAACTAATTTTGTAAAAATTGAAAACAGGAGGAAAATTATGAAAAAATTAGTAGCATTAATGGCAGTGCTTTCACTAACATTTTCTTTGGCAGCTTGTGGCTCTAACGAAGCGCCAGCTGAAGGTGGAGATAGCGCAGCTACAACAGAAGACGCAGCACCAGCAGCAAGTGGTGATGGTGTAACAGTTAGTATTGCAAAAGAAAACGACGTAATCTCAATGAACTCAATGTATGCAACAGATGGTATGTCATTCGAGATGATTCACGCAACAGTGGATGGATTGATGGATGTAGACGCAGATGGAAACATCATCAACGCATTGGCTTCAGAGTACACAGAGAGCGAAGACGGGCTTGTTTATACATTTACAATCCGTGATGACGCTGTATGGTCGAATGATGAGCCTGTAACAGCAAACGACTTCGTATTTGCTTGGCAAACAGCGATCACAAGCCCAGAGGCTGAGTATGCATACCTATACACAACAGGAAA
The DNA here is from genome assembly GCA_964367905.1 of uncultured Lachnospiraceae bacterium. Classification (GTDB taxonomy): domain Bacteria; phylum Bacillota; class Clostridia; order Lachnospirales; family Lachnospiraceae; genus CAUPWF01. The sequence goes on from CAYIZP010000040.1 coordinate 23,112, forward strand.
TGCTTCTATCGTAAACGCTGACGAAGTTATGGCAGGAGAGATGGATAAATCAGAATTAGGTGTTAAGGCAATCGATGATAAGACATTAGAGATTACACTTACACAAAAGACACCTTACTTCTTAAGTCTTATGACATTCCCAGTGTTCTATCCAGTAAACGAAGCTTTTGCTACAGAGCAAGGCGACCAATACGGAATGGCACCTGAGAACTTACTTGCTTGTGGACCTTACCAATTAGTAACAAGAGAAGTTGGAACAAAACTTGAGTTTGTGAAAAACGAAAAGTATTGGGACGCAGCAAACGTATCAGTTGATAACTTAGTAATCAACATCACACCAGAGGTTTCTTCTAGTGTAACAGCATACGAGGCTGGAAGCGTAGACTTCACAAAAGTAAGCAGCAGTTTGATCGACGGATACAAAGACAACGAAGGATTCACACAAGTTCTTGAAGGATACCTATGGTACCTACAACCAAACATGAACGATGAGAACCTTTCAAATGAAAACTTACGTATGGCGATCGCATATGCACTTAACAAGCAAGACTTAGTTGATAACGTATTAAAAGATGGTTCTATCGTTGGTAACGGATTCGTTCCTACAACACTTGCTACAGGTCCAGACGGAGCAGATTTCCGTGCGACAGGTGGAGAGTTCTTAGTACCAGACGAAGCGAAAGCTTTAGAATATTTTGCAGCAGCTCAAGAAGAACTTGGTGATGAAATTACAATTAAAATGTTATATGAAAACGCAGATCCTGCTAAGACAGCAGCTGAGTACATCCAATCAAATCTTCAATCAGCTCTTCCAGGACTTATCGTAGAAATGGATATGCAAACAAAAGAAGCACGTATCGAAATGCAAAAAGACCGTGACTTCCAAATCGTTCTTACACGTTGGGGACCTGACTATGCTGACCCAACAACATACTTGAATTTAATGGTTACAGGAAACTCTTACAACTATGGTGATTACAGCAATCCAGAGTACGATGCATTAATGGCAGAAGCAGCAAGTAATCCAGACGAGGCAGCTCGTTGGGAACAATTACTAGAAGCTGAAGCAATGTTAATGGAAGATGCTCCAGTTATCTCTGTATTCCAAGTTGGTGGTGCTTCACTAATCAACCCAAGCGTAACAGGAATCGAAACTCATGCAGTTGGAGTTCCTTACGTATTCAAGAACATAAAAGTAGCAGAGTAATATAAAAAAACAATTACTGTGAATACACCATGGGTAACTATGGTGTATTCCTTATATATGACAGGTAGAAAGAGGTAAACAATGAGCAAATCAACACTAAAATATATATTAAAAAGATTGCTGATAGCTTCTGTTACCATTTTGATAATTCTTGCCATTTTGTTCCTTATGCTGAAATTAATGCCGGGTACTCCTTTCAATGATGAGAAATTAACAGAACAACAGAAAGAAGCGATATTTGAAAAATACGGAATGGACGAACCGCTGCATATTCAGTTTGTCACATATCTTGGAAATATGTTAACAGGAGACTTCGGTCAATCGTACTCTATTTCAAAAAATATGGAAGTATCCACATTAATTGGACCTAAGATTCTGATTTCATTTGGAATCGGTATAGCAGCCGTTGCACTTGGAACGGTCGTAGGTATCTTGCTAGGTATTCTAGCAGCACTTAAGAAAAACACATTTTGGGATTCGGCAGCAACTGTATTTGCCGTTCTTGGGGTAAGTATCCCATCCTTTGTATTGGGTCTATTGCTTCTACTCCTATTCGGTGTAGAGATTCCAGTATTCCCTATATTATTCGATTCGAATAATGTTATCCTATCTTCAACATTGCCGGTCATTGCGCTGTCATTCAGTGTTATTGCCAATGTGGCACGTTTTACACGTTCAGAGATGATAGGCGTACTTGCAAGCGACTATATCTTATTGGCAGAGTCAAAAGGTTTAGACCGTGGTACCATCATTCGCAAGCATGCACTTCGTAACTCATTGATTCCTGTAATTACGATTTTGGGACCAATTATGGTTAACTTACTTACAGGTTCTATGGTATTGGAAAAAATCTTCGCAATCCCGGGTCTTGGACGACTTCTGGTGGATGCGATTAATGCAAACGACTACAACGTAATCATGGCGATTGCGTTCTTATACAGCTTGTTATACATTGTAATGATGCTTATCATAGATATTTCTTATGGTATCATCGATCCAAGAATTAGATTAGGGAAGGGGGAATAGACATGGAAAACATGAAAAACATACAATTTTTACAAGACGACTTTGAATTTGTCGGAGATAAACAAGATATCTACCATGACAAAGCGTTGCCTATCTCTCCTTTTTGGAAGGATTTTCTAAAAAGATTATTGAAGAATAAAGGTGCATGTCTCGGCGGTATCATTATTTTGATTATTGCAGGAATGGCAATTATTGCCCCATTCTTCTCTCCTTATGAATTTGACTTAGTTGATACATCGATTCAGTCATTGGCGCCAAATGGAGATCATCTCTTTGGTACAGATAAGATGGGACGTGACTTATTCCTACGTACATGGTTGGGAACTAGAATTTCCTTATTCGTAGCGATTTCAGCCGTTGTAATCGATATCTTCTTCGGTATGATTTATGGACTGATCAGTGGATATTTTGGTGGAAAAGTGGATACAGTAATGCAGAGAATTCAAGAGATCATCAGCTCGATTCCATCACTTGTAATCCTTACATTATTATTGATTGTTTTAGATGCATCGATTTACACAATCATCCTTGCACTTATGATTACAGGATGGGTTGGTATGAGTCGTATAGCACGTGCACAGGTATTGAAGATTAAAGAAGAAGAGTTTGTTCTAGCGTCGAAGACATTGGGAGCGGGTAGTTTCTTCATCATCTTCAAGAACATTTTGCCAAATATTTTCGGACAATTAATCATTATGTCGATGTTCTCGATTCCAAATGCGATCTTCTATGAGGCATTCTTGGCATTCGTAGGATTGGGTGTACCTGCTCCAGAGGCTTCACTTGGTTCTTTGATTAATGATGGTTTTGCATCTTTCCTAGTATATCCTTACATGGTTATCATCCCAGTGGTTGTCCTAGCGGTTCTAATGCTTAGCTTCAACTTATTGGCTGATGGATTGCGCGATGCATTCGATCCAACAATGAAGGAGATGTAAGATATGGAAAATAGAGAAAGAATATTAAAAATCAGAGATTTAAACATCTCATTTAAGACAGATAGTGGAAAAGTAAATGCGATTCGTGGGGTAAACCTTGACCTATACAAAGGGGAAACCATTGCAATCGTTGGTGAGTCGGGTTCAGGGAAGTCAGTAACAACCAAGGCAATCATGGGAATCCTTGCTTCTAATGGAATCATCGAGAGTGGTAGCATTGAGTACAAGTGGAATGACGAATACACAGATGAACCAAAAGAAGTTGACATCGTTCAATTATCAAAATCGGAATTACAGAAGGAAATCCGCGGTAGAAAAATCGCTATGGTATTCCAAGATCCAATGACATCGTTGAATCCAACAATGACAATTGGAAAACAAATCATGGAGCCAATGATTTATCATTATAAGAAATCAAAAGAAGAGGCACATGCAAAGGCAGTAGAATTATTAGAATTAGTTGGTATCACAGACGCTGAGAAGCGAATGAAGAACTACCCTCATCAATTATCGGGTGGTATGCGTCAACGTGTGGTTATCGCGATTGCACTTTCATGCGATCCATATGTATTAATCTGTGACGAGCCAACAACAGCTCTAGACGTTACAATTCAAGCTAAAATTCTAGAATTAATACAAAAGATTCAAAAAGAAAAAGATTTATCCGTAATCTATATTACACATGACTTGGGTGTTGTTGCGAAAGTAGCAGACCATGTAAATGTTATGTATGCAGGTAAGATTATTGAATCAGGTGCCGTAGAAGAAATCTACTATGATCCAAGACATCCATATACTTGGGGATTGTTATCGGCAATGCCAGACTTGGATACAGATGGAGATGAATTATATGCTATTCCAGGTACACCGCCAAACTTGGCAAACAAAGTACCAGGAGACGCATTCGCTCCGAGAAACCAATTCGCGCTCAATATCGACTTGAGAATGGAACCACCAATGTTTGATGTGGAAGGTTCAAACACTCACAAGGTAGCAAGCTGGTTGATGCATCCAAACGCACCGAAGGTAGAGATGCCAGAGGCGCTCAAGAAGAGAATAGAACTTATGAAACAGGAGGATAAATAAGATGGAAAAGAAACCAATCCTCGAAGTGAAAGATCTAAAACAGCACTTTAAAGTTTCGAGAAAATTTACAGTAAAAGCAGTCGATGGAATTTCCTTTAATGTATATCCAGGTACCACTTACGGTTTAGTTGGAGAATCAGGTTCAGGAAAGTCCACAACAGGTAGAAGTATCATTCGACTATACAAGCCGACAGGTGGAGAAGTAATCTTTAATGGAGAGAATATCTCAGGACCATTATCGAATGCAAAGCAAAAGCTGCTTCGTACTAAGATGCAGATGATCTTCCAAGATCCGATGGCATGTCTCAACCCTCGTAAGAAGGTAATCGATATCATCGCAGAGGGCTTAGATATTCACAGCGAATATAGCAGCACAGAAGAAAGAAATCAAAAAGTTTACGATATCCTTGAACTAGTTGGTCTTTCCAAAGAGCATGCGACACGTTATCCACACCAGTTTTCAGGTGGACAACGCCAGAGAATTGGAATTGCTAGAGCCTTGGTAATGAACCCAGACTTAGTAATCGCTGATGAAGCAATCTCTGCACTAGACGTATCGATTCAAGCGCAAGTAGTTAACTTGATGAAGAAGATACAGAAGAAAACAGGAACAGCATTCCTATTTATTGCACATGATTTATCTATGGTTAAGTACATCTCAGATCACATCGGAGTACTTCACCTAGGACACTTGGTTGAAACAGGAACCACAGAAGAAATCTTCTCGAATCCAGTTCACCCATATACAAAATCATTATTAAGTGCAATCCCAATTCCAAATCCAAGGCTAGAGAAAACCAGAACATCATTAACTTATGATAGCAAGGCAGAAGGTGTGGATTATCACAATGGAAAACAACATCATATCGGTGGAGACCACTACGTATTAGCGACAGAAGAAGAGCTAAAGAAGTGGACAAAGTAATAAAACTAATCTGATTTAATGAAGGGGGGTGGGAATTCCCATCTCCTTCATTAACAAATATCTTAATGCAAACTACAAATATCCCAATACATATAAATTCGTCAATATTGTGAGGCATTATATGTAAAATCAAGAAAGCAAATCACCCAAATACATATAATGATCTAGAAATATTGGTGCCTTATATGTAAAATCAAGAAAGTAAATCACTCAAAATCACCCGAATACATATAATGATCTAGAAATATTGGTACCTTATATGTAAAATCAAGAAAACAGATCACCCAAAATCATCCAAAATCATCCAAATACATATAATGGTCTAGAAATATTAGTGCCTTATATGTAAA
>CAYIZP010000041.1:0-26274 GCA_964367905.1 uncultured Lachnospiraceae bacterium
AAGTGCAAAAAAAGCTCCTACAACCGTTCCAAGGGTTCCTCCAGCAGCACCATAGGCTGAACCTAATAGTGCTGTTTCCTCAGCATCAACCACTTCTGCTCCCACTTGAAATAACATGCTTGCTGCTACTATACTAACAATTGCATTTACAACTTGTTCTAAAACTTGAGAGATTGCAGTTGGAATCGTTGTTCCAATCCCTTGGCAGTATCCGCGAATTACTCCTAAAACTGCAACTATGAACAAGCAGGGTGCAAGTACTTTTAATGCATAAGAGCTTAATGGTGCCTTCATGATTGTATCCGCAATAAATTCGGCTTGCAAAAAAACGAGAACCGCGATCAGTGCACCGACTAGAATGGAGAAAACCATTGCTCCCTTCCACACTCGATATGCATTCGTCAACTCTCTTTTTGCAACCCGAATTGATACTAATTTTGATACAGCCAATGGCAGACTGTAGGAAGACAACAGCAAAGCAATGCTGTAGACTTCAAAAGCCACACTGTATAATGCATTCCCCTCATCGCCAATTATATTGGTTAATGGAATCCTATATATTAAACCAATAATCCTCACAAGAACGGACGCGCCTGCCAGAATTGTTCCTTGCAAAACAAATCCACTTCTTTTTTTTCCTCTAGAATGACTCATGTCCCTTATTCCTTATTTGTATTTTCCCCACGAGAAATCCCTAAAATTCTCATAATATTATTCTGATGTTGTTCCATTTCAACACGAGTGTTTTCATCCATATGGTCATATCCGAATAAATGTAACATGCTATGAGCAATCAAAAACGTGTACTCACGTTCTAAGCTATGTCCATAACTCTCCGCTTGTTCAATTATTTTTTCCGAGGATATAATAATATCCCCTAAGATAAGTTCTCCGCTATCTGGATTAAAATATTGCTTTTGTCCCTGTAAAAAATCGAATTTTCCTGGTTTCTCATAATCAATCATAGGAAATGATAGAACATCAGTCGGTGCATCGATTTTTCTTTGCTCCGAATTTATTTTCTTGATCTCCTCATTTGAAGATAGAATGAGATTAACTTCTACCTCATAAGGACAATCTATATAATGCAAGCAAACCTCAATCGTGATATTTGCTAAATCTTCAAATGCGATATCAAGATTCGCCTTGTTCTCAATTTCTAAAAATAATGCCATTATTTTTTCCTCCCGTTTGGTTTCTTCTTGTAATAAAATTTATCTGGTTTATTTGTGTTTTTTTCATATTCTTCATAAGCTTTTACGATTTTTTGAACAAGTGGATGCCGAACCACATCCTTACTTGTCAGGTGACAAAAACGGATATCATCAACACCAGACAAAACTCTTTCGGCAACATCTAACCCTGATATCTGTCCAATTGGTAAGTCTTTTTGTGTAGAGTCTCCTGTGATTACAACTTTGGAACCAAACCCTATTCGCGTCAAAAACATTTTCATCTGTGCTGGGGTCGTATTCTGTGCTTCATCCAAGATGATAAATGCATTGTCTAGGGTTCTTCCTCTCATATATGCAAGTGGTGCCACTTCAATCAAGCCCTTTTCTGAATTTTTCAAGAAGCTATCAGCTCCCATGATTTCATATAGCGCATCATAGAGTGGTCGTAAATAGGGATCGATTTTACTCTGTAAATCTCCTGGAAGAAATCCTAATTTTTCCCCAGCCTCTATCGCGGGTCTAGTCAATATAATTCGATTTACTTCATTGTTCTTAAATGCTGTGATAGCCATTGCCATTGCCAAATATGTTTTTCCGGTTCCAGCAGGTCCTAGACCAAATACAATCATGTTTTTTCGTATGGAATCTACGTATTTTTTTTGACCTAAGGTTTTAGGTTTGATAACCTTTCCATTTAAAGTATGACATATAAATTCTTTATCTATTTCAACTAATGCTTGTTCACTATCTTCGAAAACCAAGGAAAGTGCATAATCAATATTTTGCTCTTGAATAGTGTTTCCTCGATTTGCAAGTTCACTTAATTGGATCAAGACTCTTTTCGCTTTATCTACTGCTTGTTCTGGTCCTACTAGTTTCACTATACTATCTCTTGTTATAATCGTAACATGCAGTGTTCTTTCTAGTTTTTTTGCGAATTGATCAAATTGTCCAAATACATTGCTTTGATTTTCCAATGATATGTCTACTGTCGATTCTGTAATGTTCATTCCGTCAAGCCTTCCTCTTCTATTTCTACGGGAACTTCTATATACTCTGCCTCTGTCATCTGTCGATTTTTCATATGGACAATTAAGAAACCCGTGGCATATCCTTGCGTTTCATCATAACTTATTGTAACATATTTTTCAACAATATTCACTCCATTCTTGCTCAAATCATCGCAAAATATAGAAAATCTATCATTTAATATTGTTTCTAGTTCATTTTTTGAGTAAGATGTAGGAATCAACCGATAATACCGAAATTTTTTTCTACCAAAACTAAGTTGATATCTATCTTGCTGTTCAGGCGCAAAGTACAATTCTTTTGTAACAATATCATAGGATAAATCTGTTGTGTGATATATAGGCATTTCGATGATATAATTTCCAAACTTTACATACTCTGCCGATATTTCTAGCCCTGTATAAGCTTTTTTTTCATAAATAAAATCTTCCGTATCTTCATAGGATATCTCTGTCTCAATTATAATATCAGCATCTGCAGTTACATATTTGTATTGAGAAACAGCTTTACTATCATCTAAAATCTCCATTCTTCCAGAGACTAGAATATCACCAACTTCCACTATATCACCTTCGTGAACCATTGGACTTCCATTTCGGGTGATAATAGATACTATTTTACCAGCTTCTTCAGCTATGATATCATAACCTACATCATGTTCAATGTCTGTCTTGCTCTCTGATGCTATTTCTTCATTCTCTTTTATGCTTATAATAAGATTTGTCCCTTCAATATGAGCAGATACCCATGTGATTTCTTCAAAGTTTTTTCGTAATTCAAAAACGATATCTTCACAATCTATTTGATTTTTAAAAATAGTTTTATATATATGATTATCATTTAAAAAATCGACAATATATTCATCACTATAAAACTGATTACCTCTCACATCTATATTCCATATAAATAAGGACATACCGTAGATAGAGATAATACTAAATACGAAGCCCACTGCAAATAGTCGTCTTTTTCGATATCGGAATAAAAAAAAGGGCAAACCATATCTTTTTTGGATGGTTGCCTTCATCTTGGTCTTCCGTAATATAGGACGTAATTTTCTATAAGCTTTAACCGTGATATAAAGTGAATAGGCTTGGTATTCTGGCTTCAACTCCCATATATTGATACTGTGATGCACGCACATATTTAAAAAACGTTCTGGTGAACACCCATGAATTGTAATTTTTAAGTAGCCAGTAAAAAATCGATATAGAAATAATAACAATATGGCTCCCCCTACTTCGATGAATTTATAAGCATTCTATCATTTTTATCCGTCCAGTTATCTTCATCTCATCATTAGTATAATATGGGATTTCAAGCCCTTTTCCTAAAATCTGTATTTGACCTATTTTCGTTAAAATTCGTATTTTATCATCAGCATATTCTAATATTCCGCGATAATTTTCAACCCTGATTTCATTTTGACCAATCAGGGTTGTTATCGGATATCCAAGTGCAGCATCTTTTGGAATATTACACGCGCTTACTATCTTCTCTCGAAAAGAGAGGTCTGTTTTTTCATCTCTCATGCATGATTCCATCGTTACTTTATTACTACTATATGATAGGGTTTCTCAGAGTATGAATTCATATTAATAACCATCTCTTTTTCACACTAACCTCTATACAACCTAGAACTTTGATATTTAGGAGTATATGTTAGGTGGGTTCCTAATTTCTTTAAAATCAATTCATCAACCTGCGATATAATTACACTAGAATGGATTTCGCAACCACAAAGTTCTGATACTTTATCAAATGCTTTTTTTGCAAGCTCATCAGTCGATGCAGATATAGAAAGGGCAATCAACACCTCGTCTGTGTGTAGTCGTGGATTGTTATTTCCAAAATGAGTAATTTTCAATGATTGTATTGATTTGATTGTATCTCTAGACAATAAATCAATCTCATCATTGATACCAGCAAGATATTTTAACGCGTTTAACAATACGGAAGCCGATGCTCCAAGTAGTTGAGATGTTTTACCTGTAATAACTTTTCCATCTTTTAATCGAATTGCAGCTGCTGGCTCCCCTGTTTTCTCTTCTAACTGTTCAGAAATCACAGCAATTTCTCGGTCTTCAATTGTTACTTTAGCAGTATTCATGAGTAATGATATTTTTCTTGCAACTTCCTCTTTCCACTCGCCTCGCTCCTGTGCTACTTGCGCTTCATAAAATCTTCGAATAATCTCCTGACAAGATGCTTCTTGACAAAAATCGTCATTGTGTATACAGTGCCCAGCCATGTTTACGCCCATATCTGTAGGGGACTGATATGGAGACTCTCCATAGATTTCTTCAAACATGGTTTTTAATACTGGAAAGATTTCAATATCTCTGTTATAGTTAACTGTTGTTTCTCCATATGCTTCTAGATGATACGGATCGATCATATTGATATCATTCAAATCTGCAGTAGCGGCTTCATATGCAAGATTTACTGGATGTTTTAACGGTAGATTCCATATTGGAAATGTCTCAAATTTTGCATAGCCAGCCTGAATTCCTCTCTGGTTATCATGATAAAGTTGAGATAGACAGACTGCCATCTTGCCACTTCCAGGACCAGGTGCCGTCACAACAACCAGTGGACGTTTTGTTTCGATATAATCATTTTTTCCATAGCCTTTATCACTTACTATTTTCTTTACATCCATTGGATATCCAGAAATCGTATAATGGCGATATGACTTAATCCCAAAACTCTTTAATTTAGCTTCAAATTGCAATACATGTGGTTGATTGTCAAATCGGGTAAGTATGACACTGCCAACATAGAGTCCGATTTCAACAAAAACATCAATGAGACGAAATACGTCCAAATCATATGTGATTCCGATATCGCCACGAACCTTTTTATTTTCTATATCTTCCGAATTGATCACAATAATAATTTCTGCATTATCTTTCAACTCTAATAGCATTTTAATCTTGCTGTCTGGTTGGAAACCTGGCAATACACGTGAAGCATGAAAGTCATCAAATAACTTGCCACCAAATTCTAGATATAATTTATCCCCAAATTTCCCTATTCTTTCCGCAATTTCTTTCGATTGCATCTTTAAGTATTTATTATTGTCAAATCCTTGTCCCATCTTTTGTATTCTCCTATTTTTTGTATGGACTAATTATACACTAATTTTCTCCACTTTTGAAGAATCTTTTTTACACATCTAATATTTGGAAATATATATGTTTGAATTATTCCTTTTTCTTCACATTTTAGAATAACGCCATCAATTTTAGTATAATTCAATCAAGATATTCTTATTTTTTTATAATACAAGGAGGTAGTCTATGAAAAAAATACTTTATTTATTTTTATTACTTATTTTATGTACGCTACTGATTGCCTGTGGAACGGATGAAACTTCCACTAATTCCTCAGATGTGCAAGAAGTAGAAGAAACGAATTGGCTTGTTCAGTTCGAAGGGTATTGGGAGAGACCAGAAGATTATGTATCAGAAGGTATGTCACTTGTGGACCAGTTTATGGTGGATAGCTATAGTGAAACTTGGGCTGCATATAATGATTATGGTTATTTTGAGGAGTCCTTTCCATGTTATGCTGATGAATATTCTCTTACTCTCGATCTGTCTGCCTTGGGTTCTACTACATTTTACTATGAAGATGGGAATTTAGTCGATGAGGAAGGAAATGTTCACTTTGTTCCTAGTATGGGGCCTACAGAAGATGGTGGAACGTCTTCCGACATGCTAACTAATCTTGTTGGTACATGGTATTTAGGTGGTGATCCAACATCTGAGTACATTGTAATAAACGATACTACATATGAGTCCTTTGGTTCATCTGGCACTTTATATAATACATCTACTTGGGAATTAATGGATATGAATCGAGGCATAGAAACAGGAGAATTTATCACACAACCAATGATTACACTACATGAAGAAGATGGTCTCTTCGACACTTCACTCTATATATTGGACAATCAAGTGATGACAAATAGCAAAAATGTAGCTATGCCACTCTTTGAAGAGTTTTATGTTCACGAAGATGCGGTATATGAGGGAAGTTTATCAATAGATTTGGGACATCTTATGACGACAACGTGGCTTAACCCTGATTATTATAACCAAAATGGTGGGATTTACGCAGTTAGATTCGAAGATTCTCCTGAAAAAAGGCTTGTCATTCAAAAACCTAATGAAACTGATAGTGCCTTAGAAGAAGAATTTTTGGGGAATTGGGACATGTTAGAAAAGGAACGTATTCATATAACATATATAGATGGCAGTGAAGAGAACGTAACTTATGATAGTCAAGGATTCTTGTTAAGTAATCTTGGTGTGTATGTTAGCATAGATGGAGAATTTCACGATGAGACCGAAGAATCAGAAGATTCCGAGTATTCTGAGGATGCAGCAATTTCTGATGAAAGTATTGATATTGCAGGAGTATGGAATAACTACAATTTAGAAGAAACAATTATTTTCTATGATGATTATACATTTACATTATCACATGCTTCTTATACATATGAGGGTGATTATTATTACGATGGTGAGTATGTAGCACTTTATCCATACGATACAGCAATCCTATCTACAGAAGGCTATATTGATGGAGATGGGGATTTGGATTTCCCAGAATTAGAAGGATATTTTTTTAAAGAAGATAATGTGGAATTTCCACTAATGTAATAGCCAAGGAGGGAAACAACAATGAAACGAAAATTATCAATGATTGTTTTCATGATATTTTCCATTGCAATGCTATCTATGGGTTGCATACAAAATCATGATCCAGAAATTTTTACAGGATGGTGGAGTTTTGAATGGCGTCTGATGGGGGGAGAAGAAACTCCTCCATTCTATTACATCGAATTAACGGAAGACGGTGCTGCGAACTACTACGGAGAATATGGTGATTTACAAGATATCGGATCACTTTCTCATAATAGTGAGGATGGATGGGTTTTCTCTACAAGTAGTACAGGTGAACAGTACATTTATAATTGGGGAACGAATGATAGTGATATCAATTTCATTGAAATAGGCTCCCAATATCGCTTTCTATACTCATCAGAGCAACCAGAAATAATTGGCTCTGGCGCAGAGCCATATGACCCATTAGAAGGAATCGATGGCACATGGGTTCTAAATTCAGAGGAAAACATAGAAGGCTTTCCAACACAAATAGAAATATCTGGATATGATGTAATCTGCTATGATGATGATGGAACTATTATAATCGAAGACTACTTGGATTATAATGAGCAACGTGGTCTAAATGGAAATCCACCACTAATATTTAATGCTTATGCAGTGGATTTTGGAGAATATGAAGGTGAGAAATATCTAGATTTGATGCTGCACGATTTATGGTATGAAGGTGGCGAGTGGGTAAACTATCGTTATCATTTATGATATGGTGCTCCCTGTATAATTCGGTAACTCCGATACACTTGCTCAAGCAAGATTACACGCATTAATTGATGTGGAAATGTCATCGGCGAAAAACTGAGTGCATAATCCGCACGCTTGCAAATTATAGTATCCAATCCTATGGAGCCGCCAATGATGAATATGATATGGCTAGTTCCTTGAATGCCTATTTTTTCAATTTTATTGGCTAGTTCTTCAGAAGATAACATCTTCCCAGTGATTTCTAATGTGATTACATATGCGTCATCCTTAATATGTTTTTGGATTCGTTCGCCTTCTTTTTTTCGAATGATGTCATCCATTGCTTGCGAAGAAGATTCTTGTGTCTTCTCGTCGGCAACTTCTATAATTTCTAGTTTGCAATATTTTGAAAGACGCTTGGAGTATTCTCCAATTGCGTCTTTCATAAATTTTTCTTTTAATTTTCCAACTGCAATGATTGTTATCTTCATTTTTTACACTATTTTCCTTGTAAGTATTCGTCAATTCCTTTTGCAGCGATTTTACCAGCTTCCATAGCTAGGATAACTGTAGCTGCACCAGTCACAACGTCACCACCTGCAAATACACCTTCTTTTGAAGTATGACCGCTCGCCTCTGCTACAACAATACATTCCCAACGATTGGTTTCTAATCCTTCTGTTGTGCTAGTAATTAATGGATTTGGGGATGTTCCTAATGACATGATTACAGTATCTACATCAATGGTATATTCTGAATCAGGGATGACAACTGGACGTCTTCTTCCAGAATCGTCAGGCTCTCCTAACTCCATCTTCACGACTTTCATGCCTGTCACATTTCCAGCATCGTCTAGTAGGATTTCAGTTGGGTTTGTTAAGATATCAAAGATTACACCCTCTTCCTTTGCATGATGAACTTCTTCAATTCTCGCTGGAAGTTCTTCTTCGCTTCTTCGATAAACAATATGTGATTCTGCGCCTAATCTAATCGCTGTTCTTGCAGCATCCATAGCTACATTCCCACCACCGATGACAGCAACCTTTTTACTCTTAAATATTGGAGTATCATAAGCTGAATGGAATGCCTTCATTAGATTATTTCTTGTCAAATACTCATTCGCAGAGTAAACTGTATTTCCATTTTCTCCAGGGATTCCCATGAATTTAGGCAGACCAGCACCTGACCCTACGAAGATTGCTTCAAATCCTTCTTCTTCCATCAATTGCTCGATTGTTACGGATTTTCCAATTACTACATTGGTTTCGAATTCTACACCCAACTCTTTTACTTTATCAATTTCTTTTGCAACAATATCATGTTTTGGTAAGCGGAATTCTGGAATTCCATATAATAGCACTCCACCCAAATCATGTAATGCTTCAAAAACGGTTACTTGATAGCCTAATTTAGCTAAATCACCAGCACAGGTAAGACCTGCTGGTCCAGATCCGATAACAGCGACTTTATTGCTTTTTACTTCTTTTGCTTTTTCCGGTTTAACATCGTTATTTAAGGCATAATCAGCTACAAAACGTTCTAACTTACCAATGGAAACTGGCTCGCCTTTTATTCCCTTCACACATTTCCCTTCGCATTGTGTTTCTTGAGGACAAACGCGTCCACAAACTGCAGGTAAGGACGATGACTTTCCGATTACTTTGTATGCTTGCTCGATATTTCCTTCTTTCACATGATGAATAAAGCCCGGGATATCAATCGCTACAGGACATCCTGCCACACATTTTGCATTTTTACATTCAAGGCAGCGAGATGCTTCTTGTTGTGCTTCCTCTAGGTTATATCCATAACATACTTCTTCAAAATTCTTAGCGCGTACCGCTGGGTCTTGCTCTCTCACTGGAACTTTCTTAAACATATCCATTATTCGTCTCCTCCACACTGACCACAACCACCGTGATGTGTGTCGCCTTCCTGTAATTTTAGTAAATCTCGTCCTTCTTGTGATTTATACATTTGACTTCTCTTCATCGCTTGGTCAAAATCCACTAGATGACCATCAAATTCAGGTCCGTCTACACAAGCAAACTTAATCTGATCTCCAACCTGTACTCTACATGCCCCGCACATACCAGTACCATCAACCATAATTGGATTCATACTTACAATCGTTGGAATATCTAGCTCTTTTGTTAGCATACATACAAATTTCATCATAATCATAGGCCCAATAGCAACACATAAATCATATGTTTGTGCATCTGCTACAAGGTCTTTTAGAACCTGTGTTACTAGTCCGCTACGTCCATGACTTCCATCATCTGTAGTGATATAGAGGTTTTTACATACTG
Source organism: uncultured Lachnospiraceae bacterium (assembly GCA_964367905.1). GTDB lineage: Bacteria > Bacillota > Clostridia > Lachnospirales > Lachnospiraceae > CAUPWF01. Next base: position 9,892 of record CAYIZP010000041.1, read on the forward strand.
CTCTCATTTCTTCTTCTAAAATAATCATATCTTTTGTTTTTGCACCACAGATTACATCTACTTCTACTCCTTGGTCATGTAACCATTTAACCTGTGGATAAACAGGAGCTGCACCAAGACCACCAGCCACAAAGATAATTCTCTTATTCTTCAACTCTTCTATATCATCATAGATAAATTCAGAAGCACATCCTAGAGGTCCTACAAAATCACGAATTGCTTTTCCCACTTCTAATCGACATAGTTTTTCCGTTCCTGCTCCAACCACTTGAATTACAATTGTGATTGTACCCTCCTCACGATTATAGTCACAAATGGTCAAAGGGATTCTCTCTCCAGTTTCGTCTAATTTTACAATAATGAACTGACCTGGTTCGCATCTTTTAGCTACACGCGGTGCCTCGATATCCATAAGATAGATTTTTTCGGCTAATTTTACATTTTTCTTGATTTCAAACAATTTTAATTTCCTCCATATCATCTGTATCTTTATTTTGCTTTTAATAATTTTCTACTCACTTACATTGTTTGCAGCATCGTCAGATTGACTTACTTCTGCTAATTCCAAAGAATAATTTCGTTTTGTCACATCACTTGTTTTACCAGAAGAATTTACTAGTACAGCACTAAATATCGTATTCCCTACTGGCATTTCAATCGGTTTAGAGTATAACTGCGAAGATTCTGTCGGCGTTGTTCCATCAAGTGTATAGTATGCACGATACCCATCTGGAACAGTAACCACAATCTCTGTAGCTTCACTGTATTGACCCGTGGATGGATTTACAATTGGAGCACCTGCCATAGGTAAGGTGATTTCATATTCCATTGTGACTTCCTCACTTGGAACTCCGATTTTATTATAAGACACCGCTTTCACAATGAGAATTCCCTCTTCTAATTGGAGTGGTTCTGTTATCTTGATTCCATTATCTAAAGGGCTGCTATCATCCATAGTATAATAGATATCTCCACCCTCATTTGAAATTGTTAACTCTTGAACATCCTCATAAATTCCGCTATCTAAACTAAATTCAGGATTTACGGAACGATACTCATTTAATTCTTCTTGTAAGCTATCATCTAGCTTATTAAAAAATGGTGTTACTTCTTCCCCTGCTTTTGTATCTAGGTAAAAATCCATAACCGCTTTCGCTATTTGGCTATTTTCCTTATTAAAATCAAATCCTTCTAATAATATTTCTTTTGCCTCATCCTTCATGTCCTCACTCACATAAACATCAGCTAGTTCTAAATAAGCTATTACGTTATGTTTGTCTTTTGTGATAGCTTCTTCATAAAGTTCAATGGCTTCTTCTGTTTTACCGTCTAGATGAGCACTGTCACCACGGGAAACCAGTCCACTATATGAATTTTGATAAAAGAGAAACACTGCTCCTGCAATAACAATTGCGGAAATAGTTAATCCAATAATGAGGCGAATCCTTTTTTTCTTCTGCTCTGCTCTTCGTTTTTCAGCTTGGCGTTTCTTACGCAGTGCAATTTCTTTTTGTCTCAACTCACCAGTATTGCTATTTTTGATTTGACCGGTAGTTCTCCGTATGGTGTTACTACGCGAGAGCTCTCCTGCATCTTGTCTCTCATGACCTTCTAGAGAAAATCTAATTTCATCAGCCACCACCTCATCCAAAGGATTATAATCTGGCACTAACTGTACTTGCATTCCGCAAAAACTACACTGCACTTCTCCCACTGGGATTTCGGCACCACAATTTGTGCATTTCATTCTACTACTCCTCCACCCTCTATTATTGTTTCGATTCTACACAATTTTTCATTAACATTGCAATTGTCATTGGACCTACTCCTCCAGGAACTGGAGTAATTGCTGATGCAACCTGAGATACGGTATCGAATTTTACATCTCCACATAATTTGTTATCTTGATTTCTATGAATACCCACATCAATCACTACCGCACCGTCCTTGATATACGACTCATCAATAAACTCAGGTTTTCCGATTGCAACAATTACAATGTCAGCTCGTTTTGTAACTTCTCTTAAGTCTTTTGTACGTGAATGAGCAATGGTTACAGTCGCATGTTCTCTTAATAGTAGCAATGCCATCGGTTTTCCAACAATATTACTTCTTCCAATAATAACACATTCTTTTCCTACAATATCGATATTTGAACGCTTCAATAACTGAATAATTCCCGCGGGCGTACAAGATAGATAACCTGGTTGCCCAATACATAGTTTTCCTACGTTTTCTGGATGGAATCCATCCACGTCTTTTTTGGGTTTAATGGTACAAATCACCTTGTCTTCATCCATATGTTTTGGAAGTGGTAATTGGACTAATATTCCATCTACCTTCTCATCTTCATTCAAACGTTGAATCAAGCTTAACAAAGATTCCTCTGTTTCTGTTTCTGCTAATTCGTAAGATTGGGATTCCATCCCAATATATGCACATGCCTTCTTTTTATTACTCACGTACACGGAAGACGCTGGATCCGCTCCGACTTGTACTACAGCAAGACATGGTTTACGAACACTTGAGTCTAAACTAGCTACATAATCTTTTAACTCTTCTTTGATTTCTGCTGAAATTTTCTTCCCATCGATTAATTGATACATAATAATAACCATTCCTTTCAAGAACATCTTATCCGTTAAGCTCCACTAGAATAACCCAGTAATCACACCATCTTCTGTCACATCAATTCGATTAGCTGCTGGCACTTTTGGCAAACCAGGCATTGTCATAACAACCCCGGTCAAAACCACAACAAATCCTGCACCAGCACTTACATATACTTCGCGTACATGGATGGTGAAATCCTCTGGACGCCCAAGAAGTGTAGGATCATCTGATAAGGAATATTGATTCTTCGCCATACAAATTGGCAATTGGCCAAATCCCATGTCAGCTAGTTTCTTCAGTTGCTTTTCTGCTGTAGGTGAAATTTCAACCGCTTTTGCACCATAGATTTCTTTTGATACGGTTTCTATCTTCTCCTCTAAGCTCAATTCATCTGCGTAGATTGGCTTGAAATGGCTTTCTTTTGACTCTAACGTTTCTATTACCTTTTGCGCTAACTCCAATCCACCTTCACCACCATGTTCCCATACACGGGATAACGCAAACTCACAGTTGTTTTCTTCACAGAATTTTTTGATAAACTCATTCTCTGCTTCTGTGTCTGAAATAAAGGAGTTTAACGTAACAACAATCGGTACACCAAATTTATGTAAGTTCTCTATGTGTTTCTCAAGATTCTTGATTCCTCTTGCTAAAGCCTCTAGATTTTCTTCATTAAGATCATTTTTCGCAACGCCACCATTATATTTTAGTGCACGAACTGTTGCGACTAGTACCACTGCATCTGGTGTTAAACCAGCTTTGCGACACTTAATATTTAAGAATTTTTCTGCTCCCAAATCCGCACCAAATCCAGCTTCAGTAATTGCAATGTCAGACAACTTCAATGCCATCTTCGTCGCTTGCACACTATTACATCCATGTGCAATATTTGCAAACGGACCTCCATGCACCAATGCTGGGGTATGTTCTAAAGTTTGGATTAAATTTGGTTTTAAAGCATCTTTTAATAAAACAGCCATAGAACCTGTTGCCTGCAAATCATCTGCAGTAACTGGAGTTCCATCAAATCGATACGCAACAATGATCTTTCCTAATTTCTCTTTTAAGTCCTTTAAATCATTTGCTAGACATAGGATTGCCATAATTTCTGACGCAACAGTGATGACAAAATGGTCTTCTCTCACCATACCATCCATCTTATTTCCAAGTCCTACTACTACATTTCTCAGAACACGATCATTCATGTCTACACAACGTTTCCAAACAATTTGTCGTGGATCAATCTGCAATTCATTGCCCTGTTGTATATGATTATCCAATAGAGCAGCCAATAGATTATTTGCAGATGTGATTGCATGAAAATCTCCTGTAAAATGAAGATTTAAATCTTCCATAGGTACTACTTGGGCATGTCCTCCACCAGCTGCACCACCTTTAATACCAAAACATGGTCCAAGAGATGGTTCTCTCAAAGCAACGACAGATTTCTTGCCTAGTTTATTCAAGGCTTGTGTGAGCCCGATGGATGTAGTGGTCTTTCCTTCTCCAGCTGGAGTCGGATTGATTGCGGTAACCAAAACAAGCTTACCATCCTTGTTATCTTTAATCTTGTCCCATAAATGTGTTGTAAGCTTTGCCTTGTATTTTCCATATAACTCCAAGTCATCTCTGGTAATCCCAAGGACATCAGCCACTTCTTCAATTGGTTTCATCACTGCTTCTTGTGCGATTTGAATATCTGTTTTCATCAGTATCCTCCATACTTATCTCATGCTTTTTTACTTCTACATTTCATTTTCTATAAAATTAAGAAACTCTTCCATAGACATCAAAATTTTTCGAGGTTTCGTTCCTTCCTCTTCTCCTACAACGCCAGCATCACATAACTGTTCCATGATTCTTGCAGCACGATTGAACCCGATCTTGAACGAGCGCTGTAACATTCCAATCGATGCTTTGTCCTTCTCGATGATAAACTTCCCGGCATCTACAAAGTGAACATCTAATTCATTTGTACTTCCACCATCTCCGCCACTTGCTCCAGAATTACCACTTGTTGTTGCAGCATTGGAGACATGGTTTTCAATATCTTCATTATATGTAACTTCTTTGCATTGGCTCGTTAGAAACTCTACGACACTGTGAACTTCTGCATCTGATACAAACGCCCCTTGTACACGGGCAGGCTTTGAATATCCTTGAGGGTAGAATAACATATCTCCCTTTCCTAGTAATTTCTCAGCACCATTCATATCAATAATAGTTCTAGAATCTACACCTGAGGACACTGCAAATGCAATCCTTGATGGCATATTTGCCTTGATCAATCCTGTAATAACATTTACAGAAGGTCGTTGCGTTGCAATAATTAAGTGAATTCCTGCTGCACGAGCTAATTGTGCCAATCTACAGATCGAGTCTTCTACATCTCCTGGTGCAACCATCATAAGGTCTGCTAACTCATCAACAATTACAACAATCTGAGGCATTTTTTGTGGTTTGTTCTCATCTTCTATTTCCTCGATGGATTCCACCTTTTTATTGTATCCTTTGAGGTCTCTTACGTTATATTCTGCAAACAATTGATAGCGTTTTGTCATCTCAACAACTGCCCAATTCAATGCACCTGCCGCCTTTTTCGGATCAGTCACAACTGGAATTAATAGATGTGGAATCCCATTATATACACTAAGTTCTACAACTTTAGGATCAATCATGATCAACTTCACATCATCTGGATTTGCCTTATATAGGATACTCATAATAAGCGTATTAATACAGACAGATTTACCAGAACCGGTAGAACCAGCAATCAACAAATGAGGCATCTTTGCAATATCCGTAACAATGGTCTTGCCCCCGATATCTTTACCAGCTGCAAAGGCTAGATTGGATTCATGACCTCTAAATTCCTTACTCTCTAGCAATGACCGCAGAGAAACCATTGCATTCTCCTTATTAGGGACTTCAATTCCTACGGCTGCTTTTCCAGGTATCGGAGCTTCGATCCGAATATCTGCCGCGGCGAGATTCAACTTGATATCATCTGCTAATCCAACAATACGGCTTACCTTTACGCCACTTTCTGGCTGAAGCTCATAACGGGTTACCGATGGACCTTGACTATAATCTGTAATCTGCACATTGACCCCAAAACTCTTCAACGTCTGTTGGAGTTTCACTGCTGTTTCTTGTAATTCGTTTGTTGCGTTGGATTTGTTTTCTTTCACTTGATTGAGTAGCGAAACGCTTGGAAAGATATAACTTCCATCTGTTGGTTGTTGCTGTTCGATATCGTGAATAATCTCTGCTGTTTCTTTTTCTTTTTCTTCTGCGCCTAGATTCTTTGCTTTGCGCTGTCTTGGAATCTTCTCTGCTTGTACCTCTTCTACTGGTGGGTTTTCCACAACTTTTTCTTCGATTGGTGGTACCATTTCTATCGATTCACTTCTTATATCCTTCTTCTCTTCTAACACGGGATTGGCAAATGGTTCTCCCCCGAATTTATTCTCCGATACGGTGGAGTTGAACGTAACATTCTTCCATTCTCTTTTCACAGGACGTGCTGCTCTGCGCTCTTGATATTCTCGTCTCACTCTCGACTGACCCGTGTGAAGCGCTTTGAACACTGATTGTCTAGATATCATGACAAAGGTAATGATAAATGTTATAAATGATAGAATGACTGTTCCAATCACTCCAATTGCTGGACATAGAATTTTTACTATTGTCCCACCTAGTAATCCTCCACCATTCTTACCTTCACTCGCTTGAGTATAGTATTCTAACCACTTCATATTTGGACTATATGGTGTGGTGACTAATTGAATCAATGTGAGAATAAATATAATTGCAAGCACAGTAATTCCTAGCCTCAACATCAAACTCATATCAGTATGCTTTAGATAGATGCTAGTTACTATGAAAAATATAATAATAGGCGATACATATCCCAACAACCCAAATATTCCAAAATTAATCTTAGCAATATAATCACCGATAAATCCCCCCACACCAAAACTACTAATCATCAATAGAATGCATGCTGCTAGTAGGCACCATACTACGATTTCTGAATAAATCAATGCATCAGGTTTTGATTGTTTATTCGTATTTTTATTTGTTTTTCTATTTGTTGGTTTTCTAGTATTTCTCGACTTTACAGGCTTATTTGCCATATTACTCCCCCTTAAAATTTTGACCCTAGATACCTACGGATTCTTACACATAAAATGGTATCATATGATAAAGTCGTCAAACCATTATACCACTTTTGTCAATCTCTGTCATTCTTTATTTTTATCAACTCATGTAATTTTTCAAATGCTTCTTTGATGCCCCCAACCTCATCAATGATTCCTTCTTTAACCGCTTCTCTTCCTACTAACATTGTACCGACATCTTTTACGAGTTCCTGAGAATTCAACATAAGAGTCTCGATTCGATCCACACTAATTTTAGAATGATCGGAGATAAACTTTGTAATCCGATCTTGAGTTTTAATAATATTTCGAAAGCTCTGCAATACACCAATTACCATTCCACTTGCTCGAACAGGATGTATCACCATTGTCCCACTAGGAACAATGTAGGAATAGTCTGCTGCAACAGCTAGCGGACCTCCAATAGAATGACTTCCGCCCAATACAAGCGAAACCGTTGGTTTACTCAAGGAAGCAATCATTTCTGCAATTGCAAGGCCTGCTTCTACATCCCCCCCCAGTGTATTCAATAGAATTAAGGTTCCTTCTATCTTGGGATTTTCTTCAATATTTGCTAAAATAGGTAATAAATGCTCATATTTTGTTGTTTTAGCATTGCCGGATGCGGATTCATGTCCTTCTATTTCACCGATAATTGTTATAAGTTGAATATTTTTATTATTTTCTTCGTCTGGGACTACTTGTGTTCCAAATTCCTTTACGGATTCCTTTTCAATATTCTCTGTGTTGTCTTCATTCTCTTTATCTGATTTTTCCATGATGTTTCCTCCAATATTTTGATTAGTTATAATCATATCATTATATTTATCATGTGCACTTATTTTCCAAGATATACAAAAAACGTATAAGTCTCACTGAATTCATAAGACTTATACGTTTAAAAAACATAAATATTCTATTGTACCTTAGTCAAGGCTTGCTCTAGGTCTGCGATAATATCTGCAACATCTTCAATTCCAACGCTGAAACGAATCAAATCTGCAGGAACACCTGCTTCTTTCAATTCTTCATCCGACATCTGGCGGTGGGTATGACTCGCTGGATGTAATACGGAAGTTCTTGCATCTGCTACATGAGTAACAATTGCTGCTAACTCTAGGCTATCCATCATGGAAGAAGCACCCTCACGCCCTGATTTCAAACCAAAAGAAACAACCCCACAAGTACCATTTGGCATATATTTCTGAGCCAGTGTATAATTTGAGTTTGATGAAAGTCCTGGATAGTTTACCCAAGCTACTTTCTCATGCTTCTCTAAGTACTCGGCAACTGCTTGTGCATTCTCGCAATGGCGTGGCATTCTTAGATGCAAGGTTTCTAATCCCATATTTAATAAAAACGCATTCTGTGGAGATTGAATGGATCCCAAATCTCTCATAAGATGTGTTGTTGCCTTTGTGATATAAGCACCTTTTCCAAACTTCTCTGTATAGATGATTCCATGATAAGTCTGATCTGGTGTCGTCAAGCCAGAGAATTTGTCGGCATGTTGACTCCAATCAAAATTACCACTATCTACAATACAACCACCTACATTGGTTGCGTGTCCATCCATATATTTTGTAGTTGAATGTGTAACAATATCTGCTCCATGCTCGAATGGACGACAGTTAATCGGTGTTGGGAATGTATTATCTACAATCAATGGAACACCATTTTCGTGTGCAATTTTTGCAAATTTTTCAATATCTAGAACTGTCAATGCTGGATTTGCAATACTTTCTCCAAAAACTGCTTTCGTATTTGGTTGGAACGCTTTTCTCAAATCACCTTCTGAGATACTCGACTCTACAAAAGTCGCCTCGATTCCCATCTTTTTCAACGTGTGGGCATATAGATTGTATGTTCCGCCATAGATTTCCGATGCACAAACCATATGATCTCCTGCTTCAAGAATATTAACCATGGCGTAAAAGTTAGCTGCCTGTCCCGAAGATGTTAACATCGCTGCAACCCCGCCCTCTAAATCACAGATTTTAGCTGCAACACAGTCATTGGTTGGATTCTGTAATCTTGTATAAAAATACCCACTATCTTCCAAATCAAATAAACGACCCATTTGCTCACTTGTCTCGTATTTAAATGTGGTACTCTGGTAAACTGGAACTACGCGTGGTTCTCCTTTTTTTGGATTCCAACCTGATTGTACACATTTTGTGCCTAATTTAAATTCACTCATTATGACCTCCTAAAAAATTTATCTTTTAATGTTTTTACCATCTTAATATATAAATCTTTACATTCTTCTTTTTTGTTCGCTTCGATTAATTCGATGCAAGATTTCAAATACTTCTCCCATATGGACTGATACACTTCTGTGGCATTACTCAATCGATTGATATGTTTCACAATCGTTGGAGCAATATTGTAATATTCTCTCACCAAAGCTCCACCTTCATTTGAGGTATGGATAAGATAATCATCTCTAAAGTTTCTAAGCATGGATAGTTCATAGCAATCGTCTGCTTTATTTTGACTCTGACATACAGCTGTCGTAATATAGCAAAGACCATTTCTGAACCCACCTTGAATATCGCCTTTTGATGACTTTTGAATGCTGGTTTTGAACGCTGTATTCCAGTTTTCAATACAAAGATCTGCGAATGTTTCTAACATCTCATCATTGAGCGAGGTGACTAGTGGAATCACAAGACTTACCATCGCCATATTGTAGTCTGTTAATTTATAGCTAGCAGCACGTTTCGAAAGCCCCTGAAATTCTTCTTGTGTCTTATTTACAAATGCCGTCGAAAACTCTGTAATCGAAGCGATATCCTCCCCACTCTCACGATAGCAGGTCTGAATTCCCCATAATACACTTTGGTATTTCACCTTCAGCCCTTCGAACAATTCATCGTAGTTTTTCTTTTTGAATTTCGGCATCAACTCCACTGCATTTCCTAGTAGATTCTTTAATCCTTCGTTAATTTCTATTCGTTCCAATTATGATATACCTCCTGTACGTCATCATCCTCTTCTAACAAGTCGAGTGTCTTTGTAATATTTTTTATATCTGTATCGTCGCTTAAATCCACCCATGTTTGAGGAATCATGGTAACCTCAGCACTAGCCATCGAGATTCCTTCTTTTTCCAGCCCTAAGCGAACTTCGCTAAATGCTTCTGACTCTATATAAATCTCGTAACTATCTTCTTCCTCTGTGAAATCTTCTGCACCAAGATCTAAAGCAAGCATCATCAACTCATCTGCATCCATATCTACTTCTTCTTTAGATAAAATAATCAATCCTTTTTTATCAAACATGAAAGAAACACAGCCAGGAGTCCCGATATTTCCAAATCCTTTTGTAAATGCGTTTCTCACATTCGAAGCCGTTCGATTCTTATTATCCGTTAGAGTTTCTACAATAATTGCTGTACCATTTGGCCCATAACCTTCATATGTAATTCTCTCATAGTTATCAGCATTGGCATCTCCCGACGCCTTTTTTATTGCCTTATCAATGGTATCGTTTGGCATATTATTTGCTTTTGCCTTCGCAATTACATCACGCAACTTACTGTTATTTAATGGATCAGTTCCACCACCTTCTTTGATTGCAACTGTGATTTCCTTCCCAATTTTTGTAAATATCTTTCCCCTTACTGCATCATTTTTCTCTTTTTTATGCTTTATATTTGCAAATTTTGAATGTCCTGACATGATATTTTATATCCTTTCTCGTACTGTACTCCTTATTCTATCATCAATGATTTCTAAAAACAAGTTATGTATTCATTTCTAGGCTAATCTGTAATGCTTCATTGACTTTTCGCATGAACGAAGAATCTGTTTTACAGATTAATTCTCTCAAACGTAATTTATCAATGGTGCGCAGCTGCTCTAGTAATACCACAGAATTTTTGATAATTCCATACTTACTCGCTGAAATCTCCACATGTGTGGGTAGTTTTGCTTTATTCATCTTCGATGTAATCGCCGCACAAATCACGGTAGGACTATGCTTATTCCCTACGTTGTTTTGTATAATCAGAACTGGACGAACACCTCCTTGTTCCGAACCGACTACAGGACTTAAATCCGCATAAAAAATATCACCTCTTCTAACCAACACCTTCATTCACTCTCCATACTAATTTGATAGTTTGAGTTTCCCCTTATTTTTCGAAAGTATTCACTCGTAGTATTATATTTTATGCTGGCTTCATCTGTCCTGTCACTGTAGAAGCTTTATATGATGTATTCTCTTGGCATTCTTTTCCCGATTCCACATACAAATTCGTAATTAAACTTATGTGCTAACCCTCCTAATTCTTCCACACTTATGTTTTGGTTCCCTGACACTCCGACTAAGATAACCTCACTCTCATTTTCAACATCATCAATCCCTGTCACATCTATCATGAATTGGTCCATACAGATTCTTCCTACAATAGGTGCTCTCTCACCATGAACCAAAACATATCCGATATTTGACAGACTTCTTGGATATCCATCTGCATACCCAATCGGTATCGTTGCAATTCTCCGACGTTCTTCTAGTGTATGAATTCCTCCATAGCTAATGCTTTCGCCTGCATCAATCCACCTTACTTGCGACACATGGCTAATCCAGCTCAAAGAAGGTTTTAAGTCTAGTCTACCGGTGTTCACATCTTCTGAGGGTTGTAATCCATATAATGCAATTCCCACCCTTACAATATTGTGACTAAATTGTGGTAATTCAATTGTTCCAGCACTATTGGAACAATGAATATTCTCAAATACAATCCCTCGATGTTCGAGTTCTCTCACCAGTTCTAAGAAGCGCGTGTGTTGAAGGTTTGAAAATGTTCTATCTGCCTCATCTGCTTTGGAAAAATGAGTAAATATACCCTCGATTTTAACACATTCTAACTTACAGACTTCTATCACATCCTCTATAATACTATCAGAATGATGAAATCCGAGTCTGGTCATTCCAGTATCAATTTTAATATGAAAAATTGCTGTCTTCTTCATTTTCTTTGCAGTATTCGAAATCGCAACTGCAGTTTCCTTTGAAAAAATGCAGAATCCAAGTTCATGTTCGATTGCAACTTCATAATGCTCTGGGAAAATACACCCCAATACGAGGATGGGATATTCTATTCCTGAGCCCCTTAGCTCCATGCCTTCTTCAACTGTCGCTACCCCAAATCCCCAAATATCTTGATTCCCTTGCATGCTCTGTGCAATTGGTACCGCACCATGTCCGTATCCATCAGCTTTTACGACTAACATAATTTTTGTTGCTACTGGAATATTTTTCTTTAGTTTGGTTAAGTTCTCAGCTATTGTATGCAAATTAACAGTGATTTTACCTCTCATATTCTTAATCATTGTCATTCCCCTCTCCCACTACATATGCTATTGCATATTTATCCAAATGTGAAATACTCACATGAATCGTTGTAACACCTAGTCCTTCTGCTAATCTGGACGCATTCTTATGAAGAACCACATAGGGCTTCTTCCTCTCTGTCCGCAACACTTCCACCTCTTGCATTTCAAACCCTGATATACCTGTTCCAAACATCTTTCCCACCGATTCTTTTACTGCCCAGTTACTCGCAGCCTTAACAATATCTCCACGAATCAACTCTCGCTCTGCTTCTGTAAAACATCGTTCTAAAAAAGCCTGCTTTTTACAGGCTTTTTTTATCCGTTCTATTTCTACAATATCTGTTCCGATTCCGATAATCATATCTTTTCCTTATTATAAATTCTTTTCTTGTGCTTTTTTCGATAAATTATAAGACAATCTCATCAAACTTTCAGAGAGATGAACATTTTCCACGATAACATCCTTAGATAGTTTCAAATCTGTATGGGCAAAATTCCATATCCCTTTGATTCCATAATCCACAAGTTTATCTGCCACTTCGATTGCTTTCGCTTTTGGTATGGTTAAGACTGCTATCTCAATATCATTATTGAAAATAAAATTCTCTATTTCATCGATCGGTTTCACTGTAATTCCACGGATCGATAGGCCTACTAACCTAGGGTTGATATCAAAGAGGCCTTTTACTAGAAATCCGCGTTTTTCAAATGACGCATAGTTCGCAAGCGCCTGTCCTAGATTACCAGCACCAATGATAATAATATTATGTTTTTGATCCAGTCCTAATATTTTCCCAATTTCATCATACAAGTATTGAACATTATATCCATATCCCTGTTGACCAAATCCACCAAAGTTATTCAAGTCTTGACGAATCTGAGATGCAGTCACATTCATCTTCTCACTTAAATCTGCAGAAGAGATTCTCTCCACTCCTTCGTCGATTAATTCTGCTAAATATCTATAATATCTCGGCAATCTTTTAACAACTGCCACCGAAATAGTTTTTTCTACCACTGTACATCACTCCTGTATCCCAAAATTTATAACCTTTTCAATTATAGTAAAAATAAGAGGTAAAGTCAAATATTAAACATTGTTTTTTTTTTAATTTCATATATAATGGTATCAGGGTCAAGCAGCAATTTAGCCCTGATATCAAAAAAGGAGATTTTAAATGATACTATCGTGTAGTCAATTAGAAAAAAGTTTTGGCGAACAAGTAATTGTAAAAAAAGGGAATTTTCACATAGAAGCCAATGAAAAAGTTGCATTAATCGGCACCAATGGTGCTGGAAAGTCAACCATATTAAAAATCATTATGGGATTAGAGCCACTAGACTCTGGTTCTATTATTATATCGAAAGAGAGTACCATCGGTTATCTCTCACAACATCAGGAGATGAATTCTTCTCATACAATCTTAGAGGAGGTCACCTCGGTAAAGCAAGACCTCATCGATCTCGAGCAGAGAATCAGAGTTCAAGAATTGAGAATGAAAGAATATTCTGGAGAGGAATTGGAGAATGAACTTGCACAATATCACAAAAACACAACAAGTTTTGAGCAACAGAACGGTTATGCTTATAAGAGTGAAATCGTCGGAGTACTAAAAGGACTCGGTTTTGACGAAACTGATTTTATAAAAAATATCAATACATTATCAGGTGGTCAAAAAACTAGGGTCGCATTAAGCAAACTCTTGTTGACAAAACCCAATATTTTACTACTAGATGAGCCAACAAACCACTTGGATATGAATTCCATCTCGTGGTTAGAAACTTATCTCATCAATTATAAAGGAGCGGTACTCATCGTATCTCATGACCGCTATTTTCTAAACCGTGTTGTAACAAAAGTAGTAGAGGTAGAACATGGAGATTTAACCATGTTTTCTGGGAATTATACCGAGTTTTCGCAAAAGAAAAAATTCCTACAGGAGATAAAGGTCAAAGAGTATTACAAGCAACAACAAGAGATTAAACATCAGGAAGAAGTTATTGCAAAATTAAAATCCTTCAATCGCGAAAAGTCCATCAAACGTGCGGAGAGTCGCGAGAAAACCTTGGCAAAAATCGATCGTATCGAAAAACCGATTACAGAAGAAAACACCATGCATTTTTCTCTGACACCTAATATCTTGAGCGGAAATGACGTCCTATCCATTGAGAGTCTCTCCAAATCATTCGACACTCTCTCACTGTTCGATGATATCAATCTTGAGATAAAACGCGGAGAACATGTTGCAATCATCGGTGACAATGGAACTGGTAAAACCACACTCTTGAAGATACTAAATGAAGTAATCCCTGCAGATCATGGTACATTTAAGCTAGGAAGCAATGTACATATCGGATATTATGACCAAGAACATACCGTACTCAATATGGACAAAACTATTTTTGAAGAGATTTCAGATGAATATCCAGATATGAAGTCCACTCAGATTCGCAATACCTTAGCAGCCTTTTTATTTACAGGTGACGACGTGTACAAGAAGATTCAGTCCTTAAGTGGTGGTGAGCGTGGGCGCGTTTCTCTTGCAAAACTGATGCTATCAAAAGCAAATTTCCTGATTCTCGACGAACCGACCAACCATTTAGACATCTCATCAAAAGAGATTCTAGAGCGTGTAATTTGTGAGTACAGTGGAACGGTACTCTTCGTTTCCCATGACAGATATTTTATCAATCAAACCGCAACCCGTATCCTAGATTTGGTTAACCGAACATTCGTAAACTATATTGGGAATTATGATTACTATCTAGAGAAAAAAGACATCCTAACACCAAGTTTAAAAACCAATGAAGACATCACGGGTAACAACACTCAGGATTCAGACAATAAATTAGATTGGAAAGCTCAGAAAGAATTACAATCAGCTCAGCGAAAAAAAGAAACTGCTTTTTCAAAATTAGAGGCAGAAATCATGGAACTAGAGAACCGCGACAGCGAAATTGATGCACTCTTATCTAAAGAAGAAATCTTTACTGATGTTGAAAAGTGTTGCAAATTAGCACAAGAAAAAGATACAATCGCTCAAAAACTAGTGGAACTATACGAAAAATGGGAGGAATACTTGTAATTTATCCCTGCATTTGCTAGAATACCATTAGTTCAAAAACAAGGAGGATATTATATTGAAGCCATATAATCAATTAAGTAAAGAAGAATTATTAGCATTAAAGACAGAATTAGAAGCAAAATACGAAGAAATCAAAGCGAAGGGATTAGCTTTGGACATGTCAAGAGGAAAGCCAGCAGCTACTCAATTAGACATCGCCAATGAGATGTTCGATGTATTTAACAGTACTTCTGATTTCAAAGCAAGTAATGGATTTGATTGCAGAAACTACGGAATCCTTGATGGAATCCCAGAAGCAAAACAATTAATGGCGGATATGTCTGAAACTTCCGTTGATAACGTGATTGTATACGGTAACTCAAGCCTAAGCATCATGTTTGACACCGTATCTCGTTGCATGTCACATGGAGTATGTGGAAGCACACCATGGAACAAGCTAGATGTTGTTAAATTCTTGTGTCCAGTTCCTGGATACGATAGACATTTTGCAATCACTGAGTTTTTTGGAATCGAAATGATTAATATCCCTATGACAGCTACAGGTCCTGATACGGATATGATTGAAGACTTAGTTTCTAAAGATGCTAGTATCAAAGGAATCTGGTGTGTACCAAAATACTCTAACCCACAAGGAATCTCTTACTCAGATGAAACAGTGAAGAGAATGGCCGCATTGAAGCCAGCTGCTTCTGACTTCAGAGTATTCTGGGACAATGCTTATAGCATCCACCATCTATATGAGAATGACAAAGATGAAATCTTAGAGATCTTAAGCGAATGTGAAAAAGCTGGAAACCCTGATATGGTATATAAATTCATCTCAACTTCTAAGGTTACATTTGCAGGTTCTGGAATCGCTGCTGTTGCTACTTCTGCAGCAAACATCGCAGATTACAAGAACTACATGCAATTCCAAACAATCGGACACGACAAAGTAAATCAATTGCGTCATGTACGCTTCTTCAAAAACATGGATGGGATGCATGCACACATGAAGAAACATGGGGACATCATGAGACCAAAATTCGAAGCAGTTCTTAAAGTTCTAGACAAAGAATTAAAAGGACTAGAAATCGGAACATGGTTCGCACCAAAAGGAGGATACTTCATCTCATTCGATTCACTAGATGGTTGTGCAAAAGAAATCGTAGCAAAAGCAAAAGAAGCTGGATTAGT
>CAYIZP010000042.1:0-25712 GCA_964367905.1 uncultured Lachnospiraceae bacterium
AGTAGTAATATGTTTTATACAGGACAGTTTTTCCATTTAAACGCTATTGATTACAATGCAGAGTTTGACCAACTTATCGTTTCATCGGGAATGTACAACGAATTATGGGTTATTGACCACGATACAACTACAGAAGAAGCAAAAGGTGAAGCAGGAGATTTACTTTATAGATGGGGGAATGAACAAACATACAGTGAAGATGGAACAGAGGAGCAAACACTCTACTTCCAGCACGACACATATTGGACAGATGCAAAAAATGGTGAAATTCAACTCTTTAACAATGGGGCGAACAGACAGCTAGAAGAGGGCGAGAGTAATTATACTGAAATTATTCGTATGAAACTTCCTGTTTCAGAAACGGGTGAATGGGATATGAATGCAGAGCCTGAAATTACATGGCGCTTTAATGAAAATGGCGAGGATGCTGACTTCTTCTCATCGTTTATGGGTGGCTCAAGAATGTTGCCTAGCGGAAATACAATCGCAGTTTCAGCTGCTGATTATAGGATAATTGAAATCACACCTGAGGGTGAAGTAATATTAGACTATATTATGCCACTTCCTGGTAGAGGAATGAGAGTAGATAAAATTTCGCCTGATTATTCTGGATTACAGTTTGATAAGTAAAAGTGAAATATTAGAATAATTAACACACAGTGATGATACCATTAAGTTTAGGAGTATCACTGTGTGTTAAATTTAAACAAAGCATTGTGGTAAAGGTTGAATATCCTGAGCCGAAGTCGTCGATTGCAATTTTGCAACCTAGAGACTTTATCTTCGTTATAAATTCAAAGAAACTATCGAGTTGTTTGTAAAGATATGCCAGAAGGAGAGGTTGTCTGTATTAAGATTAGAGTAGAATAGCACAATTTTTTATTTCCCACTATAAACTTTTTTATGTTATACTCTATTAAGAAACAAAATGGAAAGGGTATTTAATGATGAAAAAGAATAACAAAGGCTTTACTCTCGTAGAATTGATTATTGTAGTCGCGATTATTGCAATATTAGCAGCAGTATTTGCTCCGATGTATATGAAATATCTAGAAGATGCTAGGGTCGCAAATGACAAAAAAATAGCAGCTAGTTACATGCAGGCTGCAACAGTGGCTTTATTAGACGATTATGCGGGAGATACACCACTCACAGGAGAATGGTACGTTTTTAAGTGGGGATACACTACCCAAAATACCAATAAAATGAATATGCATATGGCTGTAGTGACAAAGCCTGATGATTTAAAGGATTGGGGCGATAGAAAATCTGAGCTGCAAAATAAAGTTGCACAAATTATGGGCTTTGCAAATGAAGAGGGAAAGCTAGATGAATCTAAAATACCACGTCCCGAATCGAGTACTGTTCAATATGAATCTGGGGGGCTGAATTCATTTGTATTTTATGTAAATCGAACGACTGGTGAAATAATTATTCGTGGAATAGAAGGTGGCGATAAATGGGTAACAGACATCGGAATAGATAAACCGGTAACTTATACGAGCTTATAAAAGGCTAACATCAATAATAAGTTTGTGCATCTGCACAAACTTATTTGTATAATATGAAATTGAATAAAATTGTAAAATCTTATAATATGAATCTAGGAAATGAAAGAATATATTCTAGATTAGCAACGGGGCTATCTTTTTAAAGATAGCCCTGTTTTCGTATTGAGAAGGAGGAGATAGAATGAATGGGAAAGAAATTGTAGCTCGACACAAAGACTATAATTTGCAATCGTGGAGTGTACAAGGAACAATCAATCCAATTGCAATTGAGAAAGCAGATGGAATATACATGTGGGATTACGAAGGCAATAGATATACAGATATGTCATCGCAACTTGTAAATTTAAATCTGGGATTCGGAAATAAAGCAATTATAGAAGCAATTAAGAAACAAGCAGATGACTTTTGCTTTGTTGCTCCTAGTTACGCATGTGAGTCAAGGTCCACATTGGCCAAAATGATAGTAGACTTGTCACCTGACAATATTGGCAAAGTTTTTTTTACAAATGGTGGTGCAGATGCGAATGAAAATGCGATTAAAATGGCGCGAATGTATACAAATAGAAACAAGATATTCAGTCGGTATAGAAGTTATCACGGATCAACATTTGGATCAGGAAATTTAACGGGAGAGCCAAGGAGGTTTCCGTTAGAGCCAGGAGTTCCTGGATTTGTTAAATTCTTCGATCCGTATATATATCGGGAAAATATCGCATTTACAAGTGAAGAAGCAGCTACGGATTTTTATGTAGGTAAATTAAGAGAACAAATTATATATGAGGGAGCTGAAAGCGTCGCTGCTATTGTGATGGAAACGATTACTGGATCGAATGGTATTATTTTACCGCCCAAAGGATATTTACAAGGAGTACGAAGTATTTGTGATGAATTTGGTATTATGATGATTTGTGATGAAGTTATGGCAGGATGGGGAAGAACAGGGAAGGCATTTTCGTTTATGAATTTTGATGTAAAACCAGATATTATAACGTTTGCCAAGGGCGTTACTTGTGGTTACGTGCCACTTGGGGGCGTTGCAGTTAGTAAAGAGATTGCAATATATTTCGATGATCATTTCTTGTCATGTGGGCTTACATACAGCGGACATCCGTTGGCTTGTGCTGCAGGAGTAGCGTGTTTGAACTATTACAAAGAGTCAAAAATATTTGACCATGTCAATGAAGTGGGGAAAGTGCTTGGTGTAAGATTAGAACAAATGAAAGCAAATCATAAATGTATAGGAGATGTAAGATATATAGGGTTATTCTCTTGTGTGGAATTGGTAAAGGACAAGGAAACAAAAGAAGCTCTTGTGCCATATGGCAAAGATTTACAAGGAGTTATGGGGAAATTAATTGGTATGTTGAAATCGGAAGGTTTTATGACATATTCACATGAAAATATGATTTTTATCTGCCCGCCACTTATTATAGCAGAGGAGCAATTGTTGGAGGAGTTATTGAAATTAGATAAAGTGATGGCATATGTAGATGAAAACTTATTATAGAAATAATTCAATAGTAACTTATAAATGATCACTGAAAAATGGGAGAGAAAATTATGAAAAAATTATTAGGTAAGAAAGCAGCGTTATTATCAAGTATATTATTAAGTTGTGCAATTCTATTTAGTGGATGTGGAAATGAAGAAACAGAATCTGCCACAGAAGTAGAGTCAAGCGAAGCAGTAGGTGAAGAAGCAGAGATAGAATCTGAATATAATAATTCGTATTGTGTGGATGGAGTGCCAAGTGAAACATTAACTAGACTTAGAGACCAGGGAGAATTAATTGTTGGATCGTCTGGAGATGTACCGTTTGCATATATAGATGAAGAGACAGGAGATTTCCTAGGGGTAGATGCGGAGATTATCAAAGAGGTGGCAAATCGTTTGGGCATTGAAGAAGTATCAATGGCACTGATTCCATTCTCAGAATTAATCATCAACTTAAATTCAGGAAATATTGATATTATTGCTGACTGTATGTATGTTAGGCCTGACCGTGCAGAACAAGTTTACTTCGGAGACATATGGTACACACAAGGTGGCGGATTATTAATCCCAGACGATGACAACATAACAGGGCTTGTTGACTTTGATGCAGACGAAACAGTTGTTGGGTACACTCCTGGAACTATATGGCAACCAGTAGTAGAAGGATGGGTTGCTGAAGGCTTGATAAAAGAGGCTAGGGGGACAGGTGATCAATCAGAGTCTATTACAGCATTGCAATATGGAAAGATAGATGCATTCCTTACAGACTCAACTGTAGTAGAAAATTTATTGGCGAATTCACCTGAAGTGGTTGAAGGATTGAAACTTGCTTCAGATTATGAAGATACTGAAGATACAATAGGTAGAATCGCTCCGGCTGTAACATTTGATGATATAGCATTTGCGAAAGAAGTAGATAATGTAGTAGAAGAATTACGAAGCGAAGGGTTCATTGAAAAGGTGTTTGCAGATTCAGGACTTGATCCATCGATTCATATGATTACAAACGAAGAAAAAGAACATGATGTAAATACAAGAACAGAATAAAAATTAATGATAAAGGTGGTGTTAGATATGTCATTATTAGAAGTTAATAATTTACAGAAGGCTTTTGGGGACTTAAAAGTTTTAAATGATATTACGCTATCCATAAAAAAAGGAGAAGTAGTTGTGTTTCTAGGACCATCTGGTTCAGGGAAAAGCACAT
This sequence comes from uncultured Lachnospiraceae bacterium, assembly GCA_964367905.1. Classification (GTDB taxonomy): domain Bacteria; phylum Bacillota; class Clostridia; order Lachnospirales; family Lachnospiraceae; genus CAUPWF01. The sequence goes on from CAYIZP010000042.1 coordinate 4,213, forward strand.
TGTTGCGATGCATTAATGTGTTGGAAACACCTAATCAAGGAGAAATAATCTTTAAAAATGAAAAAATTCTAGATAAAAAATACAATATCACTAAATACAGAAAAAAAGTGGGAATGTGTTTTCAAAAATTTAATCTATTTCCGTTTATGACTGTCTTGGAAAATATAAGCTATGCCCCGATTCATGTATTGAAGAAAAGTAAGAACGAGGCGAATGAATATTCCATGAAACTGTTAGAAAAAGTTGGTATGGATAATAAATGGAAAGTGTATCCTGATACACTTTCCGGGGGACAGCAACAACGTGTAGCTATTGCGAGAGCATTAGCAATGGAGCCTGAATTGATATTGTTTGATGAGCCGACATCGGCACTGGATCCGGAATTGGTAGGAGAAGTGCTTGCCGTAATGAAAGAATTAGCAAGAGAAGGCATGACAATGGCAATTGTAACACATGAAATGGGATTCGCTAGAGAAGTTGCTGACCGTGTTGTTTTTATGGATGAAGGTTATATAGTTGAATCTGGAACTCCGGAAGAAATATTTACTAATCCCAAAAATGAAAGAACAAAATCATTTTTAGCGAGGGTATTACAAGAATAGACGGCTGAGGGGGAGAATACATGAGAGTTTTAGAGAATTTAAATTTTGCAAAAGCCATCGAGGAATTGCTTCCTAGATTAGTTGGAGAAGCGCTGCAAATTGTAGTACTAGTTACCATACTTGGTTTTTTGTTGGCCATTATTATTGGATTTGCTCTGGCCATGGGTCTGGTCTCCAATAATAAAGTTTTAAATCGCATTATTATTATTTTTCAGGAGGTTATTAGAGGGACGCCACTTCTTGTGCAGTTAGTATATGTTTATTATGTTATGCCCCTATTGATAGAAATTGTGGCTTATCTTATAGGCATCGAGAATTTCAGTTATTCTATATCTTCCACAGTAGCCGGGATTTTAGGTCTTTCTATTAATTATGGTACTTACTTGTCTGAGGTAATAAGATCTGCAATATTATCGATTAACGTGGGACAAATGGAGGCGGCATTGTCTCTTGGATTTACAAAAACACAGGCTATGTTTCGTATCGTATTACCTCAGGCGTTTAAAAATAGTATCCCAGTATTTGGTAATTACCTAGTAATGATGGTAAAAGATACATCCCTGATGGCATATATTACAGCCCAGGAGTTTTTGATGGTTACAAAGGCATATACAGCTCAATCTTTCCTAACTATTGAATCTTATACTATTTTAGCATTGGTATATTTGGTTATTTGCATCCCGCTAGCATTAGTGGTCAAATTACTAGAAAAACAGATGAATAAACATAGACGCTAGGAGGATGAAGAGATGAAAAAATATATTATTACAATTAGTCGGGAGTTTGGCTGTGGAGCTAGGGAGATAGCAAGAGGATTAGCTTCTAAGTTAGGTGCGAAATTATATGACAAAGAGTTGGTTGATTTAACAGCTTCTGAGGCTGGACTGCAGATAGAATTTGTGCAAGGTATGGATGAAATTGTTAACAAAAAAACCAGCCGACTAATTACGGAATTTAGCTATGGATCTTCGACCGCATTTTATTCTGAAAGATCCATTACAGCGCAATTTAAGGTTGTTCGTGATATTGCGAATAAGAGAGAGAATTGCATATTATTCGGTCGTTGTGCGGACTATATTCTTCGTGAGCACAGAAATGTATTAAACTTCTTCTTGTATGCTCCAATGGAATATAGAATTAAACATATTTCTTCAGAATATGATTTGGATTACTGTACAGCTGAGCGAATGGTTAAACGAGTAGACAGAGAGCGACATAACTACTATAAGTATGTTACAGGGTATAATCGAGGGGATAGAAATGGAAAGCATATCATGATTGATGTCGAACGATTTGGCGTGGAAAAAACAGTTAATCTTATGTATGAGGCAATTATGATATCCTTTCAAGAATAGAAAATTGTCTTGTAACGAGCAGAAACATGTGATAATATCACCATATAATATGAAAGTAAAACATGCAAGGGGGCATTTCACAAGAGTGGATGTCCTTTTTGTTTCGTCAGGAGGAACTTTATATGGGGATATCAGTACGGCGTTTGATGACAAATACAAAGAAAAAATATCGGATTACCTTATTAACGGGGGAAGGGGGATTGGAGAATACAACACAATGGGTGCATATAGTTGAGGATTATGAGGCTGCTTCCTTTTTACATGGATATGAAATCGTATTGTCAACGGGGATTGGAAATATAAAAGATAAAGATAATATGCTTACATTTGTACGCTTGTTGCATGAGAAAAATGTTAGCGGAGTCATGTTTAATTTAGGACCTTACATTGAGAAAATCCCACAAAAAGTTATTGATTTTTGTAATGAAAATGATTTGCCATTATATACAATTCCGTGGGAGGTGAGACTAGTAGATATGACGAGGTATTTTTGTGAGCTGTTGATAAAAAGTGATGAAAAACATAAAAGCATTGATGGACTAGTTAGAGAATACCTGCTGAACGAAAAGAAACGAGGGGAAGTAGAAGAGATACTTGTAAAATATGGTGTTCAATCAAGCTATAAATATTGTGTAACAATACTTGGGTTTGATGAAAACGAGGGGGTAGAGATAGAAGAAAAACATGTTGAGAAACTACATGAATGCATAGAGCGTGAGGTTAGTAGAAGAGTAGAACAGTATTGTTTGTTTCAAGAAAACAATCAATTTGTACTTATAACAATAGAAATTGAGAATGCGATATTATATGAACTACTAGATATAATTACACATAGATTTGACAACGACATTAAGATTAGAATAGCCAGTGGTAGTAATAAAGGCACTGTGAAACAATTGCCTAGCAACTATCAATTAGCAAAAAAAGTATATAAACTAGGAGGGGTATTATTACGGTCACCGATATGCTATGATGAGCTAGAATCCTGCAAACTGCTCTTGTTATTATCCGGTTATAAGGAAACAGAATTGTATATAGATGAGGTCATCGGAAGGGTGATTGAGTATGACTATGCAAATGGAACTGATTTTGTGGAGTTTATAGAAAATTATATTGAATATAGTGGGAATATACAAAGACTAGCGACAGTTATGCATGTACATAGAAATACCATTCATTATAAATTGAAAAAAATAAAGGGGCTAATAGCATTGGACTTAACGAATGTAGAAGATTTGTTCAAGATACATCTTTGTTTAAAGCTTCGTCGGATACAATAAAATAATCTTAAAATAGGGGGAAAGAACATGGCGAATAAATTCATGATTCCAGAAATGGTGTATATGGGAAATGAAGCATTGAAAATGGCAATAGATGAGATAGTAAAGCTGGGGAAGAAGGCGTTAGTTGTTACAGGGAATTCTATGATTAGACAAGGTCATGTATCAGAGTTACAAGCACTGCTTTATGAGCAAGGTGTGGATTCTGTTGTGTTTTCGGGAATTACAGGAGAACCGACGGATAAGATGATAGAAGAAGGTGTAGAATGTTATCAAACGGAAGCCTGTGATTTTTTGATTGGGTTTGGAGGTGGAAGTCCATTAGATTCGGCAAAGGCTATAGGAATAATAATAACAAATCAGGGTGAAATAGTCGACTATAGTGGGGGAGAAATAGTTAATAAAATTCCATCGCTTGTAGCAATTCCGTCTACAGCGGGAACTGGATCTGAAGCTACACAATTTACAGTTATTACAGATACAAAAAGAAATATAAAACTGTTAATAAAAGACCCGTGTCTGCTGCCAAAACTTGCAGTAATTGACCCCAAATATACTTGTATGACGCCAAGTGATGTGACAGTAGCAACGGGATTAGATGCATTGACACATGCGATTGAAGCATTTACATCAAGAAAAGCCTTTTCGGTAACAGATGTATTTGCATTGTCTTCAATAAAACGAATTTTCGAATATCTTCCAATGGCATACCAGGATGGAACAGACTTGAAGGCGAGAGAAGAACTTGCGATTGCAGCATTTGAGGCGGGGGTATGTATCAATAATTCGTCTGTAACATTGGTTCATGGGATGAGTAGACCAATTGGTGCGATATTTCATGTACCTCATGGAATTTCTAATGCGATGCTATTGTACGAATGTTTATCGTATGTTCTAGATGGAGCTTATTGTAAATTCGCGCAAATAGCACGTTGTATTGGATATGCCAAGGAGTCGGATTCAGATGAAGTGGCGGCAATGCAATGTATGGTTGCCATCAGAGAATTATGTGAAATCTGTGATGTTCCGACCTTGGCTGAATATGGAATTAATAAAGATGCATTTGCGGATCAAATAAATAAGATGGCAATGGATGCGTATAACAGTGGTAGTCCTGCGAATACGAAAAAAAATATTTCGAAAGAAGATATAAAAATTATCTATAGAAAATTGTGGGAGCTTTAGTCATGATAATTAAAATTCGTTGAATTGACCGACATGGAGATATATGGTATATTTAAGTTACAAAATATCATGAATATGAGGTAGGTGATACGAGGTGAAGAAGCATATTATGCTTAAGCTAGTGCTTTTAGTATTTGTGATTGCGGGGGTACTTCTATTTGTGGGAGCCTATGCTATGCTCCATACAACTTACAAGGAGTTTAAGGAGGTGGCCCAGAATCAAATTCTTCAAATTGAAGAAATTTTGGTGGAGAATGATGATAACGCGCAGCAATTGCAGGAGGAACTAAAGGAGGACTTTCTGATTCGAGCTAAAGCAGCAGCTTATATGATACAGTACAATCAGGAGGTTATCTACGATATTGAACAGTTGGAATATATAGCAACCTTACTACAGATTGATGAAATCAATCTGTTTACACCAGACGGAAAAATTTATAGTGGTAACGAGCCTAGATACTACGGATATACATTTGATTCAGGGGAGCAAATGAGCTTTTTCAAACCATTATTGGAAGATTACGATCTAGAACTTGTTCAAGACGTCACTCCGAATACTGCAGATAATAAGGCAATGCAGTATGTAGCGGTTTGGAGCGAGGATAGGCAGCATATTGTTCAGATAGGGATAGAACCACTCCGACTTCTCGAGGCTATGGAGGCGACAGAGCTATCCTTTGTTTTTTCGCGATTGACACCTACAGTAAATACATTGTTTTTCGCAGTCGATATTGCGACGGGTGAAGTCATCAGTAGCACAAGTCCAACGCTCAATGGATATAATTTGAGTGAACTAGGGTTATCAGATTTTTATACTGAGGATTTAGGATTGACAAAGAATGCCGTCATCAATGGCGAGTCGGGGCATACATTGCTAGTACAGCAGTCGGATAATATTTATATAGGGTATTTTCAGAGCAATACATCCATATATGGTCCTACGCTAGTGAGTATCGCATATCTCATTGTCATCTCACTGCTAGTAGCAACACTGATTATTGTGCTCATTTATTTTCTGTTGGATCGAGTGGTACTTCGCGGATTTATGGAACTAGGAAAAGGAATGGAACGGATTGCTAATGGAGACTTAGAGTATCAGATGGAGGTTGCAGGCTTACCAGAATTCAAATCGTTAAGTAGCAATGTGAATTTTATGGTGAAGCAAGTGGTTGAGTCATCACGAAAGTTTTCGACTATTTTCGAACAAGTTAACGTTCCTATTGCAATGTATGAGTGTAAATCAGACGTAGTGATCGCAACTGGAAAGTTAGTAGAGATTTTACAAATTCATAAAGCCCAGCAAGAAAGTTTGCTCAAGTCGTCTAGTGAATTTTTGCATTTTATTGAAGATATTATGTCTTCACCACATGCGGATGAATCAGATGTATATAGCGTTTCCAACGAGAATGGAGAGCGATTTCTGAAGATTCTTCGGTATAAAGAGGGCGAAAGTGATTGGGGACTTATTATAGATTCAACGAATGAAATCAACGAAAAATACATGATGAAACAAGAGAGAGATTTCGATTATCTCACTAAGATCTATGGTAAGCGAGCTTTTTATGAACATATGGAGAGATTATCAAACAGACCAAAAGAGGTTAAAAAAGCAGCAGTCTTAATGATTGATCTGGATAATTTGAAGTATGTAAATGATACTTGGGGGCACACAACAGGGGATAGTTTTATATGTGCGATGGCCAATGTGTTGGATCGTTTTGACTATGAACATAAGCTCTGTGCACGCCTCAGTGGTGATGAATTTGCTATGATATTATATGGTAATGATGATTATCACGAACTGGAAGCTTGCTTGGAAAAAATTAGAGAACAATTAGAACAAACGTATATCAAAACACCTAGTGGTATGGACTATAAAGTAGGTGCATCAGTTGGCTGTTCGTTTTATCCAGAGCAAGCACAATCATTTCAAGCTTGTCTTGATTTGGCTGACAAGGCGATGTATACGGAAAAGAGCAAGAAAAAGAATACAAACTAAAATTAGTCACGGGAATTATTTTAAGCCGCTTATAGGATTTTTGAACAAAGTTTTGATATTTGTATAATTGCCAAATACTACGATTGTATCATGGGGAAGAAGAATTTCTTCCCCATTCATAATGCTGAGAGTTTGTCCATCTCGTTTTATCAGCATCAACTGAATTTTATATTTTTCTTTTAATCGGGAGTCTTTTAGTGGTACGTTAATAAATTCTGAGGGCAATTTTGATAAGTTTATTTCACACATCGCATTTTTTCCGAACATATCTAGTAACATAATAGCATTGGAGCTGTCTCCGAACATCATCCTATTACCAAGAGCTTCGATTCGTTTGTCTATAAAGTCTCGAACACCGCGTACTCTTATAATTACAGTGAGAACCGCCATTGACGCAAGGATTACAATAATAGACTCTAGAATGTTTTCAAATTCTGAGTTGCTTAGTGAGAGGAAAATATTCACGACACTCGACATGATGACAACGGTAAATAGATAGCCGAAAACAATGGTAATCTTGGCGAGCCTTCTTCGCACGCGGAAGATGGTAATATTCTCACTCTCTTGTGTTGTAAATCCACAGTTTGTAAGCATAGAGATTACCTGAAAGTTTGCTTTATCATAGGTTAATCCTGTCAAACGAAATAATACAGTGAAGATTTCAATGATAAGCAAATAAATTAAAATAAATACAAAAAACAGCACTAAAGCATATGTTATGGTCATGAATTCTTCCTCCTAAATAAGTGGTTCGTTACTGAATATAATTATAACATTTAGCTTGTGTGGAGTAAACAGATTGGCAAAACTACCCTAAAAATAAAAAAAATTAAGAGAAAGAATGGACAGATAGCACAAGATGGGATATAATCAGTGAGCTAGAATATTTAGGAGGTCTTTTTTGATGGAAAAAGAAAAAAGCAGAGGTTTGTTAAACCTCATAGAGCGTGTGGGAAATAAACTTCCACATCCAGGCATGTTGTTTTTAATCATGTCTTTAATTGTAATGGGTTTATCGGCAGTGGGAGCATTTCTCGGATGGTCTGTTACATATGAAGGTCTTGTGAAGGTCGATGACGTTTATCAAGTGCAAGAAGTAACGGCAGGTGCGAAATCATTACTATCGGTAGAGGGAATACAATATATCTTCAGTAGCTTGGTATCGAATTTTACAGGGTTTGCACCTCTTGGAACTGTGTTGGTAGCATTGGTAGGTATTGGAGTTGCAGAGTATTCAGGTTTTATTGCACTTTCATTGAGAAATGTTGCGCAGAAGACACCGAAGCGTCTTGTGACTATGATGGTTGTATTCTTAGGAGTTATGTCAAATGTTGCATCAGATGCAGGATATGTAGTGTTGCCACCACTTGCAGCGATGATATTTATATCATTTGGAAGAAATCCAATCGCTGGTTTGGCTGCGGCTTTTGCAGGGGTATCGGGGGATTCTCAGCTAACTTGCTACCAAGTTCATTGGATCCACTATTAGGCGGACTCACACAAGAAGCAGCACATATCATTAATCCAGAGTATGAGGTGCAGACTTTGGGGAATTATTGGTTTATGTTTGCTTCGACTTTCTTAATTACCATAGTTGGAGCCATTGTAACAGAGAAGATTGTTGAGCCGAGACTTGGAGAATACAAGGGCGAGTTCAAAGAAACACTGGAAGAGATAACGAGTGTAGAACAAAAGGGATTAAGAAATGCCGTGTTAGGATTAGTAGCGGGAGCAGCACTAACAGTAGGACTATACTTCGTGTTAGGGGAATCAATCTTCCTTGGTGCTGGAATTGTACCTATTATTGTAATTATTTTCTTCATACCAGGTTATATCTATGGTAAGACAGTAGGAACGATAAAAGATAGTACAGATGTCATGAATATGATTGGGAAATCATTTGCAGGGATGTCAGGATACTTGGTGTTAGTATTTTTTGCAGCGCAGTTTATTGCATTCTTTAATTATTCAAATCTAGGAACTATGGTAGCAGTATCAGGAGCTGATTTCTTGAAGGCACTGAATGCACCGGACATCGTATTGATTGTTGTGTTTATCTTGATTGTTGCATTCATTAACTTGTTCATGGGATCATCATCAGCGAAATGGGCGATTTTAGCACCAATATTTGTACCGATGTTGATGGAACTTGGAATTAGCCCTGAGTTCTCACAGCTAGCTTATCGAATCGGAGATTCTACGACAAACATTATATCACCGTTGATGTCATATTTTGCAATGATAATTGTATATCTGCAAAAGTACGAAAAAAAGGCATCGTTTGGAACATTAATCTCAACAATGTTGCCGTACTCAGTGGCATTTTTGATTGCTTGGACGATTCTATTGGCAGCTTGGATGTTCTTGGGATTAGATATCGGAATCGATACAGTTATGCAGTATACACCATAATATGACTTCTATTAATTATAGAATAAGTAGAGGAGTATATAGTGAGAGGTTGACTTGGGTCAACCTCTCACTTTTGGCTATTTATCTATAAATCGTCAAACTTAATGACTAAATCGGGGCGATGCCCCTTGCCCATCTTATGTCTTGCTTTTCTGTTCTCCACGGAATCAAATATAATAGAAAAGTCATAATCTGGTGGATAGAGCTCACTTGCTTTGAGTTTTAGTTTTACCCTCGTATGATTAATTCTTCTTTTCTCACCCTTGATTTGAATAATCAAGTCTCCGCAGTCATCTGCGGGTTGATAGACAATTCCAACAACCTCCTCAGGGAAGATGGTTACACTATCCCCCATTTCATACATGGACTTTATCTCATTCTTCAGTGCGGGAATATCCTTAATGATTTTGCTAGAAGTCTTTCTATTGGAACGAGGATGTTCTTGTGTATCTTCGACCACAGTATCATCTATAATAGGAGTCCTAAATCTCTCGGGTTGTGGATTAGAAGGCTTATCATGGTAAGCTTCTTTTCGAGCACGTTCTAATAAGTGCTTGGGCAAGCCTAGTCGCTCGGCAATGGAAAGTGCGCAGCTTTCGCCAGCTTCACCGATCTGCAGCTTGTACAGTGGCTTTAGGTTCTCGCGGTCAAATCCCATGCGTGCATTGATTAATGCAGGGGTGTGTTTCGCGAAATCCTTGATCTCTGGATAATGAGTTGTAGCTAGGAATAGGCAGTTTTTCTTGCGAAGCTCATCGAGAATTGCAACTGCGATGCCCATGCCCTCCGCAGGATCAGTTCCTGAGCCTAACTCGTCTAGGAGGACTAAGCTCTCATCGGATACGGTCTCTAAAATTCCAACAATGTTTGTAATATGTGCCGAGAAGGTGGAGAGATTCTCGGAGATGCTCTGCCCATCACCGATGTCACAGAGGTAGTCTGCATGCATGGAGAAGGTACTTCCTGGTTCTGCTGGGACGTGAAGTCCACATTGTGCCATTAATGAAAGTAACCCGACCGTTTTAAGAGCTACAGTTTTCCCACCTGTATTTGGCCCTGTGATGACAATCCCGCGGTAATCCGTGCCAAGTTCAAAATCTAGTGGAATACATTCATCACGATTCAACAGAGGGTGTCGACCGCGGACAATCTTAATGACTCTATCTGTGGTTATCTCGGCGGCACTAGCCTTAAGTTCATAGGAGAACTTCGCTTTTGCGAAGATAAAGTCCAAGGTTTCCATATAGCCAATATTAGTGGCGAATGCCGTCATATTGTCAGCGACTAAAGCTGACAAGGTGTATAGAATTTTACGTATTTCGCTATCCTCATCAATCAGCAAACTATTTAGTTGCTCTTGCAACTTTCCGATTGCGGATGGTTCGATGAATAGAGTGCTTCCACTGCTGGAGGTATCGAGGACAGATCCAGGAACTTGCCCCTTATGCTCTCGCTTCACAGGTAGGGCAAATCGTCCGTCACGGTTGACAATCATATTGTCAGATAGATAGGCCCTCTTACTACGAAGAACTGCCTCTAGTTTCACCTTCACGGAGCTCCGCGTATTCTCAAGTTTTCTTCTGATGTCTTGCAAGGTCTTTGTAGCGGCGTCATCTACCTTGTCGCTTCGAATGGAGCGATTAATCTCTTCATAGACTTCGTCCAAGTCTAGAAATGACATACTGTAATAGGCTAGATTCACTTGAAGTGATTCAGCCTTCTTCAAGAATGTAACCATTCTTCTACAGGAGTAGATGAAGTTTGATACGGATGATAGCTGTTCGGGTGTTAGCATTGCACCCTTTTCTGCAAGTGCGAGTGTTTTATCGAGGTCATCCATCGCAGCAAGGGGGGGTGTTCCTATGCTCTCGAGCACCTTCTTACCATCTGAAGTATTTCTCATATTTGAGTTGCACTCACGTTCGTTTAGTGATGGAGTCAATGCAAGTAGTTTCTCTTTTGCTGTTTGAGATACAGCATATTCGCTTAATTTATTTAATACCTTGTCAAACTCTAAGGTACGATATGATTTTATCATGGTTTGGTAATTCCTTTCTGGATATTATAACGTTGAGTTTAAAATTGTTTTGGGGTAACAAAAAAAGTGTATAGGTACATCTACACACTTAAAATAAAACCTTCTTCTTATTAGAATCTACATAATCTAATAAAGGCATGTATGAAAAAGTGTATTTTACTAAGATGTAACCTAAAAATGCGTACAACAAAAAAACGAATTATATTCGTGATAATTGCGTAACTTCTATTGAAAACCCTTCAATAGAAAAATTAGATTACATTTAACAAAAAAACACTCCCCTTTCCTGTGAATTTATACTGATATAGTAGCACATGAATATGAATTTGTCACCTAGTTTGTTAGATTTTTGTATAAATAATACGTTGAGCTTATAAAATAAAGTTACTTTAAATGGTGGTAATCATAGTGTATAATGCAAAATAGTGGTGGTAGAATACAAATTTGTTGATTGGAGAAGGTGAATACACATGAAACGAGAACATGCACAATTGCAATTGCTTGCATACGGATGGGAGAAGCCAGAGAATCATCGTAAAATCAGAACGTTTGAGAGAGAGTATTATAGAATTCATTATATATTAAGAGGAGAGGGGTATTATTTTCTAGGTGGAAATGAGTATCACATAGAAGCGGGGAGTGGATTTGTGATATTTCCAGGAGAGATACCCAAATACCAAGTGGAAAAGGATAATCCTTGGGAGTACTTTTGGTTGGCAGTCTCTGGTGAGGAGATGAAACGTCTAGTGAAAAAGGCAAAGTTATCAAGAAGTCAGCCGATTTATCATAGCGGTAATGATAGAGGTGCAGTAATAGAAGCGTTGATGGGGTTACATGATTTGATTCTTGATAGAGGAAAGACCATAGAAGACTGTATGGAAAGTTTTTTTGGACATGTTCAACCGTATGAAGCCCAAGTAAAAAAGAATTCTCATTACTTTGATATGAGTATCCGATTTGTTCATGATAATTATAGCCAACAAATAACAGTCACGGATATTGCAGAGAGTTGTATGATAGATCGAACCTATCTCTATAAGTTATTCAAGAAAAATCTGAGCCTTTCACCACAGGAATATCTGCTAAAATATAGAATAAAAAAAGCATGTGAACTACTTCGATTAAGCGAGGAGTCTATGACAGAGATCGCGTATATGGTAGGGTTCCAAGATTATTCGGCGTTTTCTAAGCAATTCAAAAAATATTGTGAAATGACGCCGAAAAAATATAGAAAACAAAAAGACAAGGAAATCTTGTTTTAAATAAAGGATCAATAGAGAGAAACTGTCCAGATTGTGGACAGTTTTTTTACTATATAGGAAACGCCTCAAAAACATGCATAAAAACAAAAGGAAAATTTGTGTAAAATCTATGATAAATGTATATAAATAGTCAACATTTAACTAATTTTCTTCTTCAAATCGCATAGAAGGAAATAAATTCTCTTGATAGAATGTGCATGAAAAACAGAGCGATAGGGAGGAAATATGGAAAAGAAAAATACGGCTTTTTGGTACGTGCTTTTAGTACCGACTTTGCTAGGTGTTGCAATTTTTATGGCATATCCAATATTTGAGGTTTTTAGATTGAGTTTTTTTAAATCAAATGGAACCGTTGAAACTTTTAATGGATTAAAGAACTATGAATACATATTAACGAATGATGTATTTCATCTAGCAATATTTAATACTTTTTTTATAACATTTTTTCAGTTGTTGGTTGCGATACCATTAGGGTATCTGGTAGCGGTAGGAATCAATAACTTAACGAGGGGAAAAAACTTATTGAAGAGTTTGTTTTTTATCCCTTATGTAACCCCCGCGGTAGCGGCAGGGACCTTGTTTCTATTTGTACTGCATCCAGATGGAATACTAAATGAATTATTAGGAGTCATTGGGATTGCACCGATTACATGGTTAGAAAGTGGCGTGACAGCAAGATTTGGAGCAGTGATTTTAAATATTTGGAGAAGTACAGGATTTAATGTGATTATTTTCTTGGCATACTTACAGACGATTTCTCCAGAGTATTACGAAGCAGCATCGATAGACGGAGCGGGTAAGTTTCAGATGAACTGGCATATCACGATGCCGCTGATGAAGGAAGCATTTACATTTTTGCTAGTCATGGGATGGATTGGAGGAATGCAGAGATTTACAGATGTGTATACGCTGGGAGGCATGACTGGTTCACCAGAGAGAAGCTTGCATACGATAGTTGGATTTATCTACGAGAGAGGATTTGGGAACTATGAATTTGGAATTGCCTCTGCAGCAGCTAGTATACTTTTTGTAATCATCATGGTATTTACTTTAATAAATATGAAAATTACTAAAATGGGAGCAAAAGAATGAAAAAGAAAATAATCAATATATCAATATTCATAATACTGGCAATTGTAGGAATTATATTTTTAGCTCCTTTTGTATGGATGATTGTAGTGTCGTTGGAGCGATATGCAAATATCAACCCACCATTTCCACCAAGTTTTATTATTCAAGAGTTTTCATTTTTCAATCTGGAATTAATCACGGAAAACGGTGGATTATGGACTGCATATATCAATTCATTTATTATAGCAGTTGCTTCAGTAGCCTTAAACCTTGTGTCGGTATTATTAGCAGGCTACGCACTTTCAAAAGGGAAATTCAAAGGAAAGAGTGTCATTCTATTAATTATATTAGGAACGATGATGATTCCGTTCGAAACTAGGATGATACCGATGTTTGAAATGTTTTCGGCATTAGGTCTGAGTAATACATTCATACCATTAATTCTGCCAAATATGATAGATGGATTCGGATTGCTATTAGCAAAGAATTTTTTTGACAAGTTACCAGATAGTCTAATGGAGGCTACATTTATAGATGGTGGTGGACCACTTACGGTACTAACCAAGGTATATCTGCCGTTAGCATCACCGATTATAGCGACGATTACAATCCTGAAATTTATGGATAGTTGGAACAATTTCTTGTGGCCGCTTGTAATATTAACTGGTGAAGAAACTAGAACGGTACCGATATTTATATCTTCCTTCTCAACAGAGGGAGGAACTAGAATGGCTGGAAGCACAATGGCCGTAGCATTCCTAGGTATCGTACCAGTATTGTTAGTATTTTTGTTTTTACAAAAATTTATCATTCAATCTATAGCATTGAGTGGAGTAAAAGGTGAGTAAGAATTTTTTAATATGAAAGGAAGAAAAAGAGATGAAGAAAAGAGTAGTGAGTGTATTATTAGCAATGGCAATGATGAGTGCAACAGCAACAGGATGTGGAAGCAATGCAGAGGCAAATGGGGACAGTAGTGCAAGTACGGAAGATTCAGGAGACAGAACAGTGCTCAAGGTACAATTAATTGGAGGGTTTGAGCAAGAAGATTTTACAGACCCAGTATCGGGAGAAAAGCTAACAGGAATGCATGCAGTTGAGACAGAGTTTGAGGAGCAAAATCCAGACATCGATGTAGAGTTTATCTACATGGGATGGGATGATTATCAGAAAAAAACGCAAGCGATGATGATAGGTGGAGAGGCTGATGTATATCAAGCACCTGGTATTAGTGCATTGGCGGAACAAGATTTATTAGAGCCACTTCAAGCATTTATCGATGCAGATAATTTTGATATGTCAGTATACACAGAAGGTCAAGTAGATGGATGGAAAGTGGCAGGACCAGAAGATACAGAAGAGCAGATTTATGGACTTCCATTTATTGGTGATACAAGATTCATCATGTATGATAAAGAAATCTTCGATCAATGGGGAGTGGAGTATTTATCTGCGGAACCAACATTAGAAGAGATTATGGAGAAGAGCGCACAGATGACAGGAACGAATCCAGAGACTGGAGAAGAGAACTACGGAATCTTCTATACAGGAAAAGATGCAGCAGACACAGTTATGAACTTTAATGAATATTATGGTGGAACTTGGGGAGAAGGAATCCGTTCATCTGAAATGACAGTTAATTTTAATAGTGATACTATGGTAGAAGCAATAGAAAGTTTGAAGACTTTAAATGAATACGCACCAGAAGGAGTAATGGCTGGACAAGGTGGAGAGTTATTTGGAACAGAAGACAATAACATTGCAATTCACCTAAGATGTGCACCAGCAAATTTAAAATCAGTACAAACATTAGGAATTGAAGAGAACTATGGAGTGAGCCGCTTATTTATCAACGAAGAAGAAGGAATGGGTGGAATGTTTGCTGGAAGTCCTTTTGTAATTGCAAAAACGAGTGAAGTACAAGATGCTGCTTGGGAGTTTATGAAATTCACATCAGGTGAATTCTTCACAGAATACTTCTGGAATAACCAAAGAGCGGAAGGTATGCCAGTTACAAAAAGTGCGTTGGAGTTAGACGGAGTAAAAGGCGAAGAGAATGTAGAAGCAATGTTTAAAACAATGGAAACTTTGTGGGCACCACGTTATTACTATAGAAGTGGACAAGGTAGAAGTATCTTAACTACAGCAGTTGAGACAAGTGTTCTAAGTGGCGGAGATACTAAGGCTACATTAGATGCGGCACAACAAGAAATGGATGAATGGATTGCGGTACAATAATGACTTATATTACAGCACATGCAGGGTTAGAAAATACAAATCCAGGAACCTGGGAAGATGTGGAAAAGGCAATCGAGTTGAATGTGGATATACTAGAAGTGGATGTAAGAATGCACGAGGGGAAAGTGTATCTCTCCCATGACCCGTTGAATTTAGACGCATTAGAGAACTATGTCTTTTTCGAACATGTATTAGAGCGGATGAAGAATACTAAGATTTTACTAAATTGCGACATCAAAGAAAAAGAAGTGACAAGAGCAGTGGCGGAGATAGCTTCGAGACATCAGATGGAAGAAAGGGTGTTTTTCACAGGTTGTAGTGACATGAGTTTTTTAAATAGTCTTAGTAAGTTTTATTATTTTGTTGGGACGGAGTATGCCAAGGTAAAACATACAGAGCATGGATACACGAAAGAAGAAATTAGAACCTTAATCACAAATTTTAAGAAGATGGGAAATCCTTACTGCAAAGGTTTTAATCTAGATTACACAACGGTAACACTACCATTGATAGAGGCATTGGAAAGGGCTCAAATCCCCTTGTCTTGTTGGACGGTAGACAAAGAAGAGGACATTGTTTTTCTATTAAAAAATCGAGTGCCATACATAACGACAAATTCTGTGAGATATACAATGGAACAAAGAAGGCGGATTTATGAAGCAAGTTAAGGAGCAAGTGAAAGGACAATTGATCGGATTGTCCTTTCCAATTTATGTGGAGTTAATACTTCAATTATTTGTGGGAAATGTAGACCAAGTTATGGTGGGGTGGTTTAACATAGATGGGGTAGGAGCAATAGGAAATGTAAATCAAATCGTTTCTTTGGTATTGGTAACATTTTCTATATCGTCATCGGCTTCTGTCATCTTGATTTCAAAATACCTAGGAGAGGGGAACAGAAAGCAAGTTAAGGAAACGTATTGTACGTCCATATTAATCAGTCTTGTATTAGGGGCGAGTGTTAGTCTGTTTTTGTTTATCTTCGGAGACGAGATATTAAGAGTGCTGAACTTAAGAGGTGATATGTACGAGCAAGCTACCGGGTATATGAGGATCATTAGCATTGGACTTGTGTTTCAATCGCTTTATCAGACGGTTCTATCCTTTTTACGAAGTCAAAAGATGATGAAGATGACGATGATCGTGTCAATTATCATGAATACGATTAATGTTCTGGGTAATTATTTTCTGATTTTTGGATTTGGATCTGTGCCTGCGCTCGGTGTGGTTGGAGCAGGATTAGCCAGTACCATAGCACGATTTCTAGGATTGATCATTATTTCTGTTATTTTTATCAAGAAAGTGCTTCCAAGTTATAAAAATGAGGAAGGTGTAATGTTTTCTAGATTGCAACTGAAAAAAGTATTGAAGATTGGGGTACCGACAGCGGGAGAATCGATCTCCTATGGTATTTCGCAAGTATGCATTCAGTTTATTTGTAATGGGTTTGCCGCGTATATGATTAATGCCAGAGTGTATTTAAATATGCTTGCAAGCTTTTCTTTTATCTGTGCAGAAGCAGTCTCAGGAGCGGCACAAGTGATTATATCTCACCAAATGGGGCGAGGAGAGTATAGAGAAGTAAAGGCTAGCGTAAAAACATCCGTATTACTATCGGTGTTCTCAGCTGGTGGAATTGCAATTCTAATGTTTTTATTTACAGAACCAATCTTCAAAGTTTTTACTTCGGATACAGAAGTAATACAAATAGCTAGAGTCGTAACAGGTATCGAAATTATACGCTCACTTGGTCGGGCGGTCAATGTCAATATGTGTAGGATTTTGCCAGTTTGTAATGACATCTTATATCCGGTAGGAATTTCTACGGTGTTTGCTTGGGTTATAGGTGTTGGAGGTTGTTATCTATTTGGTAACACACTCGGTATGCAAATTATCGGATTATGGATTGCTATGGCATTGGATGAAGTCCTGCGAGCAATTATATTTACCTGTCGATTTTATAATACAAAATGGCAGCAGAGAACATTTGTAGAGCGAGGAGGAGAAAAAGGGTGATAGAAAAATGTGTTCTAGAGAAGGAAGTAGTCATAAAAAAAGCGGATAGAACAAGGAATATAGACTTGGATTTTTCAATACAAGAAGAAGTGGACGAAATAAGGGTGCATATTGAATATGGAATGAAAGTAGTACAAGATAAGGACGTGATAGAAAGAGAAGTACAAGCTTGCTATCAGAAGTATCGGCAAGGGGAACCTGATAAGATGCCTGAAACTCTGATGAATTTTGTTACCTTTTCTCTGGAATATGAGGGTGAAAATATTGGGAGCGCACACAGACACGCACCTAAAAAAACTTACAAAATAACAATGGATCATCCTTCGCCAGGATTTCGAAAGTTTCGTCCAAGAGTAGGGGATTACAGGATAAACTTACATGTAAATGAAATTATGACAGATGAAATTATCTACCAGATTAAGATCGATACACTGAGACATACTGATAGGAAGATTGTATATCGTCCCCTAGAGATGCACACGCATACGTACCATTCAGATGGAGATTACTCACCAAGTGAATTATATGAGGATGTGCGAAAGTATGGATACGATGGATTTTGTATTACAGACCATAATACTACGACAGCCTATGAAAACATGCCAAGAAATATAGACAATGAAATCTTTGTAATGCCAGGGATGGAATGTACGACGTTTTGGGGGCATTTGCTGACACTAGGTGTGGAAATTGACTGGAGGAAGGCAAAGAAAAACCAAATTGATCAGTTTTTAGAAGAGATTAACCGACGAAATGGAGTTTGCGGAATTGCACATCCTTTTGAGATGGGTGCGCCGATTAGTTGCGGATCTAATTGGGAGTTCGAAGTGACACGTTGGGAGCTCATCGCTTATATTGAGTTGTGGTCTCAAAACAATCCATACAGTAATGAGAAAAATCATCTATCAAGAAGCTGGTATCAACAATTGTTAGGCGAAGGAAAAAAACTAGCGATTACAGCAGGGAGGGATTGGCATCGTGCGGATGTGGAAAGACCTTCTATGCTCACAGCAACTTATATTGGGGTGAGAGAGGGCAGGATCACAGAGGAGAATGTTAAAACGGCAATAAGGGAAGGAAGAACTTATGTTTCGGCATTGTTAGAGTTGGAGATGAATATAGAGGCAGGGAGTAGAACATACGGAATTGGAGATACAATAGAACTTCAACCAATGCGAGTTCATATTAATACAAGGCTACCTCGAGAAGGAAGAATATGGAGAGAGAATCAATGTACTCCTAGGGTTGTTCGTATCATCAATAACGGAAATGTCATAAGGGAGATTCCATATTGCAGTGATATTGTAATTGATAATCTAGACGTAGAGAAGGGGTACATAATCATTGAAATTGTGGATGAGTACCCAATATTGGTTACAAGTGCAATTTATATAGAATAGGAATGGATTTTAGTTTATTGTTTCGATTTAATCATCAGCCAAATAGTTGACCTTGTAAAAGTCCTAGTGATATCATATGATGTAAGAACAGAAATAACACTAGAAAGGACACAGGGGATATGACCATACGCAAGATGAGTTTGTTTTTTATCATTACTTCACTTTTTTATCTGCTGGTAATCGGGATCAAGCCTGGTACGGTGGATGTTCTCAGCGTGTCTGAAATAGAGCAGACGGATTTAAGCAAGGACTATGTCTTATTAAATGCTAAGATAGCAGACTGGTATCCGAATGAATTATATGAGCCAAGGGACTTTTCTTCTTCGCAACCGATACTTACAGATGAAGAAGCCAAATACGGCACATATCGCATTTGTATAAATCTGCCTGTAGGTAAAACCTATGGCATTACAGGTCTGTCTTCGGACTATGCGCAAAAGCTGTATGTGAATGGAGAACTGCTTTCGGAAATTGGGGTGGTAAGTTCCGAAGCGTCAGAGTTCACTCCGAAAACCGATTATTATTCCGTTTATTTTACACCGCAAACGGGCACGACAGAGATCGTCTTGCAACTCGCCTATCATAACCATACATACGGGTATTTCAAAGATGTATACTTGGCAGAGCAGGATGTAATCATCGAGCGAAACAGAGCCGAATTCTTAAGTAATGGTCTCATCCTAGGGGTGCTCCTAGCTTTTGTGATATTCTTCCTTGGGATGTTTTTGAGTTATACCGAAAGAATTAGTTTTCTCTGGTTTTCCCTCGCCTGCCTTTGTGCTGCGGTGCATTATTCTATATATTTTAGCAAAGATATTATGGCTTTATTATCAGGCTTGTCATGGTATGTTTTGCATAAGGTAGAGTATCTATCACGGATCGGCTTTTATTTCTTCTTGATTCGTCATGTGTTGTCTGTATTGAAACTGAAATTGTCAAGGTGGACGAATGGTATCTTCTATGGTGGGTTTATAGTGAGTTTGTTATTTTATGTCCTCGCACCGTCTACGATATACACGAGGTGCGTTTATGTTTTTGGAGCGGTCATGACAATCATATTGCTTGTGGTTACAGCTTGCATTTTGTGGCGAGGATACCGAGATAAATTGTATGTCCACAGAGAAAATCTAATTGTCAGTTTGAGTACGCCGCTCATGGTGGCGACATGGCTTACCGAGGCTATTACCTATCATGGTATTTCATATTATGTTCAACCCTATATCACGATGCTCATCGTGTTCTTCAACGCCATTGCGCTGACGATGCAGTTTTCACGCACCGAGCATGAATTGGCTCGTTCGAAGATGAGGGAAAAGGAAATCGCGCAAAATGCCCTCGTGCTTGAGAATATCAACCATATGAAAACCGAATTTTTCCATAAAATGGCACATGAGATTAAGACTCCGCTTGCGATCATGAGTGGATATGCGCAGTTGACCAATAAACAAATCAAAAATGAGGAAACAAATGAGGAAACGATATTAAATCTCAAAGTCATTTCCTCCGAAGCAAATAGACTTGCGCAACTTGTATCCAACCTTATGGAAATGCCGACGACTCCGATCTCAAAAGCAGTGCTCAACGAAGTGTCGGTAGCGGAATATCTGCACTACGCCTCGGTGGTGTGCAGAGGGCTCTTAGAGAAAAGGGGCAACAAACTCAGAATCAAAGGGGATACCCAGCGGCATATTCTAGGCAATATGGAGATGCTGGTTCAGATGATGATTAATCTCACCGTAAATAGCAATAAACACATGGAAGATGGAGAGTTTACGATAGAAGTTAGCGAAGAAAACTCTGGCGATGCCGTGGTGTTTTATGTTCGTGATACAGGATGTGGTATCCCCAGTGAATATGCCGATAAAATCTTCGAAAAAGGATTTACCACAAATGGCACAAAGGGATTGGGGCTTTCGATCTGTAAGGAAATAGCCGAACTTCACAAGGGGGAGATTGTTCTTGTGACAGAAACGGGTCAAGGTGCTGCATTTAAAATCACCATACCGACTTATAAAATGCAGGAAGAAACATCGGGAAAGGAATAGATATAATATGGCAAATATATTACTGGTGGAGGACGATCCACACCTGAATAATATCAATCGGCAAGCACTTGCATGCGAGGGTTATACAGTGCTATGTACGACAACGGTACGAGAGTGCCTTGAAACCTTGCGAGGACGAACGTGCTAAATGGTAACATTTATTTATGCTCAAAAACTTAGATTACAATAACAAACAATAATGTATGATGACAACAGATTGCTTAGAAAACGATAAATCATAATATTATAACGATAAAAGGAGAAATTACAATGGCACAAAGCATATTTGAAAAAATGGGTGGAAAATATATCAAGGTTGGCGATTACTATGTACCAGACTTCGGACAGTTTGATGAAGATACCGAGCCAGTTGATGAAAGACCTTTAGGAAAATACGGAATGATGCGTGAAACCTATCTCAAAGAACATAGAAGTCCTTTGTATAATCATCTGCTACTTAGTGGCGAGCTACACTCCCACTTGCGTGATGTAAACGAGCAAGCACAAAACTTGCTTGATAGATTATTACCACAATACAAGGCAAGTCAAGGTGTGACAGAAGAACTCAAGTCACAAGACCAGTTACTTTGGGTCGGA